>NZ_CP039253.1:670500-1341000 GCF_004795915.1 Rhodococcus sp. PAMC28707
AGCCATTCGGAAGTCCTCGGGCAGAGACTGTAACGCGGCCTTGATGTCGTCATCGGGAAGTGCGTCCAGCGCTTCCACCTCGGCGGAACGCAAACCGACTGACGAGTGCTCAGCGGTGGCGGCCAACTGCCAATCGGTGATCTCGTCGGTCGGGTACTGAGCCGGCTGGCGTTGCTTCTTGCGATAAGAGTTGATGTAGGTATTGGTCAGGATGCGATACAGCCACGCCTTGAGGTTCGTGCCCTCACGGAACGATCTGAACGCCGTGTACGCCTTGACGTACGTTTCTTGAACCAGATCCTCCGCATCGGCAGGATTGCGGGTCATTCGCAGTGCGGCACCGTACAGCTGATCCAGCATCGGGAGCGCGTCACGTTCGAAACGCTCGGTCAACTCGGTCGCCGATTCAGCTGTCGCCTGAGCTTTCGGCTCGACTTCCTCCACGCTGATCCCTTCGGTAGCCATGTTCGACCAGGCTACCGCGGGCGAGGGCAGCCCCAAAACGTAGATCGCTTCGCTACCGACAGGTGTGCGCGAGGGGCGCTCTGTTGTCGAAACCGTCACAGCAGATCCCTTCCTTCCCAGCTAGAGATTCTTGCGTGTTCAACACCGACGCGACGCCACGTGTTCCCTCGAGCCCAGTTCCACCACGACGCCGATATGGTTGCGCGCATGCGCGGCGCCCCCACTCCTGCCATCACGGTGCTGGCCCAGGCGAAAGTGCACCACCGACTGCACAGCTACGAGCACGACCCGAACTCCTCCTCGTACGGGACCGAAGCCGCAGACATTCTGACCGCGCGACTCGGACTGGCGTGTGGGCAGATTTTGAAGACCCTCGTGGTCGAGTGCGCCGACCGCACGCTCGCGGTTGCAGTACTACCCGTCACCACGACACTGTCCCTGAAGTCGGCGGCGGCGGCTCTCGGCACTCGTAAAGTGACCATGGCCGATCAGGCTCAGGCAGAGCGATCGACCGGGTACGTGCTCGGCGGGATATCACCACTGGGGCAACGGCGGGCGTTGGCCACCATCGTCGACGACTCGGCACTCTCGTGGGACCGGGTGCTGTGTAGTGGAGGTAGGCGCGGACTGGAAATCGAGCTCGATCCCCGCGAACTGGTTCGGCTCTGCAAGGCGGTCACGGCTCCCATCGCGACGGAGTGAACGTCGATGCGCAAAGATGAAGGAGTGAGCACCTGGACAGCGCCGTCGACCACAGAGCCCGTACATGCAACGGTGATCCTGCCCGGATCCAAGTCGATGACGAACCGAGCACTGATCATTTCTGCTCTTGCGACCGGCCCGTCCACGGTGTCGGGAACATTGCGGAGCCGAGACACCGATCTGATGATCGCCGCTCTGCGTGATCTCGGGGTACGGATCGACATCGATGAAGACGATCCGACCGAGCTGCACATCATTCCCGGCCCACTCCACGGTTGTTCGATCGAATGTGGTCTCGCCGGAACCGTCATGCGGTTCGTTCCACCGCTCGCCACGCTTGCCTACGGTGCAGTCTTCTTCGACGGCGACGAGCAAGCCCGTTCGCGGCCTCTGGATACCATCCTGGGAGCTTTACGGTCGGTGGGCGCACAGGTGGAGGGTGACTCGCTCCCGTTCAGCGTGACAGGCACTGGGCGCCTGAGTGGCGGCGCCGTCGACATCGACGCATCCGGATCCTCACAGTTCGTGTCCGGGCTCATGCTGTCCGCCGCAGCATTCGACGACGGCATCACCATTCACCACATTGGCAAACCTGTGCCGTCGATGCCACACATCGAGATGACGGTGCACATGCTCAGGCAGGCCGGGGTGCGAGTGGAGACCCCCCAGGACAGCGGCGACGCCGATACCTGGCGTGTCCACCCGGGACCGGTTGCCCCGGTGCACTGGGTCATCGAACCGGATCTGTCGAACGCGACACCGTTTCTGGCTGCAGCTGCGGTCACCGGCGGTGAAGTGCGCGTACCCCAGTGGCCGGCCGCAACGACGCAACCGGGCGATGCGATCCGCGAGATCCTTCGGTCCATGGGCGCCGAGGTCGAACTCACCGACGGCACCCTCGTAGTGTCGGGACCGAACGTGCTGCACGGCATCGATATCGACCTACACGAGGTAGGCGAACTCACCCCGACAGTGGCAGCACTGGCAGCGCTCGCCGATGGACCGTCCTGGCTTCGCGGGATCGCACATCTGCGCGGCCATGAGACCGATCGACTGAAAGCACTGGCCACCGAAATCGGCAGGCTCGGCGGAAAAGCCGTCGAAACCGCCGACGGTCTCGAGATCACGCCGGCTCCCCTCGGTTCCGGACTGTGGCACGCATATGCCGATCATCGAATGGCGACGGCCGGCGCAATACTCGGACTCCGCGTACCCGGAGTGCAGGTAGACGACATCGGCACCACGGCAAAGACATTGCCCGGGTTCGAGACCCTCTGGTCCGACATGCTCGCCGGTTCACCCTCGCACCTCGAGACCGACGGGAACATGTCCTGACGCCGCGCAGGTACGACGAATCGGACGTACGCATACGTCCAGGAAAGAGCTCGCGACCTCGGACCAAGACCCGGCCCGAACATGCCGATGCCGAATCGGCCATGGTCGTCGCGGTCGATAGAGGCAGGTGGGGATGCGTTCTGGGAGGTGACCCGAACCGGCCCGTTGTCACCATGCGCGCACGTGAACTGGGCCGGACACCGATCGTCGTCGGAGACGACGTCGACATCGTCGGAGATCTGACCGGCAAGGTCGATACCCTCGCTCGTATAGTCCGCGTGGCCGAGCGTCGCACGGTGCTCCGCCGTACAGCCGACGACACCGATCCCTTCGAACGCGTCGTCGTCGCCAACGCCGAGCAACTACTCATCGTCGCTGCGCTGGCCGATCCGCCGCCGCGTACCGGCTTCGTCGAGCGTGCACTGGTCGCCGCCTACGTCGGCGGTCTGTCACCGATTCTGTGCCTGACCAAGAGCGACCTCGCGGATCCGACCGAATTCACCGCATCTTTCGCCGATTTGGACGTACCTGTGGTTCTCGCCGGCCAAAGCGAGGACCTCACCGAGCTGACGGCCACGTTGCGGGGCAAACTGACCGCACTGATCGGGCACTCGGGAGTCGGAAAGTCCACCCTCGTCAATCGACTCGTCCCCGACGCGCATCGCGCCGTCGGCGTCGTATCGGGCGTAGGCAAGGGGCGGCACACATCGACGCAGTCGGTGGCCTTGCCTTTGCCCAGCGGCGGATGGGTCGTCGACACCCCGGGCATCAGATCCTTCGGCCTCGCGCACATCTCACCGCACGACGTCGTGGCTGCCTTCTCCGACCTCGCCGACGCCATCGAGGAGTGCTCACGAGGATGCACCCATCTAGGACCGCCCGCCGATCCCGAATGTGCCCTCGATGATTTGACCGGCGACGCAGCCCGTCGCGTCCGCGCCGTTCGCGGCCTTCTCGAGGCCGTACGCACGAACGACGCCTGGCAGTAGATCACCAGACGTCGTTCGTGGTTTCGAACCGTAAGTACTACTTCACTTGACTTTTCGCCCGAACAGTCCGCGGGAATTCCTGGCTTCACGAATCGCCGTTGCAAGGCCGCGACGCTTCCCGGTCTCGGGATCGATGGTCAGCAGACCCGCAGGCTCATTGGCGAACTTACGTTCGGATGCTGTCTCCGGCGCATCGTCCGCGGTAGCCCGAAGATACTTGTTCGGCAGCGAGAGCTTGGCGATTGTTCGCCACGACAACAGATACTGCTTGCCGATCGATCCGGTGGTGTACGGCAAATCGTATTTCTCGGCGAGCTGCACAACGCGAACCTTGATTTCCCGCAAACGATTACTGGGAAGATCCGGGAACAGGTGGTGTTCGATCTGATAGCAGAGGTTTCCGCTCATGAATTCCATGACGGGGCCCGCATCGAAATTCGCACTGCCGAGCATCTGACGCAGGTACCACTGCCCCTGAGTCTCGCCCTCCATGTCGGACTTGGTGAACTTCTCGGCGCCGTCGGGAAAGTGACCGCAGAAGATGACGGTGTTCGTCCACACGTTGCGAATCATGTTCGCGAGGAGATTCGCCGTCATCGTCGACTTCCACGCGGGACCGGTCAGAGCCGGGTACACCACATAGTCCTTGACGACCTGCCTGCCGACCTTCTCGAGAACCTCGCGGCGCTTCTGAACGAACTCCTCGCGCGGAATACGCCCCTTGGCAACCTTGCCCAGTTCGAGGTGCTGGGCTGCGACGCCGTACTCGAAGAACAGCTGCAGCAGCAGGTTGAACACCGGGTTACCGAGATTGAACGGCTTCCAGCGCTGATCGCGAGTCACCCGCAGCAACCCGTAACCGACGTCGTCGTCCATGCCGAGGATGTTGGTGTACTTGTGATGAATGTAGTTGTGGGTCTGCTTCCAATGCGCGGACGGTCCGGTGTTGTCCCACTCCCACGAAGTGGAGTGAATCTCCGGGTCGTTCATCCAATCCCATTGCCCGTGCATCACGTTGTGCCCGAGTTCCATGTTCTCGATGATCTTCGCGGCGCCGAGCAGTCCCGCGCCGAGCAACCAGGCGGGACGCTTACGGCTCGCGAAAAGAGTTGCACGACCACCGATCTCGAGTGCGCGCTGGAAGCGAATCGTATTGCGAATATATTTCGCATCACGCTCGCCCCGCGAAGACTCGATGTCCCGACGAATCGCGTCGAGTTCGATTCCGAGCGCTTCCACGTCGGCGTCGGTCAGATGTGCGTATTCTTTGATTTCCGAAATCGCCATAGGATACGGCCCTCCTGGCAGTCGTCGAGGTGCACTTCGTACACGTTCTTGAAACGACCGTACCGCAACTTACGGTTGCGTAGGTTACGCACGCGTAGGTGTGAGTGAACTCACTCGCCCTGTGTACGACGCATCGCCTTCGCCTGCCGCTTGGCTTCCTTTTTTGCGTTCCGAAGGGTGACTCGGGCTTCGGCGATAGCCGAACGAAGTCCTCGCCGCTCACCGGTCATCGGATCGATTCGGAGCGCATGGACGGCAGGAACCTCACCCGTGCGGAAACGCCGCTCGGAACTCGTTTCGGGCGCATTGTCGGAGGTAGCCCGCAACCATGAGTCCGGGAGCGAAAGCTTGTGAATGGTACGGAGCGCCAACAGGTATTGCTTACCCAGCGAGCCCGTGGTGTACGGAAGGTCGTACTTCTCACAGAGCGCATGCACGCGCTCGGAGATTTCCGCGTACCGGTTGCTTGGAAGATCGGGGAACATGTGGTGCTCGATCTGGTAACACAGGTTGCCCGACATGAATGCCATGACCTTGCCCGCCTCGAAGTTCGCACTTCCCAGCATTTGCCGCATGTACCACTCGGCACGGGTCTCGTTCTCGAACTGGCCGATGGTGAACTTCTCTGCACCATCGGGGAAATGTCCGCAGAAGATCACTACGTAGGTCCACAGGTTGCGCACGAGGTTCGCCGTCGCATTGGCAGTCAAAGTCGACTTCCACGCGGGGCCGGTCAGCGCAGGAAAGAGAACGAAATCCTTGCCAACCTGACGGGCGATCTTGCGGCCGAACTGTCGGTTGGACGCCGACTTCCAGAACGGCAGATTCGTCTCGCCGTCGAGATCCTTCTTCGCATCGAGATCGTGCAGGGCGATGCCCCACTCGAAAGTCATGGCAAGAAGAACATTGGCCAAAGGCTGAATCAGGTTGATTGGCTTCCATGGCTCGTCACGAGTCATACGGAGAATACCGAAACCGATATCGTCGTCCATTCCGACGATGTTCGTGTACGTGTGATGCGAGTAGTTGTGCGCTCGCTTCCACTGCTCCGACGGCCCCGTCTGATCCCACTCCCACGAGACGGAATGAATCTCCGGATCGTTCATCCAATCCCATTGCCCGTGCATCACATTGTGCCCGAGCTCCATGTTCTCGATGATCTTTGCAACGCTGAGCATCGCTGTTCCTGCTAACCAAGCGGGCCGATACTTGCTGCCCAACAGCACAATTCGAGCTCCGAGCTCCAAACTGCGTTGCACCCGGATGGTCCGGCGGATATAGGCGGCATCCTTGGCACCGCGACTGTCCTCGATATCACGTCGTACCGCGTCGAGTTCCCGTCCGAAGGCTTCCATATCGGCTTCGGTCAGGTGAGCAAACTCCTTGATGTCCGAAATGGCCATCGTGGTCCTCCAGGGGTCCTGGGCCTAGCACTGATGGCTTAGCCCGAATGTCTGTCAGGCGACGGAGCGCCTAGCCAAATAATAACCGAAGATACTGAGAGGTAGGTGTGCTCCCCCGCAGCGCACAGGCGTTTACAGGTCGAGAGTGCAGTCGCCGGCCGCGGCCGAGATGCACGTCTGAATTCGATCACCTTCACCGTGCTGTTTACCTGAGCGGAGATCGATGACATGGCCAGCAGTCAGCGGGACCACGCAGGTCTGACAAATCCCCATCCGGCATCCGAAAGGCATCTGTACACCGACATTTTCGCCTGCCTCGAGCAGACTGGTCGCGCCATCGACCTCAGTGGAACGATCGGACTTTGCGAACGTTACCGTTCCGCCCTTACCTGAAGTGTCAGCGCGCGAAATCTCGAATCTCTCGAGGTGAAGCTTGTCTTCCAACCCCTCGTGTTTCCACACGCGCTCGATCTCTTCGAGGAGCGAAGCGGGACCACACGCCCATGTCTCACGGGTGCGCCAGTCCGGGTACAGCTCGTCGAGCGAGGCAAGTGCGAACTTGCCATCGGAGCGTGTCAGCTGAATATGCGAATGAAATTGTGGATGCGCCTCGGCAAGTGCAGAGAGTTCGTCCGCGAACATGACCTCATCCTCGGTGGGCGCCGAGTGAATGTGCACGGTGTCCGACAATTCTCCATGACGGTCCAGCGCTCGCAGCATCGAAATCACCGGCGTGATGCCACTACCGGCGGTAATGAACAGAATCTTCTCCGGAGGCGGAGTCGGAAGCGCAAAATTTCCTTTCGGCGCAGCCAGTCGAACGATGGTGCCCTGTGGAACTCCACCGACCAGGTGGCTGGAGAGGAAACCCTCGGGCATCGCCTTCACGGTGATCGAAATACGCTTTTCGTCCCAGTTCGGCGGTGACGTCAGCGAATACGAACGCCAATGCCACCTACCGCCGAGGTGAAGACCGATTCCGATGTACTGGCCGGGCTTGTAATCGAAATTGAAACCCCACCCCGGTTGAATGACCAGCGTCACCGCGGTCGCAGTTTCCTGCTTCACCTCGACGACGCGTCCGCGCAGCTCTCTCGCCGACCACAACGGATTGGCGAGGTGCAGGTAATCGTCGGGAAGCAGCGGAGTCGTAATCCTGGTGAACGCTCCGCGCAGCATGTTCAGCTTGGGCCGCTTGGGCGCAGATACGTCCGCAGCAGGTGCTTCCAGCCACTTCTTGAGGTCCATCCGGTTGGTCATCCCCTCGCTCGAGGCAACGATACGTTGCTGTAAGTTACGCTACCGTAGGTTGACGAAACGCAAAAGCGATGTGGGTTACACCGCCGTCACAGCAACGCGAGCAAGAACGGCAATTCCTGCGTCGCGTACCACGCCAGACTGTGGTCCTCGGCATCGCCGAGGACGAACTCTGCGTCGGGGTCACCGACGTCGGCCGCGTCGACTACCGCAACAGCTTTTCCGACAGCATCCTCCGCGCCCTCCAGATCGAGGTGAACCGACGCCACCTCGTCCATGCGCAACGGGTTCTTCAACCGAACGACCGCGTCGTCGAGATCGGGACGAAGCGTCGGGTCCTCGACGTCCGCAGCAATTACCGCACGTCGATTCACCACTCCCCCGTCGACTACCCCGGCATCGGTCTCGTCCTCGATACCTGCAGCGATGAGCCGCAATGACGCCCTGGCTGCCTCGTTCATTGCAACCTCGGCCAACTCCTCGTCGTCACCCGAGGAGTACGCCTCTCGAAGAGACGGCGTCACCGCGAACGCGGTCCTGCTCACCGGATGGAGTTCACCGTCTGCCACCAGCGTCCTCAACATCGCTACCGTCGCCGGTATGTACACCCTCACAGTAGAACTCCTCATACTCTCGACTCGTTGCTGGCATCGATCAGCTCTTCCAGAGACTCGAGTAGCAGTGCTGTCACCACATCGACGTCGGGCATCGCACCCCGATCGGCGTTCAACCCGAAGTACACAGAGCCGTCGTACGACGTCAGACCGATACTGAGGGCCTGATTCTCGAAGAGTGGCGACACCGGGTACATCTCCAGCATGCGCGCCCCACCGACATACAGTGGAAACTGCGGTCCCGGAGCGTTGGTGATGATCAGGTTGAACAATCGCTTCGAAAGCCGACTACCCGCTCGCGCGCCCATTGCATGCAAGCTGGCCGGAGCAAATCCTGAAATCCGCATCAAAGTTTGAGCCGTCACTCCGGGTGACTGTCGCGCATGAGCTTCGGTCGCATGAGAAATATGCGACAGCCGGACGACTGCGTTGGGCTCACCTACGGGCAGGTCTACGAGAAAGGACGACACTTCACTGCGCGGCACCTCTGCTTCCGGCTCACCGGTCAGTCTGGCCGCGTGCTCGACGGGTCCTGCCCCTTCGTTCGAGACGTACACCGACATCGGCACCAACGCCCGAATCGTCGAGGACTCGGTCACCGGTTCGCCCCGCGAGAGAAGCCAGTTGCGCAACGCACCCGTCACCACAGCAAGCACGACATCGTTGATCGAGCAACCGAATCGGGTGTGGATCTTTCGGTAGTCCGACAGTTCTGTCTTCGCCACCGCAAACCGACGATTTCGAGATATCGGAGTATTCAGCGGGCTGGAGGGCGCAACCTGTGCCGCCGTGCGTACGGCGGAAAACACTTTGCCCGTCGCAGCAACGGCCTCGCTCGCCACGTCGGTGATGCTACGGAACGCACCTCGGACGGCTTCGACGCCTTCACTGGGGCGAATGATCATCTCGGTGATGGCATCGAGGACGAGTGTCGTGTCCTTGGGCTCGCGCGCCGGCATCCACAGTTCCTCGGCCATCACAGGGGGACTCTTGCTCGCGTCGAGGATGACTTGACCGAGCTCGAGTGCCAGCTCCCCGTCCACGAGCGCAGAATGCGATTTGGTGAAGATGGCGAACCTGTTTTTGGACAACCCCTCCACGAGATACATCTCCCATAGTGGACGTGTTCGGTCCAGGGGTCTGGAGGTGAGCCGGGCAATCAAGTCGTGAAGCTGGTCATCGGAACCCGGTTTCGGTAACGCAGACCGGCGAATGTGATAGGTGATGTCGAAGTCCGGATCATCGACCCATACCGGGCGCGCCAGCCCGAATGCGACCTCGCGAACCTTCTGCCGATAGCGAGGCACGAGAACCAGACGCTCCTCGACGAGCTCGAGCAAACTCTCATAACTGAAACCGCTGCGCGGTGTGCGGAAGGTCGCCAAAGATCCCAAATGCATGGGCGTGCTGCTGGCCTCGAGAAAGTAGAAAGACGCATCCTGCGTAGTCAGCCTTGTCGCCATCGCGAATCCTGCTCCCCGTTTCCGTTCGCCGGTACCGGCTAGTTCTGCCCGACGCTCGAACCGACCATGCCGATCGAACTTGGATGAAGCAAAACGCTACAGCCATTTCTACCGGCTGCACGAAAGACAACAGTGGAACCGTACGGCCTCCGGTTCCGTCTCATTCACTAGAGGATGCATACACCGCGACGTAAGGGATGCAAAAAATGGACAACCCACCCGTGTCGAACCGTCATACATTCCTTTCGCACGCCCGGCCTTTCGAGCCACCGACGGCGCCTGGAAGTGCCGCCGTACACGCCAGGAAACGTCTCGATCACCATCTCGCACACGTGCAGGCCCGAAGCCAGTCGGACCGTCGACGTCGCCCCTTCCAGCGAAGTCTCGGAAACCACGCTCACGGGGGCACGCCTGGATCGAATGTAGTAAACCCAGCCGAGAGTCAGGCTTCCGACGACGCACAGCGGGGGGCAGAACGCGCGTTGCGACTGATCCTGGAGGTTCTCGACAGACGCCGAACAACCGCCAGGCTGGGCGCCTTGTTCACCCCCACAGTTGTCGAGTCGCTGAAAACCCTTGTGAATTCGCAGCCACCCGGCCAGAGTCTAGGCGCCGCGTCACTCCGACGGGTGCATGTGAGTCGATGTGCGAAGAACTCCGCGGAGGTGTTCGGCACCTATGCCCGCGGACCGCGCATCTTTGCCGTGGCCGCCCGCCTCGAGTATCGAAAGACTGCGCGATACTCGGGCTGGACGGTCACCTCCGTCAGGATCCGTTGAGAATTACCGGAACGACGGCAGGTTCTCAGCGCTTCTTCTTGGATCTACCGGACTTGCTGGAGGTTTTCGACTGCTCACGAGCTGCCTCGCGTCGCTCCCGGCGCGTCCCCTCAGGGGTGATCGGGGTTTCTGCAGTCGCTGATCCGCGTCGACCGGATCCACCCTCGGAACGACGTACCTCGGTACCACCGTCTTCGTCCGGACCGGAGAACGTCAACCGCCCACTGGGGCGTTCGTCGAGGCCCTTTGCGCGAAGCGCGCTCGGTGCCGAGCCCGCACCCTGCGCCGGCTGTGCGAGCTGCTCCTGTGTCGGCAGCGGATTCTCGATCGGTGTCTTCTGGGCAGCTGACGACTTCTGCATCGATGCACTGGCAGTACCGATCGGAGACGCCAGACCCGGCGCGACGGCCAGGCCTGCCCCTACCGCGGGACCTGCGGGGGCGGGGGTCGCCTCGACCTGCAGGTTGAACAAGAACCCGACGGATTCCTCTTTCAACCCTTCCAGCATTCCCTGGAACATGTCGTACCCCTCGCGCTGGTACTCCACCAGAGGATCGCGCTGCGCCATCGCGCGCAGGCCGATGCCTTCCTTGAGATAGTCCATCTCGTAGAGGTGCTCACGCCACTTTCGATCGAGCACCGAGAGCAGCACCCGACGCTCCAGCTCACGCATTCCGTTCTCGCCCGCGATCTCTTCGATGTTCTTCTCACGCGTCGCGTACGCCGCCCGAGCGTCGGCGAGCAATGCCTCGAGAAGTTCCTCGCGGCTCAGATCGCCCTTTTCGCCGAACTCGTTCTCCTGCGAGAGCTCCTTGTAGTCCAGACCAACCGGATACAAGGTCTTCAATGCCGTCCACAACTGCTCGAGATCCCAATCCTCGACGTACCCGTCAGCAGTAGCCCCGGTGACGTAGGCGGTGATCACATCGGTGATCATCCCCTCGACCTGGCCTTCCATGTCTGCGCCCTTGAGGATGCGGCGCCGCTCCTCGTAGATGACGGTGCGCTGCTGGTTCATGACCTCGTCGTACTTGAGAACATTCTTGCGGATCTCGAAGTTCTGCTGCTCTACCTGGGTCTGCGCACTCTTGATGGCTTTGGAGACCATTTTGGCCTCGATCGGCACGTCATCGGGCAGGTTCAGACGAGTCATGATCGATTCGAGTGCGCCACCGTTGAATCGACGCATCAGCTCGTCACCGAGTGACAGATAGAAGCGAGACTCCCCTGGGTCACCCTGACGACCGGAACGACCGCGAAGCTGGTTGTCGATCCGGCGTGAGTCGTGCCGCTCGGTACCGAGGACGTACAGTCCACCTGCATCGCGCACGGTCGCTGCGTCGGCTTTCACCTGGGCTTTCACAGTCTCCAGGGCAAGTTCCCACGCATCTTGATATGCGTCGGGCGTCTCCACTGGGTCCAGACCCTGCTTACGCAGTTGCAGATCGGTGATGATGTCCGGGTTGCCACCCAGAACGACGTCGGTGCCGCGTCCTGCCATGTTGGTCGCCACAGTGACCGCACCGAGCATGCCGGCCTCGGCCACGATGGTGGCTTCCTGCTCGTGGAACTTCGCGTTGAGCACGCTGTGCACTACGCCTTGCTTGGTGAACTGCTTGGACAAGTACTCCGAGCGCTCGACACTCGTCGTTCCGATCAGAACCGGCTGCCCCTCGGCGTGTCGTGCGACGACGTCGGCGACCACCGCATCGAACTTCGCCTCTTCGGTCTTGTAGATGAGGTCGCCGTTGTCGACGCGAACCATCGGTCGGTTGGTCGGGATCGGAATGACTCCCAACCCGTAGATCTGATGAAGCTCAGCCGCTTCGGTCTGGGCAGTACCGGTCATGCCGGACAAAGTGTCGTACAGCCGGAAATAGTTCTGCAGCGTGATCGTGGCGAGAGTCTGATTCTCGGCCTTGATCTCGACCTTTTCCTTCGCCTCGATGGCCTGGTGCATTCCCTCGTTGTATCGACGCCCCACGAGGATGCGGCCGGTGAACTCATCGACGATGATGACCTCGCCGTCGCGAACGATGTAGTCCTTGTCCTTGGTGTAGAGCTCTTTCGCCTTGATCGCGTTGTTGAGGTAGTTCACCAGCGGCGAGTTCGCGGCCTCGTACAGATTGTCGATGCCGAGCTGGTCTTCGACGAATTCGACGCCCGCCTCATGGACACCGATGGTGCGCTTACGGATGTCGACCTCGTAGTGCACGTCGATTTTCATCATCGGCACGATTCGGGCGAATTCCCCGTACCACTTCGACGACGCGTCGGCCGGACCCGAGATGATCAGCGGCGTGCGCGCCTCGTCGATGAGTATCGAATCGACCTCGTCGACGACAGCGAAGTTGTGACCCCGCTGCACCAGATCGTCGAGGGAGTGCGTCATGTTGTCGCGGAGGTAGTCGAATCCGAATTCGTTGTTCGTTCCGTAGGTGATGTCGGCCGAATAGGCCGCACGCCGCTCGGTCGGAGTCATTCCCGAGAGAATGACGTCGACCTCGAGGCCGAGGAAGCGATGGACTCGGCCCATCCACTCCGAATCTCGCCTGGCCAGGTAGTCGTTGACCGTCACCACGTGCACTCCGTTGCCGGAGATCGCATTGAGATATGCAGGCAGAACACAGGTGAGAGTCTTGCCCTCGCCTGTCTTCATCTCGGCGATGTTCCCGAAATGCAGAGCTGCGCCGCCCATCACCTGGACGTCGAAATGTCGCTGCGACAGCACTCTGGACGACGCTTCTCTGGCGACGGCGAAAGCCTCGGGCAGCAGCTCGTCCAGAGATTCACCGGACGCGAATCGATTCTTGAACTCTGCGGTCTTGCCATGCAGTTCGGCGTCGGACAGCCGCTCGACGTCCGGAGACAGGGTGGACACATGGTCTGCGATGTTCTTGAGCCGCTTGACCATGCGACCTTCACCAACACGGAGCAGCTTGGAAAACGACAGCGAAGGCACGGGCTTTCTCGTCCTCGATCCTCGGTTACGGATATCGGCTAGCAAGATATCGACTGGTCATCTACGTCGTAGCGGGGCGTTACGGCAGCGCCGGTTGCGCTGCACTCACATGAAAGTCTCATGCCAGCAGCGGACCGACGCGTCCATGGTAGGCGCTGATGCTGAGTGCTTTGTAGGCCCACCACACGTCGGTGGGCCCGACCTTGGGTCGAACCCCAGGTCGGGCCCACTGACGTGGCTCAAAATGCACGTCGGACCTAGCGCGTGGGCCAGATCAGGTGAGTCTGATCAAGCCGTAGTCGAATGCGTGCCGTCGATACACGACGGACGGGCGGTCGGAGACGCTGTCGTGGAAGAGGTAGAAGTCGTGACCGACCAATTCCATCTCGTAGAGAGCGTCGTCCACGCTCATCGGTGAAGCGGAGTGGACTTTGGTTCGGACGATCTGTCCGGGTCCCGTAGCTTCGTCCTCGAACGAATCCAGCTTGATATCCGGATTCAGCGCCAGACTGTCGTCCTCAGCCAACTCTGCCGTAGCCTCGGCGACCGACACCGGAGTCTTGTCACCGTAATGGACTTTGCGGCGATCCTTGGTCCGACGGAGACGCGCTTCCAGTTTGGATGTGACGGACTCGAGCGCTGCATAGAAGCTGTCAGCAGTAGCTTCTGCTCGAACAACCGGGCCTTTGCCCTTTGCGGTGATTTCCACGCGCTGACATGCTTTGGCTTGTCGACGGTTGCGCTCGTGCTGCAGTTCGACGTCGAAGAGGTAGATGGAAGGGTCGAAGCGCTCGAGTCGGGCTAGTTTTTCGGAGACGTACACCCGGAAGTGGTCTGGGATCTCGACATTGCGGCCCTTGACCACAACGTCGGCACTGGTCTTGGTGGACTCGTCCGAAGGCTTCTCGTCGAAGAAAACAGAAGCTTGTGAAGGGGTCGTCACTCGTACCTCCCGATATAGGCTGCACCGCTTTTCGCAGTGCGGCAAATGTTCATGCCGAATGGGGAACCAACCGGCATCACGTGCGGCTGCATCACCTCCACTACGAGACCTCGAAAAACATATCGAGGTCGTGTCCGCGACGTTAGTCTGTCATCCGCTCGTGTGCCACTCTTCACTTGAAATTGGTACGTCCGCGTGTCCGGAGTGCACCATCGAGGCCCCCTACCGAACTGCTGCAACCACCAATACCCCATCAACACGCACTCCCGAATTCTTTAGGACACTTACTGATTCGGTCGCCGTCGCACCGGTGGTGAGTACGTCGTCTACGAAGAGGACAGTTCTCTCACGCGGAATTCCCACGCGCACAGCAACATCGCCGACTTCGGCGCGTCTGCGATGTCGACGACCTGCAGATGTTGCGCTGCGCGAGAGTGCCAGCTCGATCCGACCCGCCACATTCGCCTGCCGCTCGGACGCACTGAGCCCGACCGAATCTCGTACTCCCGTGCGCATCCGTAATATCGACGGTATCCGCACGACTTCTTGCCCTAGCTCGGCCGCGGTCGCTTCGACACAGCGCTCTACATGATCACCACCTCGCACTCGCGCTGCGCGCGCTCGAGTGGGCGCAGGCACGAGCACCAGACGAGAAAGCTCGGGCGGATCGATCTCACCGAATTCCCGAAGTTGCTCGACCGCGTGGGCAAGGGCCCGTCCGAGTGGGACGGCCACGTCGTGCCGGTTCCGTTCCTTCAGTTCGAGGACCGCGCTTCGGCGGGCACCGGAGTACGGCCCGAGCGCCCAGCACGGCACCCCTGGGTCGATGCGAGGCCGTACCCGCTCGACGGCGGAACACACAGTGTCCTCGCACCGAAGACACCACAGGGTTCCCGCAGCACCGCAGCCCCCACACTCACGAGGGAGTGCCAGGTCGAGCAACGTCCGAACAGTTGCGTTCATACGGTGAATCAGAGCATCCGGGTACGACACTTTTTGCCGGATACAGCGCTCAGCCTGGCAGAATCGGTGTCGCTTTCACTCCTGCCAGTCCGGCTACTTCACGCCAATAGCGGTCACCGGCAGGATCGCTGTTGTTCAGCTGAAATACTGCTCGCGAATCCGCGACGTACTCGTTCGTCGGCGACGCGTCGACAGAGAGCACCGGAGCTGTCAGGTTCCGGCTCGGAAGCGCATCGAGTCGCGAACCGTCGGTCGTAACCTGCACTACCGGCACGTCGGTCGCGATACGCACGATGACGATGGCATCACCGGTACTCCAGTCCAACGCCAGAGCGTCGCTGCCGAGACCGTTTGCCACCGCCTTGGGAGACATGAGGGAGTACGAGCCGTTCTCCTTGCGCACCACCGACGCGACGTATACCAACCCGTCGACGATGATAGCCGCCCGGACACCGTCGCGTGATAGCCGTAGGTCGGTGATCCTCACACCGAGCGCAGTGACGGCGGTGGCATCCACCGGAACCACCGACACCTGCCCCGTCGCTGGATCCCGTGCTGCGCGAATCACATTCGTACCGTCGATGACAGCCCACGCCGCATTGTTGTCGGCACCCCAGGAAGGTCTGGTGATCGACTGTCCCTCCGCTACTGGGAAGGCACCGCTGTCGTACCCGCCGATCATCAAAGTCGAGGACGGCTCGGGCACCGGGCGGCCGGTGTCTGCCACGCCGGCCACCAGCGTTCCGTCGTTCGACAGCGCGACACTACGCAGATTGTTGACGGTGCCGAAATATCCGGGAACGGGAACGGCACCATAATCCTCGACCGACATCAGTTGCCCTGCGACCAACGCGTGTAGGCCCACTGCAGTCTCGGATGTTCCCAACGGATCGAGAGAACCGACATCTGCAGTCGTCCACCCGTCCTGCTTGTCGTCATCGAGAGGTTGTCCGTCGGCGAGCAGGACGTACGGACCGGAAATATCCGCCGATGCCAACGTCCAGATCACCTGGGCAGCAAGTAGCTCACGATTCTTCGTATCCATCGACTGCAGTCCGCCGAAATCGATTCTCACTCCGCCTGGACCGACGCCGACCTGTGTTGTTCGACCATCGGCCTTGGTGATCGGCCCACGAACGCCGACATCGTTCGACAATTCGTTCGACACAGCAGGCGCCAACGTCTGTTTCGGCCCGTCGATCAGCAATTGCACGAGCTGGTTGGCCAGTTGATCAGGGGAACCTGTGAGCCACCGGACATCGGGAACCAACGCCGCACCGAGCGGATCTACGAAGAACAACGACTGCCGTTGGTAGGCATTGAAGAACTGCGAGCGATCGATCAGTACGCCGGGAGGAAGCTCGTCGATGCGCCACTCACCGTCGACCTTGACGATCCGAATCGTCGAGTCCACCGAGCCTGCACCGGCCTGATAGTCACCACCCGACGCGAGGACGCCCACGGTGTTCGATCGAATCGTGTACTCCGATTCGTCCGAAGTGCGAGGGCCGGACAACAGGTCGATTCGATCCGCTACGACGGTTTTGACTCCGTCGTCCCAGGTACTGGAGGCATCGCGTGTCAGATATTGCCGTGCAGCTTGATGGCGGTTCGCCGAATTCGCGCTCGCTACGAGGAAGTCGCGGACGAGCAGATCGGGCTCACGTCCTTCCGCCGGCGGTGGCGGTGTAGTCGACGCCGCCCCTCCCGTGATCGAACCGATTGCCTGCGGGGTCGACGATTCGGGCAGGCTTGCGCATCCTGCGAGCGACAGGAGGACGACCAGGACAGCGGCAACGGTCGCCGAACAACGCCGGATCACGATGACTCCGAACGTTTCGAAGGGTCCGTCGACTCGCTGGACACCGCGGGCGTCAACTCCGAGTGCTCCGCATCCGCCGTCCGGGGCGTATCGGTCCGCGAGGTCGACGAGGGAAGCGGTTGGCCCTGTGTGTAACGTCGAGTGCTCGGCTTCAGGGGCAATGGACTTCCGATCACTTTGTGTCCTCGCACGAGTGGCAACGTCAACCGGAAGCATGCGCCTTCACCCACAGCCCCCCAAGCCTCGAGCTTCCCGTCGTGCAACCGTGCATCCTCGACACTGATGGCAAGTCCGAGACCGGTTCCGCCCGATCTGCGCACGCGAGAGGGATCCGAACGCCAGAAGCGATTGAAAACAAGCTTCTCCTCACCTGGACGTAGCCCCACTCCCTGATCTCGGACGACAAATGCCGCAGCGTCCGCGTTGGCTCGGAGCCGCAGAAGAACAGGCTTCCCTTCGCCGTGATCGAGAGCATTGGCCAGCAGGTTTCGCAGTATTCGCTCGACACGACGCGGATCGACTTCTGCGATGACGGCAGTATCTGGCATGTCCACGATGACCTCGGTGCCAGTCTCTCGTGCCAAGTGCCGCACCGTGAACACTGCCGCTCGCGCGCACATCCGTAGATCGAGTTGTTCCGCGGCCAGTTCGGCGACACCCGCGTCGTGGCGGCTGATCTCGAGCAGATCACCGAGTAACGTCTCGAACCTGTCCAGTTCGTTGACCAACAACTCAGAGGATCTCCTCAAAGCCGGATCGAGATTTGCACTGCCGTCGTGGATCAGATCAGCGGCCATCC
This sequence comes from Rhodococcus sp. PAMC28707, assembly GCF_004795915.1. NCBI lineage: Bacteria > Bacillati > Actinomycetota > Actinomycetes > Mycobacteriales > Nocardiaceae > Rhodococcus > Rhodococcus sp. PAMC28707. The sequence goes on from NZ_CP039253.1 coordinate 688,284, forward strand.
GCACCGTCGTCAGCGGGGTTCGAAGCTCGTGGCTCACATCGGAGGTGAAACGCCGCTGCAGGTTTCCGAACTCTTCGAGCTGGGTGATCTGTTTGGACAGGCTCTCCGCCATCTCGTTGAACGACATGGCAAGCCGCGCCATGTCGTCCTCCCCGCGCACCGGCATTCGCTCCTTGAGTCGTCCATCGGCGAATCGAACGGCGATACGTGAGGCCGAGCGAATCGGAAGGACCACTTGCCTGGCGACGAGCATCGATATCGCTGCAAGTAGGACCAGGAGCACGACCGCACCGATGAGGAGCGTTCCGCGGACGAGTGAGAGTGTTCTGTCCTCACTCCCGAGTGGGAACACCAGATACAGCTCGAGCCCGGCGATATCGGATCCGGTGGGTGAACCCATGATCAATGCAGGCCCGGAGTATCCACCCTCGTTATCAGCGACCGTTGCGTACTGATAACTGATCAACCCCTGCTTCACGAACTCACGCAAACTCGCGGGAATGTGATCGACGGGACCGACGGAGGCGTCACTGCGGACACCGTCACCTTCGACGATCAGCACCGGGTCGAAGGTGCCCGCGGACCCGGAAGCCTGCCCGGCATCGACGTCGCGGCTGGTCAACTGCGCACGGGCGCGCTCGAGACGGGTGCTCAGCCCGCTCGAGTCGTCTGCTCCGGCCAGCGACCCTTCGACAGTGGTACGAGAACGATCGAGTTCCTCGGTGGCGGCGGTAATTTTCGCCTCCAGCAGACGATCGGTGATCTGACTGGTCAGAACGACCCCGAGGATGGTAATGACGACCAGCGACAATGTCAGAGTCGAGACCACCACGCGCAGCTGAAGCGAACGGCGCCACGCATGACCTAGCGCAGTACTGAGCGAACGCAACCAACGCAACAGCGGCGAGAACGTTCCGTTGATTCGCCGCCGAGAGTGGGAAAATCGGATCACGGCGGTCCGGCTTTGTAGCCGACCCCTCTCACGGTCAGAACGACTTCTGGGTTCTCGGCGTCCTTCTCGACCTTCGCACGCAGGCGCTGAACGTGAACATTGACCAGACGTGTGTCAGCGGCATGGCGGTAACCCCACACCTGTTCCAGCAGCACCTCACGAGTGAATACCTGCCGCGGCTTGCGAGCAAGCGCCACCAGAAGATCGAACTCGAGCGGGGTCAAGGACACGAGGTCATCGCCCCTGCTCACCTTGTGGGCAGGGACGTCGATCACGATGTCGGCAATGGACAACAATTCGGCCGGCTCGTCCTCGGTGCGACGCAATCGCGCCCGAACACGAGCGACCAGTTCCTTCGGCTTGAACGGCTTCATGATGTAGTCGTCCGCGCCGGACTCGAGGCCGAGAACGACGTCGACCGTGTCGGTCTTCGCCGTCAACATCACGATCGGCACTCCGGAATCTGCACGTAGAACTCGGCACACGTCGATGCCGTTCATACCTGGAAGCATCAAATCCAGCAACACCAGATCGGGTCGGTTCTCGCGAACCGCGGCCAGAGCCTGAGTGCCGTCACCGACGACGAAAGGCTCGAAACCCTCGCCACGAAGGACGATAGTGAGCATTTCGGCCAGAGCCGAATCGTCGTCGACTACAAGAATCCGGGGCTTCATGTTTCTATGGTGTCACTTTCATGCCGTCAGACGTCTCATTGACCAGGTGCGCGGCGAGTTGGGTCGGATCGATCTCCCCGCCGATCACCTCCCACGGTGACATCCAGTTCGCGGCGGCCAACCCGCAATAGGCCGCTGAAGTCCTGCTTTGAAGCGAGGAGTCACGCTCGTAGGAGTCTCGGACGCGAGTCGAATCCTCTTTCTCACGTGCCGCAGCACGTTCGGCGGCGAGCTCGACCGGGACGTCCAACAAGATCTGCACATCAGGAATCGGCACCCCGAATCGCTCGAATTCGAGAGCTCGAATCCATTCGACCCCGGCACCGTCGGCCTGCTCTTCGAGCCGTGCAGCAGTGTATGCCGCATTCGAGGCAACATATCGGTCCAATAGAACGATATCATTGTGCGAGAGCAGCTTTCGGATCATCTCTGCTGCATTCCGTCGATCCAGGGCGAACAGCAAAGCCATCGCGTGCACACTCTCAGCGGTATCACCATGCTCACCGCGCAACGCGTCGGCAGCGAGATCGGCATGAATCGACAATCCGTACCGTGGGAACCCGACGCGAGCGACCTCGAGGCCCTCGCGCTCCCACGCCGAGACGAGCCGACGGGCCAGGGTGTTCTTGCCCGCCCCGTCGACTCCCTCGATCACCAGCAATTTTCCCACGGCTACCGCGTCCGGATCAGTAGCGGTAGTGCTCGGGCTTGTACGGGCCCTCGACGTCGACATTGATGTATTCGGCCTGCTCCTTGGTGAGCTTGGTGATCGTGCCACCGAGTGCCTCCACGTGGATGCGAGCAACCTTCTCGTCGAGGTGCTTCGGCAGGCGATACACCTCGTTGTCGTACTCGCTCGGCTTGGTCCACAGTTCGATCTGCGCGATGACCTGGTTGGAGAAACTGTTGCTCATCACGAACGACGGGTGACCCGTGGCGTTGCCGAGGTTCAGCAGTCGGCCTTCCGACAGAACGATGATCGAATGGCCATCGGCGAACTGGAACTCGTCGACCTGCGGCTTGATGTTGATCCGCGTGACGTCCTTTGCCCGCTCGAGACCGGCCATGTCGATCTCGTTGTCGAAGTGGCCGATGTTGCCCAAAATCGCCTGGTGCTTCATCCGCTGCATGTGCGCGAACGTGATGATGCCGAGGTTGCCCGTCGAGGTGATCACGATGTCGGCCTTCTCGATGAACTCTTCGACGGTTCGCACGTCGAACCCGTCCATGAGCGCCTGGAGCGCATTGATCGGATCGGCCTCGGTGACCGTGACGCGAGCACCCTGGCCCTTCAATGCTTCGGCGCAGCCCTTACCGACGTCGCCGTAGCCACAGACCAGAACCGCTTTGCCACCGATGAGGACGTCGGTACCACGGTTGATTCCGTCGATCAACGAGTGACGAGTGCCGTACTTGTTGTCGAACTTGCTCTTGGTGACCGAGTCGTTGACGTTGATCGCCGGGAAGGTCAATTCGCCTGCCGCAGCGAACTGGTAGAGCCGCAGCACTCCGGTGGTCGTCTCTTCCGTGACGCCCTTGACCGACGCTGCGATCTCGCTCCACTTGGTCTTCGACTCTTCGAGCGAGCGGCGCAACAGGCCGAGGAACACCTGGTACTCGTCCGAGTCATGGTCTTCGTCGGTGGGGGGAACGACGCCGGCCTTCTCGAACTGAGCGCCACGAAGCACGAGCATCGTCGCGTCGCCGCCGTCGTCGAGAATCATGTTGGGGGGCTGCGGGGTCCCGTCCGCGGCTGCCGGCCACGTCAGCATCTGCTCAGCGGCCCACCAGTAGTCCTCGAGGGTCTCGCCCTTCCACGCGAAGACCGGAACGCCCTTGGGCTCCTCGACACTCCCGTACGGTCCGACCACGACGGCCGCGGCCGCATGATCCTGGGTGGAGAAGATGTTGCACGACGCCCAGCGAACCTCGGCGCCGAGGGCGACCAGGGTTTCGATCAGCACGGCAGTCTGCACGGTCATGTGGAGCGATCCCGATACTCGAGCGCCCTTGAGAGGCAACACGTCGGAATATTCGCGACGGAGTGCGATCAGACCGGGCATTTCGTGTTCGGCGAGGCGGATCTCCTTACGGCCGAACTCCGCCAGCGACAGGTCTGCGACCTTGAAGTCGATTCCACCGAGGTTGTCCGCGGTGAGTGCCGATCCTGTGGCCGAACGATCATCCGGCGTTACTGAGGTGGTCATCTTGCCTCTCCTGATTGCGTGAAGTTCTCATTCAGGCTATCGGGTCTGCGCGCCGAGGGTTCGCGCTACCTGCTTTTGGTCATCCGGGCCGTCGCGCATCCGGGCGCTGTGTATGTCCGAAGAATCTTCTCGCGCTTACGGGGAAGGATGTTTGCTCTGCTCACGTCGCCGTCGTAGTGCGCAATCACTCGCGGGTCCATGACCCGACGCCACAACGGTGGGAACGCCGCCATCATCACCATCGTGGCGTATCCGGCCGGCAACTGTGGTGCCTCGTCGCAGGTACGAAGAACCTGATAGCGCTTGGACGGATTGGCGTGATGATCACTGTGCCGCTGCAGGTGATAAAGAAAGATATTCGTGCACAATCGGTCACTGTTCCAACTGTGCCGTGGTGAGCACCTGACGTAACGCCCCCGCGCGTTCTTTTCCCGAAGCAATCCGTAGTGCTCGACATAATTGACTGTTTCCAACAACAAGAAACCGACGACCGCCTGCAGCACGAGGTACGGCAGAATTGCAGGGCCGAATGCCAGTGCCAGCAGCGCGAACAGCACCGCACTCATCAACCATGAATGCAGAAGATTGTTTCGGATACTCCAAGGTCGGATGCTCTCGCGAGCCAACCTCTGCGTTTCCAGATGCCACGCCGATATCAATCCGAGGACCACACTGCGAGGCAGGAATGCCCACAGATTCTCCCCGAGCCGTGAACTGGCTGGATCATCGGGCGTTGCCACTCTGACGTGATGTCCCCGGTTGTGCTCGACGAAAAAATGCCCGTAGAAGGTCTGCGTCAAGGCAACTTTGGCAAGCCAACGTTCGTGCTGTTCGACCCGGTGGCCCAACTCGTGTGCTGCATTGATCCCAGTTCCGGCGACGAGGCCGACCGTGACGGCCAGACCGATGCTGTCGATGATCGTCAAATCTCCGAAAGCCCACATCCAGCACGCGACCAACAATGTGAAGAACTGAATGGGCAGGAACGCATAGGTGCACCATCGATAGAACTTGTCTTCCTGCATCGACGAGACGTCGGTATCGGACGGATTGTCGCCGTCTTCCCCCGCCACCTTGTCGAGGACCGGAATGAGCAGGAAGAAGACCATCAAACCGCTCCACCAAAATATCGGCATGCCGGTCCACAAAACCAGTTGCGAAGGCAACAAAGCCGAAGCGGGCGCAAGCAAACCGAGCAGCCAGAGATACCGCTTGTAGCCTCGCCTGCTTCTCGACCCGTCGTGCTCGAGGCCTGGGGGTATGTCGGGAAGGACGCTACCGCCAGGGACCTCGTTCACTACCGCGCAGTTGCGACCGATCTGGCTCAACCCACACCCCCCCTGAAACTCGACCCAAAGTTTGTTCGGGGAGCCTATAACATACCTACTGCCCCGTAAAGGGATTTTCGAGCGCGCTTGCGCGCTATTTCGAGTCGCGTTCGTTGGCCGCTTCGCGCGCGCGGATCGTCTTGTCTGCGTTCTTCCGGCTGTAGGCGAAGTAGATTACGACGCCGATTGCCATCCAGACGACGAACCTGATCCACGTCTCGACCGAGAGATTGACCATCAGCCACACGCACGAGGCCACCGCCAGAATCGGAATCAGCGGCATCAAGGGAACCTTGAATCCGCGGGGAAGGTCCGGGCGCGTCCGCCGGAGTACTACCACGCCGATCGACACGAGGACGAACGCGAACAGTGTGCCGATGTTCACCATCTCTTCGAGGGTGCCGATCGGAAAGAATGCGGCGAGAACCGACACCACGCCGCCGACGAGAAGCGTGATTCGCACCGGGGTACCCCTGGAGCCCGTATGTGCCAACGAATGTGGGACGAGACCGTCACGCGACATCGCGAACAGCACGCGGGTCTGCCCGAGCATCAAAACCATGACCACCGTCGTCAATCCGGCCAGTGCGCCGAACGAAATAATGTTCTTTGCCCAATCGAGGCCGTTGAGTTCGAATGCCGTAGCCAGAGTGGAGTCGTCACCAGCGAGTTCGGTGTAATTGACCATCCCGGTCAGCACGAGCGTTACCGCAACGTAGAGGACGGTCACGATGGCTAGGGACCCGAGAATTCCACGGGGTAAAGCCTTCTGCGGGTTTTTGGTCTCTTCCGCGGTCGTGGCGACCACGTCGAACCCGATGAAGGCAAAGAAGACGAGGCTGGCAGCAGCCAGCAACCCGTACCACCCGAAGGTGCTACTTCCCGCGCCCGTGACGAAGGACAACAGCGACTGGTGAATGCCCTCTTCGGTGGAGCCACCCTGGGAGGGAGGAATGTAAGGCGAGTAGTTCTCCGATTTGATGTAGAACGCGCCGACAACCACCACGAGCAACACGACAGCGACCTTGATCGCGGTGACCACCAGCGACACCCGAGACGACAACTTGGTACCGCTGACAAGTAGGACTGTGATGATGAGAACGATCACCAACGCACCCCAGTCGAAGTCGAGCGAACCGATCTTCACGATCGGCGATGCCGACCCGATGACCTCACCGAGATACAGCGACCATCCCTTCGCTACCACCGATGACGCCAGCGCGAACTCGAGGATCAGGTCCCACCCGATGATCCATGCGACGAACTCGCCGAAAGTCGCGTACGAAAAGGTGTATGCGCTTCCCGCCACCGGGACGGTGGAGGCGAACTCGGCGTAGCAGAGGGCGGCCAGCCCACACGCGACCGCAGCGAGAAGAAATGCCAACGACACCGAGGGACCGGCAACGTTTCCTGCGGTGCGCGCGGTGAGCGTGAAGATCCCGGCCCCGATGACGACAGCCACACCGAACACGGTGAGGTCCCACGAAGTGAGATCCTTCCGGAGTTTGGTATCCGGCTCGTCGGTGTCCTTCATGGACTGCTCTACGGACTTGGTCCTGAACAGGCCTGTCGTTCGCAGAGCCTTCTTCGGCCGATCTTCGGTCATCGCGTGTGTTCCACCTGTCGAGATCGGGTCACTGACGGTATTCGGCTTGCGAGTCGTTCACACGCCACTTGGGGCCCCTGTGGTAACACCCTAGGGGAATGGAGCTCTTACACGGACGGTTCCGGCATCGGGCGAAAGGCTACCCGACGGTCGCGAAAAATATCTCGGCGTCTCCCCATCGCGCCGCGGCGGTGAACGCAGGATCAGCCGCAGATATCCACACAGCCGAACCTTGCTCGAGCATCAACTCGCGGTCGCCGTCGTCAACAACGACCCGTCCTTTGGTGCACAGGACGATCGACGGCCCGTCGCTGTCCGACTTCACCGAAGAACCGTTCGACAACGCGGCGCGGCTCAACGCGAATTCCGGCGCTGGTGTCTCGTAACAGGCGACGGTGTCTCTCATGTCAGGCTCCGCTTCGAGGACCTTCACCTCCGATGGCTGGAAATCCAGAATCCGGAGAAGTTCCGGTACATCCACATGCTTGGTTGTCAGGCCACCGCGCAACACGTTGTCGGAGTTCGCCATGATCTCTACACCGGTACCGGCCAGGTAGGCATGGAGGTTGCCCGCATCGAGGAAAATACCTTGGCCGGGGGTCAAGGTAATTCTGTTGAGCAGCAACGCCGCCAGCACTCCCGCATCACCCGGATAGGACTCTCCGAGTTCGAGAAGTGTTCTTGCCTCCGCGATGAATTTGCCGCCGTCGGACTGTGCCCGGGTGGAGAGATACTCGATGCACCCGTCGGCGACCAGCGGCAACAATGCATCGAGGGCAGGTCCGGGCAAGGTGATCCAGGAAGTGAACACTGTCCGCAATCCAGCATCGTCAGGCTGGTCGGCCAGAAGTGATCGATACCCGGACAGAGCGTCCACGTTCAGCGCGTCGATGAACTCGACGGTTCGCCGCGGACACCTGAATCCGGCAAGTGCGTGAAACTCGGTCAACGCAACGATCAGCTCAGGTTTGTGGCTCGCATCGCGGTAGTTCCGCAACGACGAATCGATCGGAATCCGTGCTGACTCTTCGCGCGCGAATCCCTCGGCAGCCTGCGTCGCGCTCGGATGAGCCTGCAGCGACAGGGGTTCATCGGCGGCAAGCAATTTCAACAGAAAGGGCAGCCTCCCCAGGTAGGTCGCAGACGTATCGGCGCCAAGCTCGAGAGCCGGGTTCTCATCGATAACACTGAGCAGCGACCGCGTCGAGGTGCCGTCGTCGATCAGTGCTGGATCTGCGGGGTGTGCCCCGAGCCAGATCTCGGCTTCCGGATGTTCGGACGGAACGGGCCTGCCTTGCAAAGCTGCAAGAACAGTCCTCGATCCCCACGCATACGACCTGACTGCACCGAGCAGTGGTTGCACTATTTCCCGCCCATCAAATGTAGATACGCGGCAGCCATTTCCAGCCGCGTCGCCAATACTGCCGTCGCCCCTAGTTCACCGGCCGCGTGCGGGTTGTTTCCTGCACCGTCCCGACCTTCGCGCCGATAACCTCCGGCGCCGTCCACGGACTCCGATGTCGATCCGAAATCGAGGCTCCCACGATCGAACTCGGGTAAGCCCGCCGTGATCACCACCGAGTCCGGTAGCGCAGCCGTCCGACGCTCGGCCGACGCGGCGAAAGAATCGGATGCCAAAACGACCACTCGAATCGCCTGTTCTGGCCGGGGTCCGTCGAACTCTTCGTCGTGGAAGAAGGCATCGTATTCGACGGGTGCTGCACCGCTCGTGCGACCGGAGGACACGACGGCGGCGATGACATCGGAAAGCTCACTCGCCCCGGCCACGACACCTGCAGCCCGTAGCAAAACCTCACTACCGTGTCGGGCCAATTCGACGTCGACTGCTCCCGCACCGGACAGCACAACCCTGCTGCCCGAGATCTGAGCGGCAAGCGACTTCGCCGGGTTGTGAAAAACCTCGTGCGAGGGATGATCTCGAGCCGCCTCGGCGTCGAGAAGATCTGCAACTTCGGACAAGTCGGGGAGCAAGGACCGATAGGCGCCGTCGGACACAGCGGCGAGAACTGCCGTCCCAGCAGCCAGGTAACGCATCAACGTGTTGTGCTCGCGCACAGCGACCCTCGGGGGAAGGAACACAGCGCGGCCTGCCGCCGCAGAGCGTAGCGGTCCCTCGTCCGGGGTGACGAGAACAGTTTCGGCGCCGCGGCGAACGGCTGCGGATGTCGATTCTGCGAGCCGTGGATCACCGGCGTCGTCGCCGGAGAGCACGACTACGTCGAGCGGACCTACCCACAGCGGCGTCGTCGCGACATGCACCAGCGGAAAACCGATGCGTGCACCGATGGCGGCGATGAGCATGGACGCGGCCCGACCTGCGCGACCTTCACCCGCGACGAAAACAACGCTGCGAGGGCGAAGATCGCCGAGCCGTTCGGATACGGACTCCTCGACGGCTGCATACGTCGCACGGACCTGCGCACCTGCCAATGCGGCGCTGCGCAGGGCCCCGTCGGTATCGGCGGCGGCGAGTGCGGCTGTGTCATCCAAATTCAGCAGAGACGACGGAGCTGTCATGGCTGTCTGCACCGTCCTTTCCATACCGACGTCCACTCACCGACCGAGTGCGAGCGTCTCGTAGTCCACTATTCCAGTTGTCCTCGCACTATGCCCAATATCTCGGAGGTCAAAGCATCGACATCTTCAATGCTGCGGGCTTCGACGTTGAGGCGCAGCAGCGGTTCGGTATTGGACGCCCGGAGATTGAACCAGGCGCCGTCCGCGAGATCGATGGTGACACCGTCCAACCGATCGACCGATACCGTGCGGTCCGCGAAGGCGCCGAGCACTGCATTCGTGCGCTCGACGGCATCGTCGACCGTCGAGTTGATCTCCCCCGACGCAGAATACGACTCGTAGGACTTCATCAACTCCGAGAGCGGTAGATCTGTAGCGCCGAGAGCTGCAAGGACATGCAGCGCCGCGAGCATTCCGGAGTCCGCACCCCAGAAATCGCGGAAATAGTAGTGGGCGGAGTGCTCACCGCCGAACACAGCACCGGTCTCTGCCATCTGCTGCTTGATGAACGAATGGCCGACCCTGGTTCGCACGGGTTTACCACCGAGTCTGGTCACCAACTCCGGAACCGCATGGGAGGTGATCAGGTTGTAAATCACCGACGCGCCGGGTTCTTTGGCGAGCTCGCGCTCGGCTACCAGACCGGTGACTGCCGAAGGGGAGACCGGATTTCCGAGTTCATCGACGACGAAGCATCGATCCGCGTCACCGTCGAATGCCAATCCGATATCGGCACCGGTCTCGCGTACGAATTTCTGTAGGTCGACGAGATTCTTCGGGTCGAGCGGGTTCGCCTCGTGGTTGGGAAAGGTTCCGTCGAGCTCGAAGTAGAGCGGGTAGATGGTGACCGGCAGTGAATCGAATACAGCAGGCACGGTGTGCCCACCCATTCCGTTTCCGGCGTCGACAGCGATCTTCACACCGGATACCTGAGACAGATCGACGAGGTCACGCACAAAAGCGGCGTACTCGACCAGAACATCACGGTCCGAGGTGGTTCCCGGTGTCCCATCGTGTTCCGGAACACCGTCGACCAACTCTGCCTTGATCGTGCCGAGGCCGGTGTCCTGTCCTACCGGCTTCGCTCCCGCGCGGCACAGCTTGATGCCGTTGTACTCGGCAGGATTGTGGCTTGCGGTGAACATGGCACCAGGGCAATCCAGAACGCCCGATGCGAAGTAGAGCTGATCGGTCGAGGCAAGTCCTATGTGGACGACATCGAGGCCTTGCGAGGTGACTCCGTCCGCAAATGCCCTCGACAACTCCGGCGAAGATGCGCGCATGTCGTGGCCGACCACGACCTGGGAGACGGATTTCTCTCGTACCAATCGCGCGAACGATGCGCCGACGTCTCGCACGAAGCCTGCGTCGATCTGCTCGCCCACCACCCCTCGTACGTCATAGGCCTTGATGACTGCATTGACGGACTCGGCAGTTCGTGCCACGAACGACTCCTCATGAATTTCGGTGGATGAGCGGTAGAGGCGAGCCACTGCGGCCCAGCCCGTGCACTTCGGACATCGAAGTCTCGAGTCGAATCTGTCACAACTCGATGCGTCGAGCGCGAGAAAACCGACCAGTTGTGACCGACCCCATGCGACCGAACGGAAGGAAACAATCGACGAGTACAACGGTGGAATATCGAACGGAACAAAAGGCCGAATATCCGGGTAGGACGCGGGGATTGACCTGCATTCAGGACGTGGGATCGGGAAGCACCCGTAGGTGACCCCGTCGGCCTGTCCGAGCCGGCGCCGAAGTCCGACGATCTCCAACTACGTCGGCGCGGATGTCGCGTTCTCGAACTCGGTTCGTCGACTCGGTGTCCTCGCGTCGGACGCGATCGCCGCGGCCTGCTTCGCGAACGGCTTCGGCCAGGGCCGTCAAGTCGTCCTCGTCGGGGGTCGTCGTGGTGAAGCCACCCTCGTAGCGCACCATTTCCCAGCCCTTGGGCGCAGTGGTGGTCACAGCGTGTACCTCGCACAGGTCCCATGAGTGGGGTTCGGCGACAGTAGCAAGTGGTCCCACGACAGCAGTCGAATCCGAATAGACATACGTGAGCGTCGCGACGGCCGAACGGCTACACCCGGGCCTGCAGCATCCACGCAGTGATCTCACGATCAAGAGACTATCCCTCGACTCCGACTGCACGCCGCCCGACACACCGCGAAGGGGCGGGCGATAACCTTGGGCATGGCTCGAACTGGCTCCGGAAGACAACCGACATCCCGATCTGCTGACCGTCGCGGCCGCGGAGTTCGCGGCCCGGTGCTCCCCTCGAATGTTCCGGGGCACCGATCGCGAGCCGACAAATTCGACCGCGTGGTGCTGGAGGCATTCGCTCGCATCGACCACAAGTGGCACGAGCGGTTGGAGAGGCTGGACATCGCAGTCGACGAAGTACCCAAAATCAGGGCCATAGATCCCGAATCGGTCACGTGGCCTCCCGAGGTGGTGGCAGAGGGGCCCGTTCCGTTGTCCAGACTGGTGCCGGCGGGCATCGACAAGCGCGGCGAATCCACACGCGCACGGATCGTGTTGTTCAGGCGCCCCTTGGAGCGACGTGCCAAGCACCCGGAGGATCTGGAAGATCTTCTCTACGAAGTGCTTGTCGAACAGGTTGCAACCTACTTGGGGGTCGACCCCGACACCATCGACCCGAGCATGGAAGAAGAACGTTAGCCGAAGGACCCGGCACGTAGCTCGACCTAGCCGATACCCCGCTTGAGCCGACGACGCTCCCGCTCCGACAGTCCTCCCCAGATCCCGAAACGCTCATCCTTGGCAAGCGCGTACTCCAGGCATTCGCCCTTGACATCGCAACCGAGGCAGATGCGTTTTGCTTCGCGAGTCGACCCACCCTTCTCGGGAAAAAATGCTTCGGGATCGGTCTGCGCACAAAGCGCACGCTCTTGCCACTGATCTTCGATCTCCTCGAACATTCGATCGAATCCCGCGACCATACTCAAGAACGGCTTCTCCGGAACACGAACTGGCAGAGCGGTTCCCTCCCCCAGTGCGTCGTCCTCGTCCACGAAATCTTCGGAAGCGCGATCGACAGCGGCAGCGCTGGAATCCATTGAACCTGAATCGATATCGTCCAGATCGTCTGCATCGTCAGCCCCGGAAACCACAGCATCGAGGCCGAGCGCCACGTCCGCTGTAGCCACATCGACAGCAAACGTATCCGAGCGGCCACCTTTTACATGTGCCGCAAAAGTCTTGTCATTCATACGGTTCCCGCAGTCGCCTCGTGCCGCGCGTGCTCGGGAATCGGTTTGCGACGCGTAGCTGACTACGCTGAGGTGAGCCTGGGGTTCGCCCCGGTGTTCACGTGCCTCGTACTGGTCGTACATCGCTTCAGCCTCCTCACCATTCGATAGCACAGAAATTTCCGGTCGATTCCGAATACCTTGCCCCGCGCCGATATTCGTACCCATACCCCAACCATCGACTTCTAACACACGCTTCTGCATACTTGACGTAAGATGGGAACGAGTGTTCGAATCAAGGGTCACTCCAAGCGAACTCGCCTGATGATCGGGGAATGACATAAATGTGATTAGACACGCCGGAGTAGGTTGCGGTCAAGCCGATACGGGTTATTGCAATACCATCTCCAGACCGGAATCGGCCCTCTCCCCGAATAATGGCCTGTCGTCGGCGTGTCGCGCCCCGAAAAACGGGCCGAAACCGGGACGGGGTCCGGATTTCACCGCATCCGCGCCCCTCAGGAGACGGGCGCCGACCGATCGATTCGACCGAGAGCCTAGGCTCTGAATCTGTGAAAGTGACTGTCTTGGTCGGTGGAGTCGGCGGAGCCCGGTTCCTTCAGGGCCTCAAAACACTGCTCGGGGACGACGACGAGATTACGGCGATCGTCAATGTCGGAGACGACGTGTGGATGCACGGCTTGCGCATCTGCCCCGACCTCGACACCTGTATGTACACCCTCGGTGACGGAATCGATACCGAGCGTGGTTGGGGACGCATCGCGGAGACTTGGCACGCGCGTGACGAACTCGCCGCGTACGGGGCCGACCCGGATTGGTTCGGGCTCGGAGACAGAGACATTGCCACACATCTCATCCGGAGTCGGATGCTCAGGACCGGATATCCGCTATCGGCGGTGACCGAGGCGTTGTGCAATCGATGGAAGCCAGGCGTGCGACTCCTGCCGGTGACCGACGACCGGAGCGAGACCCACGTCGTCGTCACCGACCCGGACGAAAAGGATGGGGACACTCAGCGAGCAATCCACTTCCAAGAGTGGTGGGTTCGCTACCGAGCGCAGATCCCGACACACAGCTTCGCCAATATCGGTGCCGAGCAAGCGAGTCCAGCGCCCGGGGTCCTCGATGCCCTCGCCGGCGCCGACGCCGTGATTCTGGCTCCATCCAATCCGGTGGTAAGCGTCGGAGCGATCCTCGCTGTCCCCGGAATCCGCAGTGCGCTACGTACGACGTCGGCCAAGGTTGTCGGCCTGTCGCCGGTGGTGGACGGAAAGCCGTTGCGCGGGATGGCAGACGAATGTCTGACCGTCATCGGTGTCGAGACTTCCGCCGAGGCCGTCGGACGTCACTACGGCGCACGATCGGACACCGGAATCCTCGACGCATGGTTGATCCATTCGACCGATCAGGCCACCATTCCCGGCGTTGACGTACACAGCGTGCCGTTACTGATGACCGACCCCGAAACGACGGCGCTGATGGCCGCAGCGGCACTTCGTGCGGCTGGACTCGAGCTGTGACCGAGCCGATTCCAACCGACCATGCTCCTGGCGGCAGCATCGAGATCATCCCCGTGACCGGATTACCGGAGTTTCGGCCGGGCGACGATGTTGCGTCCTCGATAGCCGCGTGCGCACCGTGGATTCGCAACGACGACATATTGGTTGTCACCAGCAAGATCGTGTCCAAGGCCGAAGGTCGACTGGTCGACGCACCACTGGATCCAGAAGAACGAGATGCCGCGCGAAGACTGCTGGTCGAGCAGGAAGCAGTTCGGATCGTTGCTCGCAAAGGCCGAACACTGATCACCGAGAATCGTCTCGGCATAGTGCAGGCCGCCTCTGGAATCGATGGATCCAACGTCGATCGGTCCGAGTTGGCTCTTCTCCCGAGAGATCCGGATGCAAGCGCTGCCGCCATACGAGCAGCACTGGCGTCTTCGCTCGGGGTCGACGTAGGAGTCGTCATCACCGACACCATGGGTCGCGCGTGGCGTATCGGCCAGATCGATGCCGCGATCGGCTCGGCCGGTCTTGCCGTGATCCATGGCTATGCCGGCGCCGAGGACGCCCAAGGTAACGAGTTGATCGTGACCGAAGTCGCTGTCGCCGACGAGATCGCTGCTGCAGGCGATCTGGTCAAGGGGAAGCTCGGTGCCGTTCCGGTTGCCGTCGTGCGGGGTCTGAAGCCGGTCGACAATGGCACCGGCGCAAGAGATTTGGTGCGCAGCGGCGAGGAAGACCTTTTCTGGCTCGGTACCACCGAGTCGATCGACAGGGGGCGCCGAGAGGCTCTTCTCGTTCGCCGCTCGGTTCGATCCTTCACCGGCGAATCGGTGGATCCCGAGGAGATACGCGGCGCCGTCGCCGAAGCACTGACTGCTCCCGCGCCGCATCACACCCATCCGGTTCGATTCGTGTGGGTTCGCACCCCGGCTGTGCGCACCCAGCTGTTGAACAAGATGAAGGACAAGTGGCGGAAGGACCTCCGCTCGGACGGGTACACCGATGAGCAGATAGAGCGCAGAACTTCGCGTGGCGGCATCTTGTTCGACGCGCCCGAAATCGTGATCCCCTTCTGCGTGCCCGATGGGGCACACACGTACGCCGACGAGCGCCGAAACCGAGCCGAAGAAACGATGTTCACCGTTGCCGTCGGCGCCGCGGTGCAAGGTCTACTCGTGGCGCTGGCAGTGCGAGAACTCGGTAGCTGTTGGGTCGGCTCGACAATTTTCGCTGCAGACTTGGTGCGCACCGAGTTGGGCGTGCCTTCGAACTGGAAAGCCTTGGGCGCCATCGCAATCGGTCACCCTGACAGTCCTACTGAGGTACGGAAGCCACACCCATTGGGTGACGAACTGCTGGAGATCTGAGATGAGTTCGAGGACGCTTCGACATTCCGCCACCACGGTGCTGGAGCAGTGGCGGACGAGCCAGTGGCACGAAGATTCGCTCCGCCACACGATGCTCGCCTTCATCGACAGCAATGTCGACGCCTGCCTGCGCGCCAACGAAGCAGGGCACTTCACCGCATCTTCGCTGGTTCTCGACGCGGAGGGTCGCAATGTCCTTCTGACCCTGCACCCGCGGGTGGGCCGGTGGATCCAACTGGGCGGCCATTGCGAGGAATCCGACGACACGGTGGTCGACGCCGCGTTGCGTGAAGCTCGGGAAGAGTCCGGGATCGAAGATCTCGACATCGACACTGCATTGTTGTCTGCGCACACGCATCCGATCACATGCTCACTCGGCAAGCCCACCCGGCACCTCGACCTGCGGTTCCTGGTGCGCGCCCCCGCCGGGGCCCAGGCCGTCCGCAGTGCGGAATCCACGGACCTGCGCTGGTGGCCCGTCGACGCACTTCCCGACACCGCCGAGAAGGACACGATCACCCATCTCGTCGAACTCGCGCTACTGCGCTAGCGGCATCAGACGTCGGTGGAGAACCTGACTCCACCGTCGGGCAACTTGACCCCTGGCCACACTCTGGCGCCACGAAGCAGTTCACAGCGGGCACCGATGTCGGCTCCGTCCCCGATGATGGCATCACGGATCAGTGCGCGCGGTCCGACACGTACACCGAATCCCAGGATCGAACGCTCCACGACTGCACCGGCTTCGACGACCGCACCGTCGAACACGACCGCACCGTCGAGACGTGCGCCTGCACCGATCTCGGCGCCACGGCCGATGACAGTGCCACCGATCAGTAGCGCACCCGGAGCAACGCCCGCGCTGGGATGGACGAGGGATTCGCCTCGCGTGCCCTTCAACGCCGGCGATGGAGCGATGCCTCGCACGAGATCCGCCGAGCCCTGAACGAAGTCTTCCGGGGTTCCCATGTCACGCCAGTAGGCACTGTCCACGTGGCCGAAGACGCGTCGGCCGTCGGCGAGAAGGGCTGGGAACACCTCCCGCTCCACCGATACCGGTCGATCATCCGGAATGGTCTCGATGATCTCACGCTTGAATACGTAGCAACCAGCATTGATCTGGTCCGTCGGCGGATCCTGAGCCTTCTCGAGGAACGCTGTCACTCGCCCGTCGGCATCGGTGGGAACACAACCGAAGGCACGAGGATCACCTACGCGCACGAGATGCAGCGTCACATCGGCCTCGGTCCGCTCATGGGTGTCCAGGACGGCGGTCAAGTCGGTTCCGCCGAGGACGTCTCCGTTGAACACGACGACATTGTCTGCCCGCAACCTCGGTAGAACGTTGCGAATACCGCCTCCGGTCCCCATGGGCTCGGTCTCGGTGACGTACTCGAGTTCGATACCGAGCGACGAGCCGTCACCGAAGTAGTCCTCGAATACCTCGGCTTTGAACGATGTCCCCAGGACCACATGATTGATTCCTGCGGCCTTGATACGGGCGAGCAGATGCGTCAGGAAAGGCAACCCGGCAGTCGGCAACATAGGCTTCGGTGCCGACAGCGTGAGTGGCCGAAGGCGAGTTCCTTTGCCGCCCACAAGGATTACGGCATCTGTATTGGAGCGGGTTTCAGCTGACATGGTCGGCCTCTCTATTCTCGTCGATCTGTCGCTGTCGAAGTGCCGCAGCCACAACCACCTTCGAGCGCACCGCCAGGCCCGCTCGCAGAACCCATCGTATGGGAGCCTGCCACGGATGGGGGTGCCGGTCTGCCTGAAACCTGTACGCACTCGCGTGATGCGCGGGCAGCATCAACTCTGGATGTCGTCCTGCCGCATGGCCTTTGGTGTGGGTGATTTCCACGTCGGGCACGTAGACATTCAGCCATCCGGCGGTTCCGAGTCGATCTCCCAAGTCGACGTCCTCCATATACATGAAGTAACGGGAGTCGAACCCGTTGACGGAATCGAAAGCGGCACGACGAAGCAAAAGGCAAGATCCGGACAACCATCCGACAGCGCGTTCGGTAACCGCCTCGTTGTCCTGCCGATAACGTTGCGTCCACGGATTTCCCGGCCAGATTTTGCCGAGGACAGCATGTCCGACACCTGAGGTCAGGTCCGGAACTGTGCGAGCAGACGGGTACCTCGTGCCGTCGGGCTCGCGGATGAGAGGCCCGAGCGCTCCCGCACGAGGCCATCGCTCCGCCGCGGCAAGCAAACCATCGAGAGATCCGGGATGCCACCGCACATCGGGATTGGCGACGACAACGAACTCGATGGCGTCGTCGAGTTCGGCTACCGCGCGGTTCACGGCCCCGCCGTAGCCGAGATTGGCTCCGGTTCGAAACAACCTCACATGTGGGTAGCGCGCGTCCGCGGCCTCGACGCTTCCATCGGTCGACCCATTGTCGGCCATGATGACGAGGGGTACCTCCTCTGTTGCCGAAGCGAGGGAGGAGAGGAATTGATCCAGATACTTCCCGGGGGAATAGGTCACCGTGACGACGGCCAGCTTGGAACTCACGCGGGCCAGACTAACCGGCGAAGCCGGAATTGCCTCACCTCGCGCCGGCACGGACCTCACCCAACGCATCGGTGAGTGCTGCGCGCCACGGCCGCAGGGGGGTGAGGCCGGCAGCTGTCCAGGCATCAGCGGACAACACCGAGTACGACGGCCGGGGGGCAGGGCGCACGAACTCTGCACTCGAGCAAGCCAACACGCGTTCCGGGTCTGCACCTACGCCGGCGAAAACAGCACGGGCCAGTTCGTACCAGCTTGCTGTCCCGGTATTCGTCAGATGAAGAATCGGTCGTCCGCTCGACGGCGAAGCAGCGAGGTCGAGCAATCCGGACGCGAGATCACGGGAGTAGGTCGGTGATCCGATCTGATCGTTCACCACCGACACGGTGTCTCGCTCACGTTCGAGGCGCAGCATCGTCGAGACGAAGTCCGACCCGATTCCGGTGTAGACCCAGGCCGTACGCACGACCGTTGCCGAGGGCAACACCCGTAGGACAGCCTCCTCACCGGCCAGCTTGGTGCGTCCGTAAGCACTGCGCGGGGCCGTCGGGGATTGAGGTAGGTACGGGGAAGTCGCGGTGCCGTCGAACACATAGTCGGTCGAGACGTGCACGAGGCGCGCGCCGACTCGTGCACATGCAATCGCCAGGTTCTCCGGACCGTCTGCGTTGACCTTCGACGCCGCTGCTTCGTCCGATTCGGCAGCATCGACCGCGGTGTAGGCGGCGCAGTTGATCACCACCATGCCCGGCTCGACGGCGTCGGCAACTGCTCTCGCGTCGGTGATGTCCAGCTCTGCGCTGGTCACACCGATCGTCGTGTCGCTGCTGACAATGCTGCTGTTGTTCGAAAGGTGCAGTATCTGCCGGCCGAGCTGTCCGCCCGCTCCGGTCACAAGAGTTTTCGCCACAGTTGCAAAGTGTGGCACGCCGCCCCAGCTTGAGCGAGACGGTGACATTTCACAAGTAACCTGACTGGTCGGGGCGAGAAATGCGTAGAACAAAAGTGGAGAGGTCACCAGGTGCAACGAGAGTCTGACGGATCGCGAGGCGAGCGGCGGTCCTCAGCGCGACGTGGCGACCCTGGGCAACGCACTGCTCGGGGGCGCACTCGGCGGCCGTACCCCAGCGACCGCCCCAGCAAGGACGAGAATGCGGTCGGCAAACCTGAAAACGGAATGCCGACCGAGAGGCCAGGAGTTCCTCGGATAGTGATCGCGGCCATGTCCGTTCTCGTGCTGGTCGTGACAGGGTTCGCTTGGCGAAGCGTCGACGACCTTCGCTCGAACATCGCTACTGCAGGGCGCCTCGGTCTGGGTGGTGGCTCCGACGGCGCCGTGGACATCCTCATGGTCGGCACCGACAGCCGCACCGACGCGCACGGCAATGCGCTGACGCAAAGCGAGCTCGATTCACTGCGCGCCGGTGACGAGGTGGCATCGAACACCGACACGATCGTGCTCATTCGCGTACCGAACGACGGTTCTTCGGCAACCGCGATCTCGATACCCCGGGATGCGTACGTCGAGGTTCCTGGAATCGGAAAGTCCAAGATCAACGCGGCCTACGGCGCAACGAAGGAGAACAAGCGCCTCGAACTAGTCGAACAAGGTGTGGCCGATACGGACGCGGACTCACAGTCGACCGAAGCCGGACGCGAGGCGCTCATCGAGTCGGTGGCCGATCTGACGGGGGTCACCGTGGATCACTACGCCGAGGTGGGTCTGCTCGGTTTCGTACTGCTGACCGATGCTGTCGGTGGCGTGAACGTATGCCTCAATGCCCCTGTGGACGAGCCGCTGTCCGGAGCGAACTTTCCTGGCGGGGAGCAGACACTGTCCGGTGCGGACGCGTTGAGTTTCGTCCGGCAACGACACGATCTTCCGCGAGGCGACCTGGACCGAATCGTGCGTCAGCAGGTATTCATGGCATCACTCGTGCGGAGTGTGCTGAGTGCGAAAACGTTGAGCAACCCCAGCAAGTTGAGCCAGCTCAGCTCCGCGGTCCAACGTTCAGTTGTCCTCGATTCCGATTGGGACATAATACAATTCGCGACCCGCTTGCAGGATCTGGCGGGCGGTAAGGTCAAATTCGAGACCATCCCCGCCGTCGACATCAACGGTGTGACCGACTACGGCGAATCGATTGTCGAGGTCGATCCCGATGCAGTGAAGACCTACGTCGAGGGGCTTCTCGACGGATCTGCCGACGAGCAGGACTCTGCACCGACAACCGACGCTCCCACCGTCGATCCGTCGTCGGTGACGGTAGATGTTGCCAACGACAGCGGAATCGACGGACTCGCCAACGGTGTGGCAGCGTCGCTCGGATCACTCGGATACACGAGCGGCTCGGTCGGAAACTACGAGGGATCCTCGGTCTCCACCACGACGATTCAAGCGGCAGATCCGGACAGTGATGCAGCGCGATCGGTGGCAACTGCTCTCGGCGGGCTCGAAGTGGCCTCCGACGACACATTGCCGCGCGACACCGTTCGGGTGGTACTGGCCTCGGACTACTCCGGCCCCGGCGCAGACGGCAGCACCACATCCCCGACCACCTCATCCCCAACCACCGAGGAAACGCTCGCGAGCAGTGCAGGCGAATCGCCTGCACCGCCGATCGACGCAGGCTCGGCGGGCCCTGCCTGCGTCAATTGAGCTCCGCTAGGGTTGCGCCTGTGGCCTCAACGTTGACGCAGGAACTGCTCGATCCGATACTCGCGACCGACCCCGCCGGTCCACGAGTGACGTATTACGACGACGAGACGGGTGAACGGGTCGAGGTATCGACGATCACGCTCGCCAATTGGGCTGCGAAGACCGCCAACCTGTTGTGCGACGAGTTCGGTCTCGCACCGGGTGCCAAGGTCAGTGTTCTACTACCCGCCCACTGGCAGAGCGCGGCCGTCCTGCTCGGTGCGTGGTGGGCAGGTGCAGAGGTCGTCCTCACCGCAGACGACACGGCAGAGCTCGCACTCGTGCACGGTTCTCGAATCGACGAGGCCGGCGACATACCCGAAATACTTGCCCTCTCGCTCGACGCGTTCGGCAAACCGGTTCCCGATCTTCCTATCGGAGTGACCGACTACGCAACCTCGGTACGCGTGCACGGAGACCAATTTCGGCCGACTGGCGCTGGCGCTGCTCTCGACGGACGATCGGTCGAGGAAGTTTTGGCGGAGGCACGCACCCGCGCTCAGGCACATTCGTTGCAGACCGGAGACCGCGTGCTCTCGTCGTTGCCGTGGGGTACGACCGAGGAATTGATCGATGGACTGTTGTCGGTTTTGGTTTCAGGCAGCTCGCTCGTGCAAGTGAGCAACCCGGACCCGACGAAGACCGACCGCCGCACCACTACCGAAAAGGTCACCAAGACACTCGGTTAGGACCTGCTCACATATCCACCGTCGTCGAGGCCTGCTTCGATCTCGAAACGATTCTTTGCGCCCGGATTCCGTAGTTCCTCCACCAGATAGCGAACCGCGAACAGTGGCCCGTATCGAGCCCACTGATCTGCGTGCACCGCCTCATGGCGCAGAACACTGCGCGAGATGTTGGCGCGGGTGAGGTAAGCGGCACCGATGGTCGTGCCTCCGCGACCGAACCCAGCGTGCATTCCTCGACAGACGAAAAGCCGATGCTCGCCATCGAAGGCGATCTCGGCCCGCCACAACGTCGCGTAGACGAGCGCAAGGTAGGTGAGGACGGATACCGCGCGCCCCCGAGTACGAGTGTCCGGCCGCTGGATCGACAATGCGGACACCGGCGCGAAACGCATTACCCGAGGAGTTTGGCGCGCAGCGCCGCGTCCTTGTCGAGCACCATTGCCTCGAGGTCTCGTTGGAACTTCTCGATTCGCGACCGTAGCTCGGGGTCAGAGGCGCCCAGAATGCGAGCCGCGAGGAGCCCTGCGTTGCGGGCGCCACCGATCGACACCGTGGCAACCGGTATACCAGCGGGCATCTGCACGATCGACAGCAGTGAATCCATACCGTCCAAGTACTTCAAGGGAACAGGTACACCGATGACCGGCAGCGGCGTAGCCGAAGCGACCATACCTGGCAGATGAGCTGCTCCACCGGCTCCGGCGATGATCACGCTGAGCCCCCGCTCGGCCGCGCTCGTCGCATAGTCGAGCATGCGCTTGGGTGTGCGGTGCGCCGAGACGACACCGACCTCGAAGCGAATCCCGAATTCGGCCAATGCGTCCGCTGCGGCCTCCATCGTCGGCCAGTCGGAGTCGCTGCCCATGATGAGGCCGACCTGAGGGCCCAGTGGTTCGGTCATTGGTGCGGGTCCCATCCGTCGGTCCATTCTGCGTGCGACATCCAGTGTGCCGCGCGTTCTGCTTTCTCCCGGACAGCGGCCACGTACGCCTTGTCCGATGCTTGCCCGTTCGGTGCTCCGAGTACGTTGACATGGCCGATCTTGCGGGCTTCGCGCTCGCTCTTGCCATAGAGGTGCACCTTGGCGTCCGGCATCCGCGCGAAGAGGTGATGAAGCCGTTCGTCCATCGTCATCGTCGGGGCCTGCGGTGCCCCGAGAATGTTGGCCATGACCGTGACCGGCGCCAACGGCGTCGTATCACCCAGTGGGTAGTCGAGTACCGCACGAACATGCTGCTCGAACTGCGAAGTTCGGCATCCGTCCATGCTCCAATGCCCGGAGTTGTGCGGACGCATCGCGAGTTCGTTGACGAGGATGGCGCCGTCGACGGTCTCGAACAGCTCGACTGCCATTGCGCCGACGACTCCCAGCTCGGCGGCAAGCCCCAATGCCATTCTTTCGGCGCCGATGGCCACATCGTCGTCGAGCGAGCCTGCCGGTGCAATGACCACCGCGCATTGCCCGTCGCGCTGAACCGTTTCCACTACAGGCCACGCCGCGCCCTGTCCGAACGGGGACCTACCGACCATGGCGGAGAGCTCGCGTCGCAGTTCGACCTTCTCCTCGACCATCAGTGCGACGCCGAGATCGAGTTGACGCGCCACGATGCCCTCTGCCTCGTCGGCATCCTTCGGCATCCAGACACCGCGTCCGTCGTATCCACCACGGATGGATTTGACTACCACCGGCCACCCGTGGGCGTCGCCGAAAGTTGTGACATCTCCCACCCAGGTGACCTCGGCGAATTTCGGGATCGGAATCCCGAGCTCACCCAGTTTCCGACGCATCTTCAGCTTGTCCTGTGCGTAGATCAGCGCCGACGGCGGTGGCTGTACGTTGACGCCTTCCGCGACGAGGACTTCGAGATGTTCGGTCGGTACCTGCTCATGGTCGAACGTGACGACGTTGGATCCCGTGGCGACCGCGCGGAGGGCGTTCAGGTCGTCGTGGTGTCCGAGTACGACATCGGCGGTGACCTGCGCGGCCGGCTCATCGGCGCCTGCGGAGAGGACTCGTAGGGTTTGGCCGAGCGCAATTGCGGCCTGATGCGTCATTCGCGCCAACTGGCCTCCGCCGATCATCGCCACTACCGGCATTCCGGTGGACGAACTACGGGGGGTGGTGGGGCGCGGAGATAGACCTGTCACGGCTTCATATCGTGTCATGCGGGGCAGATTCCACAGCCAGCAGACCCCCTCTAGTCAGGAATGGATTCGAGCGGCCTGTTCAATTCCTTCACTGAGAAATCCCACTTCCTTCACTGAGAAATCCCACTTCCTTCACTGAGAAATCGCTGATGATCTGCGCGCCGGTTAGCCGATTGGGCATCTCGTTTCGTAGACTCCTTCGTTGTGCCCTCGATCGACAGTTTGATTCATCGCCTTCCCGGTCCGTTACGGGTGCTGGCGATTCGTCACACCGAGCTGATCAAATTTGCAATCGTCGGTGGGACCACGATGGTGTTCGACCTGGTGATCTTCTATTCGCTGAGTCTGACCATCCTCGAGCCCAAGCCTGTCGTCGCGAAGATCATCTCGGGCGTGATGGCGACCATTTTGAGCTACATCCTCAACCGAGAGTGGGCCTTCAAGAATCGTGGTGGCCGCGAGCGCCATCACGAGGCTTTGCTGTTCTTCACGATCAGCGGGATCGGTGTCATTCTGGCGGCTGCCCCGCTGTGGGTGGCGAACAACTTGTTCGACATCCGCGAAGGGCACAACAGCCTGACGATGGTGTTGGTTCTCGACTTCATCCTGAACTACATCATCGGCAATCTTCTACAGATGATATTCCGGTTCTGGGCGCTACGAAAGTTCGCATTCCCCGACGAGAATGCGCGAGGCGCTGCGGCGGGATCGACCGATTACGATCCGACGCCCGCGGAAGCTGCCGAGGAGCAACTCGGCCACAGCTGACCTACTCCTGTGGGCTCAGCGTGGCTCGCGAGCCCGTGGCGACGGGGCACTGGCTTCTTCGCGTGACGCAGGCAGGAACACCGAGAACATCGCTGGCTTGCGTCGCTGCAGTTCCAGCCTTCCACCGTCCGCCTCGACGAGTGCTCGTGCGAGAGCGAGACCCACGCCTGTCGATCCGGCGCCGGAGAACCCGCGATCGAAGATATGCGGGGCCAACTCGTTGCTGACGCCGCTGCCCTCGTCCGAGACCTCGATACAGACCAGCGGCTCGCGCCGCCGCTCGGCCGTGTCCAGTGCCGGAATCAGCCGCACTGCGACGGTGCATTTGCCGCCGCCGTGCGAGAGTGCGTTGTCCACCAGGACCGCGACTGCCTCGCGCAATCTCGAACCCGTTACCGATGCCTTGAGTCCCGGTCCACCTTCGAGTTCCAGTGTTCGGCCGGCATCCTCGAAGTTTCGCTGCCACTCCCCGATGACTCCGCTGAGTTCCGCGACGACAGCTACATCCTCGGCGCCTGCTGCTCCGTCGCTACGGGACGAACGCACCAACTCGTCGATCGCGAGGGTCAAGCGGTCCACCTGTGCCATCGCTTCATCGGCTTCGGCGACTACATCGGGATCTGGATGCGTAGATAGTTCGTCGAGCCGAAGCCGGACGGCCGTCAGCCGACTGCGCAGCTGGTGCGATACGTCGGCGACCAGCGCATGTTCGCGTTGCAGTCTGCCCGCGATCTCGACCGTCGCCGAGTCGAGGACTTCCGAGACCCGGTCGAGCTCGGCAATTCCGTGCCGTCGTGGATCGGGACGAAAGTCTCCCTCGGCGAGTCGCTGCGCCCGTCGTGCGACGTCGCGCAGCGGATCGGCCAGACGATTGGCGGTCAATACGGCCACTGCGGTTCCAATCAGAATCGATGCCAACACCACGAGGGCCACTGCACCGACAGCTTGTTTCTGCAAGGTTCGCATATCGTGAGACGGCACTTCGAGCCGTAGCGATCCTGCAGTTCCCAACGACAGCGATTCCACCAACGGGGCGGGTACGAAGCTCTCACCGATGTCCACCCTCGACGCGGCATCCTGTGGTGTCGGAAACACCACGACGAGACGTCCACCTTCTGGGACCGCCAACCTGAGCGAGCCGATGTCCAGGACACCCTCCACGATGCCTCGGTCCCCCTCTTGCGACAGGATTTCCGATGCCATCCGATCGAGCCGACGTTGAAGGTCGTCGCGAGTGAAATCCTCCACCCATAGCCAGGCGGTGTAAACAAGGGGCAGACCGAGCAGTAGAGCGGTCAGCAGGACGACTGCCAGGATGGACTGCAGTATGCGACGGCGCATCGATCAGTCGCTGTTGATCCGGAACCCGACTCCGCGCACGGTGGCGATGCGGCGCTCGGCAACCGATCCCTCGTCACCGATCTTCCGGCGCAGCCATGACATGTGCATGTCGAGTGTCTTGGAGCCGCGGAGTTCCGCGTCGCCCCATACTTCCCGGAGAATCGTCTCGCGGGAGACGACTTGCCCAGCATGGTCGAGGAGCACTTTGAGCAGCTCGTATTCCTTGTTCGCCAATGCGATTTCGGTTCCGTTCACCAGCACTCGCCTGGCTGCAGGCTCGAGCCTGATACCGCCGACCTCGATCGGGGTGTCCTCACCGGGACCGCGCCGCCGAAGCAAGGCCCTCACGCGGGCCATGAGTTCGGCGAGTCGAAACGGCTTACCTACGTAGTCGTCGGCGCCGGCGTCGAGCCCGACCACGAAGTCCACCTCATCCGTCCGCGCCGTCAACATCAGGACGGCAAGTTCGGAGCTGTTGGCGCGAACCTGCCGACAGACTTCCAGGCCGTCCATCCCCGGCAGACCGAGGTCGAGAATCAGCAGGTCGTAGTTCCCGTCGAGGGCACGCTGGAGGGCAGCTGGACCGGTCTGCTCGACCGTCACCGTGTACCCCTCACGCCCGAGCGCTCGCGAGAGGGGGGTAGCAATTGCTTCGTCGTCTTCTGCAAGCAGCACTTCGGTCACCCGCGCAACCCTACGGTTCGTTTCTGTGAGAACGCTTCGATTACCAGCGTTTCCCCGCGCGCCATCCTCTTTTCGCCGAGTCCGAGGACTCCTCGTACGAGACTTCTCCGTCGTCGAACCGTGGACGGTCGTCCCGGCGAATCTCCAGCGCTTCGAATACCTGCTGGTAGAGAAGCGAGTGAACCCGCTGGACGCGTGGAATGTCGTCGAACTCCAACGGGTCGTCCGACGCCGAAGCAATGATGAGGGTTCCGGTACCGAGCATGCGGTCGATCAGTCCGTGCCGAAACTGGACATTGGAAATACGGCCCATCGGGATATCGATTCCCGAGTGGGTGATGACGCCCTGCCGGATGAGCACTCGGCGGTCGGTGACGATGAAGTGCGTGCATTTCCAGCCGATGAGGGGGGCAATGCACCGCCAGGCGACGACGATCGCCCACAGAACTGCAGTGACAATCGATGCGACGGTGGCACTCGAACCGTCGAGCTTTACCGAGAAGAGGCCGATCACGAAACCTGCGACAGCGGTGACGAGGATGAATGTCAACGCAGGTAGCACCAGCTTCTTCCAATGCGGGTGATGATGCAAAAGCAGTTCTTCCTCGTCTGCCAACGCATCTTCCGGATACCCCATGCGACTCACTCCTCGGCCGGATCCTTACTCGTACGAGGCGATCCTGCCACGAGAGCTGCGTCCTCATCACCATCCGAATCCGCGGCGCCACCGACATCTTCCTCACTGCCGGAATCAGCAGCCTCAGGATCAGCGACCTCAGGATCAGCGGCCTCGAGATCGGCGGGGTCCGGTGCCGCATCGGTGGCCCGGCCGTCACCAGCGGACATCAGAATGTCCGCCCACCTGGTTGCTGGATCGATGTCCACCAACAACGCTTTGGCCATCAAGGTCAACGGAATGGCGAGGACTGCTCCGAGCGGACCGAGAACCCAGGACCAGAACACGAGCGAGAGAAATGTCAGCGTGACCGACAGTCCCACAGCGTCACCGACGAACTTCGGCTGAATGATCGACTGGATGACGACGTTGACGACGCTGTAGACGACGATCACCGCGATCATCAGAGTGGGCCCGCCCTGCAACAGTGCCAGCAGAGCGGGCGGAATCAGTCCGAGAACGAATCCGATGTTGGGAATGTAATTCGTGATGAACGACAACAGCCCCCACAACACTGGAAGTGAGATACCCATTGCCCACAGTGCACCTGCGTCGATGACGGCAACGATCAAGCCGAAGATCGTCGAGACGATCAGATAAGTACGAGTGCCCGTAGAGAAGGACACGAATGCGCCCGCGATATCGGGCCGGGTACCGACCAATGTCGATATCCGAGTACTGAACGAACTGCCGTCGACCGCCATGAACAACAGCAGCACGAGGACGAAAAGCAAGTTGGAGAAAATACCCAGCACGTCCACGAGAAGACTGTCGATCACCCCGAACACCGTGCCCGCATCGATTTTCGACATCAAATTTTGAATCTGGTCTTGCCCAATTCCGTTGTTCGACAAAAGAGTCCGAACGCTGTCGACGAGACTGTCGAATTCATCGGCGTAGGTCGGCAACAGCGTCGCAAGCCGGGCGGTCGATACGACGAGTGCCAATACCAACACGAGAAGAATGGAGTACACGAGAACAATCGCGATGATCGTTGCGATCCATGCCGGAAAACCCCTGCGTCGCAGCCACTCTGGAAACGGATGTACCGCGACGGTCAGCATCAAGGCAAGAAACGTCGGCCCCACCACGCCGGAGAACGCACGCGTTCCGGCGACGCAGACGACGAGTGAGGCAAGCCCCAGCAACACGATCACCCCGCGCGGGAGCGACCACGACTCCGACACACTCGACGGCGTCGCATCCGATGCATGTCGCGGTTCCATGAGTGCCCCTCCGCAGTTGTTCATCTGCTCAGCACGATCCCATCGCATCTGTCGAAGGCGCATCATCCGTCACGGATGATGCGGCTTCACCGATTACTCAGGATCCACCGCGCGTAGGTGCGTGACATCCCCGGCCGCTACCGCGACCGATTGCCCGGACTCATCGTCGCGAACGACGATGCGGCCGTGAACATCGACGTCGGTCGCCTCCCCCACCAACACTCGATCCCCAGGCATCTCGACGCGAACTCTCCGGCCCACCGTGTCGCACCGCTCGCGGTATCGCTGAGCGAGATGCTCGGTGTTCCAACCGGAGTTCTTCCAGGAATCGACCTCGGCACCGATTCCACGCAAGATTGCGCGCAGAATGGTGTCACGATCGGCCACGACCGCACTCTCGAGCACCAGCGATGTGGCCGTCGGGACGGGCAATTCCTCAGTCGTCATCGACACGTTCAGCCCGATTCCGACCACCACGACCGGATGCGGACCGTAGGTAGCCACTTCGGCGAGAATTCCAGCGACCTTTCGCCCCTCGATCAAGACGTCGTTCGGCCATTTCAAGGCAGCGTCGACAGCCGCCACCGTTCGCAGCGCGTCGACTACGGCGACTCCGGTCAGGAGCGGTAGCCACCCGAGGACGGCCGGATCGATTCCTGGAAATTTCATCAGTACCGACAGGAGGATCTGTGATCGAGGCGCGCCGGAGAACGGCCGTGAATGACGGCCACGTCCGCTGTCCTGATGCTCGGCGACAAGCGCGGTGCGATCGGCGAGCCCGTCGGCGCGCGCAATGAGGTCGGCGTTGGTCGAACCAGTTTGCTCGACCACGTCGAGCCTCGACCAGGACGCTTGCGGCCCATCGACAAGAGCTCGACGAAGAGCCGCGACATCGAGCGGGGGGCGGTCGAGATTGGTCCACATGACCCAAGAGCATATGGCCATACCGAACGTGCCCCGTCGGCGTACCGGCCAGTAGGCTTGTTCGTCGACTGTGCTTGTCGCACCTCGGTCGGGACACCCATCACAGTCGTGGTTAAAGTGATCCCCCATGACCAGTGTTCAGGACGCAACTGCACAGGGTTCGGCCGCCAAGCCCGATATCCACACCACAGCGGGAAAACTCGCCGATCTCAGAAGTCGCAGGGAAGCCGCGATGCTCCCCAGTGGTGAAGCTGCAGTGGAGAAGGTGCACGCGAAAGGCAAGCTGACCGCCCGGGAGCGCATCACCGCGCTACTCGACGAGGGTTCGTTCGTCGAACTGGACGCGCTCGCTCGTCACCGGTCCGTCAACTTCGGAATGGCCGACAACCGCCCCTTCGGCGATGGCGTAGTCACCGGCTACGGCACCATCGACGGGCGCGACATCTGCGTCTTCTCCCAGGACGCGACCGTTTTCGGCGGTTCCCTCGGTGAGATCTACGGCGAAAAGATCGTCAAGGTCATGGACCTGGCGATCAAGACCGGCCGCCCGCTGGTCGGCATCAACGAAGGCGCAGGCGCCCGCATCCAGGAGGGTGTCGTCTCCCTGGGCCTCTACGGCGAAATCTTCCACCGCAACGTCCAGGCCTCCGGAGTCATCCCGCAGATCTCGCTCATCATGGGGCCTGCTGCCGGCGGACACGTCTACTCCCCCGCACTGACCGATTTCGTCGTCATGGTCGACGGCACCTCGCAGATGTTCGTCACCGGCCCCGACGTCATCAAGACCGTCACCGGCGAGAACGTCACCATGGAAGAACTCGGTGGCGCGCACACCCACATGGAGAAGTCCGGTGTCGCGCACTACGTCGCGTCCGGCGAGCAGGACGCGTTGGACTACGTCCGCGATCTGCTGTCCTACCTACCTAGCAACAACCGCGCCGACGCGCCCCGCCTGGCGCCGTCGGATCCGATCGTCGGCGGCATCGAGGAAAGCCTCACTGCAGAGGACCTCGAACTGGACACCTTGATTCCGGATTCCCCGAACACCCCGTACGACATGCACGAGGTCATCCGCCGGATCCTCGATGACGACGAGTTCCTCGAAGTCCAGGAAGGCCGCGCGCGTAATATCATCGTCGGCTTCGGACGTGTCGACGGTCGCTCGGTGGGCATCGTGGCAAACCAGCCCACCCAGTTCGCGGGCACTCTCGACATCGACGCTTCCGAGAAGGCGGCTCGCTTCGTACGAACCTGCGACTGCTTCAACGTCCCGATCATCACCCTCGTCGACGTTCCTGGCTTCCTGCCCGGAACCGAACAGGAATTCAACGGCATCATTCGTCGCGGCGCGAAGTTGCTCTACGCCTACGGTGAGGCGACGGTCGGCAAGATCACCGTCATCACCCGCAAGGCCTACGGCGGCGCGTACGACGTCATGGGCTCCAAGCACATGGGTGCCGACGTCAACCTCGCGTGGCCCACGGCTCAGATCGCGGTCATGGGTGCATCCGGCGCCGTCGGATTCGTCTACCGCAAGCAACTCCTCGAGGCCGCGAAAAACGGCGAGGACGTCGATGCATTGCGGTTGAAGTTGCAGCAGGAGTACGAGGACACGCTCGTCAACCCGTACATTGCGGCCGAGCGCGGCTACCTCGACGCTGTCATTCCTCCGAGCCATACGCGTGGCCAGATTGTCGCTGCGTTGCGGCTTCTCGAGCGCAAAATGGTGACGTTGCCGCCCAAGAAGCACGGGAACATTCCACTGTGAGCGCACCGGCAAAGGAATCGGACATCACCGAAGCTACGGATCTGATCGAGTCTGCAGGCTTGGACGACGCGTCGGCGGCCTCTACGGTCAACGATGTGATCCGAGTGGTGAAGGGCAATCCGTCTGACCAGGACATCGCGGCACTTGTCGTGGTCCTCACCGCTGCGGCGGGTTCGACTGCAGCGACCGTCGACTCACGTCCACCGGAGCTGTGGGGTTCTCATGCCTCGAAGCATCGGACGTTCGCGCCGTATTCGCCGTACTCGTACGGCGCCTCGCAGCGCTACTAGAGTGCCTCGTTTCGTTCTCGCCTCGGCGTCGCCAGCACGGCTCGAAGTTCTCCGCAAGGCGGGGATCGACCCAGTCGTGCGGGTGTCCGGGGTGGACGAGGACGCGCTCACCGCAGCGCTCGGACCCGATCCGGTACCCGAGGATGTGGTCGTAACCTTGGCACTCGCCAAGGCAGAGGCAGTACTCGCCGAGTTCGACGACGCAGTGGTGGTCGGGTGCGATTCGATGTTGTCGATCGGCGACGAGCTACAGGGCAAACCTCACAGCGTCGATGTGGCACGGTGTAGGTGGGCTGCCATGGCAGGCAGATCAGGTGATCTTCTGACCGGCCACGCTGTCGTTCGAGTCGTCGACGGGCGATCGGTCGCAGTCGCGACCGGGTGTAGTTCGACGAAAATCCACTTCAGTGAACCGTCGAGCGCCGACCTCGAGGCGTATCTCGCGTCGGGAGAGCCGTTGTCGGTGGCGGGCGCCTTCACGCTGGACGGCCTCGGGGGCTGGTTCGTCGACCGTATCGAGGGGGATCCGTCCAGCGTCATCGGGATCGGGCTACCGCTCGTCCGTCGACTTCTGGCCGATGTCGGCACGTCGTTGTCCGAGCTGTGGGCCGATTCAGGGAATCAATAGAGCTGTGATGTCGCGGGCCCACTCGGCAGCCTGCACCTTGGGCTTGACGTTCGAGGAGCTGTCGTGCCGGGCGTGCTCGCCGACCTGTTGAGCGCCTAGTTCGACCAGCTTGTCGGCGATGATCTCGCCGCCGCGGTTGAATGTGTCCTCGTACACGCGGTCGCCCAGTCCGAACATCGCGAATCTGAGCCCGCAAAGATCCGGGCCGTCCTCGACGAGCGCGTCGTAGAAGGGGCCTGCTCCCGTCGGCAGTTCGCCTTCGCCGTAGGTAGAACAGATGATGACGTGAAAGTCGTCGGTATCGATATCGGATACCTCGTATTCGAGCATGTCACGCACGTCGACGTCATGATCGGTCATCACCTCGGCGATCTTGTCCGCAACCTCCTCGGCTGTACCGGTCTCCGAACCGAACAACACGACTACTGCCATGTCCACTCCCCTTCTCGAAACTTTCCCTGCAGGCCACCGAAAGAATCGGTAAGTGAGAATAGCCTCACCAGCAGTGAGGGTCGGATCTCACCTGCCCTCTGCGGGCACGACGGGTGTCCACGGGCCGCTCTGCACTCCGAGCGCTGCTCCCTCGACTCACCGAGCGCCTAGGATCGACAGAGTCAGATCGATTCGATCACTCCTAGGAGCGAAGAAGAAGTGCCCGTAGCAGCAGACCCCACGCCCACGTTTTCCGACTATGCGCACCCAGATCGACTGGTGTCCACTCAATGGCTGTCCGCACATCTCGGCACTCCCGGCCTCCGGGTCGTCGAATCGGATGAGGATGTGCTCCTCTACGACGTCGGCCATATTCCGGGTGCGGTGAAGATCGATTGGCATGTCGATCTCAACGACCCGATCACGCGGGATTACATCGATGGAGATCAGTTCGCGGCTCTGCTAGGCCGCAAGGGCATCTCTCGCGACGACACCATCGTGATCTACGGCGACAAAAGCAATTGGTGGGCCGCCTACGCACTGTGGGTATTCACCTTGTTCGGACACCAGGATGTCCGGTTGCTCGACGGTGGCCGAGACGCGTGGCTGGCCGAGAACCGCGAAACAACCCTCGACGTCCCCGAGTATCCGGCTTCGGAATACCCGGTGGTGGAGCGAAACGACGCACCTATACGAGCATTCGCTGCGGATGTCCTCACGAGCCTGGGCACGATTCCGCTCATCGACGTGCGCTCACCGGCGGAATACACCGGAGAACGTACCCACATGCCCGACTATCCGGAGGAAGGGGCACTGCGCGGCGGCCACATACCTACCGCGGTCGGCATCCCCTGGGCCAAGGCTGCGGCCCCGGACGGTCGCTTCCGTACCAGGGCAGAGCTCGACGAGATCTATGCCGACTACGTCGCTAGTGAGAAGGTGATCGCGTACTGCCGAATCGGCGAACGATCGAGCCACACCTGGTTCGTGTTGACGCATCTTCTCGGTCACGAATCGGTCCGGAACTACGACGGCTCGTGGACTGAATGGGGCAATGCAGTTCGGGTTCCGATTGTGCGCGGCGAGGAGCCTGGCTCCGCACCTGTGAAGGCCTGATCATGGCCGAGTTGCCGGAGTCGCTCGCCGAGATCGTCGAGGATTTCGCGGCGGTCGAGGGCCAGGACAAGCTTCAGTTGCTCCTCGAGTTCAGCCGTGAGCTCCCTGGGTTGCCCGAGCATCTGGAACAGGCAGCCATGGAGCCGGTGCCCGAATGCCAGTCGCCGCTGTTTCTGTCCGTGGACAGCGCGGATCGAGACGCGGTCAAGCTGTATTTCAGTGCCCCGCCGGAAGCACCGACGACGAGAGGTTTCGCCTCGATACTTCACCAGGGTCTCGACGGACATTCGGCGCAGGACATTCTCGCTGTGCCGGATGACTTCTACCTTGCGCTCGGTCTCGGCGAGGCCGTGAGTCCGCTGCGACTTCGCGGAATGTCGGCGATGCTCTCACGCATCAAGCGACACGTGAGATGAAACTGGAGTAAGGACGACCTCGACCCGCTGGTCGAGGTCGTCTTGATCGATACACTTACGGGTCGGTACAATCATTGTCGGACACGGTGTGCGCGATTCGGCAGGTCTGGATGCGCTCACCGTGGTTGTTTGTTCATCCCGCGTGAGAGTTGGTTGCTGTCGAAATGGAGTTCACCGAGTTGGCGGACTACGCCATACCCGCAGGCACCATCACGGAGTGGATTCCCAGTGTCGGCCCCCACGCGAGCACCCCGGTCCTGGCCGGCTGGCAGCCGGACGACCGACCTACGTCGTATGTGCACGAGTCGCACCTGCGCGACAGCTTGAACAGTCCCCGTCAGGGTCGGGAGAGTTGGTTGGGCGCTGCCTTCGATATCGAAGGACCGCTCGACAAGCGTGCGTTCCGACGTGCAGTGCTCGCGTGGATCGATCGCCACGAGTCGATGCGTTCGCACGCAGCCATCGATGTCGACGGCGGGGAGCTGAGCCGAGTCACTGCCGCTGAAGGGACCGTCGAGGTCTGGCAGGTAGAGCAGGAGCGCTGTGAGCTCTCCAGCGAGGTGTTGGACCATCTGCAGTACTTGTTCGACGAATACACCTCCCCTCTCGCCTGGCCCGCATATGCGTTCGTGACAGTAGAGCCACTGGAAACGCGGAACACCGGAAAGGTGACCGTCTTCTTTGCCGCCGATCACTCCATCATCGACGGCCTGTCCACCGTTCTGGTTGCCCACGAGATATCCGCGTTGTACGCCCAGGCCGTCGACGGCACAGCCGCTGCACTGTTCGAGGCTGGTAGCTACTTGGACTTC
Source organism: Rhodococcus sp. PAMC28707 (assembly GCF_004795915.1). Classification (NCBI taxonomy): domain Bacteria; kingdom Bacillati; phylum Actinomycetota; class Actinomycetes; order Mycobacteriales; family Nocardiaceae; genus Rhodococcus; species Rhodococcus sp. PAMC28707. The sequence continues at coordinate 722,834 of NZ_CP039253.1, forward strand.
GGGGTGTCCGAGCGCCGGATGCACGCCGAACTCGAGCACACTCACGATGCCGTGGTGACCTGGCGCCGCTTCCTCGAAGCCGGCGACGGTCAGCTACCCGCCTTCCCTCTCGACATCGGTAACCCGAGCAGCGGTGACACTCCCCAGGGCGGGCTGACCGATTGGATCCTCGACACCGAACGGGCTGATTCCTTTTCTGTCGCGTGCCGAAAGACCGGCCACAGTATGTTCGCCGGACTGCTGGCCGCGTTGGCAATGGCCGGGGCGGAGTTGACCGGCCGGACCGAGTTCCGGACCATCACGCCGGTACACACTCGGGATCAACCGCATTGGGCGTCGTCACTCGGGTGGTTCGTCGGATTGTGCCCGCTCTCGTTCGATATCGCGGATGCGGAATCGTTCGGTGCGATCGTTGCGCGGGCTACTCAGCAGGTCACGGCAACCAAGCCGGTGGCCCGGGTCCCACTCGACCGAGTCTTCCGCGCGCTGGGTGCCGCTGCGAAGCCGCGCTTCGTGGTGTCGTTCATGGATGTGCGTTTCGCGCCGATGGCAGATCGGTGGGACGACTGGAATGCCCGGGCACTGCGCAGCAAGCAGTACGACCACGACGTCTATATCTGGATCAACCGCACACCGCGCGGGGTGAACATCTCGGCGCGCTACCCCAATAACGACATCGCAACCGCGCACGTTCACCGCTACGTCGGCGTGCTGCGACGAATCCTCGACGAGGTGGTCGACACAGGGACGGCGTCGCTGACCGCCATGGTGAGCAGCGGCCCGGCAATGGACTGCGCATCTTTCGCTCCGACATCTACCAATCAGTAGGTACCTTCGGCTTTTTTGGGTCCACTCCCTGTAACCACCATCCAGTTTCGGAAGTCCCGGCGACTGTGCTTACACTCCGAAGTGACGCCCGCAACCGAGCGCTGGTAAAACGCCGCGCACGGAACACTTGAAACCACAGGAGGCTCAGTGCCCAGCCACGCCAGCGCGCATATCACCAAGGTGCTTGTCGCCAATCGCGGCGAGATTGCAGTTCGGGTGATACGAGCAGCAGCGGATGCCGGCCTGACCAGTGTCGCGGTATACGCCGAACCTGACGCCGATGCCCCGTTCGTGCGCCTTGCCGATGAAGCCTTCGCTCTCGGTGGACAGACATCTGCCGAGTCGTACCTGGTGATCGACAAGATCCTCGACGCCGCCAAGAAGTCCGGCGCCGACGCCATTCACCCCGGCTACGGATTTCTGTCCGAAAACGCCGAATTCGCCCAGGCCGTCATCGACGCCGGGTTGATCTGGATCGGACCATCCCCGCAGTCGATTCGCGATCTCGGCGACAAGGTCACGGCCCGCCACATCGCCGCCCGCGCCAAAGCGCCTTCGGTCCCCGGCACTTCCGAGCCGGTCAAAGACGCAGACGAAATCCTCGCCTTCGTCGACGAACACGGTCTACCGATTGCCATCAAGGCGGCCTTCGGTGGCGGCGGACGCGGCATGAAGGTTGCCCGCACCCGCGAAGAGATTCCAGAGCTGTTCGATTCGGCCACCCGCGAAGCGATCTCCGCCTTCGGTCGCGGTGAGTGCTTCGTCGAGCGCTACCTGGACAAGCCGCGTCACGTCGAGGCGCAGGTCATCGCAGACCAGCACGGCAACGTCGTTGTCGCCGGCACCCGCGACTGCAGTCTGCAGCGCCGTTTCCAGAAGCTCGTCGAAGAAGCGCCTGCACCGTTCCTCACCGACGCCCAGCGCGCCGAAATCCATTCCTCCGCGAAGGCAATCTGTCGCGAAGCCGGCTACTACGGCGCAGGTACCGTCGAATACCTCGTCGGCCAGGACGGACTCGTCTCGTTCCTCGAGGTCAACACCCGCCTGCAGGTCGAGCATCCCGTCACCGAGGAGACCTCGGGCATCGACCTGGTGCTGCAGCAGTTCCGCATCGCCAACGGAGAAGAACTCTCCATCACCGAAGACCCCACGCCGCGCGGACACTCGTTCGAGTTCCGCATCAACGGTGAGGACGCAGGCCGCGGCTTCCTACCGGCCCCCGGACCGGTTACCACCTTCGTCGCTCCCTCGGGCCCCGGCGTACGCGTCGACTCCGGTGTCGAATCCGGCTCCGTGATCGGCGGCCAGTTCGACTCCATGCTCGCCAAGCTCATCGTCACCGGTGCCACCCGCGAGGAAGCCCTCGCACGCTCACGTCGCGCGCTGGCCGAGTTCAAGGTCGAGGGCCTGGCGACAGTCATCCCGTTCCACGCTGCCGTGGTCTCCGATCCCGCCTTCATCGGCGACGGTACGAAGTTCGACGTCCACACCCGTTGGATCGAGACCGAATGGGACAACCAGGTCGAACCGTTCACTGCCGGTGAGCCTGCCGACGAGGACGAGGCACTCCCACGGCAGTCCGTCGTTCTCGAGGTCGGTGGCCGTCGCGTGGAGGTCTCGCTCCCCGGCCAGTTCTCTCTCGGTGGCGGCGGCGCCGAGACCGACGGTGCGATCCGTCGTAAGCCGAAGGCTCGTAAGCGCGGTGGCTCGAGCGCAGGCGCAGCATCCGGCGATGCTGTCACCGCTCCGATGCAGGGCACCGTCGTCAAGGTTGCCGTCGAAGAGGGCCAGGAAGTCGCCGAGGGCGATCTCATCGCTGTCCTCGAGGCGATGAAGATGGAGAACCCGGTAAACGCCCACAAGGCAGGGATCGTCACCGGCCTGTCCGTGCAGCCGGGATCGGCCATCACTCAGGGCACGGTGCTCGCCGAACTGAAGTAACACGATTCACACCGACGTCCGGGTTAGTCTGTTCTCATGGCAGACAACCCGGACGTTCGTGTTGGTACGGCCGAGCGTGAACAGGCGCTTTCGGCTTTGAGCCAGCATTTCAGCGACGGGCGGCTCACCCTTCCCGAATTCGACGAGCGGAGCGCCGTGGTCGCGTCCGCCAACACACGCGGGCAGCTGGATTCGGTGTTCACCGACCTTCCTTCGCCATCGTTGGATCCGACTGCCTCGACTCCGTTGGACCTGAGAAAGTCGACTTCTCCCGCGAACACGGACGAGCAGGACGGCGCCGACGGGTGGGACTGGCGCAAGACAGCGATGGCGGTGACCCCGATCGTTGCGCTGATCCTGTTCTTCGTCGTCCCCGTCTCCCAGAGTTGGTTGTTCTTCCTGCTCATCCCACTCGTCGGTGCACTCGTCACCGGTGGAAATCGGTCCAGGCGGCGCGATCGGTGACTGGGATCGATCCCCCGAGAGCACTGTTGTTCGATGTGTTCGGCACCGTGGTGGATTGGCGTACGAGCATTGCCCGCGAGGTCGCCGCGGTCACCGCAGCCCAGGTAGATTCACTCGCTTTCGCCGATCGGTGGCGCAGTCTCTATCAGCCGGCGATGGAACAGGTACGTTCCGGCGCGCGCCCCTTCACCAGACTCGATGTTCTGCACTTGGAGAGTCTTCGAATAGTCCTCTCCGAGTTCGATGTTCGAATTCTTGAACCCTCGATTCTCGCTCTGAATCTCGCGTGGCACCGCTTGGACCCGTGGCCGGATTCGGTAGCGGGCATCGTCCGCCTGAAGTCCACGTTCGTCGTTGCACCGCTGTCCAACGGAAATATTTCGCTTCTGTTGGACATGGCGAAAAACGCCGGCATTCCCTGGGATGCAATCCTCGGCGCAGAGCCTGCGCGCGCGTACAAGCCGTTGCCCGAGGCGTATCTCCGCACCGCTGACATCCTCGGCCTACGTCCCGAGCAGTGCATGATGGTCGCGGCTCACAACAGTGATCTGATGGCAGCCAGAGATTGCGGATTTCGAACAGCTTTCGTTTCTCGACCGCGGGAATACGGGCCTTCGCAGACGGAAGACGTTGTTCCGCAGTCGGACTGGACGTACAGCGTGCACTCGATCACCGAATTGGCCACGGTTCTTCACTGCTGAGATGCATCGCGGTATCCATCAGATTGCCGAAATGCTGCTTACGCGTCGATGTCGACCATTCCTCACCGCGCTTGGGCCTATTTCACTGCTTCGATACGGCTACCGACCGCGTGGACGACGACGATCTGCGGATTCCACGGCACCAGGGCGTCGATCGATTTTTCGAGTTCGTCGATCGGCGGAAGATTCTGAGGGCCCAGTACTTCGATCACCGCGGTATCGGCCTGCCAGGTGACGGATCCGACCTGAGCATCCGGAACGGATGCGAGCCATTGCTCTGCCGCGTCGTGAATCTGACGCACCCAGAGTGAGGTAAGCGAATTGATCACCATGGGAATGGCCACGACTACCAGCGCTGATGCCAACAGGAGAAATACGCGAGCATGTCGCGGCGACTCCGTGGTGCGGCTTTCTCGGGCGTAGCCGGCGACAACGAGTACCAGGGTGGAGGTGATCACCATCGCAACCACGTTCGAGGCGAACAAAACCAGCGCACCGAGCGCAAGTGATGGTGCCCCGGATCCGAGGCAGACGCCGACGACGGCAAGTGGTGGGACCAGAGAAATTGCGATGGCCACGCCGGGAAGCACATCACCGACGTCACGACGCGTGATGGCAATGGATCCGGCGAAGCCCGTGGCAATCGCAGCCACGAGGTCGGCCAATGTCGGGGAGGTGCGTCCGAGAACCTGAGAGTTGGTCAACACGTTGGTCGGGTTGAGCAGAACCTGCGCGAACAGGTATCCGAACGCCACGACCAACAGGAGCCCCAACAGCACATGTAACGCACTCCTGAACACGAGTGATCCACGACCGGTGGCAATCCCGAGGCCGGCACCGAGGATTGGTGTCGACAATGGAGCTACGATCATCGCCCCGATGACGGTGGCCGTCGAGTCTGCAACCACACCCGCGACTGCGATGATTCCGGAAAGGGTGAGCATGATCCAGAATGCCGACCGCTTTGCACCACTGTCCCCGGCCGCGAGATCCAACCGATCGTCGAGTTCGTCGAGACTTCGACGCTGACTGTCCGGGACCAAAAATGCAAGCATCTCCCAGCCTTTCGAAAAAACAGAAGCCAGCGATCGCGGTTACACGGTAGCCCGCTTTCAGCGAGTGCGTACCGAAAACCGAGCACACCGAACCTGCCTGCTCGGTGACGGAGAACCGGTCGGGGTGCGCCTCCACTCACTGCGCGTCGAGATCCACCCCGCACGATCGGATTTCTTCGTGCGGGGCGAACACCCAACGCCGGTGACCGCTTTCGGCCGCACCGAAAGTGGAGTCCCACTTTTGTTCTCGGTCGCCGAGCTCAACGAGAGCATCCTGACTTGCTGGTCATGTTTTCGTTCCGACGTACCTCACAAAGCCCCAGTTGGAGACCGAGTGTGGGACACTCACGAAGGACAAGCCGGTACACAGCCCCACCTACTGCACGCAGTTCGCGAACACGCATCTGCGCATCGGTTGGGATGGCCACAGCTTTCCGGCGGTCAGTTCTCTCCAAGAGAAGGGCTAAAGATGCTACACACAGACATACCAAGCCAGGCAGAGATCATCGACCTAGCTTCCACCGAGGGAAGAACTTGCGTGTCGATCTACACACCGACCGCAGACACGGTACGAGATCATGATCGCGTGCAGCGTGAATTTGCCGGCCAGGTGCGCTCGGCACTAGCGCAGATCGAAGACTCCGCCGAGCGAGCAACTATCGAGCACTCATTCGAGGCGCTCACCGAATGGTCGGAATTCTGGCGATACCAATCTCGCACCCTTGTCGTTCACGCAACCACCGAACGCATCCGTAGTTATCGCTTGCCCAACCGTCTCACGGCCGTGACATTCGCCGGCGACCGCTTTTACCTCAAGCCCATGCTCCGCACCACATCGTTCCCGCAGACTGCGTTCGTCCTGGCGTTGGCCGAGGGTGGCGTGCGGCTGGTCGACGTCTCCGCTGACCAACCACCTGCGGAGGTGAAGGTGCCCGGCCTGCCGACGGACCTCGAGTCCGAGCTCGGTAAGCCCGAGCGCAGCGGATACGGCCCCGGTGGAAGGCCCCACAACCCGGACAGTCGTATGACTCGTATTCGGCAATTCACCCGCATTGTCGACCAGGCTCTGCGCACCACTTTGATCGGTCGCGGCATTCCGTTGATCCTCGCTGCGGCCGACCCCATCGCATCGATCTACCGCGGCACCACTACCTACCCGGGGCTGCTGCCACAGGGCATCGACGGCAATCCCCAAGCGCTCAGCGATGGCGCATTGGCGGACGCTGCCCGCACCGTGCTGGACAATCACTACCGCGACCAACTGTTCGACCTGCGTCGACTCTTCGACGAGCGCAAGTCGCAGGGCCGCGGACTTACCGATGTTGCGGACGTCGCGAAGGCTGCCACGTACGGCGCGATCAGCACGGTAATGGTCGACATCGAGAGCATCGTCCCGGGTACCGTCGATCCAGGTACCGGTGACGTGCACTTCACGGGCGCCGACGACGCACAGGTCTATGGCGTGGTGGACGAGATAACCCGGCGCGCTTTGCTGTCCGGCGCGACGGTGACCGCCGTTCGAAGCGAAGATATGCCCGACGGCGCACAGATCGCGGCGATCCTGCGGTACAGGAGCTGATCTGAGTTTCCCGCCCGTTTGCGGGCGGGAACTCTCCACCTGGCATCGATCGGACCCTCGTTCGCTTCTACTTGCGCGCAATAATGTATGCCTGCGGTTGAAGCTCAGATCCCGTCGGCGCACGGACTACTCGAACTTCCACCTGAAATCCCCTCTCGGATAATTGATCCGAGATTTCCTCAGGAGACAGACGGTAGACGTCGTACGCGACGGCATGACCGTAAGCGTGCTCGATCCGTACTCGCTCGTCTCCGACCTGAAACGAGAGTAGAAGCAATCCGCCCGGGGCAAGGACCCGCCAGAACTCGGCGAAGACCACGGTCAGGAGCTTCGGCGGGGTATGAATTATCGAATACCATGCGACTACCCCCTCGAAGCATCCGCCTGCGAGGTTCAGATCGAGTATCGAACCGACGTCGAATTGCAGTGCAGGATAGCCTCTTCGGGCGATGTCGATCATCGCCGGGGACACATCGATCCCGAGAGTAGTCAGCCCGTGGCCGTGGAGGTACTCCGAAACCCGACCGGGTCCACACCCGGCGTCGAGAACTCGCGTGCCTCCACCGGCAAACAACATGTCCGCAAACGTGTCCAACAATCGCCGATCGAGTGGTTTGTGTGAGAGTTCATCTCGAAGTAGTTCGGCATAGCTGTGCGCGACCGCATCGTAGGCCGTTCTTGTCATATCCAGATGGTCGATGTCCATAGCACCCCTCTCGCAATAGAATTCGATCACGACTCTCTCCTAGCGGTAGTCGTGATCGATGCCCGTCGCCCATCGAGAACAATCGACGGCGACGACATCGAATCTACTGCGCAGAAACGCCCGTGCACCCGCGTCGCCACTCGAGGTGGCAATCACTTCGTCCCAATGCTCACGACCGAACACCACGGGGTGTCCGGGAGTGCCGCCGAATACCGCACGAGCCAGATGCGACGGCGAAACCCGGGCGGCATCGAGGACAGCGCGCACAACCTCGGGACCCACATCGGGAGTGTCGACGACATGGACGACCGCGTACGAGAAGCCCTCGGCCGCGGACAGCCCGGCCTTAAGCGAGGCGCTCATCCCGACGAGCCAGTCGTGAGCGTGCACAGCGATCGCCCCGTCCGGCATAGCGCTGTCGGCGGCACCGAGCACCACGATCGCCTTCTCGCATCCACCTTCGAGCAGGGCGCGCACGGCGATGTCGAGCCACCGGCCTTCGTCGGCGAGTACCTTCGGTGATCCGTAGCGGGTGCCGGCACCTGCCGCCAACAGCACCCCGATCGCCTCGCCCGTCAACAGTTTCACTTAGCCCATCACCGCTCTCACCCACTCGACCAGGGGTACGAGTTCACGCCAGGTATCGCGCACGTGCACCATCGCGGCGGACGTCTCGAGCCAGTCCGGTGATCCGAAATGTTTCGACGCCGTCAAGGATTTGTGTCTGAGCAGGCCGATTCGAGGGTGGTCGAGCTCGTATCCACGCGGCTTGGTTTTCAGCTGGTCACCACCGATCTCGAATCCGGCCGCGGTCAAGGTCGTCACCAATTTTTCGAGTTCAACCCCACGTACGTCGTTGTCCACCGCTTCTCGATAGCGGGCAATGCCCTCGGTGGTCGAACCATAGAACCCGCCTGCGACGAAGAGCCCGGCTGGATCGATCTGTACGTAGAAGCCGAGGCTTTGCCCGCTCGCGACGAACCCGCCTTGATGCGTCTTGTACGGCGTCTTGTCCTTGGAGAATCGCACGTCTCGATACGGGCGGAATACTTTCCCTTCACCGAACTCCGCTTCCAGCTCTGCGAGCAACGCGGTCATGGGCGCTTTGACCGACTCGTCATAGACGGATTTATGAGCAGCCCACCACGTCTTGCTGTTGTCCGCTTCGAGGTCCTCGTAGAAGTCCAGCGCAGCAAAAGGAATACCGGTGAAAGCCATATTCGTCATCCTAGGAGGAAAGCTGACGCAGCTCTGCCGCGAACCGATCCAGAGCCACCCCCGGCGCCGAAAATCGGTTCATTCGGGGGTGATGCGGGCTCGCGCGGTGTCGCTGTGTTTACCCACTACGACCGAGCTGCCGGCTTCAGCCAATCCCATGACGGGCATGTTCGAGTAGATCGACTCGTGTCGGCCGACGCCGATGAGGTAGGTCTCGTGGTAGACCCCGACGTCGCCACTGGCGCCGACTCGCCGGTTGAATGCCTTCCATGCCGGTAGGTGAGGATCGTTCGGGTTCTTTGCGAACGCTTCGAGCTGATCGAAGCTACGCCAGTACTGCACCACGGTCACAGTGCGTCCACCCATCGATATCCGAGCACCCAGCAGCCCCTTGTCGGGGTGCAGTTTCAGCTCTCGCAGCATGCGAGGCATCGCCAGAAAAGGGCCGATCCACTTGTGAATCTTCCATAGTTTGTTGATACGGATCCCGATGAGGAAGACGACGAAGTCGCCGTCGATTTGTGCGGTGTATCGCCCGGTCTGTATTCGATGGTCCATGGGCACGTACCCTTCGCTCGTTCCGTGTCCGATAACGGTACGGAGTCAAGGGCCGGCCAGTGAGGGTTTCCGAACTCGGCCGACGCAGCGAAGTATCGGCCGCCTCGATCAAGTACTCCCTGCGTGAGGGTCTGCTCACCGCTGGTGTGCAGACAGCCGGCAACCAGGCCGTCTACGGCGATCAGCACGTTCGAAGGTTGCGCCTGATCCGCTCGCTCATCGACATCGGCGGCCTTTCGATCTCACATGTTCGCGCCACGCTGCGCCGGTTCTACTTTCCGACTACCCTCACCGACTTCGACAGTGCCGCCGACACCGCCGAGCGGACCGCGGCGGCCGAAGTGAAGTACGCCCGATCCATGCCGGACCGCACGAATGCGGTCGAGACGATGCTCGTCGGAACCGTCGTACTCGAGCGCGCACTCGTCGAGGTCCGGCGACTCGCGCTCGAAGCCGCAAGCTTCCGGATCGACGGCAACGCACGCGCCGTCACGCCGACGGAACCGTCATGACCGGGGATCACTCGACGGCTGGGGAGCACTGGACGGCCGACCTACGATGACTCGCCAGTTCTTCGTCGATCGCCAATAGAGGTACGCGATCAGACCGAGCGGTATCGGAAGCAGCCACGTTGCCATCCGGAACAACACCACGGCCGCAACCAGTTCTCCTTGTCGAGTCGTGGTCATGCCGACTCCGAGAACTGCGATCAGAACGGCGTCGGCAACCCCGAGACCGCCAGGGGTGGGTGCGAGGAGCACTGCCAACGACATGGCACCGAAGGCGACCACGATCCGATCCCAGCCCACTTCGTCACTGCTCGTACCCATCAGCCGAAGAGCCACACCGAGCGTGAGTGCCCCGAGCAATTGCGAGAGCAACATCGTCGCAGTCAACGACCGCCAACAGGTACGTACCCGGGCGAGCAGATGCTCGCGGAAGTCGGCGACGACCTCCTCCATGTCTCGTGGAGCGATGCGCTCGAACCGTCGTGCCAACACGTTTCGGCCACGTGTGAGCGCTCGGCCGACGCGACGAGCACATGCATCGTTGGTTATCACGAGCGCGACGAGTAGGCAGATCGCGGTGACGACGACACACGTGCCGACGGCAATCCAGACCTCCGACCCCGTTGTGGTCCCGAACAATACAAGAATTACGAGAGCGACCGACATCAACACATACCGCGACAGATTGGTCCAGATGCCGATAGCGATAATCGAGGTCGAACTGTCCGCCAACGTGAAACCCCAGGATCGGTACATTCCGAACGTCAAACCCGTTGCGACCGTGCCGCCCTCGGGAACCGTGTTCGCCAGCGCAAGCGATGTCGTCCGTGCAACGCCGGCCTGCGCGATCGTCAGGCCGGGCAACGTATAGACCATCGGCCACAACATCGACGCCAGGTAGAGCAGCCCGAAAACGCTCACGATGAGAACGTCGCCCACCGAAATCGAACTCAGCGCATCCGATACCGCACCCGAATTCCCGACTGTGCGATAGAGCAGCCACATGACGAGCCCGACCACCCCGTACGACAGGACGGCAGAAGCGACCTTACGGACAGGGCTGGGCGTCATCGGTCGTAGAAGGTTTGCAGAATGATCGTGCTTCGAGTCCGAACATTCGCCGTTGCGCGAATCTCTTGCAGTAAGCCTTCGAGGCTGCGCGGTGATTCCACTCGAACGAGAAGAACGTAACTCTCCTCCCCTGCCACCGAATGGCACGATTCGATGGCGGCGATATTGCGAAGACGCGCGGGTGCATCGTCGGGCTGCGCGGGGTCGATGGGCGTGATGGAAACGAACGCAGACAGCGGGCGCCCCAGCGCATCCGGATCCACCTGTGCGGTGTACCCGCGGATGACTCGACGGGCCTCTAGGCGTCGGACACGCGATTGCACAGCGGACACCGAGAGGGTGGCCTTCTCTGCAAGAGTGGCCAGAGTCGCGCGGCCGTCGGCCACCAGTTCGTCGATGATCAACCGGTCTATCCGGTCGAGGTTTTCACTCACCTGCGCAATCTAGCTCAGTGCGACCCGACTCGACCCACTGGACAGCACAGAAGGCCACTGAAACGTGACGAGATGTGTTCGAGTCAGGCGAACAGAGGCGGCAGCGCGAATATCATCACGGTGGACCAGATCACGTGGGTCAGGATCGGCGCCAAGATGCCACCGGATGCGCGTCGTTGCAGGGCGAGAACGAAACCGAGCGTGATTGCAGCGAACGCAAGCATCGGGTTCCCGCTCGCCAGGGTGACCACCGTGTAGACAACGGTCGAGATCAGAACCGGCTTTCGACGACCGATCGCCGCGAACAAGGCGCCTCGAAAGAAGATCTCCTCGGCGACCCCATTGAGCAGGGTGATGAACACGATCAAAGCCAGGGACCCGAACCGCGCGTGCGCCAGCACATTCTCGGTGAAGTCTGCCAGTGGTGGGATCTGGCGCACGATCAAAGCGCCGACGACGAAAACTGCGCTTGCAGCAAGCCCGGTGAGAATTGGGGTGACGATCGGTCTTCGCATCGAACCGTTGATCCGAATTCGCCCCAGATGCAGTGGGCCCGAGGCGAATCCACCCACAATCCACGCTGCAGCCAACCCAAGGGTCAACGCATAGAACACGCTGTCGCCGGGTTCGACTGCAAGCGAAAGTCCCAGTAGCGTGGCCCCGACCACGAGGGTGATCACCACCACGATCCGGCGTCGCATAAATGCCTTGTCGGTTTCCTCGTGGTCCCGGTCGACCTTTTCTACAAGGGCCGCCTTCACAACGTCGACCACGCTCGTCTGCCACGTCGCCATCAAGCCTCCCTATTTCTGTCGTCGAACAGACGTCGTATTGCCGATCTTGTCCGGCCGGAAACACTGTCCACCACATCGAGGTTCGTGCGCACCACCGCCGCGACGGGCCAGGAGTACAACAATGAACGCGCGCCGAGGGACTCGAACAGGTCCCACGTCGGTTTCGACGAGGCCGCCACGCCGTAGCGGCGGATCACCGACGCGTCGCCTCCGCTCCACGCTGCGTCGGTGACGGCAAGTCTCAGTGGATCCTTGAGTTCACTCACTCCGGGCGGGGTGCCGACGCGGCCCTGCACACTGCGACGCATCGCATCGGCGATCGTGGTTCTACCGCCTTCGGGCTCACCGGCGACATCGACGATCCGATCCTCCGAAGTCGTCATGGTGTTGTGCAGTGACCCGACCAGGTCTTCGGCGAGCGCATCTGGAATGGGGATGATCTTGCCGATGACACGTCCGGCCAGTCCAGTAGGAACGCCCGGGGTGCGCAGCCCGACCCGGGTCAGTCCTGCTGCCTCCACATACGCGAACAACAAATCTTGGTACGGCACAGTGTCCGGGCCGCCGATGTCGTACGAGCCAGGCGGAACTGTGGAGCGAGCCGCCTGGAGATAGAACAGGACGTCGTCGACGGCGATAGGCTGCACCGGGTGGCTCAGCCAGCTCGGCAGCGGCAGCACCGGGAGCCTGTCGGCGAGATAGCGCAGCATCTCGTAAGAGGTGGAGCCGGCACCGATCACGATGGCTGCGCGGAGCCACACGACCTCGACGCCGTCGACCGAGAGCGCCTCCCCGACGTCTGCTCGGCTTGCCAGATGCTCCGACAGCTCTTCGCCCTCCGGCACGAACCCGCCCAGGTAGACGATCCGGCGCACACCGGCGGCTGCAGCCGCTTCGGCGAACTGCCGGGCCGACGTCAAATCTTGGCTACGGTAGTCGGCTTGCCCGATCGCGTGTACCAAGTAGTACGCCACCTCGACGTCGCCCGCGTGCTCGAAACCCTCGCGAAGCGAGTGTGGGTCACCCGCGTCGAGAGCGCAGGTGTCGACGTCGTGCCACCAGTCGAATCTAGTCAGTGCCTCGGGTCGTCTCGACGCCGCACAGACGTCGTCACCCGCCTTCAGCAGAGATGCGACCAACCTCGACCCTATGTAACCACTCGCACCGGTAACGAGAACTCTCATGACTCGAGGCTAACGACATCGGATCGGCGCTGCCGCAGCAGCGGGGCCTGACGGCCTACCTGTGGCATTGTCGAGTCATGGCACTGGTACTGGCCGGCGTTCGGCTTCCTGTCCCCTTCGGGGGTCTGACTGCGGCAAAGTTCGGTCGAGACGTGGCGCTGTCGAGTGCGCGTTGGGCCCGCGATACCGCCAACTTCGCGTGGGAGCTTCCCGGTCGCGTCGAGACGTTGCTCGACGAGGTAACGACGCTCATCGCTCGAATCGACGAGGTTGTCACCGCCGCACAACTCATCGTCATCGAGGCCGCGATCACTACTCGCTCCGCCGAAGGCGTCGTCGATACGGCATCGAAAACGTCGGCGACCGCACTGGAGTTGGTCGAGCTGTTCGAGCCGATGGCGCAACAGGCGGCACCGTTCGCGCAAAAGTTCGTCGACCACCTGTCCGAGCAGGAGGTCGACGCCACCATCGCGATGGTGGACCAACTTCCCGAAATCGTCGAGCATATGAAAGGCGTCCTTCCGATCTTGGCCACACTCGACACGGTATCGCCGGAGATTCACGAATTGCTCGGTGTGACAAAGGATGTCCGACGCGCCGTCATCGGGATCCCAGGTTTCAAATTCTTACGCAAGAGGGGCGAGGAGAAACTGGCAGAGGAAGCGGAGGAGGAAGGCCACTGATTCCTCCTGCCGGCTGTCACACCCCGTGTTGTGACAGCCGGCAGGGGCATTGCTCACTTCACGAATGCGAACTCGTCACCGCCGTGGAACTTGGTGAGGGTCTCGGAGATCGACCGACGTGACGGCGGATGGAAAGCGAAGGCCTGCAACGCGGATGCAAGGTAGGCGATCTCGGGTGACTTGATGAATGCGATACCACCGAGCGATTCGATGGCCGCCGAACTCGCACGCACGAGCGCGTCACGGATTGCGATGCGACAGAACAGCAAACGCACCGAAATATCTTGACCTCGCTCCCCCTCGTCGACTGCCCGCGCGACGCTTTCGATCGCTGCCATTCCGGTCTCGATATCGGCGGCGGCGCGTGTGTATCCCTCGAAGTCGCCCTTGTCGGCAGCGAGCATCTTTTCCAAAAGGATCGTGGCCGCACCGAGGTAGTTGGCTGTGATCAGCATCCCGAACCACAGGTATCCGGTCATCTCGTGCACGCCGTCGGGGTCGTCGTCACTGTTGAGCATCACGAAATCGGCGGGTACCTCGACGTCGCGAAGAATCACCTCGTCACTCTGGGCGCCCGCAAGAATCGGAGTGTCCCAGAATTGCGTCACGGTCATCCCGTCCAGGTTGGCCGGTATCAGTGCCACAGCCCGCTCACCATCCCTGTCCCCGACCCCTTCGACCTCGACACTGGCGGTAAGCAGATCCATCGAACCGGAGAGGCTGCACGGCTTCTTACTACCGTTGATGACATACACGTCACCGACCTTCTTCGCCTTCATCGTCGGAATGAAGACGCTGCCGCCTGGCGTGCCTTCCGAGAAACCGGAAGCGACGATAGCTCGCTGTTCCACCAGACCCTTGATGAGTGCGCGATCGTCTTCTGTTGCACCCTGGGCGAATTCGTTCAGCGATGCCAACGACAAGTGGTGCATCGTCGTCGCCGCCCCGAGTGAGGGCGATCTGGAGCCTATTGCCCGCTGAGCGCGCACGGCATCCAGGGCGCTCGCGCCGAGTCCCCCCAATGCCTTCGGTACCGCCAACGCTGTACCTCCACACTCACGGAACTTTGCTATCGCTGAACCGTCACTGCTTTCGAGGTCCATCAGTGGAGTGCGGTCCAAATAGTCCAGTAAACCAGGCAAATACTCTTCGAGGATTGCGCGTTCTCGAACCATCAATGCAGTCATGTTTCTCCAGAATAGTTATCAGGGCATGAAGGAAAAAGGTGAATCGAATTCGCAACCAACTGCACTGTACCCCAGGCTTTACCTGGCAAAACATGCAAGGAAAAGTAAACAACACCCACACATCAAAGAAGGAACGAAGTTTGTTTCAATTGCCCCGAGCCTTCGACCAGCAGGAATGTACAAATAATTAATCTCATGGACGTGACACCCATCCAACTGAAGAATTGCGTCGAATCACTTATCGAATTCGCGACCATCGATCCAAATTTCTCTATTTTTACACGCACATTCATACAAAGCTGAGGAGATTAGGACGATGACCGTCAACCGATTGATAAAACGACTGGACGGGGACGAGCGGGTAGATCTGCTGCGCGCAGTGCAGGCGTCCGGCGTCAGCCCGTATTTTCGCGTCATGGAGTCCGCGACCGCACCGATCGTGCAGGTGGAGGGGTCCGACAAGATCATGCTGGGGTCCAACAATTACCTCGGCCTCGCCAATCACCCCGAGATCACGAAAGGTGCGCAGCACGCGCTCGACACATTCGGGTCGGCGATCACCGGAAGTCGGCTACTCAACGGCACGATGGATCTCCATCTCGAACTCGAGAACGAGATCGCGGATTGGCACGGCACCGAAGATGCGATGGTCTTCACCACCGGCTATCAAACCAATCTGGGGACCATCAGTGCCATCGTCGGCAAAGGTGACGTCATCGTCGTCGACGCCGCCGCGCACGCATCGATTCGCGACGGGAGCGCACTGTCGGGCGCGACCGTTCGGAAATTCGCGCACAACGACATGGGTGACCTCGAAGCGCGCCTGCAAGCGCCCGTCGTTGGAGACGGTGCAGTCCTGGTGATCGTCGACGGCCTGTACTCCATGGAGGGCGACCTCGCACCGCTCGACGAGGTCACAGCCCTGTGCACCAAATACGGTGCCGCACTCATGGTGGACGAAGCCCACAGCGTCGGTATCTACGGTGACAAACTCACCGGTGCAGCCGAACTGTTCAAGACAGCAGAGAGCACCGATATCAGAATGGCGTCTCTGTCCAAGAGTCCGAGTTCGACCGGTGGTTTCATCGCCGGCTCGAAGGACCTGCTCGATTCGTTGCGAATCCACGCGCGAGCCTTCCTGTTCACGACCTCCGGCGTTCCCGCTGCGGTGGGCGCATCGCTGGCGTCGGTGAAACTGATACGCAGCGAAGAGGGCCGGCAACGAGCGCGTCGCGTCCTCGAAAATGCCGAGGTTCTTCGTAGCGGGCTTGCCTCCGCAGGACTCGACGTCGGATCGCGATCACCGGTTCCAGGCGGAGACACCGCATCACCGATCGTGTCGCTGCATATCGGCGACGACCTCCTTGCCATGAACCTATGGCGGACTCTCTTCGATCGGGGCGTGTTCACCAGCGCCGCATTACACCCCGCCGTTCCAAAATCCGGTGCACTGCTTCGCCTATGCGTCATGGCCTCGCATACCGACCAGCAACTCCGCACGGCGATCGATACGATCACCACAAGTATCGCGGAGCTGCCGTCGTGACACTGCGCATTGCGGTCACAGGTGTGACCAGTGACTTCGCGGCGGCAATACTCCCCGTGTTGCTCGACGACGACGATATCGGTTCGGTGATCGGGGTAGCGCGCAGACCACTGGCCCTCGAGCATCGGAAGCTCACCTCGGTGCAGGCCGATATCCGCTCGCCCGATCTGGAGAACATTTTTCGAGGGTGCGATGTGGTATTGCACCTGGCGTTCGTGGTCGAAGAATTACGCGACAAATCTCAGACGCACGACATCAACCAACGCGGGTCACGAAACGTCCTCGACTCCGCTTACCGTGCCGGTGTGCGCAGATTGGTAATCACCTCCAGTATCAACGCGTACGGCGCGGAGCTCCACGACGAGCCGTTGGACGAAAATACTTATCCTGCAGGTGATCCCGATCGGTACTATTTTCACGACAAAGCAGAAGTGGAACACTACGCAGAATGGTGGCTGCGCCGGCACCCCGGCGAGATGAACGTATCGATGCTTCGGCCCACCTATATCATCGGACCCGACTTCTCCAACGACGGAATCGACCAGTTCACCAGTAAGATCGGTGCCTTTCCTCAGGCGGATCGCGCGTCGTATCAATTCTTGCATCAGCGCGACCTGGCCGACGCTTATCATCGCGCGACAAAACAAGACTTGAACGGTCCGTACAACGTCGGCCCACGAGACTGGACCGGGGTGCGTGAACTGGCGGACATGCAGGGACAGATATTGTTCGATGTCCCTGAGCGCCCGGCAATCCGATTGGCGAACTTGACCTTTCGGCTCGGACTCACGCCCTTCTCCGGCCAGTGGGTCACGGCCGGTGAACCGGTGGTCGATTCCACCGCGCTGCACGACGCCACCGGGTGGTCACCTACGCTGTCGTCACGAGAGTGCGCCGCGATCATGATCTTGCAGCAGAGCAAACCACTGCTTCGTGCCCGCTATGCATTGGTTCGACACGCGGCGTGCGAGTCCGCTCTCGAGCCCGCTTCGACATCGATCGGTATCTCCGGCGGCGACCACGAGCATGTTCAACTGCCCATCGGGATCGGTAGCGTGCATTGCGAGGTGCATCGCAGCACGGGCCTAGGGACGGTAGTGATCCCGGTTCGTCCTGGGCTTCACGCTCGATACCTGACGCCGACGGCGAGAATCTTGGCCGCCAGCGGCCTTGATGTCGTGTTACTCGACCTGCCCGGTCACGGTCTCAGCACCGGCCGCCGAGGCCGAACCTCCCAGACCGAGTTCGACGCGGCCGTGGCCGCCGCCACCGCCCACGCGCGGGCCGAGTTCGGTGGTC
This sequence comes from Rhodococcus sp. PAMC28707, assembly GCF_004795915.1. Taxonomy (NCBI): domain Bacteria; kingdom Bacillati; phylum Actinomycetota; class Actinomycetes; order Mycobacteriales; family Nocardiaceae; genus Rhodococcus; species Rhodococcus sp. PAMC28707. Next base: position 740,592 of record NZ_CP039253.1, read on the forward strand.
CGCTACGCGTGATCGACGTCGGCGAGCAACAGGTGAATGTAGGCCGGGTGAGGGCAATGGCCGGAGCGCTTCGTGGAGCACCTGGCAACCGTCTCGATGGGCTCCTGCCCAAGCGTGTCCGAGTTACGGCGGCCAGCGATCGATTCCCGACGGCGCGGACCGCGGAAGAAGTTATCGAGCTCTGCGGCTTATCACCTTTTGCCACACGGACCTCTCGTACGGCACTGCCTCGGGCGTGAGCATTCCGCCCTTGTCTGAACCTGTGCTGTGAAGCTAGGTGCCTCCAGGCTCAGCCGTGTTCGGCGACGAGCCGGTCGAACTCGGCTCGGTCGATCAACTGCGGTTGACCGATAGCGAGGGCCTCGGCGTACTTGTTCGCGAGGCGGTAGTCGTGCCCGAGTGGACCTCGTTCGCCGTCCTCGTCGTCGGCCTGCGCGCTGGCCCCCGGCGGCACCTCGTTCTGCAGGCCATTGGTGCGTTGGCCGAGTCGAGCATCGAGTTTTGCGGAAATGATCTGCATTGTCTCTTGGTCGTCGGACATAAACCTCCCGTACCCGTACCCGGCCGACTTCACACCTCGATAGTCGACGGGCAGCGGTGATGGTTGCTTGTCGGTGTCTGGGGGCATCATGAGCGAGTGGTCAGAAAAACTTCTCCTCAGCCCGGTACGCCTAAGTCGGGCGATCCTGCTCTCGCGAAGTTTTCCGCGCCCACTCAGGAGTGGTTCGCCGGCGCATTCCGTAGTCCGACTGCGGCCCAGGCCGGAGCGTGGGAGGCAATCTCCAGTGGTCGCCACACCCTGGTCGTAGCCCCTACCGGATCCGGCAAGACGCTCTCCGCTTTCCTCTGGTCGATCGATCAGCTCGCCGGGCGGGCGTCGCAGACCGACCGCACCACGAAAGTTCTCTACATCTCCCCGCTCAAAGCGCTGGCCGTCGACGTCGAACGCAATCTCCGGGCTCCGCTGGTCGGCATCACTCAGACGGCCAAGCGCCTCGGGCTCGAACCACCCGATATCTCCGTGGGCGTTCGGTCCGGTGACACGAGCCCCGCGGACCGACGCAGTCTGATCAAGACCCCGCCCGACATCTTGATCACCACGCCGGAATCTCTCTTCCTGATGCTCACCTCGGCGGCCCGGGAGTCACTGGTCGGAGTGGACACCGTCATCGTCGACGAGGTTCACGCGGTCGCCGGGACCAAACGCGGATCCCACTTGGCATTGTCTCTCGAGCGCCTCGATCTGATGCTTCCGAAGCCCGCTCAACGTATCGGTCTCTCCGCGACGGTCCGCCCGCACGAAGAAGTCGGTCGATTCCTCACCGGTATCGCGCCCATCGAGATCGTTGCGCCGCCGTCGCCCAAGATGTTCGACCTCACGGTTCAGGTACCGGTGGAGGACATGACCGAACTCGGCGTCACCGAACCCGCGGACGGTTCCGCGTCAGCGGCACCACAGCAGGGGTCCATCTGGCCGCACGTCGAGGAGAAGATCGTCGACCTCATCCTCGACCACAAGTCCAGCATCGTCTTCGCAAACTCTCGGCGTCTCTCCGAAAAGCTGACCGCTCGGCTCAACGAGATATACGCCGAACGGATGGGTGACGCTGTCGAGACAGCGCATAAACCTGCATCCCAGATGGGCACTCCCGCAGAGGTGAACCATGGCGCCGAAACGTTGTTGGCCCGGGCTCACCACGGAAGCGTAAGCAAGGATCAGCGAGCACTCATCGAGGACGATCTCAAATCCGGTCGGCTTCGATGCGTCGTCGCCACCAGCAGCCTCGAACTCGGTATCGACATGGGTGCAGTGGATCTGGTGGTCCAGGTCGAGGCCCCGCCCTCGGTGGCCAGCGGGTTGCAACGAGTGGGTCGTGCAGGCCACCAGGTCGGTGAGATTTCCAAGGGAGTGCTCTTCCCGAAGCACCGAACCGACTTGATCCACTGCGCTGTGACGGTCGAGCGCATGAAGACAGGGAAGATCGAGTCGCTCTTCGTTCCTGCCAATCCGCTCGATATCCTGGCTCAGCAGACCGTCGCGGCGTGCGCGCTGGAAGCGATCGATGCGCAGGACTGGTTCGACGCGGTCAGGCGCACCGGCAGTTTCGCGACTCTGCCCCGCTCCGCATACGAGTCGACACTGGATCTACTCTCGGGCCGCTACCCATCGGACGAATTCGCCGAACTGAGACCGAGATTGGTCTGGGACCGAGATGCCGGCACCCTTACCGGCCGTCCGGGCGCACAGCGACTGGCCGTGACCTCGGGTGGGTCGATCCCGGACCGCGGGTTGTTCACGGTGTACATGGTCGGCGAAAAGGCTTCTCGGGTAGGTGAACTCGACGAAGAGATGGTGTACGAATCACGCGTGGGTGATGTCTTCGCCCTCGGGGCCACCAGCTGGCGTATCGAGGAAATCACCCACGATCGCGTCCTGGTGAGCCCTGCATACGGTCAGCCCGGGCGACTGCCGTTCTGGCACGGCGATGGGCTCGGCCGCCCCGCGGAACTGGGCAGGGCGTTGGGCGAATTCCTCCGCAGCACTGCTGAACGAGAAGGGTTGTCCGAGCGGCTTACCGGAAGCGGTCTCGATGCCAACGCGGTCAACAACCTAGTCGCGCTTCTCGACGAACAAAAGGACGCGACGGGCCAGCTCCCGACCGACCGAACGATGATCGTCGAACGATTCCGTGACGAGCTGGGTGACTGGCGACTCGTTCTGCATTCGACGTACGGCCAGCAGGTGCACGCGCCGTGGGCACTTGCGATCGGCGCACGTCTCATCGAAAGATACGGCATCGACGCTGCCCCGACCGCGTCCGACGACGGGATCATCGTGCGACTACCGGACACCGAGGATCGACCTCCCGGTGCCGACTTGTTCGTGTTCGAACGTGACGAAATTGCCGACATCGTCACCGAGCAGGTCGGTGGTTCGGCACTTTTCGCATCTAGATTCCGCGAATGTGCCGCTCGCGCACTACTTCTCCCCCGCCGCAACCCCGGAAAACGTGCACCATTGTGGCAGCAGAGACAACGGTCTGCCCAGCTTCTCGACGTCGCGCGCAAGTATCCGACATTCCCGATTCTGCTCGAGACGGTGCGCGAATGTCTGCAGGACGTCTACGACTTGCCCGCACTGGAAGAGATTCTCGCGCAGATCAGCCGACGGCAGATCCGCATCGTCGAGATAGAGACGGCGTCTCCGTCCCCTTTCGCGAATTCCCTGCTGTTCAACTACGTGGGCGCGTTCATGTACGAGGGCGACAGCCCCTTGGCGGAACGTCGCGCGCAAGCCTTGTCGCTTGATTCGACCCTGCTCGCCGAACTGTTGGGGCGCGTCGAGCTGCGTGAGCTCTTGGATCTGTCTGTGATCGAGACGACCGAACTCGAACTGCAGCGACTCGCAGAAGACCGAGCTGCCAAGGACATCGAGGGTGTCGCAGATCTACTCCGAATGCTGGGGCCGCTGACCGTCGAGGAGGTGGCCGCGCGCACGAGAGGCAACGAGTCTCTACAGTGGCTCATCGAGCTCGGGGCCGCCAAGCGCGCGATGGAGGTGAGCTTCGCAGGCCGAACATGGTGGACAGCCATCGAAGACGCGGGCCGGTTGCGCGACGCCCTCGGTGTTCCACTGCCCATCGGCACACCGGCAGCCTTCATCGAACCGGTGGAAGACCCGCTGACCGACCTCGTGAGCCGGTATGCGCGCACCCACGGCCCGTTCTCGGTCACCGACCTCGCTGCCAGGTTCGGGATCGGGACGGCGGTCGCTCGCGGTGTTCTCACCACGCTCGGTGCCGACAAAAGAGTCGTCGAGGGAGAGTTCCGACCCGATACGACGGGCAGCGAATGGTGCGACAACGAGGTCCTACGCCGTCTGCGCAGACGGTCGCTCGCTGCGGCGCGTCATGAGGTCGAGCCGGTCGGCACCGCAACCCTCGGCCGATTCCTCCCAGCGTGGCAACACGTCGGAAGTCGGCAACTCAACGGAATCGACGGTGTTGCAACAGTTGTCGAGCAGCTCGCCGGGGTACCGATCCCCGCATCGGCCTGGGAGCCGCTCATTTTCGCTTCGCGAGTCCGCGACTACTCCCCCGCGATGCTCGACGAATTGACCTCCACCGGCGAGGTGCTCTGGTCCGGCCACGGATCCATCACCTCGAAGGACGGTTGGGTCTGTCTACACATGGCCGAGACCGCCCCGTTGACTCTTGCTCCGCCCGCCGAATCGGATCTTTCCGAACTACAACTGTGCGTGTTGGACGCGGTCGCAGCTGGAGGCGCATATTTCTTCCGACAGCTCTCGGACACGGTAGGCAGTACCGACGACGACAGTCTGCACGCCGCACTCTGGGAACTCGTATGGGCCGGCCGACTCAGCAACGACACCTTCGCACCCTTGCGCGCTCTCCTCAACGCGACGACCCGCGCGGCGCCGAGCCACCGAGCGCCGAGGAAGACACCGCGTCTGCGCTCGTACCGTCGATTCGAACGGCCCACGCTGCCGACCCGGACCGGGCCTCCCACAGCAGGAGGGCGCTGGTCCAGACTCCCAGAGCTCGAACCTGATCCGACAGTGCGAGCACACGCTACCGCCGACATGCTGCTCGAACGCTACGGCGTGGTCACGCGAGGTGCGGTGATGAACGAAGGGGTGCCCGGCGGATTCGCAATGATGTACAAGGTGCTCACCACCTTCGAGGATTCCGGCCGCAGCCGCCGCGGGTACTTCGTCGATTCACTCGGTGGCGCGCAGTTCTCCACTTCCGATGTCGTCGATAGATTGCGAACGTACGACGAACGAGAAAAGACCGGCGCAATGGTCCTGGCAGCCTGCGACCCGGCCAACCCCTATGGTGCCGCGCTCACCTGGCCGAAGCCCGACGAGAAAGATGATTCGCCTCGACATCGGCCAGGACGGAAAGCGGGAGCACTCGTCGTACTCCATGAGGGCGACCTTGCTCTGTACGTCGAACGGGGTGGCAAGACCGTGTTGACATTCTCCGACGACGAAGCCGTCATCGAAGCGTCGGCCCGTGCGCTCGCTGCGACTGTGAAGAGGGGCGGGGTAGAGAAGTTGTTGGTCGAACGGGTGGATGGTCACGACATCCACGGGACGGCATTTTCCAAGACCTTGACCGAGGCAGGCTTCTCCGCGACCCCTCGGGGCTTACGTCTGCGGGGGCAGCTTCATGCCTGAGGGAGATACCGTCTATCGGGCGGCGAACAAGCTGAGGGACGCGCTCGCCGGACGGGTACTGACGGGTTGCGATATTCGTGTACCTCGCTACGCGACAGTCGATTTCACGGGTCGGACAGTGGACTCGGTGGACTCACGTGGCAAGCATCTCCTCATTCGGGTCGGCGGATATACGATCCACAGCCATTTGAAGATGGAAGGAACCTGGCAGGTCTATGCCCCCGGTGAAAGGTGGCGCAAGCCTGCGTTCCAAGCTCGCGCGATTCTGACGAACGGCAGTGCCTCCGCGGTGGGATTCGAACTGGGTGTACTGGACGTCGTGGAGGACGAAGACGAGGTCGTCGGATACCTCGGGCCCGATCTACTCGGATCGGATTGGGATGCGGCTCTCGCGATCGCCAATCTGGGCACCGATCCGACCCGGCCTATCGGAACCGCATTGCTCGATCAACGGATACTGGCAGGCCTGGGCAATGTGTACCGCAACGAGATCTGTTTTCTCCGCGGTATCGATCCGCGGACCCCAGTCGGTTCTGCAGGCGATCTACGCAAGATCGTCGACCTGTCGTTTCGCACGATCATGGCCAACAAGGATCGACATCAACGGGTGACCACCGGTGATCGACGTCCGGGGCGCCATTTCTGGGTATACGGACGGCAGAAGAAGCCGTGTAGGCGATGTGGCACACCGATCGAGTTCGGATTGCTCGGCGATAACCCGCTGGAGGAACGCCAGATCTATTTTTGTCCGTATTGCCAGCCCCCGCCGCCACGATTCTCGGTTGTACACGATTCCCCCTGAGCGCGATCTCTACTGTGTGTCGGTGAGTCGGCATCGGAATTATCCGTTCACTCGCCGGTAGTGACTACTGTCAATCGGCATGGCACCGAACCTGCGAGACCTCCTGCACAGACCGCTGCTCTCACGTAGCAGCCCGCTGAGTCCCGGCAATGCCGCCAGTCGAATCAGTGCCTACGTGTACGGCAATGTCTTGATACTCGTGGCTCTCATTCCGATGACGTCACCGGCCGATCACACCTTTCAAGGTGTGGCAATCGTGCTCGGCACAGCGCTGTCCACCTTCGTCGCGCACGCGTTCGCCGAGGGCGTCGGTGAAACCGTGCGAACCGGGGCCAAACTCTCGAGGGTCGCCCGCATCGAACAACTTCGGGATTCCGTTCCGGTATTGAGCGCGGCCGTCCTCCCAGCGGGGCTCCTGGCGATCGGATGGGCAGGGTTGCTCGATCCAGGAGTCGGTCAGATCATGGCCGAAGTAACAGTCATCGCCAGAATTGCGTCGACGAACTTCGTCGTAGGTCGACTCCGCGGCGAGAAGCCGACTCGTGGAACGTTTCTTGGATCCATCGTGCTCGCGTTAGTAGCCACCGCGGTGGTCGCACTCAAGTTGTTACTGACCCATTGACCGCACAGACAGCGCGCTACTTGCTCGGCTGCACCGGCTCCAAGATTTCCTGACGCACAGTGCCATTTACGGATTCCGAGGGTTGATCCGCCCCGATGGCTGCCTTCGAAAACCAAGCCCGAGTAGTCCTTATGCTGGGGGCAGGCCGGCGGTATCGGGGCCCAATTGTCCAGAGGGAGCGCAGAAAATGGCGAGTGCAACACGGGCCGAAGAGTGGATGCGCAGTTACGTTGCCGAAAGTCTCTCCCACGCAGATATCGCACGGTTCGTCGACTATGTCGCGCAATCCATGGGGTCAGACGTCCCGGAGCTATCTACTGACGCAGATGTTCGGAGGGACTTACAGTTAGCTGTTCGCAGCCAATTCCGCAACATTCTTGCCGCTCGGCAGTCCGACAACGCTGCCCTGTGGGATGCTCCGGTAGCTGCGGAAGCTCATTCTCTTGCCCGAACCATCGCGCGCCGGGGACTCGAATTGCGAGTTCTCTCCCATCTGTACCACGCCGGTCACCGAGCGGTATGGCGGTTTGTGGCGGATTTCGTCAGCAATGCCGCTGTACCGGAGGATTTCAAGGTGGAACTCGTCGTCATGATGTGGAAGCAGACGAGCGAGATCATAAATTCGATGCTCGAGGAACTTGCCGCCACATACACGTGCGAACGAGAACGTCTGCTCAGCGGCACATTCTCGATGCGGGTGAACACGGTCCGCGAAATTCTGGACGGCACATTGAACGACGCTGAGGTCGCATCGGTACAGCTGAGCTACCCGGTCCATCGCGTCAATACTGCCTTGGTGTTATGGACCACCGACCACGCAATCTCGATCGACTCGCGGATCTTCGAACCATTGGCATCGCGGCTGGCGCGGTCAGCATCAGCGACGGAGATCCTCTGCATCCCGTCCGGGGCCCGGGGGTTGTGGGTTTGGATGGTGGCCGGGCATGACGAAGAACCCACGATCGACTCGACGCTCGTGCCGCCCGGGGTGCGCGTCGCGGTGGGCAGGCCGGGAGAGGGCATCGACGGGTTCCGGCGAGCTCACAGGGAGGCTCTGGCTGCGCAAGAAGTCGCTATGCGGGCGCAACAGCGAATACCCGTCACCAGCTATCGAGACATCGAACTCGTCTCGATGCTCGTATCTCGTCCCGACGCGATGAACACCCTCATCGAACGCGAATTGCCTGGGCTCTTGGTGGACGACGAGCTGTCCGCGCGACTCCGGAAGACGCTACGCGCGGTACTGTCATGCCCGGGAAATCTCGAGGCCGCCGCTAGCCAGCTCGCCGTGCACAAAAACACTGTGCGATACCGCATCCAACAGATCGAGGAGCGCATCGGCCAGCGGATCACCTCCCGCTCGCTTCACCTCGAACTGGCACTCGATTGCTTCGACACCTTCGGCTCGAACGCAATCACATATGTACCCTCCGAACAAAAAGATTGAGGAACCTTGGCCAAGTAAGCCAATCCGCAGCAGTCGTTTCACTGGAAGGCTGACTGCTATCAGCCCCAATGAGGAGTGCGAAGTGCCCACACCGAAAATTGCCGAAGGTTTCGACCCCACTGATCCAGACATCTACGCCACTCATATTCCGCACGCGGAGTTTGCTGAGCTACGCAAAACAGCACCCGTCTGGTGGTGTCCACAACCACCCACCGTCGGCGGATTTCACGACGACGGGTATTGGGTTGTTACTCGGCATGAGGACGTCAGGGAGGTCTCGCGCAACGACGTATATTCCACGTGGGAAAACACCGCGATCGTCCGGTTCGACGACGACATCCCTCGCGAGGCCATCGAACTACAGCGCCACATTCTACTGTTCAAAGACGCCCCAGAGCACACCAAGCTGCGAAAGATCATTGCTCGCGGCTTCACCCCACGCGCAGTGGCCAGCCTCAAGGACGCCCTGTCCGAGCGTGCGTCGACGATTGTCGAAGAAGCCCTGACCGTAGGGGCAGGCAATTTTGTCACCCAGGTCGCGACCGAGCTGCCGCTTCAGGCGATTGCGGAGCTCATCGGCATCCCGCAACAAGATCGTGGAAAGGTCTTCGATTGGTCCAATCAGATGACCGGTTACGACGACCCGGAATTCGAGGGTGACCCCCAGGTCGCGTCGATGGAGCTCCTCGGGTACGCCTACCAAATGGCAGAAGAGCGTAAGAAGTGTCCCGCCGATGACATCCTCACCCAGCTGCTGAATGCCGAAATCGACGGTGATGAACTGCGCCCCGAAGAGTTCGGCTTCTTCGTCATCCTGCTCGCTGTTGCGGGCAACGAGACCACCCGAAACGCCATCACGCACGGAATGATCGGTTTCCTCGAGAACCCCGATCAGTGGGAGCTCTACAAGAACGAGCGCCCAAGCACCGCGGTCGACGAGATTATTCGCTGGGCGACTCCCATTACCGCGTTTCAGCGGACAGCGCTTGCTGACACCACTCTTGGTGGTCAGAAGATCAGAAAGGGCGACCGAGTTGCGATGTTCTACGCCTCGGCAAACTTCGACGAGGATGTCTTCGACGATCCGAAAAAATTCGATATCATGCGCGACCCGAACCGGCACTTGAGTTTCGGTGGAACCGGGGCGCACTTCTGCGTGGGCGCAAATTTGGCGCGTCTCGAGATCGATCTGATCTTCAACGCGATTGCTGACCACATGCCCGACATCACCAAGCTGGGCGATCCGAAGCGACTTCGATCTGGTTGGCTCAATGGCATCAAGGAGTTCGAGGTCGACTACGGAGGTCGGTGCCCGGTCGAACACTGAGTTCCAGTCGCGCATCGTTGGCAGCAAGTGCGAGCCTGCTGCCCTACTTGCTCGGCTGCACCGGTTCCAGGATTTCCTGACGGGCCTCGGGTGCGACGACGCGTAGTGCATCGGCGGACTCGTCGTCGGGTTGCATCTGCGACTTGATCTCCGCCTCGACGCGCGCGGTGTACGTCGCGACCTCACGATCGACCGCCGCGGAGTCCCATCCGAGAATGGGCGCAGCCAAAGCCGCGACCTGTCCCGCGCAATGGACTCCACGATGGGAGTACTCGATCGATATGCGCGTTCGGCGCGCGAGGATGTCCTCCAAGTGGAGCGCACCTTCGGCAGCAGCGGCGTACACGACCTCGACCTGGAGGTAGCTGGGCGCGTCGGTGATCGGCTGCAAGAGTTCAGGCTTGCCCTTCGCCATGTCGAGCACCTCGTCGATCAACGAGCCGTACCGATCGAGAAGGTGGGTCACCCGGTAGGGATGCAGGCCGTACATCTTCGCGAGATGATGCGTCTGATTGACCAGGGCGAAGTAGCCGTCGGCACCGACGAGCGGAACTTTTTCCGTGATCGACGACGCAACCCTGGCAGGGATGTCCTCGGCGGCAAGATCGACGGCGTCCTCGGCCATCACACGGTAGGTGGTGTATTTGCCGCCCGCGATCGCCACGAGGCCGGGCGCGACGCGAGCGACGGCGTGTTCCCGGGACAGCTTCGACGTCTCGTCGCTTTCACCCGCCAGCAGTGGACGCAGGCCTGCGTAGACGCCATCGATGTCCTCGTGCGTCAGTGGCGTCACCAGCACTGTGTTGACCTCGCCGAGGATGTAGTCGATATCGGCTTTCGTGGCAGCAGGATGCGCCAGGTCGAGCTTCCAGTCGGTGTCGGTGGTGCCGATGATCCAATGTGCACCCCACGGAATGATGAACAGCACCGATTTCTCGGTGCGGAGAATGATCGCGGCCTCGCTGACGATGCGGTCGCGCGGCACCACGATATGTACGCCCTTCGATGCGCGTACACGAAACCGTCCGCGCTGCGAGGACAACGCCTGGATTTCGTCGGTCCACACACCGGTTGCGTTGATGACCACGCTTCCACGTACCTCGGCGGTGGCTCCGTTTTCCGAATCACGCACGCGCACACCGGAAACTCGATCGGCCTCACGCAGAAATCCCACGACCTGCGTCGAGGTACGAACGACGGCCCCGTAATGTGCCGCGGTGCGAGCAACACTCATCGTGTGGCGTGCGTCGTCGACGACGGTGTCGTAGTAGCGGATTCCGCCGATGAGGGATTTGCGCTTGAGGCCCGGCGTCATCCGCAACGCACCCGATCGGGTGAGGTGCTTTTGCGCCGGAACGGACTTCGCGCCGCCCATCCTGTCGTAGAGAAAGATTCCCGCAGCGATGTAGGGACGTTCCCAGACGCGATGCGTCAGCGGGAAAAGGAACTTCAGCGGTTTGACGAGGTGCGGCGCCAACGTCGACAGCGACAGCTCGCGCTCGTGCAGAGCTTCACGTACCAGACCGAACTCGAGCTGCTCGAGGTATCGCAGACCACCGTGGAACATCTTCGAGGACCGACTGGAGGTTCCCGATGCGAAGTCACGAGCTTCGACGAGAGCAACCTTCAAACCGCGAGTCGCAGCGTCGAGCGCAGCACCTGCGCCGACGACGCCACCGCCGATGATGATGACGTCGAAGTACTCGGATCCGAGCCGCTCCCAGGCATCGACTCGCGCCTGAGGCCCCAGCAAAGTGGTGTTCGATCGATTGCTCACGAGCTCGCTCCCCACATAGACCATTTCCCTGACCGCCTCTGCAGGCTACCGTTCGAGGTCGATACCCGCGTCACCTCCGAGTCGAACAAAGGAACGTAGTGACCTCCGACACCAGCACCGATGTGACCTCCGGCACCTTCATCGCCTCGATCGATCAGGGCACGACGTCTTCTCGCTGCATCATTTTCGGCCACGACGGTAAGCCGGTCGGCTCGGCGCAGAAGGAGCACCGTCAGATCTTCCCGCGCGCCGGCTGGGTAGAACACGACGCCGAGGAGATCTGGGTCAACGTTCGCGAAGTCGTCGGCGCCGCTCTGGGGAATGCCGATGTCAAAGCGCAGGACATCGCCGCTGTCGGTATCACCAACCAGCGCGAAACGACGCTGGTCTGGGATCGAACCACCGGTAAACCGGTCTACAACGCAATCGTCTGGCAGGACACTCGCACCGACGAATTGTGTCGGGAGCTGGCCGGGGACCACGGAGCCGACCGCTATCAGCGGATCACCGGCCTGCCGCTGTCCACGTATTTCGCCGGGCCGAAGATTCGTTGGATTCTCGACAATGTCGAAGGCGTTCGGAGCCGTGCCGAGGCCGGCGAACTTTGCTTCGGGACGATGGATTCCTGGGTGTTGTGGAACCTCACCGGCGGAGCCGACGGCGGCAAGCACATCACCGACGTCACGAACGCGTCTCGCACGCTGTTGATGGATCTCGAAACACTGTCCTGGCGCGAGGACATCTGCGCCGACTTCGCGATTCCGATGTCGATGCTGCCCGAGATCCGCACTTCCTCCGAGGTGTATGCCGAAGTTCGTCCTCGGGGTGTGCTCGCCGGCGTCCCGATATCAGGAATTCTGGGCGACCAACAGGCCGCTACGTTCGGACAGGCGTGCCTGTCGCCAGGTGAGGCCAAGAATACGTACGGCACCGGAAACTTCCTGCTACTCAACACCGGGACGACGCCGGTGCACAGTAAACATGGACTGCTCACCACCGTCTGTTACAAGCTCGGTGAGAAGGATGCTGTCTACGCCCTCGAGGGCTCGGTCGCTGTCACCGGCTCCCTCGTGCAGTGGCTACGCGACAACCTCGGCATCATCGAGCGCACCGCCGATATCGAGCGCCTCGCTGGAGGGGTCGAGGACAACGGCGGCGTGTACTTCGTTCCCGCGTTTTCCGGTCTGTTCGCGCCTCGGTGGCGGCCCGATGCGCGCGGTGTCATCTCGGGTCTGACGCGTTTTGCCAACAAGGGCCACATCGCCCGAGCAGCGTTGGAAGCGACGGCATTTCAAACACGAGAAGTCATCGACGCGATGTATGAAGATTCCGAGGTCACGCTGACGACATTGAAGGTGGACGGCGGAATGGTCGTCAACGAGCTCCTCATGCAGTTCCAGTCCGACGTTCTCGGCGTCCCTGTGGTCCGGCCGGTCGTCAACGAAACCACTGCATTGGGTGCGGCCTACGCTGCGGGCCTGGCCGTCGGCTACTGGAGTGGCGAGGACGAGATCGTCGCGAACTGGGCTGCGGACAAGACCTGGGAGCCCGATCTGGCATCCGATGCCCGAGAGGCAATGTACGACAAGTGGAATCGCGCTGTGGAACGCACCTACGACAGTGTATGAGCGGCCGACAACCGCCGCACGGCCTCGCGGAGAACGTCCGGAGACGAACTCGCGAAACATAATCGGGCCGCGCCCGAGTACTGGGGAGAATTCGCGAAGGCACGGCCGGGCACGAAGGCAACGCCGTGATCGAGCGCTCGCGGCAGCAACGCCGTGGTGTCGGTGCCGTCCTGAAACTCCACCCACAGGAACATTCCGCCGTTCGCGGGTGAAAGCACCAGTCGGTCACCGAAGGTGCCTTTCAGTGCACCCTCGAGGGCGTGTGCGCGTGCACTGTACTGCGAGCGCAGGACCCCGAGGTGGCGCTCGAGCCACGCGGCGTCGTCGAGCATGTCGGCGGCCATCTGCTGGGTCATCGACGACCCGCACAGGTCGGCACCCTGCTTGAGCAGTTCGACGGCCTGGCACACAGCCACCGGTGCGGTCAGCCAGCCGACCCGAAGCGAAGGAGCGATGATCTTCGACGCACTGGAGAGCCGGACCACGCGGTCGGAGTATGCAGCTATGGACTTCGGGGGTTGCACGTCGAACCACAACTCGCCGTACGGGTCGTCCTCGAGGATCCAGAATCCGTAGCGATCGGCGAGCGCGGCGAGCTGTTTGCGGCCGAGATCCGACATCGTCACGCCGCGGGGATTGTGGAAGTTGCTCACGGTGTGGACGAGTGTGGGCCGAAGACCTGCTTCTAGCCTGCGGGCCAGTTCGTCGGTGTCCATTCCCGCACTACCGATTGGGATTGCGTGGATATCGGCCCCTGCTATCGAGAAGACCTGCAGCGCGCCGGTATAGGCAGGCTCATCGACGACGACCACGGCGCCGGGATCGAGCAGTGCCTGAGCGAGGAGGGTGAGCGCTTGCTGCGAACCGTGCGTGACTACCACCTCGTCGGAGGTGACTTCTTTTGCTATCGGGCATGATTCACGGGTCGCGATAATCTCACGGAGCGGGCGCCAACCGGAGGTTTCGCCGTACTGCACCGAGGACGGTGTCCTCAGCACTGCCTCAGCTGATTGTCGAATGCGGTGCGCGGGAATCAGCTCCGTCGCCGGAAGACCGCCGGCAAGACTCAACACGTCTTCTCGCGCAGTCAGAGCGAGCAGCTCTCGAATCGCAGAACTCTGCAACGAATCGAGACGCCGGGCAAACGAGGGCAGAGCGGAAGTCATTGATTTTCCCCAGGATCGAGTGCGGATTGCGAAGTACCCGAGGATCCGCTGGGGCATGAAGTGAGCCGGGTGGTGGTCGGCTCACTTCACTGTGCCACTCCAGCTCGAGGAATGACATTCAGTTCTCACATCATGAGAAATTTGCCACCGACCCTGCGTATCAGTCCAGATCGTCGTGGCGCATCAGTTGCCGTGCCGCCTCGGTGATCGATCCCGTCAACGATGGGTAGATCGAGAACGTCGCTGCCAGATCATTGACCGACAGGTTGTTCTGCACCGCCATGGCGATGGGCAGAATCAACTCGGACGCCGTCGGAGCGACAACCACCCCACCGATCACGACGCCGGTCGCCGGTCGGCAGAAGATCTTCACGAAGCCGCGCTTGAGGCCCGACATCTTTGCTCGCGGGTTGGTGGCAAGGGGCAACATGACGGTACGTGCCGGCACGTCGCCGTTGTCGATGGCCGACTGGCTCACCCCGACCGACGCGATCTCGGGACGCGTGAACACCGCTGAGGCAACAGTTTTCAGCTTGATCGGGGTGACGCCTTCGCCGAGAGCGTGGTACATCGCGATACGTCCCTGCATCGCAGCGACGGAGGCGAGGGGCAGCAGACCAGTGCAGTCACCCGCGGCATAGATGCCCGAAACAGAGGTCCGCGATACTCGATCGACACGCAGATAGCCGCCACGATCCAGTTCGATTCCAACCTTCTCGAGTCCGAGCCCGGAAGTGTTGGGAATGGAACCGACGGTCATCAGCGCGTGAGAACCTTCGACGGTACGTCCGTCGGCGAGGCGAACGATCACGCCGCTCTCGGTCCGCTGGACGGATTCTGCTCGCGCATGCTTGACGAGAGTGACACCTCTCTCGTTGAACGCGTCCTCGAGCACGAGCGCGGCATCCTCGTCCTCGTGCGGCAGCACACGGTCGCGGCTGGAGACTGCTGTCACCTTGACGCCCATCTCGGTGTAGGCCGAGACGAACTCGGCGCCGGTCACACCGGACCCGACCACGATCAGATGCTCGGGAAGCGCCTCGAGGTCGTAGAGCTGGCGCCAGTTCAAGATGCGTTCTCCGTCCGGCTCCGCGCCCGCGAGGACCCGTGGGCTCGCGCCGGTCGCCACCAGGACGACATCTGCGTCGAGTACGCGTTCCGAACCGTCCGCCGAAGTCGCTCGAATCTGGTGCGCAGCCATACCGACATGCGAGTCGATCATTTCGGCGCGACCGGAAATGAGTTCGACGCCGACCGAGCGCACCCGCGCTGCAATGTCGGAGGACTGCGCCTGCGCGAGCGCTTTGACGCGCTCGTGGATCTGCGGCAGAGCAACCGTCGCCTGCGATGGATCCATCGCGATACCCAGATCGTTCGCTCGTCGCATCTCGGTCCTGATACCTGTCGAGGCGATGAAGGTCTTCGACGGTACGCAGTCCCACAGAACGCAGGCACCTCCGATGCCGTCCGAATCGACCAACGCCACAGTCCCCCCGTGCTGCGCTGCCACCAGTGCTGCCTCATACCCTGCGGGTCCGCCACCGATGATCACGATCCGGGTCATTTGTCCTCTTCCACGTTTGTCACAAAAAATGCACAGTTACGTGCCAACGGTATTCCAGTCGACGTCTCCCCGCATCGGTAAGGATTACTTAACATCTGTATCACCTGCTGAAACCTGCCGCTCGGGCCTTCCGCCGCCGCGCCGATTCACCAGACGGTTTAGGCTGGCCGACGTGCCAATCTATGCCGCCTACGGGTCGAACATGCATCCGGAGCAAATGCTTCAGCGCTGCCCCCATTCCCCGTCGTCGGGAACTGGCTGGCTACACGGCTGGCGATTGACCTTCGGCGGCGGTGACATCGGGTGGGAAGGTGCACTGGCAACGGTCGCGCAGGACGCCGATTCGCAGGTGTTCGTGGTGCTGTACGACGTCTCGGAAGAGGACGAGGAAAGCCTCGACCGCTGGGAGGGTTCCGAACTCGGAATACACCGCAAGGTCCGGCTGCGCATCGATACCGTGGACGGACCCGTGCTGGCCTGGCTGTACGTACTCGACGCCTACGAGGGCGGCTTACCGTCCGCGCGCTACCTGGGAGTCATGGCCGAGGCGGCCGAGATCGCCGGTGCTCCCGCAGAGTACGTCCGTGGACTGCGCACACGGAACAGTCGTAACGTCGGGCCCGGCACTTCCAGCTGAACTTCAGTTCGGTTCGAGTGCGAGACCGGTCATCACCTTCACACCGACGGCGAGCGCTCGCTCGTCGAGATCGAATGTGGCCTGGTGGATATCGAGCTGTGGTCCGGTACCGGACCACACGCCGAGCCGAGCCATCGCTCCCGGAATGTCTTCGAGGTACCACGAGAAGTCCTCGCCACCACCGGACTGAGCGGTATCGGCCAACGCTGCCGGTCCGACGCGTCGAATAGCGTTTTCGAATGTCCGCGTCACTGCTGGGTCGTTGACCACGGGTGGCACCCCACGCTTGTAGTGCAACTCGTAACGCACCCCGGTCGGAGCCAGCAGCCCGGCGACGATCTCGCCGACCATGGGCTCGAGTAGAGCCCACGTCTCGTGATCACCGGTGCGTACAGTGCCGGTGAGCATGCCGCTCTGCGGAATGGCGTTGGGTGCCTGACCTGCCACGACTGCGCCCCACACCATCACTGTGCTCGTCCGCGGATCGATTCGGCGGCTGAGCATCCCAGGCAGGCCGGTGATGACCGTGCCGAGGGCGTAGACGAGGTCGGTGGTCAGGTGAGGACGCGAAGTATGTCCACCAGGAGAGTCCAGACGAAGCTCGACGGTGTCGGCCGCCGACGTGATGGCACCTACCCGCACACCGACCTTGCCCACCTCGAGCCGAGGATCGCAATGCAGGGCGAAGATCTTCGATACGCCCTCGAGCGCACCGGCCGCCACGACATCCAATGCCCCACCCGGCATGACCTCCTCGGCAGGCTGAAAGATCAACCGAACACCGAACGGCAGATCGGGCAGCGACGCCAAGGCCAACGCGGTTCCGAGCAGCACCGTCGTGTGCGCGTCGTGGCCGCATGCATGCGAGACTCCGGGAACGGTCGAGCCGTAGGTTGCCCCGGTGAATTCTTGCAATGGGAGCGCATCCATATCCGCCCGCAAACCCACCAGTGGTCCACTCGGTCCGATATCACAGGTCAAACCTGTTCCACCGGGGAGAAGCTTCGGCGACAGACCGGCGGCCTCCAGGTGACCGACGACGAAAGCAGTTGTCGCGTATTCCTGCCGTGCCAACTCCGGATGCGCGTGAATATGGCGTCGCCACAACGACAACTCGGCGGTGTGGTCGAGAATCCACGCGTCGACCGCGGCATGCAGATCGGTCATCGAGCCGTCATCCGTGCTTCGACACCTTCGAGCAACCGGCTCCGTGTGTCTGCGTCGAGGGCCGTACGAACCACCGTTCGCGCAAGCAATCGGGCGCCGTCGAGTACGGCGGTGTCCGCCGACTCGGTGATGCACGCTGCGGCGAACTCCGGCTGGTGCGTGACGGCGCCACCCGAGTCGAGACCGATCACCGGGTGGATCCCGGGCAGAACCTTCGTCACATTTCCCATATCGGTGCTGCCCAGAGGGCGAGATCCTTCCAACTCGAGTGCCAGGGGTGTGCGGCCGATCGACTCGACCTCATCTCGATAGGTGGCGGTGAGCCACGGATCGGGTGTCAGCTCTGTGTAGATCGGCGATACGGTGCGAATCCGATGGGTGCAACCGGTAGCGATCGCACCCGCCTGGAAACACGCATGCGCCTTCGAGGTCAACGCAGCCAATGATTCCGAGGTGTTCGCGCGCAGGTAGTAGGCAAGCTCGGCGTGCCCGGGCACGATGTTGGGCGCGAGACCACCCTCGGTCACGATTCCGTGCAACTGTTGCCCCGGCGCCAGGTGCTGACGCAGCAGGCCGATGGCAACTTGACTGATGGTCACCGCATCACCGGCATTGATTCCCCACTCGGGGGCTGCAGATGCGTGTGCGGTGCGGCCGGTGAACGATACGGCTATGTCGGACAACGCAAGTGATGTTGCACCCACGATGTCGATCGGTCCGGGGTGAACCATCAGTGCCGCGGCAACACCGTCGAAGACGCCGCGTTCGAGCATCAGCACTTTCCCCCCACCACTTTCCTCGGCAGGAGTTCCGAGTACTCGAATGGTGATGCCGAGCCGCTCGGCGAGCGAAGCCAACGCAATCGCCGCGCCGGCAGCGGATGCGGCGATGATGTTGTGGCCGCAGGCGTGGCCGATCTCCGGCAATGCGTCGTATTCAGCGCAGAGTGCGATAACCAACTCGCCACTGCCATACGTCGCGGTGAACGCGGTCGGCAGATCGGCGACGCCAGTGTGGACGGCGAAGCCATGATCGCGAAGAAGGTCGCAGACCTTCGCTGCACTGCGGTGCTCTTCGAACGCGAGTTCCGGCTCGGAGTGAATCGAGTGCGACAACGCAAGCAGGTCGGGTGCAGCACGCTGCACACCAGCATCGGTCTCGGCGATCACCGGCTCAGTCTGTCACTAGTGCTCTCCGCAGCTGAATTCAGCGCGGCCGATTACTTGCCGAAGGCGAAATTACTCTCTTCGGTCGGTGTGTTCAGCGCGGCAAGAAGATCGCCGTGGATAGCGCGCTTGATTCCCGCAAGGTTGTCACCGCGCGTGCTCGTCAACGCCGTAGCGCGCTCGACAGCGGAGGACAACACGGCGTCCTCGGCAACAGCGACGTCGGCGATACCGGCTGCGACGGCGTCTGCTCCGCCGAAGCGTCGACCCGTGGTCATTGCCTCGACGGCCGTCTGCTTGGGGAGTCTGCTGGTGATCAGGGCTGACATGCCCACGGTGAACGGCATGTTCAGGTTCACCTCGGGCAGGCAGTAGAAGCCGCGGTCGGCGCGGACCACCCGGAAGTCGTGGGCCGTCGCAAACATGGCCCCTGCGCCGAACGCGTGACCTTGAACAGCTGCGACCGTCGCCATCGGGAACGTGAGCAGGCGGGTGTAGAGCGTGTGTACCCGGTCCAGGTAGCCGGTGATCTTGTCGAGGTTGGCAAAAAGCCAGTCGGTGTCGAGACCGTTGGTGAAGAATTTTCCGGTCGCGGTGGTCACCAGCGCCCCGGGCCCCGATATCGATTCGACCTCGTCGAGAAGAGCGTGAACGCCCTCGATCCAGTCCGGATGAAACCGGTTCTCCGGGTTCTGAGCTGAGTCCTGCGCACCGAGGTAAAGGATGTGCACGTCACCGTCATGTTCGAGATAAGGCATGGAGGGATACTACCCGGCGGTAACTTCAGCCGGTCAAGGTCTGCCCGCCCGAGCCTCCGCCGAGGGCAACGCATGGCCTACTGCAGAAACTGTCGCGCATCTCCTAGGGTTGCTCCCCGTGGCAACAACGAATATCGACGCAGCAGATCCGACCCTCGATCCGCAGGGCGCTGCAGCGCTCGCCGCAGCAGCGATTGCGGAAGCCACCGGCGTCGCCACTCATGCGGTGGCGATCGTGCTGGGATCCGGCTGGCAGGCCGCAGCGGATCGTTTCGGTTCCCCGACTGCGAGCATCGCCATGGCCGACCTTCCGGGCTTCACTCCTCCCTCCGCATCCGGGCACTCCGGAACCGTCACCTCGGTGAGCGTCGACGGCACCCATACGCTGCTGTTGCAGGGCCGTACCCACGCATACGAAGGGCACGACTTGGCCCGAGTCGTCCATCCGGTGCGCACGGCAATCGTGGCCGGAGCTACCACCGTCGTTCTCACCAACGCCGCGGGTGGAATCCGAGATGGAATGGACGTCGGCCAACCGGTTCTCATCTCCGATCATCTCAATCTCACCGCACGCTCGCCGTTGACGGGTGCCGAGTTCGTCGACCTGGTCGACGCCTACTCGCCGGAACTTCGCGCACTGGCGCGCCGCATCGATCCTTCACTGGAAGAGGGCGTGTACGCGGGGCTGCCAGGGCCACATTACGAAACGCCCGCCGAGATTCGAATGTTGCGCACCATGGGTGCCGATCTGGTCGGTATGTCCACCGTCCACGAGACGATCGCAGCGCGGGCCCTCGGAGCGAGGGTTCTCGGGCTTTCTCTCGTCACCAATCTTGCCGCAGGAATGACCGGTGACCACCTCGACCACAAAGAGGTGCTCGCAGCAGGGAAGACCGCAGCTTCGCGCATGGGTGAATTTCTGTATCGGCTGGTGTCGACGCTGTGACGGCCGAATTGACGAATCAGGTCGCGGAGTGGATCGCAGGTGATCCCGATCCGTCGACGCGTGCGGAATTGGCTTCACTGCCGAAAGACGAACTACGCGAGAGGTTTCGCGCTCCGTTGAGCTTCGGCACGGCGGGTCTGCGCGGCGAGGTTCGAGCCGGTCCCAACGGGATGAATGTCGCCGTCGTGGTGCGCACCTCGATGGGGATTGCCGCGTGGCTGCAGAAGCAGGGTCTGGGCGGATCGACCGTCGTCGTGGGCCGTGATGCACGGCACGGATCGGATACCTTTGCCGCTGCAGCCGCGGAAACCTTTGCTGCACAGGACTTTTCTGTAGTTCTACTACCTCGACCACTGCCTACACCGGTACTCGCATTCGCGGTCCGCTCGCTCGATGCCGACCTCGGCGTCCAGATCACCGCCTCGCACAACCCTGCTGCCGACAACGGTTACAAGGTCTACCTCCGTGGTGGTGCACAAATCATCCCGCCGGTCGACAAGGAAATCGAGGCCGAGATCGCCGCCGTCGGTCCCGCAGTGGACGTGCCCCGCACCTTCGTCTCACCGGGTGGATCGAGCGTCACCGCACAATATCTGGACCGACTTCCTGCGCTGGTCCGTTCACAGAAGCGCAACATTCGGATTGCTCTGACGCCTCTGCACGGCGTCGGGGGCGACGTCGCGCTCACTGCACTACGCGGCCTCGGATTCCGAGACGTCCATGTTGTGGCCGATCAATTCGAGCCCGATCCCGAGTTCCCGACCGTCGCCTTTCCCAACCCGGAAGAGCCCGGTGCAGCGAAAAAACTGTTGACCCTTGCCGCCGAGGTGAAGGCAGATGTCGCGATTGCACTCGATCCCGACGCAGATCGATGCGCGATAGGCGTGCCGGGGCCGTCGGGGTGGCGAATGCTCAGCGGAGACGAAACCGGAGCGCTGCTGGCCAACCACATACTCCACACTGCGCCACCGAACTCGTTGGTCGCGAACACCATCGTTTCTTCTCGACTTCTCTCCGTACTCGCCCCTGCTCGTGGCGCGCGCTACGCGCGTACGTTGACCGGATTCAAGTGGCTGGTTCGCGCCGGCCAAGGTCTGGTCTACGCCTACGAGGAAGCAATCGGCCACTGCGTGGACCCGTCTTTCGTCAACGACAAGGACGGGATCTCGGCAGCTGTCGTCCTCGCGGACCTCGTCGCCTTGCTCGCGGCAGAGAACCGCACATTGAGCGATGTCCTCGACGACCTGGCGCTCGAATTCGGTGTTCACGCCGGAGCGCAAGTCTCCACCCGAGTGGATGATCTCGCGGAGATCGCGACCATGATGGAGCGGCTCCGCGCGGATCCACCTACCGAACTGGCGGGCACCTCCATCGCGGTCACCGACCTCCTCGCCGACGACGGCCCCCTGCGGACCGATGCCGTCGAATTGGCAGGAGACGGCATCCGTGTCATCGTGCGTCCGTCGGGAACCGAACCGAAGGTCAAGGCGTACCTCGAGGTCGTTCTCCCGGTCCGCGACCGCGCAGACTTGTCGGCCGTGCGCGCCGAAGCCGACGCTGTACTCGCAACGTTGAGGAAGTTCGCGACCAGCCTGTGATCCTGTTCTAGAACAGTGCGGACTGAACCGCAGGCAACGTGGATCGGTAATCACCGAACCGAACCCGACGGCCCTTCAACTCGTGCAGGTCCACCACGTAGGAAGCGCCGTCGACGTCCACCACCGCAGCTTGTCCGATGCATGCGCGCACAGTGAAGCCGTGCGGGCCGATCGTGAGGTCGCTCGGATAGGAGACGCGGTTGCCTGTCGCGAGTTCACGGAATCCGGCTACCTGCCATGATTCGTCCACCGTGCGATAGGTGTCGTCACCGATCGGCGGGGCGATGGAGTTCCGCACTCTATCGGCCAGAGCTGCCGTCGCAGCGTCGAGACGGGCGGTGTCGACGGGCAGTGCGAGCGCCGCAGCTTTGATCGAGGATCGCACGGACTGCCGCACCTGTAGTTGCTCGGTCACCCTATCTTCGAGTACCCGAACCACCTTTCCGTCCGCTGCCCACGCGACATAGCGCGCGCACATGGCCCCTTGCTCGGCGAGCCTGCCCCATTTGCGGGTGTCGGCCGCGGTGCCGACCTTGTGCACACCGTTCGCAAAGGTCGCGATGTACAACCAATGTGGCTGCATCACATGGGCTTCGAGCTCACGGGAGACGAAGCCTCCGCGATGGATCGTGTGGACGAAGCGAAACGAGTCCTTCGACTCGCACCCTTCGCACTGCGAACCTGTCTCGACCGGCAACTGCTCGGGACACGGAACGTACTCGGAGGGCGCCCCTTTGCGGAATGCGATTCGCCCCGTACACCACCGCTGCGGCCCGAGCGCCTCGAACCCGACACGACCGCCGCGCAGTTCCACGTAATCGACCTCACGCGAGAGGACATCTACGACGCGCAATCGTGGGTCGCCTTCACTGGCCGGCCAGGTGACACCGAGGACGAGTGACGTGCTCAGCGCGGACCGAACTGGCGGTCGCCCGCATCACCGAGACCCGGAACGATGAAGGCATCGTCGTTGAGTCGATCGTCGATACTGGCGGTGACGAGCCGAACCGGTAGGCCCGAGTTCTCGAGTGCAGCGACCCCCTCGGGGGCAACCACCACGCAAATTGCAGTGACATCCGCCGCGCCTCGCTCCACCAACAACTCGATGGTGCGCACCATCGAGCCACCGGTGGCAAGCATCGGATCGAGAACGTAGACCGGTGTGCTCGACAGATCCTCGGGCAGCGATTCCATGTACGGCACCGGCTCATGGGTCTTCTCGTCGCGCGCCATTCCGACGAAGCCGACGCGGGACTGAGGAATCAAGCTGCTCGCCTTCTCGACCATGCCGAGCCCGGCACGCAAGACCGGCACGAGCAGCGGCGGCTGCGACAGACGGGTGCCCTGCGTGAGAGCAACCGGCGTCTTCACCTCGAAGGTGGTGATCGCGGCGTCCCTGGTGGCCTCGTACACCAACATGTGGGTGAGCTGGCGCAGCGCCGACCGAAAAGTTGCGTTGTCGCTGCGCTCGTCGCGCATCGTCGTCAGTAGGGCAGCAGCCAAGGGATGTTCGACGACATGTGTATCCATGAGAAGAAGGATAAGTGCGGGAACCGATCGGGCCTCACTTGCGTCAAAACCTGTGTAGATCCATTTCAGATGCAGAACAGTCCCGAGGGGAACACCGATGGCAGAAGTATCGGCAACAGCGGCTGGAATACTCGCGTATTCCGCGACGGCCGGGACGATGTCCGCGCAAGTGACGAGCGCCGCCGCAGCGGCCACAGCCTGCGGTCCTGCCGTCCTGACGCCGGTGTTCGGGGCGATCGGCAGTGAGTTCCTCGCCGCATTCACCGGCACCCACTCCGCCCACACCGCTGCGTTGGCACGTCTGGCCGAAGTACTGGGCAGCATCGGTAGCGCAGCCGCTGGTTCGGCTGCCGGTTATCAGGCAACCGACGCAGCGGCAGCCGGGCGCCTACTGTGATCGACGTTCTGACTCGCCCGATCATCGACCTCCTCGGCGCCTTCGGATCGGGTGAGATTCCCACCGGTGGGCCCGCCGACGTCATTCGCTCTTCCTCCTCCGCATTGGATGCGGTCGAGCGGATCGGGGTGAACGCTGTGGCCGAGCTGGCAGGTTCATGGAGCGGGCCCGCAGCAGTAGCAGCAATCGAGCTGGCTGGGGCCGCCCACACGAGCGCCATCGCACTTGCCGATCACGGAAACGAGATCGCTGCGGTCGTGGATCGAGCGTGTGAGAAGGTCCAGACCGGAATTCTCGAACTGAACGGAATACTTCAGTCGTTCGTGTCCATTGCCGTCGCGGCAGCCCCAGTCCTGTTCACCCCTGCCGGTCAGTCGATGGTCATCGCGGCAGCCATCGAGCACTTGGAACGCGCCCTTGCCGTCGTGGCGCGGGTTCGAGCCGAGCTTGCAGTGCACGCAGCCGAGGTCGGGCGTTATCTCGCGCCGCCCTCGGTACCTGCCCCTGCAGGCACCGAAGCTTCGACACCACCTGCCGCAGCGCCACCGGCCGGGCCTGCACCGACAGCACCCGCGAGTTCGGATCCTGCAGGCCAGTTCGTGCGCAACTTCGCTCAATCGGTGTCCGCTCCCCCGTCGTCGATGACCCCGGACAGCGCCTCGAACCTGCTTTCCTCACCCAACGCAACGACGTCACCCACCGCAACGATGCCGAATCAGGGGCCGGCGATGTACAGCGGCGCAACACCACGAGAGCCCGGTGACGTCGGTGCGAAGGGCACGGGCGTCGAGGTCGCGCTACCTGACGGAAGCGTCGTGACGGCTCCGAACGAACAGGCAGCAGGCGCGGTCCGAAACGCACTGAGTCAACAGGGCACGCCGTACGTGTGGGGCGGCACCGAACCGGGCCGCGGCCTCGATTGCAGCGGCCTCACTCAGTGGGCCTACGCGGAGCAGGGGGTCGAGCTCCCCCGGCTGGCGCAGGAGCAAGATATCGGCACCCCGGTGACCCAGGACGAGCTCATGCCCGGAGATCTTGCAATCTGGGACGGCCATGTCGCCATGGTGATCGGTAACGGACAATTCGTCGAAGCTGGAGATCCAGTGCAGGTCAGCGATATCCGAACGACCAACAGCGGTATGGGCTTCAAAGGTTTCTACAGGCCGACCGAATGATCGAGATCTCGGCTACTGCTGCCACGCGCTCGGACTCGGTTCGCGTCCGAGCCACCGAAAGTGGGACCCCGACGGAAATCCATGTCGATCGAAGCGAATTCCACTACGGTGGAACAGAATTGGCCCGAACAATCCTGCACTTGTGCGCGCGTGCCACCGAACTCGCGCAAGCCGAGCGCCGCACCCTTCTCGAAAACGACGGTATGGAGGCCCACATTCTCGATCGCCTCGGGCTGCCGCGGGCATCGACGGTAGCCGCTGAAGAAAATCGACGACTGGACGTAGAACCTGCACCGACGAGTTGGCTGAGGTCGGTATGACCGACAACGCCGTCGAAGCACTTGTGTCCCGAGCCGACCTCGCCCTGGACACCATGCACCTCGCGTCGGAGGGGCTCGTACACCTGCGTATCACCAGGCATTCGGCAGATGGGCTGGTCGGTGTGACGGTCGACAGCACCGGGGCCATGGTGGGTCTGGAATTGGCCGAAGATCTCTCTCGCCAGTCCGCACGGAAACTCACCGAGTCCATCACCGGAGTCGCCGCCGCGGCTGCTCGCGACGCACTCGACCAGCGTCGGCGGATCCTCGAACGGATGCGAAGTTCACTATCGGCGACCTGAGATAGGCTTCCGGCCATGGCTGGCGACATCATCCCGATCGAACTCTGTCTCACCCGCGGCAACTTCGTCACCCTCTGGGCTCCGGAGTGGCACGAAGGAGACGACGAGTGGGAAGCATTCCTCGGACGCGACGAGGACCTCTACGGATTCGAGGCCGTCGCGCACCTCGCGGCGTTCATCAGAAACGACAGCGACAACGACCTCGTCGACCACCCCTCGTGGACCGTGGTCTCGGCTCTCGCAGCCAATGAACTCGAACCCGATGATCTTCACCGTTTCGACCTCGTCGGTGTTCCCGAACTGGTCGCCGAGGATCCCGACTCCGATGTCCTCAGCGAGCTCGCGGCAACCTTCGAAATGGTCCAGACCCTCGGTGATGTCTGTGAACTGAGCACGGTCACCGCATTTTTCGCCGGTAACCCACATCTGGGATCAGTGGGAATGGGCGTGGAGGCATACCTGGGCAAGGACGGTCAGGACCTCTGGGATCGGATCGGCACCTCGATCGCGAAGAGTTGGGGTGCGGTGATCGACGCCATCGACTCGGTCGTGACGACACCCGATGTCGACAGCGCGGCCGTCGACGTGGCCGAAGCGGAACTGCTCGCGGCCGCGGAGAACATCGTCGATGTCGACGATGTATCGAACGACGACGAAACCGATGACGACGACGAGACCGACGACGAAACTCCGGATCCCATCGCCGACGCAGCCGCGGAGGAGAGCTTCTGGACCTCTGTCGGCATCGACCCGATCCGGATCATCACCTCGGACGAAACGCTGTACACACTGCGCTGCTACATCGACGACGATCCGATCTTCCTCGGCCGCGCAGGCGCCATCACCGTCTTCGGATCCGAACGCGCACTGGCTCGCTACCTCGCCGACGACCATGACCACGAACTGGCAAAGGTGAGTACGTACGCCGAAGTACAGACCGCCGCGGTGGACGGATCGCTCCGTATCGAGGTGACCGACGAGAACGTGTACGTCCTTCCCGGACTGGCGGACGATCTGGCCGACGGGCCCACGGCCGTCGACGCGGATCAGCTCGATCTTGCAGTGGAGTTGTTCACCGACGCAGCCGACTTCGCGGAGGACGATTCCGTCGAAACGGCACTGGCGAGTTCCACCCCGCTGGGCTGGTTCGTGTCCTACACTCTCGAGCCCGATCCGAACAGGCTCGCGCCCAGTGCCCCGTTCCATGTCGAGTCGGAGGCGTGGCGTGAACTCGAGCGCGAGTTCGAGGGTCGTCTGCGCAAGGAGTGAAGTTCCGCTAGCCGATCAGTACTGCGTAGCCGGGCTTGACGATGTCGTCGATGATCTCGAGACGCTCGTCGAACGGGATGAAGGCCGACTTCATGGCGTTGATGGTGAAGCGCTCGAGATCGGTCCATCCGTAGCCGAATGTGGTGACCAGCTTGTGCATTTCACGGCTCATCGAGGTGTCGCTCATGAGCCGATTGTCGGTGTTCACCGTGACACGGAACCGGAGTCTGGCAAGCAGATCGAACGGATGCTTCTGCAGGCTCTCCACGGCTCCGGTCTGCACGTTCGAACTCGGACACAATTCGAGGGGCATCCGCGTATCCCGAACGTAGGCGGCGAGTAGTCCCAGTGATGCCGTGCCGTCGGGCGCGACGGTGATGTCGTCGGTTATCCGGACACCGTGACCGAGCCGATCCGTGCCGCAGAATGCGACAGCCTCTTGAATGGACGGCAGACCGAAGGCCTCGCCGGCATGAATTGTGAAGTGTGCGTTGGCTGCTCGCATGTATTCGAACGCGGCGAGGTGGCGACTCGGAGGGAACCCTGCCTCGGCACCGGCGATGTCGAAGCCGACGACGCCGCGGTCACGGAACCGTACGGCCAGTTCGGCGATCTCCCGCGAGCGTGCGGCATGTCGCATGGCGGTGAGCAGGCACCCCACCCGAATTCGCTTGCCTTTCACTTGCGCTGCAGATTCTCCGGCACGAAAGCCCGCCAGTACATGTTCGACGACCTCGTCCAGCGAGAGTCCCCGCTCGAGATGCTGTTCGGGTGCGAATCGAACCTCGGCGTAGACGACCGAGTCGTCGGCCAGATCCTCGGCGCACTCCTGGGCTACCCGCGAAAGACCCTCGGGCGTCTGCATCACCGCAACGGTGTGGGCAAAAGTCTCGAGATACCGCTCGAGCGAACCGCTGTCGGCGGCATTGCGGAACCACTCCCCCAGCGCCGCGCCATCGGTCGCTGGAAGACCGTCGTATCCGCACTGATCGGCGAGTTCGAGAACCGTCTGCGGGCGCAATCCACCATCGAGATGATCGTGCAGCAGCGCTTTCGGAGCAGTCTTGATGGAACTGGAGTCGAGCGGCATCGCGCCGCCGGAAAGTGTCGAAAAAATCTCGGCGGTGCTCATACCGTGAACGGTAGCCCGCCGAGTCCGAGCTGTCCTGGGCTCGACCTACCGTCCGACACGATCGAGCACGATGGGCGATATTCCGGGCGCGGAGTGACCGATGCTCCAGGCCGCACTGATCGCCTCGGTTGCATAGTCGAACTTCTCCGGTGTGTCGGTATAGAGCGTGGCGAGTTGCTGGCCGGCGACAACTCGATCCCCCGGCTTGGCATGCAGGCGTACCCCCGCACCGGCCTGAACGGGCTCGCCCTGGCGCTCACGTCCGGCGCCCAACCTCCAGGCCGCGACGCCCACCGCCATGGCGTCGAGTTCGGTGATGAAACCGTCCTGCTCTGCCGTGACGGTCCGAGATTCCTTCGCCACTGGAAGCGGCGCATCCGGATCGCCACCCTGGGCGGCCACCATCGCTCGCCACCGATCCATGGCGGAGCCGTCGGCAAGCTTGTCCGCGGGGTCGATTCCCTCGATACCGGCCACGGTCAGCATGGTTCGGGCCAGTGTGATCGTCAGCTCGACGATGTCCGCGGGGCCGCCGCCGCTCAGCAC
Source organism: Rhodococcus sp. PAMC28707 (assembly GCF_004795915.1). NCBI lineage: Bacteria > Bacillati > Actinomycetota > Actinomycetes > Mycobacteriales > Nocardiaceae > Rhodococcus > Rhodococcus sp. PAMC28707. The sequence continues at coordinate 769,071 of NZ_CP039253.1, forward strand.
CTCGAGCGATTCCTCGACTTCGAGAGCGTTGCCCGCAGTCATCCCCAGCGGGGCATCCATAGCGGTGAGAAGTGCGACCGTGCGCACCCCGGCATCGGAGCCGAGAGCAACCATGGCTGTGGCGAGTTCACGAGCATCGTCGATGTTCTTCATGAAGGCGCCTGCCCCGACCTTGACGTCGAGCACCAGTCCGCTGGTTCCCTCGGCGATCTTCTTGCTCATGATCGAGCTGGCGATCAGGGGAATGGATTCGACGGTTCCGGTGACGTCGCGAAGTGCGTAGAGCCTCTTGTCCGCGGGCGCCAGGTCTGCGCCCGCTGCGCACACCACCGCGCCCACAGCCGAATCGGCCAGAATCGAGTGGATTTCCGCTGCGCTCAGATCGGCGCGCCACCCAGCGATGGACTCGAGCTTGTCGAGGGTGCCACCGGTATGGCCGAGGCCCCGACCGGACAGCTGCGGCACCGCCGCTCCACATGCGGCGACGAGCGGAGCCAACGGCAGGGTGATCTTGTCGCCGACGCCTCCGGTCGAATGCTTGTCGACGGTCGGTCGAGCGATATCGGAGAAGTCCATCCTGCTGCCCGAGTCGATCATCGCGGCCGTCCAGTCGCTCAGCTCTCTCCGGTCGAGACCGCGCCAGAGAATCGCCATCGCGAGTGCGGACATCTGCTCGTCGGCGACGGTGCCGCGAGTGAACCCGTCGATGACCCAGTCGATCTGCCGCTTGGTCAGTATGTGTCCGTCGCGCTTGGCGGCGATGATCGATACGGCGTCAGACATGCTCGCTCTCCCGTCCCGCTGCGAGATCATCGGGGCCGAATGCGGAGGGCAGTAGATCGCCCAGCGACACAGGGCCCGCGTCGGTGTCGACGATCAACTGTGCGCCACCGAACTCGAACAGAAGTTGCCTACATCGGCCGCACGGCATCAGCTTTGCTCCGCGACTGTCACAGCAGGTGAAGGCGATCAGACGTCCGCCGCCAGTGGAATGCAAGTTCGAGACCAATCCACACTCTGCGCACAGGCCCAAACCATATGAGACATTTTCCACATTGCATCCCGTCACGATTCGGTCATCGTCTACGAGCGCGGCCGCACCCACAGGGTAGTTCGAATAGGGTGCATAGGCTTGCCTCATTACCCGATGAGCGCTGTCTCGCAAGGGTTTCCAGTCGATTTCCGGCATACCTGCAATCAAATCACGAACACTCGTCACGTGCAGCCTCGCTACTGAACCCATCACGTAAAATTGGGAAGGCATACCTAACAAAGATTTTCGGGTCGGTACGAACCTCGAGTCGAATTAGTTCCGCGTTTCCATGGGGATTACAGTTCGAAGAAGGAGGCTCTTCTTTAACCGTTGAGCCGGAGTAAGACAAATCGAGCCGGTCACAGTCCGGGGCCCAGGCTCGATGCGTCCATCAATGACGTTGGAGGCATTGCACTCGATGAGTAGCACGACGGAAGCCGCTCCGGCCAAGGAGCGAAAGCGGTCGCTGTACCGCGGTGATCCGGGAATGTGGTCCTGGGTCTTACACCGAATCACGGGCGTGTTGACGTTCTTCTTCCTGTTCGTCCACGTCTTGGACACGGCAATGGTTCGTGTCAACCCCGAAACGTACGACGCGATCATCGACACCTACAAGACCCCACTCGTGGGCTTGATGGAGCTCGGTCTCGTCGCTGCGGTGCTCTATCACGCACTCAACGGTATTCGCGTCATGCTGGTGGACTTCTGGTCCAAGGGACCGAAGTACCAGAAGCTGATGTTGTGGGTCATCGCCGCGGTATGGATCGCGGTCATGGTTCCGGGGGCAGGAAGAATCTTCTACAACATGTTCACAGCGAGCGGGCACTGATGGCAATGACACACGGACCCGAGGCCAAGTCCCTCGGCAGGATCTACGACCGTCCGGCAAGTCTGGACAACCCACGTTCCCCGCGCCGTAAGTCGAGGAGCAACTTCGAGCTCTACGCGTGGCTGTTCATGCGCTTCTCAGGGCTGGCGCTCGTCGTCCTCGTCCTGGGCCACATGTTCATCATGCTGATGCTCGACGAGGGTGTGCACCGCATCAACTTCGCATTCGTAGCGGGCCGCTGGTCGAGCCCGTTCTGGCAGTTCTGGGACCTCTCCATGCTCTGGCTTGCTCAGTTGCATGGCGGCAACGGTCTGCGGACGATCATCGCGGACTATTCACGCAAGGATTCGACGCGATTCTGGCTGACGACACTGCTCGTGCTGTCCATGATTCTCATCATGGGACTGGGTACGTACGTCATCTTCACCTTCGATCCGAACATTTCGGCGAGCTAAGGGAACTGAAGCATTCATGCAGGAATATCGTTATGACGTGCTCATCGTCGGCGCCGGTGGCGCAGGCATGCGAGCGGCCATCGAGGCCGGGCCCCGCGCCCGCACCGCAGTTCTGACCAAGCTCTACCCCACTCGTTCGCATACCGGCGCAGCTCAGGGCGGAATGTGCGCAGCGCTGGCCAATGTCGAGGAAGACAACTGGGAGTGGCACACGTTCGATACCGTCAAGGGTGGCGACTATCTCGCCGACCAGGACGCTGTGGAGATCATGGCCAAGGAAGCGATCGACGCCGTTCTCGACCTCGAGAAGATGGGCCTGCCGTTCAACCGCACGCCCGAGGGCAAGATCGACCAGCGCCGGTTCGGTGGCCACACCCGTGACCACGGCAAGGCGCCCGTTCGTCGCGCGTGTTACGCCGCCGACCGCACCGGACACATGATCCTGCAGACGCTCTACCAGAACTGCGTCAAGCACGACGTCGAGTTCTTCAACGAGTTCTACGCACTCGACCTGTGCCTCACCGAGACCGAAGACGGCCCGGTAGCCACCGGCATCATCGCGTACGAACTGTCGACCGGTGAGCTGCACATCTTCCACGCCAAGTCGATCATCTTCGCAACCGGCGGTTCGGGACGTATGTACAAGACGACGTCCAACGCCCACACCCTCACCGGCGACGGCATGGGCATCGTCTTCCGTAAGGGCCTCCCGCTCGAAGACATGGAGTTCCATCAGTTCCATCCGACAGGCCTCGCCGGTCTTGGGATCCTGATCTCCGAAGCCGTTCGCGGTGAGGGAGGCATCCTTCGTAACGAATCCGGTGAGCGCTTCATGGAGCGCTATGCCCCGACCATCAAGGATCTCGCACCCCGCGACATCGTTGCGCGGTCGATGGTTCTCGAAGTTCTCGAAGGGCGTGGCGGCGGTCCCAACAAGGACTACGTCTACATCGACGTCACGCACATCCCAGAAGAAGTTCTGGACGAGAAGCTCCCCGACATCATGGAGTTCTCCCGCACCTATCTCGGTGTGGATCCGGTCAAGGAGCCCGTGCCGGTCTACCCGACGTGCCACTACGTCATGGGCGGTATCCCCACCAAGATCAACGGTGAGGTGCTGCGCAACAACGACGACATCGTGCACGGCCTGTACGCGGCCGGCGAGTGTGCATGTGTTTCGGTACACGGCGCCAACCGCCTCGGCACCAACTCACTGCTGGACATCAACGTCTTCGGTCGTCGCGCCGGAATCGCCGCAGCTCTGCACGCCAACTCGGTCGACTTCACGCCTCTTCCCGAAGAGCCCGCGAAAATGGTCCAAGAATGGCTCGCACTCGTATTGTCCGATCACGGCCACGAGCGTGCGGCCGACATCCGGACCGAACTGCAGCAGTCGATGGACAACAACGCCTCGGTGTTCCGTACCGAGGAGCGACTCGAGACCGCACTGAAGGATGTTCGCGCCCTCAAGGAGCGTTACAACCACATCACGGTGCAGGACAAGGGAGCTCGGTACAACAGCGACCTCCTCGAGGCAGTCGAACTCGGCTTCCTGCTCGAAATGGCGGAGGTCACCGTCGTCGGTGCACTCAACCGCAAGGAATCACGTGGCGGACACGCTCGTGAGGACTACCCGGACCGCAACGACGCGGAATACATGAAGCACACCATGGCCTACAAGCAAGGCGAAGGTCTGCTGACCGACATCCGTCTGGACTACAAGCCGGTAGTGCAGACCCGCTACGAGCCGATGGAGCGGAAGTACTGATATGAGCGCCCCCACTCTCGACAAGGCAGACCAGTCCTCGCAGCCGCCCGTTCCCAACGGCGCGGTCATGGTGACTCTCAAGATCGCCCGCTTCAATCCGGAGAGCGGCGACGGACAGCGCTGGGACAGCTTTCAGGTCCCGACGTTGCCGACCGACCGCCTGCTGAACCTGTTGATGTACGTCAAGGGTTACCTCGACGGCACGCTGACCTTCCGCCGCTCCTGCGCCCACGGCGTGTGCGGTAGTGATGCGATGCGCATCAACGGAGTCAACCGTCTGGCCTGCAAGGTGCTGATGCGCGACATGCTTCCGAAGGATTCGTCGAAGTCGCTGACCATCACGATCGAGCCCATCAAGGGTCTTCCGGTCGAGAAGGATCTGATCGTCGACATGGAGCCGTTCTTCGACGCGTTCCGTGCCGTCAAGCCGTTCTTGATGACTACGGGTAACGAGCCGACGCGTGAGCGGATCCAGTCCGCCGCCGACCGCGCTCGGTTCGACGACACCACCAAGTGCATCCTGTGCGCTTGCTGCACCACCTCGTGCCCCGTGTTCTGGAGCGACGGTAGCTACTTCGGACCCGCCGCCATCGTCAACGCACACCGGTTCATCTTCGACAGCCGCGACGAGGGTGCATCCGAGCGTCTGGACATCCTCAACGACGTCGAAGGCGTGTGGCGTTGCCGCACCACCTTCAACTGCACCGACGCTTGCCCTCGCGGCATTCAGGTGACGAAGGCGATCCAGGAAGTCAAGCGGGCTCTGCTCTTCGCTCGCTAAATTTTCGCAACCGCGTGAAAGGCGCATTCATACGATTCGATCGTATGAATGCGCCTTTCTTGCGTTTGCGGGTCGGACAGCAGATCTACCCTCGAGTTGATACTTTCGACACTGGGCATGAACACTTTCCAAGGGAAGGCTCGTCATGGGCGTAACAGTCGGTGTGATCGGCCTCGGCCGGATCGGCGCTTTTCACACCGACACTCTGAGCACACTCGACGGAGTCGACGGCCTCGTCGTCACCGACGCACGCGCTGACCTCACGGCAACTGTCGCAGCGAAGTTCGGCACACTGCCGGTCGATTCCGCACAGGCGCTGCTGGCATCGGGAGTCGACGGCGTGGTCGTTGCCGCAGCCACGCCGTCGCACGCATCACTGGTCCTCGCGTGCGTCGACGCCGGAATTCCGGTGTTCTGCGAGAAGCCACTTGCCGCGACACCCGGTGAATGCCGTGCCATCGTGCAGAAGATCTCGATGTCCTCCGTCCCGGTACAGGTCGGATACAACCGAAGATTCGCACCCGCCTTCGTCGCTGCCAAAGACGCTGTGGTCTCCGGTGATCTCGGTTGGCTGCATACCGTCCGCTCCACGACATTGGACCCAGCGCCCCCGTCGATGGAGTACATCGCAGTTTCCGGCGGCATCTTCCGCGACTGCAGCGTGCACGACTTCGACATCGTCCGGTGGATCGTCGGCCGCGAGGTCATCGAGGTGTACGCAGCGGGCGCCAACCAGGGTGATGCACGGTTCACCGTAGCCGGTGACGTCGACACTGCCACGATCATCCTCACGTTCGACAACGGCACGATCGGTGTCGTGTCCAACACCCGCTACAACGCCCGCGGTTACGACTGTCGGCTCGAAGTGCACGGATCGACAGACTCCGTCGTCGCCGGTTGGGATGAGCAGATTCCGGTCCGCAACCTGGAAGTAGGCGTGAGATTCCCCAGCGGTATCCCCCATACCTCCTTCATGGACCGATTCACGACGGCGTATCGGGCAGAACTCACCGCGTTCGTCGATGTGATCGTGGGCCGACGCGAATCACCCTGCACCGCAAGCGATGCACTCGAAGTGGCTTTCATTGCGGAGGCCGCAACCCTGTCGCTACAGCAGCACCGCCCGGTGCGAATAGACGAGGTCCGCCTGTGACCACGAGCGACATCGCCGACATTCGTATTGCCGGAGCACCGATTTCGTGGGGCGTCTGCGAGGTCCCCGGATGGGGATATCAGATGGCGTCCGAGCGAGTTCTGAGCGAGATGCGCGACGCCGGGCTGACTGCGACCGAGATCGGGCCCAAGGGTTTTCTGCCAGTGGATCCACGTGAACTTGCAGCAACGCTGGAACGACATCATCTCGAGTGCGTCGGTGGATTCGCGCCGGTGTTGCTGCATCACGCTCAGCACGACCCGGTTCCTGGGATTGCCCCACTGCTCGACGCGTTCGTCGCCTCCCGCGCCGAGGTACTCGTCTTGGCTGCCGCGACCGGCTTGGACGGCTACGACTCGCGCCCCGAGCTCGATGATGCGCAGTGGGACACGTTGCTCGAGAACCTCGACCGTATGCAGGAGGCGGGTGCCGAGCGCAAGGTTCGTGTCGTTCTGCATCCACATGTGGGCACGGTCGTCGAGAAGCGCGAGGAGGTCGACCGGGTATTGGAAGGTTCGGCGATTCCTTTGTGCCTCGACACAGGTCACCTGCTGATCGGTGGCACCGATCCCCTCGAACTCGTCGAGGGGCACGCGAACCGCATCACGCATGTTCACCTCAAGGATGTCGACTCCGCACTCGCGGCTCGGGTCCGCGGCGGTGAGCTCACCTATACCGACGCTGTCGCCGAGGGGATGTACACCCGGTTGGGTACCGGTGACGTCGATATCGCCGGAGTCGTCAACGGCTTGCTCGACGTCGACTACGACGGCTGGTTCGTGCTCGAGCAGGACACCGTTCTCGTGTCCGAACCTACCGGCGCCGGTCCGGTCGCCGAAGTGATCGCCTGCGCCGAGTATCTGCGGAGCGTCGTCGACTCGCGCAGGCGGCCTGGTCACCGTGCCGCATACCGCGCAGGAGCAAGATCTTGACCAGCTCGGCCGGTGCCATCGACGTGCTCGCCATTGGACGCTGCGGTGTGGACCTCTACCCGTTGCAAACCGGTGTCGGCCTCGAACACGTCAAGACGTTCGGTAAATTTCTCGGTGGTAGTGCAGCGAACGTCTCGGTTGCGGCCGCGCGCCTGGGTTCGAGAACTGCGCTCATCTCAGGAGTCGGCAACGATCCTTTCGGACGGTTCGTCTCCGCTGAACTTGCTCGTTTGGGCGTCGACACTCGCTATGTCGTCACCGACCACCAGTTCGCCACCCCGGTGACGTTCTGTGAGATCTTCCCTCCCGAGAACTTTCCGCTGTACTTCTATCGCAAGCCCTCGGCCCCGGACCTGCACATCCGGCCCGAGGACATCGACTGTGCCGTCGTGGCGAACGCGCGTCTCTACTGGTCCACGGTGACCGGCCTGTCCGAAGAGCCCAGCCGCAGTGCACACTTCACCGCTTTCGAGGCACGAGCTCGAGCACCGTTGACAGTCCTCGATCTCGACTATCGACCGATGTTCTGGGAGTCACCCGCGGCAGCAACCGAGCAGGTACAGCGAGCGCTCCTCCAGGTCACGGTTGCCGTCGGCAACATCGAAGAGTGCGAGATCGCCGTCGACGAAACCGATCCGCACAAGGCCGCTGATGCACTGCTCGATCTCGGTGTCGAACTGGCAGTCGTCAAACAGGGCGCCAAGGGTGTTCTCGGCAAGACCAAGTCGCAGACGGTGACAGTTCCGCCGTACTTCGTCGACGTCGTCAACGGTCTCGGCGCCGGTGACAGTTTCGGCGGGTCACTCTGCCACGGGCTCCTCGCAGACTGGCCGCTGGAGATGATTCTTCGCTATGCCAACGCGGCCGGAGCTATCGTCGCTTCGCGTCTCGAATGCTCCACCGCGATGCCCACCGCGAGCGAGGTCGCTGCGCTTGCCGAGTCTCTCGATGTCTGAGCGCGTCAGCTCACCCGGTTCGATATCCTCCGCCGATACATATGTTGAGGTCAGCGCCATTCGCACACCAAAGGTGGTGAGATGACATATGAATTCCGAGTACTACATCGCCGCAGGCACCGGCGGCCACGGCGACTTCGACGTCGTCGTGACACCGACGTCCGCGGGGTGGACCGAGTCCAGCCTGTGGATTCTGAATCTCGCTGCGGGCCGATCCGCGGAACTGCTATCCGAGCGGGACGAGATCCTGATCGTGCCGCTTTCGGGATCTGCTGCCGTGACCAGTGACGGCACCACATTCGAACTACGGGGCCGACGTTCGGTGTTCGACGGACCCACCGATTTCGTCTACGTCGGCAAGGGCTCCTCGTACTCCGTCTCGAGCGTCGATGGTGGGCGTTTTGCACTGTGCGGCGCGCGTGCAGCGTCGAAGTTGCCGTTTCGCTACGTTCCTGCGGCGGAAGTTTCGGTCGAACTGCGCGGGGCCGGTAACTGCAGCCGTCAGGTGCACAATTTCAGTACAGCGGACGCCTTCGATGCTGATTCGATCCTCGCGTGCGAGGTCATCACTCCGGGCGGGAACTGGTCCTCGTACCCGGGCCACAAGCACGACGAGAACACTGCCGAAGAGTCTGCCTTGGAAGAGATCTACTACTTCGAAATCGCTGAAGGGCCCAGCGAAAGCAGAGGATTCGGCTATCACCGCGTCTACGGCACGACAGATCGCCCTATCGAGGTCCTCGAAGAGGTCCGCACCGGCGATGTCGTCTTGGTGCCGCACGGATACCACGGCCCGTCGGTCGCCGCGCCGGGCTACGACATGTACTACCTCAACGTCATGGCCGGGGCGGGTGCCGTGCGCGCCTGGAACATCGTCGACGATCCCGAGCACTCCTGGATCCGAGGCACCTGGGCCGATCGCGCCGTCGACAACCGCCTTCCACTGTCAATCCCGACACCCCGCACCGCATCCGAGGGAGCATGACCGTGGTGCCCACTGTGCCGATCCCCGCGAACAAGTGCGACAACACCGAAGGGACGGTTCATCTCACGGTGAGCCAGGCGGTGGTGAAGTTCCTGGTGAACCAGTTCGTCGAACGCGACGGCCACCGCACCAGATTCTTCGCAGGCGCGTTCGGCATTTTCGGGCACGGCAACGTCGCCGGCCTCGGGCAGGCATTGCTGCAAGCCGAGATCGATGCCGCCGAAGCCGGCACCGAATCGGAACTGCCCTACGTCCTCGGTCGAAACGAGCAGGCCATGGTGCACAGCGCCGTCGCCTACGCACGTCAGAAGGACCGGTTGCAGACGTGGGCCGTAACCGCCAGCGTCGGGCCGGGTTCGACCAACATGCTCACCGGGGCTGCTCTCGCGACGATCAATCGATTGCCTGTATTGCTGCTCCCCGCAGACACTTTCGCGACGCGGGTCAGCGCGCCGGTACTGCAGGAGCTCGAACTCCCGTCCAGCGGTGACATCACCGTCAACGACGCATTCAAGCCACTGTCTCGATACTTCGACCGTCTCTGGCGACCGGAGCAGTTGCCGAGCGCACTGCTCGGCGCGATGCGGGTACTCACCGATCCGGTCGAGACAGGTGCAGCCACCGTTGCTATTCCTCAAGACGTTGCGGCCGAGGCGTTCGATTGGCCCGAGTCACTTTTTGCGCCGCGCACCTGGCACATCCGACGACCGTTACCGGAACCGTCGGTCATCGCCCGAGCCGCCGAGCTGATCCGCACGGCCGAGAGACCGTTGATCGTGGCCGGTGGCGGCGTCGTCTACTCCGGTGCTACCGACGCGCTCACTGCGTTTTGTGAGCAGACCGGTATCGCGGTGGGTCAGAGCCAAGCAGGCAAGGGATCGTTGCGGTACGACCATCCACAGTCGGTCGGCGCTATCGGGTCCACCGGCACGACTGCCGCCAACGCATTGGCTACCGACGCTGACGTGGTCATCGGAATCGGCACGCGGTACAGCGATTTCACGAGCGCGTCGCGGACCGCATTCAACAATCCGAATGTCCGCTTCGTCAACATCAACGTTGCGTCCATGGACTCGGTCAAACAGGGGGCACTCTCGGTGGTCTCCGACGCTCGCGAAGCACTCGAGGCCCTCACGGGCGCATTGGCCGACTACGAGGTGTCGAGCGAATATCGCACGCGAACAACGTCGTTGAACGAGGAATGGAACGCAACGGTCGCTTCGGCTTACCGGATCGACGATCCGACCGCACCGCTGAACCAGAGCCAGATCATCGGTCTGACGAACACGATGTCCGGGCCTTCGGATGTGGTCGTCTGTGCCGCGGGCTCGATGCCCGGCGATCTACACAAGCTCTGGCGCGTCCGGGACCCCAAGGGCTACCACGTCGAATATGGCTACTCGTGCATGGGCTACGAGGTCGCCGGCGGCATCGGAGCCAAAATGGCCGAGCCGAACCGCGACGTCTTCGTCATGGTCGGCGACGGTTCGTACCTGATGATGGCAACCGAGTTGGTCACCGCCGTACAGGAAGGTGTCAAGATCATCGTAATCCTGGTGCAGAATCATGGGTTCGCGTCCATCGGTTCGTTGTCGGAATCGCTCGGCTCTCAGCGATTCGGGACCGCGTACCGCTATCGCGACGACCGGGGTGGCGGTGTCCTTCCGGTGGACCTCGCGGCAAACGCGGCAAGCTTGGGCGTCGCGGTGGCGCGCGTGCGGAACTCTGCCGAGTTCTGCGATGCGATAGAGGCCGCCAAGGCGAGCGATAGAACCACCGTCATCCACGTAGAGACCGACCCATTGGTCGGCTCCCCCGATTCCGAATCCTGGTGGGATGTTCCGGTCAGCGCCACTTCGACGCTCGAGTCGACTCGAGCCGCACATGCAATCTACGAGAAATGGAAGAAGATCCAGCGCCCTTTCCTCCGACCGTCAGGAAACTGACCCGGCGCAATCGATACAGCGGCGAACAGCAGTGGGGCGTTCGGTGGGTCGGCGCAGGTTCGCCGATCGGAGCGCATACCGTGGTTCGCGATGAGAACGATCCTCCGGGTGACCGCTGCCCTCGCCACGACCGCTGCCCTGTTCGTCGCGAGCAGCCCTGCCCTCGCGCAGCCTGCCGCCGAGCCTCCGGCCGTGACGACTCCACCGTTCACGACGCCGAACACCGACGACTGCCCGTTCGCCACGTCACCGCCTCCGGCAATCGACCTCTCCGAGGTACCGACGCCAGGCGAGACTGTTCCCGCCCCACGACCCGTCCCTGCCGACCCGGTCGGTGGCTCACAGCTGAGCCGATGTGGCACCATCACCCCGGACGACGCTCCTCCGCTTCCAGCCGACATTTCTGCAACCGGGTGGGTGCTCTCGGATCTCGATTCCGGCGACGTCATCGCCGCGAAGGACCCACACGGCCGTTATCGGCCCGCGAGCACCATCAAAATCCTGTTGGCATTGGTGGCGCTGGACGAACTCGACCTCAGCAAGGTCGTCGTCGCGACGGCAGAGGACGCTAATGCCGAAGGTAGCGCAGTCGGAATCGGCAAAGACGGCGTCTACAGCAACTTTCAGCTGATGCAGGGTCTCGTGATGGCTTCGGGAAATGACGCCGCCCACGCTCTGGCGACCCAATTGGGTGGTGACGCCGCGGCGGTGGAGAAGATGAACGCGCTCGCCGAGTCGCTGGGCGCGCTGGACACGCACACTGCAACGCCGTCCGGCCTCGACGCACCAGGGATGTCCAGTTCTGCCTACGACCTCGCCTTGTTCTTCCGTGCCGCACTGGAAAATCCGACCTTCGCTGCGCTCATCTCGACCGAGACCGTTCAATTCCCAGGATTCCCCAAGGACCCCAGCATCCCGGATGATCAAGATCGCCCGGGTTTCATCCTGTCCAACGACAATCAACTTCTCTACAACTACGAAGGCGCTCTCGGCGGTAAGACCGGCTATACCGATGATGCTCGGCAAACGTTCGTCGGTGGTGCACAGAAGGACGGTAGAAGGCTGGCGGTGACGATCATGAAGGGCGACGTCTTACCCATCCGGCCCTGGGAGCAAGCAGCACGCCTGCTGGACTACGGATTTGCGCTTCCATCAGGGACGAGTGTCGGCACGCTGGTGGAGCCTGAGTCGGTCGGCGACGTCACGAGCACTCGAGCGACAGCCCCGGTCCCTGCGCTTGCAGCTCCGCCGGCGGATGGTGGGTCGATCGCCCGTGCGTCCGCTCTGGAAACGAGCGGCGACACGGCAGTCCGGGTTGGGATCGGTGCGATCGGACTACTCGTAGTGCTCGGGCTGATGCTGGGGGCGCGTCAACTCAACCGGCGCCGATGAGGCCGGCCGTCATTTACGACGGCCGAGCAACCCGGTAAGTCCTATCGCAGCGAGTGCTCCCGCACCGACGAGGGCGATGCCGCCTTTGAGGGACGGGCCGTCGCTGACCTCGACGCGGGTGGTGATGACCGCCGAGTCAGGCGGCGGCACGAATGCCATAGCCATGCTTTCACTCGTGGTCGCCGAGAAAGCTGTCGCGAACAGCACGAACCGTGAAGTCGTGAAGACGAATACGAGTAAACCGATGATGGGACCGAACACCACACCGGCAGGCCCGCTGGTCACCGATGCCAAATAGATGGCCGCTATCTGCTTGAAGATCTCGAAACCGATGGCAGCCAGCAGCCCGCCCATCAAGGCGCTACGAAACGGCACCGGCTCCCGTGGCAGACGCGAGATCACCCAGGTGAACAGGCCCCACGTCGCAATGAGCGCCAACAGCACCGACACGACCCGTAGGAAGATTCCGACACCCGGCACACTATCGAGCTTGAAGAACTCGAGTAGGCTCCGCATCACCGACCCGCCATTGAGCGCCGACAAGCCGAGCGAAACGACGATAGCCAGACCGAGACCGAAGAGCGCCGCCAGATCTTTCAACTTGGTCGCGACGAAACCGTCCTGCTCGCGTTGACTCTCCCACATCGCAGTCAGCGCAGCTCGAAGCTTCGCCACCCAACCCAGCCCCGCATACAACGCGCCCAAAAGACCGATGATGCCGACGCTTGCCCGTGACTCGATGGCTGACTCGATGAGCGAATTGACGGTCTCGCCCAAGCTGCCGGGGATACTCTCCGATATCTGAGTACTGATGCTGTTCAGCCACTCCGGGTGCCCCACGAGGACGAAGCCAGCTATCGCGAACGCCACCATGAGCAGCGGGAACAGCGCAAGCACACTGAAGTACGTCATTCCGGCGGCGTAGTAGTCGCCCATTTGTGCCTGATAACGCTGTGCGGCCCTGACCGTATGGTCGAGCCACGGCCACTTGTCCCGGCGTTGCTGCAGTATCGCTGTGAAGTCGGGAACGACAATCACCCTCTCGCCTGTCTCTGGCCTGGTCGGTGCTCCCGAGCTGTTACGAGCGCGGAGTCAGGAACCCCACGCGGTCGTACACCTGAGCCAATGTCCGTGAAGCTACCTCCCTGGCCCGATCCGCGCCGTCTGCGAGAATACGGTCCAGTTCGGCAATATCGGACATATACCCATCGACCCGGGCTTTAAGCGGCGTGACGAACTCGGTGAGCACTTCTGCCGTATCCGACTTCAGGTCGCCGTAGCCCTTGCCCTGGTAACTCTCCACGAGAGCGTCCACGGATCGGCCTCCCAGCGCCGACTGAATGACCAGCAAATTGCTCACGCCGGCCTTCTTCTCCGGGTCGAACGCGATCTCGCGCTCGTTGTCGGTGACTGCCGAACGAAGCTTCTTCGCCGACACAGCCGGGTCGTCGAGCATGTTGATGATGCCCGCAGGATTGGAACCGGACTTGCTCATCTTGGCCGTCGGTTCCTGCAAGTCGAAGATCTTGGCAGCGCCCTTGATGATGTGAGCATCCGGCACCACGAACGTCTTCTTGAATCGCGTGTTGAAACGCTGTGCCAGATCTCTCGTCAGTTCGAGGTGTTGACGCTGATCCTCCCCTACCGGAACGAGATTGGGTCGGTAGAGCAGAACGTCGGCTGCCATGAGAACCGGATACGTGAACAACCCGACAGTCGTCTGATCACGTCCCTGCTTGGCGGACTTGTCCTTGAACTGCGTCATGCGGCCGGCTTCACCGAACCCGGTGATGCAATTGAGGACCCACGCGAGCTGAGCGTGCTCGGGCACCTGACTTTGCACGAACAAGGTGGATCGCTTCGGATCGATACCCACAGCCAACAGTTGCGCAGCAGCAATCCGAGTCCGCTGACGCAACACCTTCGGGTCCTGTGGAACGGTGATGGCGTGCAGATCCGGGATGAAGTAGAACGCGTCGTAATCGTCTTGGAGCGCCACCCACTGACGTACTGCCCCCAGGTAGTTGCCGAGGTGGAAAGAATCGGCAGTCGGCTGGATTCCGGACAGGACGCGCTGTCGCGGTCCTTGCGGTGTATCGGTGGTGGCGGGAGCAGACATGGTCACGATCTTTTCATGTAGTGACAACCGGATTTCGCGCAGGTTCTAGCGGTAGCGAACGGTGACCGGGGCGTGGTCGGACCAACGCTGGTCGTATGCTTCGGCGCGTTCGGTGACGGCGTCTTTGGTGCGCTCGGCCAGTGACGGCGTGGCCAACTGGTAGTCGATTCGCCAGCCCGCGTCGTTGTCGAAGGCCTTGCCGCGATACGACCACCAGCTGTACGGGCCCTCGACCTCCGGGTTGAGCTCGCGCACGACGTCGGTCCACGGGGACGTCGGGGCAAGGAGTGCGGCCACCCACTCGCGCTCTTCAGGTAAAAATCCGGATTTCTTCCGGTTGGTCTTCCACGCTTTGATATCGAGTTCGGTGGGCGCGATATTCCAGTCTCCGCACACGACGACATCACGGTCCTCGGCGATCGCGGACGTCGCCGTCTCCGCGAGATATTTCGCGAAGACCGCCATGAAACGTTCCTTTTCATCCTGGCGCTCGGTTCCGACCTCACCGGACGGCAGATACAGACTGGCCACCGTCACATCGGCAAAATCCGCCTCGATGTAGCGGCCGGACTCTGCAAACTCCTCTGCGCCGATCCCAACGCGAACGGCGTCCGGAGCGGTACGCGAGAGAATGGCAACACCATTACGGCCTTTGATCGACGGCTCAGCCGACGCCAGATGCCAGCCGCCGTCCAGTGCCGGGGCCAGCGCCTTGGTCAACTCGCCGTCGTTCGCACGGGTCTCCTGCAGGCAGATCACGTCGGCGTCGGTCGCCTCCAACCACGGGAGCATTCCTTTACGCGTGGCAGCACGAATTCCGTTGACGTTGACTGTGGATACGGTGATAGGCACGTGGGCACCGTATCCGAGCCCAGCGACACTCCACGTCACCGCCACCATCGCTTCACATACCGACGATCTTCGAGAGGTAATTCTCGAGAAACCGCAACGCCAGCTCGTGAAACTACACTCGAACACATGCACAGGATCTTCTCCACGAGCTTTGCGGCCGTGTATCCGCTGTATGTGAAGAAGTTGGAACGCAAGGGGCGCAACAAGGCCGAACTCGATCAGGTGATCGAGTGGCTCACCGGCTTCGACGAAGCCGCGTTGAACGCTCATCTGGCCGCCGAGACGACGTTCGAGGACTTCTTCGCGGACGCGGAGATGAACCTGGTTCTTCGCTGATCACCGGCAAGGTGTGCGGGGTGCGCGTCGAAGAGGTCGAAGATCCACTGATGCAGAAGATTCGTTTCCTCGACAAGTTGGTCGACGAGTTGGCGAAGGGCCGGCCGATGGAGAAGGTTCTACGGGCATAGTTCGGCGCTTCGAAATGTCACCGCACTGCATGGGTTGCGCACTGTCGTCTCGGTTGTTCGATCAGAATTCGACGGGCCTGTGAGTCGGCAAAATTCCATTCGTTCCAACTCCGCTGCGCTCCTACCGCGTTGCCGATCGCACAACTGCGGTACGGCTCGGGAAGTCGGTCGAGTTCTTCGGTGGCGTCGGCGGACAGACGGGAAAGATATGTCGTGTCGATCTTCCCCGTCTGCTCGAAGCGATCCACGTTCTGCCGGGCGATATATGCGTCGGGGTTGATCACTGTCAACGCGAGGACGGCCAGGACGGCACTTCCCACAACCGCGCGGGGTAGCCATCGGCCGGACATCGACACTCCGGTGGCCATCAACAGAACGAACACCGACCCGAGCCACAGTTCCGCAGCGGTGACGAACACCCGCAGCGTCGTGTATCCGTATTGCTGTTCGTACAGGGACATGCGATGAAGTGCCGATCCGACGATCACCAAGGACAGTACACAGAGCACGCCGAGCAGCAGACGCAGTGCAAGTCGGTCGGATCCGGACACGCGGGACGCCTTTCGGATCGTGACCGCGAGCACCAGCAAAGTCAGTACCGTCACCGCGAGAAGCTGCCAGAACCCCTGGCGCGCATATTCGGCGTTCGTCAATCCGCCGGTCGTCCTGACGTGTGCTTGCCCTCCGAACAGGGTTCGGAGCTGAACGAAGACGAACATCGTGAACAGAACGACCAATGATCCCAGCGGAACAGTCCACTCCCACAGCCGGAGCGATCCGGCGCTCGGCCGAGCCAAAGCATCGAATCGGGGCGGATTGGCGACGACGTACGACACCGCGAGAGTCCCCGCTGCAACCAGTGCGAAGAGGAAAATCCGGGCGAACCCGCTGTCGAATCGCACTGTCGGTGTCGCACTGGACAGGACGTCGGCGAACTGCGGGTCGGCTCCGGCGAAAAGACCTGCGAACACGAGGAACAGGACGGCCGTCGTGGCGCCGACGCGAAATACTCGACCAGGCGCAAATCCCCGCATGTCGATTTTGCGCGATCCCCGTGTGCACCAACGCAGTACGCGGGCCGGCACCAGTAAGGGAATCAGTGCACCGAGAGCGACCCCTGTCCACGTCCACGAGCGGGAGAGCACGACCCCGGCGACGAGCACGGCCATTACGACGGCGAGCGTCACGAGCCATTCCGCGGCACGGAGTGCGGCGATCGAACTCAGGGCGACGACTCCAACAGCGCCGACCATCTGCCACCGCGTCGGTGCGCCCTTCGATGCACGTAGTGCCGCGAAGATGATCGCCACGGCAGTGATGGGGTAGCCGATCCCGCGATCACCGAGAACGACCGCACCGATGCACCCGACGACCAGCGCGCCGATCAAGGCATTGCGCGGCGCTGCCGCGTAACG
Organism: Rhodococcus sp. PAMC28707; assembly: GCF_004795915.1. Taxonomy (NCBI): domain Bacteria; kingdom Bacillati; phylum Actinomycetota; class Actinomycetes; order Mycobacteriales; family Nocardiaceae; genus Rhodococcus; species Rhodococcus sp. PAMC28707. The sequence continues at coordinate 786,154 of NZ_CP039253.1, forward strand.
GCGTGCCGGCCAGACTCGGCGTGGCCATAGGGACCAGTTCTGCTTTTTCACAACGACTTCGGGCTGTTCTACGATGATCACGAGTAGACCTCTTTCTGTTGCAGGCATGACAGAGCTCCACGGCACTGGTAAGCCGCGGTGGTGGTGAGCTGATTTCCGTTTCAGTTACAAGGAATGGATACCCGGATATGACATCCGGGACTACGATCGAGCACTTCGATTGTGCCGCCGTGCAATTCGGTCGCCCAGCGGGCGATCGTCAGACCCAGCCCGGTGCCGCCATCGGTGGAACCACCGCGAGTGAACCGGTCGAACACCCTCGACCGTTCTTCGGGTGCGATACCCGGGCCGTCGTCGACCACGTCGAACAGAAGTCGGCCACCGACCTGTCGAACCGAGAGTGCGACGTCCGCTCCGGACGATGCATGCCGAACGGCATTGTCCACCAGGTTGTTCACGACCTGGGTCAGTCGCGCTTTGTCGGCCACGATCGACAGGGTCGGCGGCACCACGTCGATGTGCACGCGGGGTTGCCCCTTCGTCGTGTCCGACAGGAACTCGTACACCCCGAAGAGTTCCGCGTGGAGGGTGAGGACCCCCGCTTCCAACCGCGACAGGTCGAGTAGCTCGGTCACTAGATCACCGAGCTTCTCCGTCTGCCGCAGCGCAACGGACAGGGTTGCCGGTTCGGGTTCACTGACCCCGTCGACCAGGTTCTCCAGTACCGCTCGCAACGCTGCGATAGGGGTCTTCAGCTCGTGCGAGACGTTCCCGATCAGCTCTCGTCGATACTTCTCGGCTGCTTCGAGATCTGTCGACATCGTGTTGAAGGCTGCAGCGAGTTGCCCGATCTCGTCCCGAGAAGTCGCGCGTACCCGTCTCGAATAGTCTCCTCGCGCCATCGCCCCCGCCGCCACGGTCATTTCTCGCAACGGCGAAGTCATCCCGTGTGCCACTACCTGCGTCGCCACCAACGAGATGACAAGTGCTGCCAACAACGCATAGCGAAACTGCCACCCCGCCCCGAACCAGAACGTGATACTTGCCGCCGCCAGCACCAAACCCACGATCAAGGACACCTTCAACTTGAACGAACCCAGCGGATCGAGCGGGCGCGGCAACCTGCGCGTCATCGACACGAAGGCGTCGGTCACGGAGGTCATCGCGGCACCTCCAACGCGTACCCGACGCCGTGCACAGTTCTGATGAGGTCGCCACCGAGCTTGCGTCGCAACGCCTTCACATGGCTGTCGACGGTACGGCTACTCGCCGAGTCCTCCCATCCCCACAATTCCGCCAGCAGCGTGTCACGGCCGACGGCGGTCCGGGGGCGAGAGGCAAGATACGTCAGAATGTCGAATTCGGTTCGTGTCAAATGAATTTCACCGTCGGCGCCCGATACTCGGCGCGCATCGTGATCGATCCGAATGGAACCGATACGGGTGGGAGCGGATTCGTCGACCATCACGCGCTCCGAGCGCCGGACGAGCGCATGAACGCGGGCAACCAGCTCACGCATGCTGAAGGGCTTGGACAAGTAGTCGTCCGCACCGACACCCAAGCCGACCAACATGTCGGTCTCGTCGGACTTCGCGGTAAGCATCAGGACCGGCACCGAACGCTGTGCCTGAATTCGCCGACACACCTCGAGCCCGTCGAAGCCCGGCAGCATCACGTCGAGCACCACCACGTCGGGCCGAGTTCTCGCGCACACCTCGACTGCGGTGGGACCGTCAGCAGCCGTCACGACGTCGAAGCCCTCACCACGCAGGCGCGCGGCAAGCGCGTCGGAGATGGTCGGTTCGTCGTCGACGACCAGGACTGTGCGGTTCATGCCCCTGACCCTAGAGGTCGGCTATGGAGGGGAACGACGGGAAATGTGGAGGTTCGGTGAAGATCGCGCCGCACAGTCACAACCCGCCCGGCGGAGTCTCGGCTAGAGCGCGGCTTTCGCGTCGGACTTCTTCTGCATCATGACCGCAGCAGTCAGCACGACCATGCCACCGAGCGCCAACACACCGCCGACAGCCGCAGGAGCGGTGTATCCGAAGCCGGCAGCGATCACTGCACCACCGACGGCTGCGCCGATCGCGTTGGCAAGGTTGAACGCGGCATGGTTGAGCGAGGCGGCGAGAGTCTGTGCATCGGCTGCGACGTCCATGAGTCGGGTCTGCAAACCAGGCACCATCGACGAACCGGATGCGCCGATCAGAAACACGAACAGCAAGGCCGTGTACGGGTTCTGCGCCGCGAACACGAAACCGAACAAACTCAGGGCGATCGCGGTCATCGAGATGTACATCCCCCGAATCAGCATGCGGTCCGCGATATGGCCACCCGCATAGTTGCCTGCGACCATGCCGAGCCCGTAAATCATCAGCGCAACGGGAACGAAAACCTTCGACAGGCCCGAGACGTCGGTGAGAGTGGTTGCGATGTAGGTGTACACGGCGAACATCCCGCCGAAACCGACGACGGCGATGATCAGTGTCATCCACACTTGCGGACGACCCAAGGCACCGAGCTCGGTTATCGCCCGCGTGGTGGGCATTCCGTTCAGGCGTGGCATCCACGCAACGATCGCAGCGACGGTCAAGGCACCGATGACCGTGACGATGCCGAAGGCGCTGCGCCATCCGAAGGACTGCCCGACCCACGTGGCCACCGGCACCCCGACGACGTTGGCGATCGACAGACCCATCATGACCATGGCCACCGCTTTGGCGCGTTTGCCCGGCTCCGCCAGGTGCGCGGCGACCAACGCCGCGACACCGAAATAGGCGCCGTGCGGAAGGCCTGCAACGAAACGCGACGCCATCAACTCGTAGAAACTCGGCGCGAAGACCGTGCCGAGATTGCCGAGGGTGAATGCGACCATCAAGGCGAGCAGCAACACCCGGCGAGGTACGCGTGCTGCCAGTATTGCGATGACGGGGGCGCCGATGACCACTCCGAGTGCGTAGGCCGAGATGAGATGTCCGGCGCTCGGCTCGGAGACGTTCATGGTCGTTGCCATTTCGGGTAACAGACCCATGGACACGAACTCGGTGGTGCCGATGCCGAAGCCGCCGATGGACAGGGCAAGCATCGCGAGCCGTCGACGAGTGGACAATGTTCTGCGATCGTCACTCGGACCGTTCGACACCCGCCCGCGCACAGCGCTGACGTTCTTGGCGAACGCGGAATCGGTGACAGTCACAGCAGAACAACCTTTTCATCGAGATGGGAGTCGGATCGGCGTCGAACATAAAGAAGAAGACGCCCCCGGTAGGGAACGTCCCCCTCTGCGATTCTCATCCCGCGTGCACTCTATTTCCGAGTCCATGCCCGGTGATTGTCCTCACCCGAGCAGGTGCTCAGCTGTGCAACTGAACTATTTCAGGGCCCTCTGCAGGTTTTCGTCGAGTGCGCCGAGGAACTCTTCGGTGGAGAGATAGCCCTGATCTCCCCCGACGAGCGCGGCTAGGTCCTTGGTCATCTGGCCACCTTCGACGGTCTTGACGACGACGTCTTCCAATGCCTGAGCGAAGCCGATGACCTCGGGAGTGCTGTCGAGCTTGCCGCGGTGCTCGAGACCGCGAGTCCACGCGAATATCGATGCGATCGGGTTGGTCGAGGTCGGCTTGCCTTGCTGGTGCTGACGAAAATGGCGAGTCACCGTGCCGTGTGCGGCCTCTGCTTCACACGTCCTACCGTCCGGCGTGAGCAGAACCGACGTCATGAGGCCGAGCGAACCGAAGCCCTGCGCGACGGTGTCCGACTGGACGTCGCCGTCGTAGTTCTTGCAGGCCCATACGTATCCGCCCTCCCACTTCATGGACGACGCGACCATGTCGTCGATGAGGCGGTGCTCGTACGTCAGTCCGGCAGCGTCGAACTCCGCCTTGAATTCCTTTTCGTAAATATCCTGGAAGGTGTCCTTGAATTGGCCGTCGTAGGCCTTGAGGATCGTGTTCTTGGTCGACAAGTACACCGGGTAGTTCTGCTGCAAACCGTAATTCAGCGACGCACGGGCGAAATCGATGATCGACTGATTGAAGTTGTACTGACCTTGCACGACGCCGCCGAGACTCTCCTCGGTGAACCTGACCAACTCGTGCTGGATCGGCTCACTGCCGTCCTCGGGCATATAGGTGATGGTCACGGTGCCGGGTCCGGGGACCTTGAAGTCGACGGCGCGGTACTGGTCACCGAAGGCGTGACGGCCGATGATGATCGGCTTGGTCCAGCCCGGAACCAGACGCGGAACGTTGGAGATGATGATCGGTGCCCGGAAGATGGTGCCACCCAGAATATTGCGAATGGTCCCGTTCGGCGAACGCCACATCTTCTTCAGGCCGAATTCCTCGACGCGAGCCTCGTCCGGAGTGATCGTCGCGCATTTGACGCCGACGCCGTGCTTCTTGATTGCGTTCGCGGCATCGACGGTGACCTGGTCATCCGTCTTGTCCCTGGATTCGATTCCCAAGTCGTAATACTCGAGATCGACGTCGAGGTACGGATGGATGAGCTTGTTCTTGATGAACTGCCAGATGATGCGTGTCATCTCATCGCCGTCGAGTTCGACGACCTTGCCTTCGACCTTGATCTTGGACATGTGGGGTTCGCGTCCTCCTGGGAAGTATGCCGTTTTCGTCTTCCGAAGCTGTCAGTGTTGCCGCAGAACCGACGTTGTGGGTCGATCAGCGGTCCCACCCGTAGTACGCCTCTTCCATGCTGGGCCGAGTGCGTGTACTCGACTCGAACGTATACGCCGCGCGCGTAGTGCGGTGAGCGTGCGAGGAAACAAGACAAGCGTACTGCTTGACCGCTCCGGCACGGCTGGTACCCCTATCAGGGAAGCTCTGAACGCCCACCACTGTGCTCCCTGGTCACAGCCCGATCGGCATCCACACCGGTGTCGCTATTCCACGTGTCGGAGGACACGCTAGGATCTGCGAAGGTCATGAGTGCCAGCGTCAAAGCCCCGGCTTGCTGGCCGGCAACCCTCCAACCGCGGTGGGGTGCCCCGGGTGAGAAGACCTGGTTAGTCGACTGCGTTCGCGTAGTCGGAGAACAAGCGCGGGTTCGCCCAGGGGCGAACCCAACAACCGAGCACAGCCATGCTCGGTTGCAAGCCCCTAGGAGGTTCACGATGTGTTGTCGCTTCGATACGCCCCGCCCGGTTCGCTACGCCGAGCCCCAGCCGAATCGCACTCTTGAACCGAAAACGGAGTAGTTACCCACCATGAGCGAGAACACGCCCGACGTCGTAGATGCCGCCGGCTCACCCATCGAAGATCCCGCCGCGTCGTGGAGCTTCGAAACCAAGCAAATCCACGTAGGCCAGAACGCTGACGGCGTTACACGCGCACGCGCGCTACCGATCTACCAGACGACGTCGTACACCTTCGACAGCACCGACCACGCTGCCGCGCTCTTCGGACTGACCGAGCCCGGCAACATCTACACCCGCATCATGAACCCGACGCAGGATGCCGTGGAGCAGCGCATCGCAGCGCTGGAGGGTGGCGTCGCGGCACTGCTCTTGGCCTCCGGACAAGCTGCCGAGACTCTTGCAATTCTGAACATCGCCGAAGCAGGCGATCACATAGTCTCCAGCCCGCGCTTGTACGGCGGGACGTACAACCTTTTTCATTACACGTTGCGGAAACTGGGTATCACCGTCAGCTTCGTCTCCGATCCGGACGATCTCGAGCAATGGCGCTCCGCGATCACGCCGAAGACGAAGGCGTTCTACGGCGAAACGATCTCGAACCCGAAGAACGACATCTTCGACATTCCCGGAGTGTCGAAGATCGCGCACGAGAACGGCCTTCCACTCATCGTCGACAACACTGTCGCGACGCCGTATCTCATCCAGCCGCTGAAGCACGGCGCCGACATCGTCGTCCATTCGGCCACCAAGTACCTCGGTGGCCACGGCACGGCTATCGCAGGCGTCATAGTCGACGGTGGCACATTCGACTGGACCCAAGGGCGCCACACCAACTTCACCACTCCCGACCCGAGCTATCACGGCGTGGTGTTTGCGGACCTCGGTGCACCGGCCTTCGCCCTCAAGGCTCGGGTCCAACTGCTTCGCGACATCGGAGCCGCAGTCGCACCGTTCAACGCATTCTTGATCAGCCAGGGACTCGAGACGCTGAGCCTTCGGATGGAACGCCACGTCGAAAACGCTCAGAAGGTAGCAGCCTTCGTCGAGGCTCGTAGCGAGGTCGTGAGCGTCAATTACGCAGGCCTGAAGTCCTCCCCGTGGTTCGCACGTGGCCAGGAATTGGCACCGAAGGGGCAGGGCGCAATTGTCGCTTTCGAACTGAAGGGCGGCATCGACGCCGGCAAGAAGTTCGTCGACGCACTGAGCCTGCACAGCCATGTCGCTAACATCGGTGATGTGCGCTCACTCGTGATTCATCCCGCATCGACAACTCACTCGCAGTTGTCACCCGAGGAGCAGATCGCGGCGGGCGTCACTCCGGGACTGGTGCGCCTCGCGGTGGGCATCGAAGGGATCGACGACATCGTCGCTGATCTCGAGCGCGGATTCGCTGCGGCGGCGTCTTGACCATCGGCTCAGTGCACGACGTCCGTTCGGCCGCAGGTTTTCCTGCGCCGGACGGACGGCTCGGCTACATCGACATCGGTCGGCTGGACCTCGAGAACGGCGCGTCACTGCCACAGGTGACCATCGCCGTTCAACGCTGGGGTGAGCTGTCCCCGAATCGCGACAACGTGGTGCTCGTCGAGCATGCATTGACCGGGGACTCGCATGTGTCCGGACCTGCCGGAGGTGCTCATGCCTTGCCCGGGTGGTGGAACGGGATGGTCGGACCCGGTGCTCCGATCGACACGGACGAGTGGTGTGTCATCGCCTCCAACGTGCTCGGTGGTTGCGGTGGGACAACCGGACCGTCTTCGCTGAATTCGAGCGGAGTCCCGTACGGCAGTGCCTTTCCGGAGATCTCGATCCGCGACCAAGTGTCCGCGGAGATAGCTCTCGCCGATGTACTCGGCATCGAAAGGTGCGCAGCCGTGGTCGGCGGCTCGATGGGAGGCATGCGCACCCTCGAGTGGATAGTCGGATACCCGGACCGCGTCGCGTCAGCTCTGGTGCTCGCGGTCGGAGGTCGCGCAACTGCCGACCAAATCGGTACGCAGACAACTCAGATCGAGGCGATCAAGTCCGATCCTGACTGGCAGGGCGGCAACTATCACGGAACCGGCCGGGCCCCACGGGTCGGACTGGGCATAGCGCGCCGGATCGCACACTTGACCTACCGAACCGAGAGCGAGCTCGACCTGAGATTCGCCAACTCCGGCCAAGGTGAAGAAGATCCGTGGCAGGGCGGACGGTACTCGGTCGAAAGCTACCTACAGCACCAAGCGAGCAAGCTGGTCGACCGTTTCGACGCGAGTACCTACGTATTGTTGACCGAAGCCATGAACCGGCACGACATCGGACGTGGGCGTGGCGGATTCGACGCGGCCTTGGCCATGGCAACCGTCCCGACGATCGTCGGCGGCGTCGACTCCGATCGACTCTATCCGTTGCGGCTACAGAAGGAACTCGCTCGCGGCCTCCCGGAATGCCGCGGCCTCGAGGTCATTCAGTCACGTGATGGCCACGACGGATTTCTGACCGAAGCCAGCGCAGTATCCGCACTGCTCGGCGAGACGATGAAGCATGCGCGCGTGTCGACGGGTCGCACCAGCTGAGTATTCGACCGGTCGAATACTCAGTCGGTGCCGAGCGGATCGATCGACGCCGACAGCAACACGATCGCTCCCCCGACCAGCGCCATAGCCGAGACGTCGAAGGTCCTGCTTCGGACCTGCAGTAGGCCGACGCGATTCTCCGGCAAGCACAACCGGAAGCCTGCGGCCGCTATCATCGCCACACCTAATACGAAGGCACCTCGGCGCCACCGATCCGCAAGAACGAGAACGAGCGCCGCCGCAATGATCACGAGCACGATGACGAACGGCAGGTTCTTGCGAATCTGGGACCACATCGAAGGTCAGACCGCTTCTGTGGTGGTTGCGAGAGCCTGCTCGGCCCGCTCGACCACGTTCGAAAGTAGGAACGCTCTCGTCAACGGCCCGACTCCACCCGGGTTGGGTGAGAGAAAACCGGCGACTTCGGCCACCTCGGGCGCAACGTCCCCGCGCAGTCCCTCATCCGTTCGAGTAACCCCGACGTCGAGCACTGCGGCACCGGGCTTGATCATGTCCGCGGTGACGATCCCGGGAACACCCGCGGCCGCAATGACGATGTCGGCGCGGCGAACCTCCGCGGCCAAGTCTTTGGTCCCGGTGTGGCACAGGGTGACGGTGGAGTTCTCGCTCTTGCGAGTGAGCAGCAGACCGATAGGACGGCCAACCGTCACCCCTCGACCGATGACGACAGCATGGGCCCCGTCGAGCGCGACGTCGTAGCGTCGGAGGAGGTGGACGATCCCACGTGGGGTGCAAGGCAACGCCGCTTGCTTGCCGAGGACGAGTCGGCCGAGGTTGATCGGGTGCAGTCCATCGGCGTCCTTGGATGGATCGATTCGTTCGAGCGCAGCGTTCTCGTCGAGATGCTTCGGAAGTGGAAGCTGCACGATGTAACCGGTGCACTCGGGATTGGCATTGAGCTCGTCGATCACGGCGTCGAGCTCCGCCTGTGAGATGTCTGCAGGCAGATCACGTCGAATCGAGGTGATACCGACCTTGGCGCAGTCGTTGTGTTTGCCGCGGACGTACGCCGCCGAGCCGGGGTCATCGCCCACCAGCACCGTGCCGAGTCCGGGAACGATCCCGTGTTCTCGTAGCTTTGTCACTCGCTGAGTGAGATCGACGAAGATCTCGTCTCGAGTTGCTTTGCCGTCCAGAATCTTCGCAGTCACGATTGCTATTGTTCCAGGTGCCGGCAGGTGGAGCGGACGCCGGTCCGCAAGTAGTCAGCCCTCGACCGAAAGCCCGTGCGCCTGGGCGTAGGCGACCGCCTGTGTCAACTCGATCCGGGCACCGGTCACCGTCGCAGACATCCAGAGGTGTGCGTCGATCCGGGCCCCGCGAAGATCGGCTTCTTGCATCTTGGCGCCTACGGTTCTTGCGCCGCTGAGATCCACCGAACGCAATATCGCCTTGCGCAGGTCGGTGTTCACCAAGTTCGCCTCGACCATGCGGCAGTCGGTCAAGTCCATCCCGCGCATGTCAGCTCCCCCCATTCCTACCAACGTGAAGTCGACCTCGTCGAAAGTCGACGGGCGCATCCGACAATCGACGAACGTCGAGCCGATCATGGTCGAGTGACGGAAGACGCTGTGTTGCAGGTTGGTCCGCGCGAAGGTGCAGGAGCGAAAAGCCGCGTTGACATGGACCGATTCGGTCAGATCCGTGCCGGTGAAGTCACATTCCGTGAAGACCACCGCGGTGGTCTTCACGCCGCTCAGGTCGGCGTCTCGAAAGTTGCACGCCACGTACTCACGGTCGTCCCATTGCTGTTGGTCGAGTCTCGCGTCGGAGTAGTCCTCGCCGATAATCTGTTTCTCGTGCACCTCTGCCATTGTTCCCGGTACCGCTGATGGCAGAGTAAGCCGGGTGTTTCGCCTCATGTTCTTTCAGCCGCGTATCCCTCAGAACACCGGGAACGCGATCCGACTCGTCGCCGGCACCGGATGTGAACTGCACCTGGTCGGTCCGCTGGGCTTCGACATGTCCGAGCCCAAACTCAAGCGCGCCGGACTGGACTACCACGATCTGGCCTCGGTGACCGTCCACGAGAACCTGCATGCCGCCTGGGAGGCATTGGCGCCGGAACGGGTGTTCGCCTATACCGCGCATGCGAGCAAGTTTCACGCGGCCGTGTCGTACCTACCGGGTGATGTGTTGCTGTTCGGTCCCGAACCGACCGGTCTTCCCGAGGAAGTGCTCGGCGATCCGCTGGTCACCGAACAGTTGCGTATTCCGATGATCGAGGGTCGACGATCGCTCAACCTTGCCAACGCGGCAGCTGTCGTCATGTACGAGGCATGGCGCCAACACGGATTCGCCGGGAGCGTGTGACGGTCACGTCGGTTCTGCGTCTTCGACATCATTCCCCTGACTCGACCCTCTGGTTCGACCCTCTCGGTGGTGCCGCGGCAAACGATCCTGACGATGACGTAGACGATCGGAGCACTCACTGTGAGAGTTCCCAAGCACGTAAATGGCCCCGCTGAGGGCCACCAGCGAGTCTCTCCCGGTGTCGACAAGCGAATTCCATCCAGCGACGATTCCGTCCCAGAAGTTGTTCGGCCACGGTGAGGGTGCGAGGTCCTCGGTACTGAATTGGACCGTGACAGTGGACAAATCCATTGCTCCAGAGGCCGTGAACGTCGAATCCGACGCCGGAACCTGCCCTTCCCCACTGCTCCCACTGCACCCGGCGAGGGGAACGAACAACCCGACCAAAGCGACGAGCAGAGTGCGCTTCGTCGAAGGATCGTAAGGCAACTCCCCGACAGCGAACGAGGCCCGCAAAGGCGTGCCGAATTGTTACACGGTGTAGGGATAATTCACTGATGACCGCAGGCCAGAACCGGGGTACGGTGTGCCGCACCGACCCATTTCGTTTCCTTGAAGGAGCCCCTGTTGTTCTCCGCTTTTTCTTCGCTCGTCCGCTCGGCATCGTTCACCTCGACATCACAGGGCCTTTCACGGTCGGCTAGTCGATTGTCCCGTACCGCAGCAGTTCTCGCGGTTTCCAGCGGCTTCGTCGCTGCCGGATTCGCCGGAGCCGGCGTCGCAAATGCAGCTCCGGTGACGTGCGTATCTCCACCGTCGGCCAATCAAATCCTCGTCGACGGAACCGCGAGCTGTGGGGCAACGGCCGCGGAAGGATCGCGTTCGACCGCCACGGCAGCAGATAGTGGAACGGCCGTCAGTGTCGCCGAAACCGGTGGCACCTCGAACACCTACGCGACGGGATTCGGAACGGCCCTCGGCGCGTCACGCGCGGGCGGCACATCTTACGCGGGCGCAATCGGCGGCGGCATCGCACATTCCTGGGCAGACGCAGGTTCGACCACCATCGCGATCGCCGGTTGGGGTTCCGGCGCAACCGCCGAAGCTGCAGGCGTCGACTGCGTCGGGCCACTGTCTCTCGCGTTGAACCTCGCCTCGGGACAGTTCTGCATCCTCGGAAGTTGACCCTTGGCGCGCCTCGTGTACACGCACGAGGCGCGTTCGGGCCGACCCAATCTACGACGAAAGGTAGTAACTCCTTCTCCAGCGGTTTATGATTATTGTCACTTCCATCGTCAGGAGGATCAGTGACCGCTGTAGAGCCCAGACCTACCCCCACTGTGGAAGCGGTGCGGCCTTTCCCACCTCGAATGGGACCGAAAGGTTCGTTCATTCACAAGGCGGTGACGACGACAGATCCCAAGGTGTTGGGGATCATGTACATCGCGACTTCCATCTCGTTCTTCCTCATCGGCGGCTTGATGGCGTTGCTCATTCGCGCCGAGCTGGCGTTACCGGGCTTGCAGTTTCTCTCGACGGAGCAGTACAACCAGCTGTTCACCATGCACGGCACGATCATGCTGTTGCTGTACGCGACGCCGATCGTGTTCGGCTTCGCCAACTACATCCTGCCGCTGCAGATCGGTGCGCCGGACGTGGCGTTCCCGCGGTTGAACGCATTCTCGTATTGGCTCTACCTGTTCGGCGCAATAGTCGCTACCTCCGGTTTCGTCACCCCCGGTGGTGCAGCGGACTTCGGTTGGACCGCGTACACCCCGCTCTCCAGCGCGGTGTACTCACCAGGTGTCGGTGCAGACCTGTGGATCATGGGTCTCGCGATTGCCGGTCTCGGCACCATTCTCGGCGCGGTCAACATGATCACGACGGTCATCTGCTTGCGAGCACCTGGTATGACGATGTTCCGGATGCCCATTTTCACGTGGAACATCCTGGTCACCAGCATCCTGATTCTTCTTGCTTTCCCGCTGTTGACGGCCGCGCTGTTGGGGGTGGCGGCCGATCGACATCTCGGTGCGCATCTGTTCGATCCGGCGACCGGTGGAGTGTTGTTGTGGCAGCACTTGTTCTGGTTCTTCGGCCACCCCGAGGTGTACATCATCGCGTTGCCGTTCTTCGGGATCGTGTCCGAGGTGTTCCCGGTCTTCTCCCGTAAGCCGATGTTCGGATACACCACCTTGATCTACGCAACGATCGCCATCGGTGCCCTCTCGGTGGCGGTGTGGGCCCACCACATGTACGCCACAGGTGCGGTGCTGTTGCCGTTCTTCTCCTTCATGACCTTCCTGATCGCGATACCCACCGGTGTGAAGATCTTCAACTGGATCGGCACGATGTGGCGAGGTCAGGTCACACTGGAAACCCCGATGCTCTTCGCCATCGGCTTCTTGATCACCTTCCTCTTCGGCGGCCTCTCCGGTGTCCTGCTCGCCAGCCCGCCGATCGACTTCCACGTCACCGACACCTATTTCCTGGTGGCGCACTTCCACTACGTGGTCTTCGGCACGGTGGTTTTCGCGACGTTCTCCGGCATCTACTTCTGGTTCCCGAAGATGACGGGTCGGATGATGGACGAGAGGTTGGGCAAGTGGCACTTCTGGCTCACGTTCCTCGGCTTCCACGGCACCTTCCTGGTCCAGCACTGGCTCGGCGCCGAGGGCATGCCGCGTCGTTACGCCGACTATCTCTCTTCCGATGGATTCACCACGCTGAACATCATCTCCACCATCAGCGCGTTCGTACTCGGCGCTTCGACACTGCCGTTCGTGTGGAACGTCTTCAAGTCCTATCGCTACGGCGAGGTCGTCACTGTGGACGACCCATGGGGCTACGGCAACTCGCTGGAATGGGCCACATCATGCCCACCGCCGCGGCACAACTTCACGGAACTTCCGCGAATCCGTTCCGAGCGTCCGGCGTTCGAACTCCACTACCCCCACATGGTGGAGCGCATGCGCGCCGAGGCTCATGTCGGCCCGGGCAGTCATGGCGATCAGACCACCGAAGTTCTCGAAAAGGCCCGCCGCGCACCTATCGCAACGGGCGAGGACGAGCACTCGGGGGACTGACCTCCGAGGAGAGTTGCTCTCAGACAGTTCTCAGCACTGGAAGTAATACTTCAGCGATGTCGAATTCACTGCCTACGGCATCGTCTGTTCGGCGATGGCGCTTCGGGGTCGGCAATTGAATTTCTCGCTCCACAGCCGGATCCGGGTTCTCATCATCAGTCTGGCAGCACTCGCGGTTGCCGTGAGCGCACTGGCCATCTACCTGGTCACCGAACAAGCATTGCGCTCCCAGGTGGCCGATCGAGTGTCTCGAAATGCCGACGCGCTCATCGCAAGTGCCACGTCCGGAGTTCCCTCGACCTTCTTCGGGTTCGGAGTCGGCACGACCGACGGGCCAGCGATCAAAGTTGCGTTGGTGACCTCGGACGGCGAACTCGTGACCTTCACCGCAGAATCTCGGCCGTTCACCAACACCGACGGCACTCTCGATGCCGCCGAAGAGTCGGTCGCAACCGGCTCGACCGACCAATCGCTCCGCGAGGTGCGCGGGTACATGCTGTCGGCCAAGAGGACCGTATCGGGCGAAACGGTCATGGTGGCAGAGTCGTTACAGTCCAATGCGCCGTTACTCGGCAAGTTGACGCTTGCGCTTGTCGCGATCGGGACCCTTCTCATCGTCTTGGCCGGGATCGCCGGAACAGCAGTAGCTCGGACCGGACTGCGTCCGGTCAAACGCTTGCGCAACGCCACCGAACGGGTAGCTCGCACCGGTGATTTGCAACCGATCGCCGTTACCGGTGACGACGAGCTTGCATCACTGGCGACGAGCTTCAACGACATGCTGGCTGCCCTTGCCCAATCCGGTGCGCGCCAAAACCGTCTGATTACCGACGCGGCAGAGGAACTGATGGGCCCGTTGCATACGCTTCGGGGAAAGATCGATGTCCTGATGGCCCTCGACGGACACGATGGACCGGCCCTGTCCCCTGCCGAGCAGGATGAGTTGCGTACCGGAGTCATGTCGGACATGGACGTCATCATCCGATTGGTACACGACCTGGTGGATCAGGCGCGCGACATCCCCGAGTCAGCGAGCGCGTGATCGAAGGCGTGGATCTAGCCGATGCAGTTCGACGTCGTGCAAAATCCCGTCGCTGATTTCGGCTGTCAGATAGGTGCAGAACGGCTGCTTGCGTCTGTCGGTAGGTGAACCAGGGTTGAGCAGCCGCACACCGGTGTCCGTCACGGTATCCCACGGAATATGACTGTGTCCGAACACCAGAACATCGATGCTCGGGTACTTCGCTGCCATCCGCTGTTCGCGTCCGGCTGAGCTGCCCGTCTCATGAACGACGGCAATCCGAACCCCGTCCAACGTGACTCGTGCGCATTCGGGCATCCGGGCACGGAGATCGTCACCATCATTGTTGCCCCAGCATGCGATCAACCTCTTCGACCTGGCAGAAATCTCCTCGAACACGGTCAGATCGACCCAGTCGCCAGCATGAATCACCACATCGGCGTCGTCGATGGCCGTCCACACTTGCTCCGGCAACACCCGAGCCCGAGTGGGGACATGGGTGTCCGCGAGCAGAAGCAGTTTCACATCTCACCGAATGCAGGTGCGGTCATCGCGTCAGATTATCCCGCCCGGTCTCTAACGAAAGTCCCGGGATTTCGACATCACCCGTAGGTCCATGAGCTGCAGATGATCGGCCACCACCGTCGCAGCACCTTCGGCGTTCTGGACTTTCCCGCGGATGAGCAATGCCGGAGCCGTCAGCGCCAACTTCCGGTACTTGGCCCACAATCCCACCGAGCACACCACGTTGACCATCCCCGTTTCGTCTTCGAGATTGACGAACGTGACCCCCGCAGCCGTAGCCGGTCGCTGCCGATGCGTCACGGCACCACCGACCAGGACCCGGTCCCCGTCGGGAACCTGCAGTAGACGATTCGCCGTAATCACCCCCAGCGCATCCAGCTGTTCACGAAAAAATTGAGTCGGGTACGAATCGGGTGAAACTCCAGTAGCCCAGACGTCCGCCGAGGCCATATCGAGATCGCTCATCCCAGGCAATACCGGCGCTCGAGTGGATGCCCCGAGCCCGGGAAGTAGATGCGCCCTCTCCCCTGCTGCTGCACCTGCCGCCCAGAGCGCTTCCCGGCGAGTGATCTCGAAACACCCCAATGCTCCTGCGGTAGCAAGTGATTCAGCTTGTGTAGTGGACAGTTCGACTCGTCCCGTGAGATCGAGGAACGATACGAACGGACCGCCTGCTGTGCGTGCGTCGACGATGCGTTCGGCAAGATCCTGCCCGATGTACTTCACGTCAGCGAGTCCCATACGAATCTCGAGACCCTCGGCAGTGAGATCCGCATACCACGAACTGGCATTGACGTCCGGGCCGTGCACACGCACTCCATGCCGTCGAGCGTCCGCCACCAGAGACTGCGGTGAGTAGAATCCCATCGGCTGTGCACGCAACAGACCTGCGCAGAACGCGGCAGGATGGTGAAGCTTGAACCACGACGAATAGAAGACCAGCGAGGCGAAGCTCTGTGAATGGCTTTCGGGGAAACCGAAATTGGCGAATGCAGAAAGCTTCTCGTAGATTCGATCGGCCGCGTCACCGGTGATGCCGTGCAGGTCTCGCATTCCATCGTAGAAGCGATCACGTAGCAGGTTCATCTTCTCCGGCGAACGCTTCGACCCCATCGCACGACGAAGTTGATCGGCGTCGGCAGCGCTGAATCCAGCCACATCGATGGCCATCTGCATCAATTGTTCCTGAAAGAGTGGCACTCCGAGCGTGCGGTCGAGAGCCTTCTTCAACGACGGATGATCGAATGTGACGGGTTCGATTCCGTTGCGGCGCTTGATATACGGGTGAACGGATCCACCCTGGATCGGACCCGGTCGAATGAGTGCGACCTCGACCACCAGGTCGTAGAACTCACTCGGCTTCAACCGCGGCAACGTCGCCATCTGGGCTCGGGATTCCACTTGGAACACACCGATCGAATCGGCCCGCTGCAGCATGTCGTAGACGGCTTTCTCACTCAAATCGATGTCCGCGAGGTCGATGCGTTGCCCTTTGTGCTCGACGAGAAGATCGATCATGTAGTGCAATGCCGACAACATACCGAGACCGAGCATGTCGAATTTCACCAAACCTACTGCAGCACAATCATCTTTGTCCCATTGCAATACACTACGATTGGCCATCGTCGCCCATTCGACAGGGCAGACATCGGCAATAGGGCGATCGCAGATCACCATTCCGCCCGAGTGGATACCCAGATGACGGGGGAAGCCTTCGATCTGCTGGGCAAGTTCGAGAACAGGCTTCGGAATGCCACTGTCTGCCTGATCTCCGACGCCCGACCACCGGGTGACCTGTTTGCTCCAGGCATCCTGTTGCCCCTGCGAGAACCCGAGCGCACGTGCCATGTCACGTACCGCGGACTTACCTCGGTACGTGATCACGTTCGCCACCTGCGCCGCGTACGCGCGCCCGTACTTCTCGTACACGTGCTGAATGGCTTGCTCGCGCCGGTCGGACTCGATGTCGACATCGATATCCGGAGGTCCGTCTCGTTCCGGAGCAAGGAAACGCTCGAAAAGAAGTTTGTTCGCCACCGGATCGACGTTCGTAATTCCGATGGCGTAACAGACAGCCGAGTTCGCTGCCGAACCTCTTCCTTGACAGAGAATGTCGTGTGTCTTACAAAAGTCCACGATGTCGTGCACCACGAGGAAATAACCAGGGAAGTTCAACCGCTCGATGATGTCGAGTTCGTATTCGAGCTGCGAGTAGGCGGCCGGGTGCGCACTGGGTGTGCCGTATCTGCGCGCAGCACCGTCGAGCGTAAGGGCACGTAGATAGCTGGCTTCGGTGTGGCCGGCAGGCACGTCGAACGGCGGTAGTTGTGGGGCGATCAGGTGCAGATCGAAAGCACACTCTCGACCCAGTTCGACGGCACCACGAACCGCACCGGGATGATGCTCGAACAATCGAGCCATCTCCGCGCCGGATCGCAGATACGTACCTCCCGTGGGCGCCAACCACCCCGCGGCGTCGTCCAGACTGCTGCGTGCACGTACCGCTGCCATCGCCATGGCCAAACGCCCGCTCCGCGGAGTCGCATAGTGCGCCGCAGTCGTAGCAACGATCGGAAGACCGAATCTCCGTGCCAATTCGGCGAGCGCATCGTTGCGCTCGTCGTCTTCAGGGATGCCGTGATGAGTCAGTTCCACGGTCACTCGGCCGGCACCGAATCTCTCGATCAGATCCGCCAGAGCCGCACCTGCTGCCTCGACGCCACCGGCATCCAACGCCCGTCGAACATGCCCTTTTCGACATCCGGTGAGAATCTGCCAATGGCCACCTGCAGCCTCGGACAGGGCGTCGAAATCGTAACGGGGCTTTCCTTTGACTCCCCCGGCAAGGTGAGCTGCGGCAATTTCACGCGACAGCCGTCGGTACCCCTCTTGCCCACGTGCGAGAACCAGCAGATGAGTACCCTCCGGATCCAATTCACCTGTCCTCGACATCGTCGTGTCCAACGACAACTCGGCGCCGAAAATGGTCTTGATGCCCAGCGCCTTTGC
Source organism: Rhodococcus sp. PAMC28707 (assembly GCF_004795915.1). NCBI lineage: Bacteria > Bacillati > Actinomycetota > Actinomycetes > Mycobacteriales > Nocardiaceae > Rhodococcus > Rhodococcus sp. PAMC28707. The sequence goes on from NZ_CP039253.1 coordinate 803,785, forward strand.
TGCCTCGGCGAAGCGCACGACACCATAGAAGCCATCGTGGTCGGTGATGGCGACGGCTTCGAGCCCGAGCCGTACTGCTTCTTCGACCATCTCCTCCGGTTGGCTGGCGCCGTCCAGAAAGCTGAAAGCCGAATGCGCATGTAGCTCCGCGTACGCCGTCGTCGTCGTAGGTTTCGATATCGTCTTCTCGTACGCCGCCCGTTTGCGTGACCACGCTGGACTGTCACCACCGTCCCCGACGATGTCCACGACTTTCGGATGTGAGGGACGGCCGGACAACACCCGTTCCATTTCCGACCACGTCGGCGGACCGTCGTTCCATCCCATACCGACACCTCACTTTCGTTCGAACGTATGTTCCATTAGACCTCGTGGGTACGACACAAATCAATCTGCCTCGAGGGGCAGTTAGGCTCGCCGTGACATACAGCAGCCGAAAGAGCCGGAGAAGAATGTGAATCGTTGGGCCTCGTTCGTCGTCTCCCACAAGCGTTGGGTGCTCTCCATCGCGGTGGTGGTCGTAGCCCTGAGCGGAATATGGGGACTCGGCGTCTTCGGCAAGCTCAGCGAGGGCGGGTTCATCGACCCCGGTAGTGAAGCTGCGGAGGTTTCGGAGCTCGTCGCAGGATTGGGGCAGCAAACCCCCGATATCGTCGCCATCTACACCGCGCCCGAAGGCAAGAGCATCGACGACATCGCCCCGGACGTCACCTCGGTACTCGACGCCTTCCAGAACAAGTACGCAGTCGCGAACGTCACCTCCTACTGGACAGCCGATACCGGGACGAAGCAATTCCTGGTCTCGAAAGACCGAACGAAGGCACTCGCGACGGTCACTCTCGGCCCCGACTCCGGCATCACCTTCGCCACGTTCGGAGAGATCCCACCGCAGCTCGAGGTACCGGGCGTCACCTCCCAGTTCGCCGGTGGCTCCGTGGTCGGGGTCTCCTTCAGCCAAACGCTCCAGGAAGATCTGGTTCGCTCGGAAGCCATCGCCATCCCCATCACGCTCGTTCTGCTGATCGTGATCTTCGGTGGCGTCGTAGCGGCCGCCGTCCCGGTCTTCGTCGGCATCCTGAGTGTCCTGAGTGCGTTGGCAATCCTGCGTACCCTTACCTCGTTCACGGAAGTCAGCTCGTTCTCCATCAACGTCGCATCACTTCTGGGTCTCGGGCTCGCCATCGACTACGGGCTGTTCATCGTCAGTCGATATCGAGAAGAAATGCGCGACGGTGCAACACCGGCCGATGCAGCGATTCGTACAGTTCTGACGGCAGGCAGAACGATCGTCTTCTCGGGTTTGCTGCTGATCTGCGCCTTTGCCGGCATGCTCGTCTTCCCACAACCGGTGATCAAGTCGCTCGGTTTCGGGGCCATGGCCGCTGTAGCCAGCGCCGCAATCCTGTCGTTGACAGCGGTGCCCGCATTGCTGGCGATCCTCGGACCACGCATCAATTCTCTGACGTGGAGCAGGACCGCGTCCGATCGAGGTGAGGCGCGCGCCCAGAAGTTCTGGGGCGGCGTCGTGACCCGAGTGATGCGCAAGCCAGGCATTGTAGCGGCAGTGATCATCGCCGGACTTCTCGTACTGTCGGCTCCGATACTGAAGGTCACACTCGGCGAGGTCGACTACACCGCGCTCCCCAAGGACGATCCCGCTCGCGTCGCCGTCGAGACCCTCGGCACCGAGTTCCAATCTTCGGGTGAGAGCGCAACGGTCGTACTCCGGGGCCTCGATGGAGCCAAACCCCAGGGCGCGCCGATAGCCGACATCACCCGTCGAGCAGAATCCGTCGACGGCATCGCTCGAGTGTCGTTCATCGGATCCACAGACGATATCGTCGCTCTGGAAGCAATCTTCAGTGAACCGAGCGACGGTCGTACCGAAGCCGATGCAGCCAGTGCTGCGGTGGCAGGGCTGCGCGCGATGACGCCACCGGATGGAACCGAGTTGCTCGTCGGTGGCGCACGGGCACTCGTCGACGACGGCAATGCGGCGATCGCCGCATGGCTTCCGGTCATGATTGCGATCATGGTCGTCTCGACGCTCATCTTGCTCTTCCTGGCATTCGGATCGATCGTGTTGCCGATCAAAGCCGTCCTCATGGCGGGACTCAGCCTGGGGGCAACATTCGGAGTTCTCACCTGGGTATTCCAGGAAGGACACGGCGCCGATCTTCTCGGGGTGACGCCCGCGCCACTGGAGGCGACCTTCGTGGTCCTCATCCTCGCTGTGGTCTTCGGCCTGTCGACCGACTACGAAGTGTTCTTGATGTCGCGCATGGTCGAGGCGCGCGCAGGCGGGGCTTCGACGGAGGAGGCGGTCGTCATCGGCGCCCAGCGCACCGGAAGAATCGTGACAGCGGCCGCACTCATCCTCATCATCGTCACCGGCGCGTTCACCATCTCCGAATTGTCGATCATGCGGTTCCTGGGGTTCGGTATGATTCTCGCGCTCATCGTCGATGCCACGATCATCCGCATGCTGCTAGTCCCCTCGCTGGTGAAGTTGATGGGTGAGGCGAACTGGTGGGCTCCGGCGTGGATGAAGAAGGTGCACGAGAAGGTGGGTATCGGTCACTGAGCGCCGCCGGTCACCCTGGTGGGTTCTACCGACCTGGCCCGTCAACTTACTTCAGAGTAAGTTGTGTCCATGTCGAACTACATTGTCACCGGCGGTACGGGTTTCCTCGGGCAAAATCTGATCCCGCTGCTGCTCGAGCGCGACCCAGCGGCCGAGATTCACGTGTTGGTTCGCCAGAAGTCGATCGGGAAACTCGAACGGCAGGTCGACATGCTCGCCGACAAGACCCGGATTCACCCGTTGATCGGCGATCTCACCGAACCCGATCTTGGATTGGATGCCATCCCGGACGGCATCGACCACATCGTTCACCTGGGCGCCATCTACGACATGACCGCCGGTGACGAACAAGCATCGACCAACGTCGAGGGCACCCGTGCGGTGGTGGCACTCGCCGAGCGGACCGGTGCCCGGTTGCACCACATCTCCTCGATCGCCGTTGCTGGAAATTACGCAGGGACATTCACCGAAGACGACTTCGACAAAGGACAGAGCTTCCCAACCGCGTATCACCGCACCAAGTTCGAATCCGAGAAGGTCGTGCGTGAATCCTCGGTCGATTGGCGCGTCTATCGTCCGTCGGTCGTGCTGGGGCACTCCGAAACCGGGGCGATCGACAAGATCGACGGCCCATACTTCTTCTTCCCCCTCTTCGCCGCGTTGGCCACACTGCCTACTGCGCTTCCCATCACGGTTCCGAAGATCGGGGCCACCAATCTGGTGCCGGTCGATTACGTCGCCACTGCGATCGTGGAATTGATCCACCGAGGCGAGGACGATCAGCGAGTGTTCCACCTGGTCAATACGCAAGCGCAGTCGATGCACGAGGTGTATCGCGCATTCTCCGAGGCCGCAGGTTCGAAAGCGAAGGTCATCGACATTCCCGGGGCCGTTGCTGCCGCCGTCGTAGCACCGAAGGCCAACATCGTCCGCACCGGACGCAACACTCTCCTGGACAGATTCGGCATACCGCCGGTAGTGCTCGAACATCTCACCTTGCCGACGACCTTCGACTCGGCAGCGACCCAGAAAGCACTGTCGGGCAGCGGAATCACCCCACCACCACTGGCGACCTACGCAGACCGCCTGTGGCAGCACTGGCGCGCGCACCTGGACCCGAACCGCGCACAGCGCGACGATCCTCGCGGCCCGCTCTTCGGACGACACGTCATCATCACCGGCGGATCCTCCGGCATCGGAAAGGCGAGTGCCGAAGCTGCAGCACGCAAAGGTGCGACCGTCATTCTGCTTGCCCGCGGTACCGAACAACTCGACTCCGTCGTGGCGAACATCCGCGCTCGAGGTGGTGATGCCTTCGGATACACCTGCGACATCACGGACACCGAGTCGGTCGAGCAGACCGTGAAAACTATTCTGAGCGAACATGATCACGTGGACATGCTGGTCAACAACGCGGGCCGGTCCATCCGTCGATCGTTGTACCGCTCCACCGATCGACTGCACGACTTCGAGCGCACCATGGCCGTCAACTACTTCGGCGCTGTTCGCCTAGTCCTGGCACTGCTTCCGCACATGCGCGAACGCCGCTTCGGGCACATCGTCAACGTCAGTAGCGCAGCAGTGCTCGGTCACGCTCCTCGATTCGCCGCCTACGTAGCCAGCAAGGCCGCACTCGACGGTTTCACCGACGTCGCCGCAGCCGAGACACTCTCCGACGGAATAACATTCACCACGATCCACATGCCACTGGTGGCCACCCCGATGATCACCCCGACAGGTCCCAGCAATGCCGGCCCGGTGGTGTCACCGGAGAAGGCCGGGGCGATGGTGATTCGGGCGCTCATCCGGAAGCCGAAGCGCATCGACACCCCACTCGGCACTCTCGGTCAGGTCGGCAGCATCTTCACCCCGAATATCAAGGACCGCACGATGCATCAGTTCTACCGTCGCTTCCCAGAGTCCGCTGCGTCCAAGGGCGAGGTTGCACCTACAGAGCCCGCACTCGTTCCACCGGCGTCGCCACCACACGACCCGTCGCGTCCGGGAGCACGAGTTGCCAAGTTGGCGCGTCGGATCGGCCGGTTGGTGCCGGGTATCTACTGGTGACCCCCAGCTTTACCCACACCTGCGATTGCTCGACCGAACCCTCCGGCGAGGTACGCGAGAGTTCCCAGCGCGAGCACCCACTTGGTAACGCTGACCGCAGTCGTGGCGCGAACCACCGAATCGGTGATCTGTTCGCGGTGATCGAGCAGATACAGACCTGCGATGTTCTCGACGTAGTCACCCGCCGCGGACAGAATCGGAGCTACGGCCAGCACTTTCGCCGTGGTGGGTGTCAGGTCGGTGAGTTCGCCCAGACGCGAAGCCCCGGCACGCAAAGCCATCGCGTAGATCGCCGGATGGACGAAATCGGGATAGTAGTGACTCCGAAATCGAGCGGTGGCGGCTGCGTCCATGCTGTCGAGGATCAGCCGGTATCGGAGTGCCGACCACGCAGTCTGAATCTGTAGAACCCGAGGGCCCGCAGGCCCCAACAGACGCACGATATTGGCTTGAGAGACAGCGAATATCATCGTCCAAGCGATGAGCGGGCGATCCTGCGCCGAAAGTGCCATCTGCAGATACTAGAGCGCGAGAATCAGATTCGATCACGCATCAGGAATGGGAGCACGACGCTCTCGAATGACTGGTAGTCATCACGATGGATGCTGTGACCGGTCTCGAATGCCACAACCTGACACGAGCGGATCTCACCGGTGAGAATGGCGAGCCTGTCGGCATCGACCATCCCGCCCGGGCCACCGCGAAGCACGAGTGTCGAGGCAGTGATGTCCGGCAACCGGGACCACCACTGAGCGTTGGGTCGGCGAAACTGAGCAAGAGCAGGTTTGGTCATCGAACGGTCGAATGCGAAGACAGCGCGCGGATGCCTGATGATGCTGGAACCCGCGTGCCAGAGTTCGGTGATGGTGGGCAGGCGGCCGGTGAGCGACGGTGGCGCATCTCCCGGCCGAATCGGAATAGGCATCTCCTCGACTACGAGGGACCGAACCGATGCGGGGCGCTGCTGCGCCACCACCGACACTGCGTATGCGCCCAATGAATGCCCGACCAGATCTACCTGCGCGAGCCCGAGATGGTCGAGCACAGCCGCCACATCGCCGCCGAAAGCGTCGAAAGAGTAGTCGTCGGTGTGTGCACTGCGTCCGTGTCCGCGCAGATCGACCGTGACGACGCGACGACCCGCATCGGTGAGTGCGTCGGCGAAACGGTCCCAGGTGCTGCTGTCACCGCCCATGCCGTGCACCAACACGGTAGGAACAGGATCGGCTCCACCGAAATCTCGGTAGGCGATGTCGACGCCGGCCACATCGAGTAATTCCACGTCGATACTCACAGTCCCGAGAGTAGCCGCGCTCTCTTCCACCTCATTCGTAGATGCCTTCGACTCGCCAAACACTTCTCTCGTACACCAACAGCAGAGCGCGGTTCTCCTCGAGAAGCACCTGCACACGCGCACCTCGCGCACCCACGACCGGATCCCACCAACGCTCGTCGAGGGACCACGGGCCGGCCCATCCGTGCAGGGTCCACTTCTTGCTACCCCACCGAAGCCCCACGGGTGCCGTGTCGAAACCACCTCGATCGGTGACGTGTACACAGTTGCCCCCGTCGTCTTCCAGAGCGACCTCCGGACGTGTCTGCATCACTGCCGCAGGAGCCGGATGTGGCAACCGGCCCGGCCACGGGGCAGCGGGGTCCAGCAGCGGAACCAGCTCATCGCCGAGCGAACGAAGCGTCACTCGCTCCACCGGCCCACGTCCCCCGCTGAGTACCCCGACCTTGACCGCATCACCACCGAGGAGACCTTGCACTCGTACCAGCGCCCGCCGAGCACGCTCGTCCTCGTCGCCGACACTTCCCCACAAGCCCAGCTGCAGCTCACCTGCCGCAACGACCTCTACCGGTTCGAGCCTCAGAAGAATGATTCCTGCCGTCGGCCGACTCTCGCTGCGCCCGGTGAGCCACCCGTCCAATTGCCACCGCACCCGATCTGCTGTTCCCTCCGGAGTCAGCGGCTCGGCGCACCGCCAGATACGTGAGAGATTCTCACCGTTTCCGGTGGAAGCATGAACGAGGAGACGGGTGCAGGCCACGGCCGCCGCGGCAAGCGTGCGGTGCAGCTTCTCGGCCATACCTCGGCCGGCGAACGCAGCGGCGTCGACGCGATCGATAGGCGGGTCGCAGCGGTGTTCCACGTTCAGATCGGGTGGCAGCGCACGCGCCGACGGTGGACGCTCCGGCTCACCTCGCGCACTGCGGTGAGCGAGAACCGCATCGGACCCGAACCGGGACGCCACCTCCCCTGGCATGAGCGCCGCGAAATCGCCGATAGTTCGTAAACCCAAGCGAAGCAACAGGTCTATCAGCTCTCCACGGTCCGCGGCGGCAAGACTCGGCTCCGCTGCCAGCTCGGCAACCGGGAGTGGAGAGAGGAAACGCGCAGCCCCGCCCCGCGGGACGACTGCCGCATGACGAGCTGCAATGACGGCCGTCGTCAACTCGTCGGCGATTCCGATCTGGCATTCCACCCCTGCACCCGAAGCCTGATCGATCAATCTTTCGGCAGCTTTGTGCTCCGACCCGAAGTATCGACTCACCCCACGCGCACTCAGAATCAACAACCCTGGACGCAACACCTCCACACCTGGCGCGACAGCATCGATGGCCGCTGCGACCGGCTCGAACAAGCGCCCATCCCTATCCGAATCTGCCGTTGCCACATACACATCCGGACATCGCGCCTGTGCTTCACGACGCCGTAAGCCTCGGCGGACCCCTGCCGCTCGTGCCGGTGCCGAGCATGCAATCACCCGATTGGCCGAGGTGACCACCACAGGATGAGTCGCCGGCAGATCGGCCACCGCTGCAGCTGCGACAGCAGGCCAGTCCGGACACCACAGCGCTAAGACGCGGCTCATGCCAGGACCGCAAGATCCGCCTCGGCACTTCCGTTGACTGTCGTACTGTCGACCTGCGCTGCGACCGACCATTCGATACGGCCGCGCTCGAGACGAAGATCGAAGCACGTACTACGCGGCCGCATCGCTTTGCCCTGCGCACGTACCTCCAACTGCAGATTCCGTAAACGCCCACGCCCCGAGCGAACTCCGGTGCCGAATCCGTTGTAGCTGCGCACCTCCGCATCCAGACGTAACTCCACGCCATCCCAGTGGCCGTCGGTAACCAGAAGCGTCGACCCTTTACTGCGCGCCCGTGCGACAACCGCACGCGCACGCGAGGGAGGCACCGAACGACCGCCGAGACCGAGCACGACGAGGTCGAGTCCGTCCAACAGAATCGCCGCTACCTCGACCGGATCTTCCCCCGGATCGGGTACGACGGCCAATCTCCGCAGTTCTGCGCCCATCTCGACAGCGGCGAGCAAACCGAACCGCGGTTGCCCCACCACTGCGACATGCCCACCCGACGCGGTGACCGCAGCCACCATGCCGAGCAGCAGCGAACCTGCACCCGATACCGCTGCGACGGACCCGCGAGCCAAGCCGCCGTACGGGAGCATGGTTGCCAGTGCCGGAGGGACCGCCAGTACCGCTTTGCTTCGCACAGGGTCAGCTTTGCTTCGCACAGGGTCAACCGCCCGCGGGACAGATGATGCCGGCTCGACGCGGGGCCGGATGACGGGTTCGATAGGTTGCCGGACCGAGCGGGTCTCGCCACGTGCCGGAACCGATGCCATGCGTCGCCTCAGATGCTCGACGCGTTCGGACAACGTCATCTCCGACAGGGATGCTTCGGACTGGGATACCTCAGACTGGGACAACTCGGATGAGGAGCCGGTAGCACTCATGGAAGCACCGGTAGAAAAAGTCATGCGTACTCCCCGGAAATTGGCGAAAAAAAGTACACTCGAACCAGCCCTCGGGGCAGCGGGGAAGTCTTACCCTTCGAACATATTTTCGAATTCCTATCCAGTAAAGCCGCTGCGGCGATCCACGTCAAGACGGATACGAAAGCCCAGGTGGAGGGGTCGACAACGGACTGCCGACAGCGCTGTCGGCACGGACGTCGATAGTCAACTAACCTGTGATCGTGACCGAGAAGCAGCGCACCGTCAGGGTCGTCGGACCCGACTTCCTACTCGCAGGCAGGTACCGACTCGCGTACAAGCTGGGTGGGGGCGGAATGGGCGCGGTCTGGCTCGCTCAGGACACGCTGCTCGACCGGAAAGTGGCTGTCAAACAAGTCACGTCCACTGCCCGCCTCAGTGAGCGCGCTGCACGCGAAGTGCGCAATCGGGCCATGCGTGAAGGCAGGATCGCAGCGCGATTGTCGAGTCTGCACGCCATCTCCATGCACGACGTCGCGATCGAAGACGGCGAGCCCTGGCTCGTGATGGAATACATGCCGTCGAGGAGCCTCGCACAGGCACTCAACACCGCCGAAACACTGCCACCGTACGAAGTTGCGCAGATCGGCGCTCAAGTCGCCGACGCACTCACCGAAGCACATGAGGCCGGTATCGTCCATCGTGACATCAAACCGGGCAACATTCTGATTGCCGACCGTGGACGCACCCTCGGTGTCGTCAAGATCAGCGACTTCGGCATCTCGCGCGCCAAAGGTGATGTCGAAGAGTCGGATTCGAGTGTCATCACCGGAACTCCGGCCTATTTCGCTCCAGAAGTGGCCCGGGGACAGGATCCCACCGAAGCAAGTGACGTCTTCTCTCTCGGAGCGACGCTCTATACCGCGATCGAAGGCAAGCCGCCGTTCGACATCGACCAAGACTCCATTGCGCTGCTGCATCGCGTGGCCAAGGGACAGATAATTCCACCCACTCGATGCGGTGACCTGACCGAGCCATTGCTGCACATGCTCGAACCCGATCCTGCTCGCAGGCCGACCATGGCTCAGGCACGCGACGAGATCATTCGACATGCGATCAGCGGCCGGGCAAACATCGCCGGGCTACGTGGAGTCCCGGTAACCTCGACCAGCGGGGTCGTTCCTGCCTGGGCTCATCGCTCCACCCCGGTATCGGAATCGCGGCGCCCTTCGCGAGAATTCGGAAACACCATTGCCGGCCTGCCTGCCGTTCGTTTCAGCGAACAAACCGATGGACAGACACCGGCGCCGTACGCTCCACCACCATTCGATCCGCCGCGGAAGAAGAACCCACTCGAGGTGGTACTCGATCGCATCGACGACATAGTCGACGACCGGATCGACGTCCCGCCCGAGGCCGTCCTTGCTGCGTTGATCATCACCGTAGGACTAGTGATCGTGCTGATCATCGCCCTACTCTGAAAAAACGATCAATCGATACTTCGCTTGTGAGCCCACCTGGTCAACGCGTTGCGATTGGACTGTTGCGTCTTGCGCAGCACGTTCGAAGCATGCGTCTCGACGGTCTTCACCGAGATGAACAGGTCCTCGGCGATCTCTCGGTAGGTATAGCCGCGCGCCAGCAGACGCAGAACTTCGAGTTCGCGAGGGGTGAGTGAATCGAGTTCCGGATCGAGTGGCGGTTCGGGGACACTCGACTTACCCGTGAACGAGTCGAGTACGAAGCCCGCGAGACGCGGGGAGAACACGGCGTCTCCACCGGCAACGCGTCGTACCCCATCGGCGAGTTCGGACCCCGAGATCGTCTTCGTGACATAACCCCGCGCACCTGCACGGATGACGGCGATGACGTCTTCGGCTGTGTCGGAGACCGACAACGCCAGACAGACGGGACCAGCGGTGATGCGTCCGAGAACGGCGACGCCGCCGCCATCTGGCATATGGACGTCGAGCAGCACGACATCGGGCTTCGTCGACTCGATGCCGGCGACCGCGTCGGCCACCCCGCCCGCTTCACCGACGACCTCGATGTCACTTTCCCGACCCAGCTCGGTGCGAACTCCGGAACGAAACACTGCATGATCGTCGACGAGAAAGACACGAAAGGTGTCGGTCACCTGGGCTGCTCCTGCGGTGTCGGTTGGCGTATCGGCTCGGTCCGGCCGTTCTTCGAAGAGGTTGTCGAGAGGTGCTCGCGGGGCATGAGAATGCGAACTTCGGTTCCCTTCCCCACACTCGAGCGTATCGAGACTTCACCGCCGCGTCGCTCGATTCTTCCCCGAATCGACTTGGCGAGTCCCTGACGGTCCATCGTTACGAGGTTCTCGTCGAATCCGCTGCCGCGATCACGAACGAACACGGTAACCCGCTCGGGCTCGGTCTCGGCGAACAAGTCGATGTTGACTTCGCCCGAGTGCTTCGCAGCATTGACCAGGGCCTCGCGAGTCGCGCCGAGCAGCGCGGTGAAATGCTCTCGGGGCAAACCTGAATCGGAATCTTCGAGCTCCAGCTGCACATCGCCGACGGTGATGGGACGCACCGTGACGCCGTACTGGTCCTCGACCTCACCCGAGATCGTCTTCAAAGCCTCCGCGAGGCTCGTGTGGTCGACGTCGCGATCTTCGAACAACCACTTGCGCAGTTCGCGCTCCTGCCCGCGTGCCAACCGCATTACTTCCTGCGGATGATCGGACTGCTTCTGTATCAGCGCCAGCGTCTGCAACACCGAGTCGTGCAGGTGAGAGGCAATTTCTTCGCGTTCGTCGTTGCGGATACGAGCAGACCTTTCGGCGTTGAGCGCACGCCACATCCGCAGCCAGACCGGAACTGTCAGCAGCGCGGCACCGACCAGAGTGACGATCACTGCCAGCAACGACGAGCGCACCGAGGCCAAGTCGACACGAGCCAAGACGACGACACCGAGTCCGAGGACGATCAGCGTCGCGCCGCCGACCACACGTGCCCAACTGAGCACCGTCGGATTTTTCGGCATCCCGAGAATCGAACGCGGTCCCTCGGAATCGAATTCACGCCAGACCAGCGCCGCGCCGACGACGACGACCACTATCGGGGCGAGGACCGCCGCAGCAGTTCCGTCGAGCAGCCACGCCAACCCGGCAGCCAACCCGAGCCCGATGGCGGCGAGTCCGAAGGCCCTCTGTCGTTCGTTGCTGCTCGGACGATCCACGTCCGTTCCGACCGGGCTGAAAATCCACAGGAGGCCGTACGCGAGGATTCCCGCCCCCGCCATGATCGCCAGCAATGCAAATGCAACGCGGACTTTGAACACGTCCACCCCGAGATGGTCTGCAACACCACCTGCGACTCCGCCCACTATGCGTCCACCGCCACGCCGATGAAACTTGGCGGGTTCGTAGCTTCCGACGGAAGCGGGCGGGTCGACAGGGTGCACGATTCGATCCTGACACGAATCGACCATCCCGCGCATCAGGGTCTCCCCTGATCTCTAGGCAGTAGCGGCGCTCCATTCCGGTGCCCGCTCGGTCGTTGCCTCCGCCAGCGCTGCCTTCACGCCGTCTGCATCGAAGTCCTTTCCATACACGGGAGTACCTGGATGCTGACGCCACGAATCCGCTAGCGTGCCGCCGTCGACGGGTTCGAAGCCCAACTGCTCGACGACGTCGAACACCACGTCCTTGCCGGGTCCGTCTGCACCGGCGATGGGGAGCGCGATCCGACCTGCTGCACTCTTCGGCTGCCCCTTCTCCAGGAGGTGCTTCCAGTAGATTCCGTTGAACACCTTGACGACATCGGCACCGCGCGAGCCGAGATGCTCTGCTACCCAGACGCTTTCCGGCTTGCCGTTCTCGATGTCGGCGATAAGGCCGTCACGTTGCTGAGGGTAGTAGTTGTTGGTCTCGATGATCGGGGCACCGTCTTTGGCGGTGTCGACGATGCCTGCGGCCAGGTCGGGAACGTTTTTCTGCGGGATGCTCACGATCACCAGATCGGCATCGAGAGCCGCTTCGGAACTCCACACTGCGTGTGCGCCGGTCTCGGCTGCCAAATCGGACAGGGTCTCAGGAGATCTCGAGTTCGATACTCGAACCTCGTGCCCGAGCGCGCTGAGCCGCCGTGTCAATGTGCCACCGATGAATCCTGCGCCGATGATTCCGATCTTCACTTCGATAACTCCTTCGTTTTGCGAATAACTTTCTGTCAAGCACAACCTCCATCGAAGACCGATTCATTCCTACCCCCGGCGTGAATATCAGGGCTATCCCTGATGTGCTCGACGCAGCAACCCGCCACGATGGTCGACATGAGCAACACAACCGTCTCCGAGCAGCTCCAACAGATGTGGCGCACCCGCCCCTACCGGTTGCCGCAGCGGGGCCATATCGCGGGCGTCGCAGCCGGCATCGGATACCGCTACGGCGTCGACCCTGTTCTCATTCGCGTCGCACTCGTGGTCGGGACGATCTTCGGCGGCGCCGGAATCGTTCTGTACCTCGCCGCCTGGTTGCTCTTGAGCAAGCCGGGTGATTCCGCCTCTGCGGCACAGTCACTGGTCGGCAAGGGCACCAGCACGAAAACCATCGTTCTGGTAGTTGCACTGATCATCGCCGTCACGACGATCGGTCCCACCGGATTCGGTCTCGACGGTTCAGGTCTGGTCAGTACGCTCGCGCTCCTCGGCGGCCTGTGGCTATTGCACCAGCGTCGTCCGGAGCCGCCGGAGTTTCTCCCGGACGGATCCACCACATATCCACTAGGTGGAGCCTCGGCCTACCCACAGTCGACTTTTCCGATCTCCTTCGACACGCCGTACAACGCCTCTTCCCAGCCCAACTCCTGGGGAGCAGCGCAGTATCGTCCTCCGCAGTACGATGCCGGTCGAGGCGGGTACACCCCGTACACGACGCTCCCCAAGAGTTACGTCCCCACTCCACCACCGGCGACGGGTGTTGATCTCACCAAATCCACTCCCCCGCAAAATCTTTCCGAGCCACCGATACCTCCCTCATGGGATCCACTCGGAGTCGCTCCGTTCGCCTGGGACCTCCCCGAACCCGCAGCAGCAACTGCGCCCGAGATCATCGAAAAGAAAAAGCACTCACGGTGGACATCGAGCTTCATCGGACTCGCATTGCTGGCTGCGGCACTTACCGGAGCCATTGCCGCAAGCAGTGAATCGATGTGGCTCACCCCGGCACGGATCGCCGCAGTCGCCCTCGCAGTGGTCGCGACCGGCTTGATTCTCGGCGCATTTCTCCGCAAGGGTTACGGACTGCTGATCGTCACCGGACCGTTGGTGGCATTCGTGGTGTTCGCGTCGATAATCGGACCCATCTCCTTCGACACCCAGTACGCGGGCCAACAACAATATCGACCGACGACGATGGCAGATCTGCAATCCGAATACACCGTGCAGGGTGGCGATCTCCAACTCGATCTGCGCGGACTGGACCTCACCGAGGACCGAACGATCTCTGTCGACGTCACGGCAGGAAACGCCACGATTTCCGTCCCCGATGGAATGAACATCCGAACCGACTGCACGTCCGTTGCGGCCAGCACTAAGTGCGGGCCCACTGGTGTGCAGCAAGGCAATTCGCCCGACAACACGTCGATCCTGACCATAGAAGGATCAGCGCGGGCCGGCAATCTGGAGGTACTCCGTGGCTGAATCCTGGCAGTACGGCGACAGCGACGACGACACCACTCTGGAGAATCGCGCTCGAACACGGCCGTCCGCTCTGCTTTTCCTCGTCGGACTTGCCGCAGCGATGGTCAGCGTCTGCGCATTGATCGGCCCGAGCGCGCTCGTCACGCTCGGCACCGTGCAGTTCCGCTGGGTATTCGTGGTGGCGGCGATCGTGGTGGGGACGGTGCTACTACTTGCCCCTGGACGAAAAGGTAAGCAGTAGCACCATTCTCACTCCCACTCGATGGTGCCCGGCGGCTTGCTCGTCACATCGAGAACGACTCGGTTGACCTCCGGTACCTCGTTGGTCACCCGGGTCGAAATCGTTTCCAGGACCTCGTACGGCAACCGCGTCCAGTCTGCAGTCATTGCGTCTTCGCTGGACACCGGTCGAAGAACGATCGGATGGCCGTAAGTACGACCATCCCCCTGAACGCCGACGCTGCGCACATCCGCGAGCAGCACGACCGGGCACTGCCATATCTGGCTGTCGAGATCTGCCATCGTCAATTCCTCGCGCACGATGGAATCGGCATGACGGAGGGTGGCGAGGCGGTCACGGGTAATTTCACCGACGATGCGGATGGCAAGTCCCGGCCCGGGGAACGGCTGGCGTGCGACGAGATCCTCCGGCAGACCCAGCTCACGCCCCACGGCCCTGACCTCGTCCTTGAACAGCGCGCGTAGCGGTTCGACGAGGGTGAACTGGAGATCGTCGGGTAGACCGCCGACATTGTGATGGCTCTTGATATTCGCGGTTCCGGAACCGCCACCGGACTCGACGACGTCGGGGTACAACGTTCCCTGCACGAGGAAGTCGACACCGCTCCCCTGCTCGGCGTTCTCGCCGAGGACCTCGGACACTGCGCCTTCGAAGCTGCGAATGAACTCGCGTCCGATGATCTTGCGCTTTTCCTCCGGGTCGGACACTCCTTCGAGCGCACCCAGGAACGTATCCACAGCATCGACTGTGACGAGTTTGGCGCCGGTGGCAGCAACGAAATCCTGCTGAACCTGTTCACGCTCACCTTCGCGCAGCAGACCGTGATCGACGAACACACAGGTCAGCCGATCGCCGATTGCGCGCTGTACCAGTGCTGCTGCCACTGCGGAGTCGACGCCCCCTGACAATCCACAGATAGCGCGACCACTGTCACCGACCTGCTCTCGTACTCGTTCGACGAGCGCGTCGGCGATATTGGCCGCCGTCCAATCGGGCTTGATCCCTGCTGTCTCGTAGAGGAATCGACGAAGGACCTGCTGACCATGCGGCGAGTGCATCACCTCTGGGTGATACTGCACCCCGGCAAGACGCCTCTCCGTGTTCTCGAATGCAGCGACGGGCGCACCGGCACTGGTTGCGGTGACGATGAATCCGTCGGGCGCCTCGGTGACTGCGTCACCGTGGCTCATCCAGACCGGCTGCATCGCAGGCAGCCCGTCGTGGAGGACTCCGCCGTCGACGGAAAGTTGAGTGCGCCCGTACTCCCTGGTCCCAGTGTGCGAAACCGTGCCACCGAGTGCTTGGGCCATGGCCTGGAATCCGTAGCAGATACCGAAGACGGGCACATCCAGATCGAAGACCTTGGCGTCGAGCGACGGTGCATCTTCTGCGTACACGCTGGACGGGCCGCCGGACAGCACCAGGGCAATCGGATTCTTGGCGGCGATCTCTTCGACGCTTGCAGTATGTGAGATCACTTCCGAGTACACGTGTGCCTCACGGACTCGACGCGCGATGAGCTGCGCGTATTGAGCACCGAAGTCGACGACGAGTACGGGGCGGGGCTGGGCGGGATCAGGCTGCGGCGTGGCGGTCACCTGATCAGCTTAGTGGGCAGGCCCGGGAGCGCGACGCAGCACTCGACCGGGACGACGCGGCGAAGGATCACGCATCTTCCGATATGGCAGTCTTCGATGATCGAATCTCCACGATCGGCAGACGCAACGCCGCCGGCGCCGATACGGGGACAACCGGGCTGACAGGCGCGATGGGATCGAGACGTCGGTACGGCTCACCCTGACGTGGACGTAGATCCTGCTCGCCCTTGTTCGGCCACAACGCGGCGGACCGCTCCGCTTGCGCGGTGATGGTCAGTGACGGGTTGACTCCGAGGTTGGCCGAGACGGCCGAGCCGTCGACGACGCTCATCGTCGGGTAGCCGTACACACGCTGGTACGGGTCGATTACTCCATGCTCGGCATCCGAGGCGATCGCACAGCCGCCGAGGAAGTGGGCGGTGAGTGGGATGTTGAACAGCTCACCCCACGTTCCGCCTGCAACGCCGCCGATCTTCTTCGCTACCCGGCGCGTCGCATCGTTGCCCTCGGGGATCCACGTCGGATTCGGCTCGCCGTGGCCCTGTCTGCTCGAGACCTTGCGTCCGAACAGACCGCGCTTGGTGAACGTGGTGATCGAGTTGTCGAGGTTCTGCATCACCAACGCGATGATGGTGCGCTCGCTCCAGTTCTTGACGCTGACGATTCGCACGAAGTCGAGGGGATGTGCGATCGCGGTGAAGAGGAATTTCAGCCACCGCGGGATACGTCCTCCCCCGTCGGTCATCAGGGTCTGCAGCAAACCCATCGCGTTCGAGCCCTTGCCGTAACGCACGGGCTCGATGTGCGTGTTCGGCGACGGGTGGAACGACGACGTGATGGCCACGCCGCGCGTCAGATCCATTGCCGGATCGACCTTCAACTTGGCTGCGCCGACGATGGATTCGGAGTTGGTACGAGTTAGCTCACCGAGAGTGCTCGACAGCAACGGCAAAGCGCCGTCGTCCTTCATTCGATGCAGCAGATTCTGTGTACCCCAGGTCCCGGCGGCCATTACGACGTGGGCGGCGGTGTACGTCTTGGCATCCTTGCGTACCCACGCTCCGGTCCGCTCGGTGGCGACGTCCCATGTGCCGTCCGGAAGCGAGCGAAGACCGCTCACGGTTGTCATGGGGATGATGTCGACTCCGGCGCGCTCCGCGAGCGCGAGGTAGTTCTTCAGAAGTGTGTTCTTTGCCCCGTGCCTGCACCCGGTCATGCACTCGCCGCACTCGATGCAGCCGGTGCGCTCGGGCCCCACACCGCCGAAGTAGGGATCGGCGACCTTCTTGCCCGCCTCGCCTCCGAAGAACACACCGACCGGAGTCTGAATGAAGGTCTCGCCTACGCCCATGTCCTCGGCGACGGACTTCATGACCTCGTCCGCAGGAGTCATGTGGGGGTTGCGGACGACCCCGAGCATGCGAGTGGCCTGGTCGTAGAACGGGGTGAGCTCACTGTTCCAGTCGGTGATGTGGGCCCACTGCTTGTCGTTGAAGAACGACTCCGGCGGCTGGTAGAGCGTGTTGGCGTAGTTGAGCGAACCGCCCCCGACACCCGCGCCCGCGAGGATCAGGCAGTCACGCAGCAAGTGCACACGCTGAATGCCGTAGCACCCGAGCTTGGGCGCCCACAGAAAACGCTTGAGGTCCCAGCTGGTCTTGGCGAAATCCTTGTCCTCGTACCGGCGACCGGCTTCGAGAATGCCTACGCTGTAGCCCTTCTCCACGAGCCGCAACGCGGTGACGCTGCCACCGAAACCGGATCCGACGATCACAACGTCGTAATCGGTCTTTCGCATCTTTCGACCTCCACCTCGTACGTACCGCAACCAGCCTCGTTTGCCGACCCGCCACACCTATCAGGTGATCGAGACCACACGGTAGGTGACAGAAAGCGCGACCTGACCACAGGGCTGTGACAGTTGACACTAGCTACCTTAGCTGTAACTGCAGTTAGCACCATCTTCGGGGCGGTCCCGAGAATGCACAAAAGGCGCGCACCCCAACGATCGGGGTGCGCGCCTTCCGGAAGAGACGGAGCTCAGCCTCTGACGTTCAGGCCCACCTTCTGAAACTCCTTCAAATCGGAATAGCCCGACTTTGCCATCGAACGACGCAGTCCACCAACAAGATTGATCGAACCGTACGGCTCACTCGAGGGCCCGTGAAGCACCTGATCGAGGCTCGGGCGCTCCCCTGCTGCAACCGGCAACAGTGCACCGCGAGGCATGGACGGATGCGCAGCCGCCGACGGCCAGTACCAACCCCTACCGGGAGCCTCCGCTGCGGCAGCGAGTGGAGCCCCCAGCACCGCGGCGTCCGCTCCACACGCGATAGCCTTCGCCAACCCACCCGAAGTGGTGATGCCACCGTCGGCGATCACGTGGACATAGCGTCCGCCGGTTTCGTCGAGATACTCCCGCCGTGCAGCAGCGGCGTCTGCGATCGCAGTCGCCATCGGCACTCCGATGCCCAGGACCTCACCCGTCGTCGTGCCACCCTCCACAGAGCCGTACCCGACGATCACGCCGGCCGCACCGGTCCGCATCAGATGCAGCGCAGTGCGATGATCACTGACGCCACCCGCGATCACGGGAACGTCGAGATCTGCGATGAACGTCTTGAGGTTCAATGGTTCGTCGTCACTGCGCGCGACATGCTCGGCCGAGATGATCGTGCCCTGAATCACCAGAAGATCGATGCCGGCCGCAATCAGCGCAGGAGTCAAGCTTCTCGCGCGCTGGGGACTCACCCGAACTGCCACCGTCACCCCCGAGGCACGAACCTGCGCGATGGCGGCTGCGAGTAGTTCCGGCTGCAACGGAGCCGCATGCAGCTTCTGCAGAAACGCTACCGGCGCATCGGCGTCGAAATCGCTTCCGGCGATAGAAACCAGCTCGTCGATCTTCGCTTGGACATCGGAATGCCGCGCCCACAAACCTTCGCCGTTGATGACACCGAGCCCACCCTGTTTACCGAGTTCGATAGCGAATTCAGGTGACACCAAAGCGTCGGTGGGGTGAGCCAACACCGGAATGTCGAAGCGGTATGCGTCGAGCTGCCAGGCCGTCGAGACCTCCTTCGACGACCGTGTACGCCGGGACGGCACGATGTCGACGTCCTCGAGCTGGTAGGTACGCCGGGCTTCTCTGCCCATGCCGATTTCAACGAGGTCGCGCACGGGTGCGCCCCTTTCTCAAGAGTTACAGGATGAATGCTTCAGCACGCCGGATCGGCGCGGCACATCACCGAGTGGTGTAGTTGGGAGCTTCCGCAGTCATCGTGATGTCGTGCGGGTGGCTTTCCTTCAGGCCCGCAGCAGTGATCTGTACGAACTGCGCGTTCTGCAATTCCTCGATGGAGTTGGACCCGGTGTAACCCATCGCTGCACGTAAACCACCGGTGAGCTGATGAATTACCTGCGACAACGGCCCTCGGAACGGCACGCGTCCCTCGATGCCCTCCGGAACCAACTTGTCCTCGGCCAGCACATCGTCCTGGAAGTAACGATCCTTGGAGAACGACTTGGCTGCACCACGGCCCTGCATTGCCCCGAGCGAACCCATCCCACGGTAGCTCTTGAACTGCTTGCCGTTGACCAGAATCAGCTCACCGGGCGACTCGGCGGTGCCTGCCAGAAGCGATCCGAGCATCGCGGTCGACGCGCCTGCCGCAAGGGCCTTGGCGATGTCACCGGAAAACTGAAGCCCGCCATCGGCGATAACAGGAACGCCGTGTGGTTTACAGACTGCGACGGCCTCGAGGATCGCCGTGATCTGAGGTGCGCCCACGCCCGCAACGACGCGAGTGGTGCAGATCGACCCGGGTCCGACCCCGACCTTCACCGCATCCGCACCAGCTTCGACCAACGCCAGTGCGCCCGCGCGAGTGGCAACGTTGCCGCCGACGATCTGAACGCGCTCGCCGATCTCGGCTTTGAGCTTGCTGACCATCTCGAGGACCTGGGAGTTGTGCCCGTGTGCGGTGTCGACTATGAGTACGTCCACACCCGCATCGGAGAGAGCCATCGAGCGCGCCCATGCATCCTGACCGACGCCCACCGCTGCACCGACGAGCAATCGACCGTCGCGATCCTTGGTAGCGAACGGATGCTGTTCCGTCTTGACGAAATCCTTGACCGTGATCAAGCCGGTGAGCGCACCCTGGCCGTCGACGATCGGTAGCTTCTCGATCTTGTGACGCCGAAGGAGCCCGAGGGCTGCGTCCGCCGTCACGCCCTCGCGGGCGGTGATGAGTGGCGCTTTGGTCATGACCTCGTCTACTCGGCGATTCTGGTCGACCTCGAAACGCATGTCGCGATTGGTGATGATGCCGACCAGAGCGCCGGTCTCGTCGGTCACCGGCAGGCCGGAGATGCGGAACCGCGCACACATCGCGTCTACTTCGGCGAGAGTGTCGGTGGGCTTGCATGTCACCGGATCGGTCACCATGCCTGCCTCCGACCGCTTGACGGTCTCCACCTGTGCTGCTTGGTCCAGCAGCGACAAGTTGCGGTGCAGCACTCCCATGCCACCTGCGCGCGCCATGGCAATTGCCATGCGCGCCTCGGTGACGGTATCCATCGCCGAGCTGACGAGGGGAACTCGAAGTCTGATGTCACGGGTTATCTGGCTCGACGTATCCACTGCGCTCGGAATCAGGTCCGACGCGGCGGGAAGCAGTAGGACGTCATCGAAGGTGAGACCGAGCATGGCGACCTTGTTGGGATCGTCGCCACCGGTACGGACATGGGCTCCTGGACTACTCATGTGGATCTGGCCCTCCCTAGAGCCTGGGTGCGCATCGGGCCGCGTCGGGAAGACGCGATATGCGATACGCGTGTGGAAAAAGAACGGATGGAGTACATGATGCGTGCGCGCGCTCGGCCGCGGCGCCTTGTTCCATGGTATCGGCTCCCCACAGCCAGCGTGAACGCGCACTGTGAAGCCGCCCCGAGCGCTCGGTGAACCTCGCCGGAATCGGCGAAACCAGACGAATCGAGCATGGAAACCAGACGAATCGAGCATGTTTGTCGGCGACTCGAGCATGAACGGCTGGCGCATACCCACCAGTCCTGCGTACCGTGGAGGTGTGCGCGATCAATTGCCTCCAGGTTTACCTCCGGATCCGTTCGCCGGTGACCCCGCCGACCCATCGGCCGCCCTCGACGCTATCGAGCCGGGACAGCCGTTGGATCCTCAGGAGCGGCTAGCCGTCGAGGAGGATCTGGCTGATCTGGCCGTCTACGAAGCGCTGCTCGGCCACCGCGGTATTCGCGGTCTTGTCGTGTGCTGCGAAGACTGCCAGCAAGACCACTACCACGACTGGGACATGCTTCGAGCGAACCTGCTCCAACTGCTTGTCGACGGTACCGTTCGCCCCCACGAGCCCGCATACGACCCAGTACCGGACGCTTATGTGACGTGGGACTACTGCCGCGGCTTCGCGGACGCCTCGATGAACGATGCCCTGCACAGCGACGGGTTCGACAGCTGACCTACACCGAAATCTGATCAACTCCCACAACAACGAAGAAAGGCCCGACACGAGAACTTCGTGTCGGGCCTTTCTTATCGTGTCCGTTGTCTGTGCTGGGACCTAGCTGCCGTCGAGTATCTCGACACGCTGCTGCGAGGTGCCTCCCCCGCCGGTCGACCCACTGGCAGCTGCCGTGGTGGGACTCGGTACCTTCACGATCGTCGGCGAAGGTGGCGCGGTTTCGGTGACCGGCGGCGCCGACGTTGGCGGCGGTCCTGTCGGCGTAGAAACCGGTGGCGGCGGTGGCGGGACCTCGACCGGTGACGTCAGCACCGGAAGAAGCGGCAACTCCTGCGGCGGCACCTGCATCGGAGGGATATCGGAAGGAATGTTCTCCGGCAGCGGAACGATCGAATCGGTCGCGGGTGGCGCAAACGGCGGGAGCGTGGGAAGCGTCGGGATCAATGCTTGCAGTTGATCCATCAGACGGTGCAGCCACATCTCGAGGTCTGATCGCTGGGCTCGGTCGGTGACCGAGTCCGTCGTCGAAGTCGCACCGTCGAGCAAGGTGCGCGCACCCTGGACATCACCGGCTGCAAGCAACTGCTCTGCCTGCTCCAACTTGGATGTCGTATCGATCTGCGCCACTGTCGAATCCGCCTGCTGAGCGAACACTACCGACTTGACGCTCCACAGCGGATCACCCGGCGCGGAGTTGTACGAGAAAACGACCAAACCGCCCATCACGACGGCGATTGCTGCGGCAGCACCCGCGATCGGACGTAGAAAACTGGACCGACCCCGACGGGAGTTTCTCCGAGACAGATCCGCGGCAGCGATCTCCTGTTCGACAGCGACAACGACGTCGTCGACGCTTGGGCCGCTGGGCAGCGCAGGCGAGATGACCTCGGCTCTCCAACCGGCCAAAAGCAACGCGAGGCGATACTCGTCTGCATTGTCCGTGGAGACCGGACCGTCATTCCTGAGAGCCTCGATGAACTGGTCGTCACGACGCACTGCAGCGATGTCGACGAGACCCGCATCGGTGTACGGGTCATTTCCGGGCGATGGGGACGACGACCCGTCGGGTCGACCGATACGGGGAATGCCATCACGGCCGTTGTTCCTAGCCATACATTTCACCCGCTTTCACAACTTCGTTCTTCAACTTCGCGAGGGCTCGATGTTGAGCCACGCGGACAGCGCCTGCAGTACTCCCGACTGCTGCCGCAGTTTCCTCTGCCGACAATCCGACAACAAGGCGAAGCACGAGAATCTCGCGATGCTTCGCCGGGAGGGTTCCCAGCAGTGCAGTCATCTGTCGGCTCGACTCGGATTCCAAAGCTCGCTGCTCGGGTCCGTGTTCGGTGGAGACGACATCTGGTACTTCGGCGGCTGGGTCCGATTTGTTACGTGATGCGCTTCGGTGTGCATCTGCAACCTTGTGAGCGGCAATGCCGTAGACGAAGGCCATGAACGGTCTGCCCTGATCCTGATAGCGAGGCAAGGCGGTCATGACGGCCAAGCAGACCTCCTGCGCAACGTCGTCTGCCGAGAGTTGACCACGCTCGGCAGACCCCACTCGAGCGCGGCAGTACCGCACGACCAGTGGACGAATGATTTCCAATACCCGGGAGAGCGCAGCTCTTTCGCCCTGCGCAGCAGCAACGACGAAGGAGTCCAACTCCTCACCCGTGTTGTTCATCGCTCAAGGATTCCCCGCGTTACAGTGACGCCGTCCGGATCGACTGGCGCTTCCACCCGCAGGTGGAACCTAGTAAGGATAGCGACCCTCCCCGTTCATAATCGAACCGCTCGGTCCGTGATGTCACACAGCAATAACGTCACCACCGCGTCGGCCGAGAAGTGCAGCACTCTCGGCGACGACTTTCTTTGCGGCGCTCCCCTCGCAGATGCCGTCCAACAACATGGCACTCGCCCAACGCAATGGTAGAAGTCCGAGCTCCGAGCAGGCATCGAGCACCGAATAAGCGAGCGTGCGAGCACCGTCGAGGTCCCCCACCGAGCTGTATGCAGCGGCGACGATCAGGTCGGTCTTCACTCGGTGCCGTAACGAAACGGTATCGGTTGCGCGTTCGCGTGCATCGAGTGCGTGTCGCACGGCCGCGGGTCCGTCGCCCGAGAACATCGCCAGCTCTGCCATGACCCACCGAAGTCTCAGCTGTGGTCGCCACAGATCCCAGCTCGGGTACTGCGCGAGCGTTCTACTGCATCTGTCGAGAAATGCCGAGGACAAGGCGAATCGCCCCGAACCCAGTGCGTCGGCGGCCAGCCCGGTGAGCGCATCACATTGCGCCTCGACCAGCACGGGGTATTCGACTCCGCTGGTCACGCCCACCATAGCGATGGCGCGCCCGTCGAATCGCTCTGCAGTTCGGTGAGCACCGATCTGTCTCGACCACGACGCGCGTGTCGATCCAGCAAGGGAGAGCACCGTGTGCCCCGCCGGGAGTGTGTTCTCGAGCGTGTCCAGTTCGGCGCGACCGAGCGCATAGCGCCCCTGTCCCCCCAGCGCAATCGCTCGAAGCCACGTCGAAGTCGGGTCATGCGCCGATGGGAGCGGCCAGAGACCGGGATTGGCCCCGAACGCGGCTGCCCGCAGGATGTCGACCGCCGTCGGGACACGTTCTGTATCGGCCAGGTGCACCGAGCAAGAGTACCTTTTGGGCAACAGTACCTTCGGGAAAAATGTGGGCCCGATGGTTGAATATCGCCGAGCAGCGCGAATGTGTTTTAGTTCCCGACAGCTCGACCGTTTACTTGTTTCACAGACAGAATTCGAACTTTTCCACGACTTTTATCACAGAATTAACAATTCATTCTGCGACGAATGGGTGAACAATGCCAACCGCTTATGAACAGAAGGTTAAACGGTTTCTCTTTCCCGTCGGACAACATCTGGTGCCGGAGAGAACGTGCTGTCCAAGTACGAGACCCAACGCATTCGCTACCCGCATTTCGAACTCGACCGACCCCCGAATCGTTCACAGGCGCGGATTCGCGAGAGGCTCTCACGAGCGCGGAGCACAAACCCAGCCGTCCTACCAGCAAGGATGCCGGATTTCGCGGTCAGTTCCCTCTATTGAGCCCGTAGTGGCCCACCAGGCTGCATGACCTCCCATCGCACGGCGAGGGTGCGGACGCTCGCCCGTCGGCGCCGCGACCACGGCAACTTCTTCGACCGGACCGCCATGCACGAGATTGTTCCGAAGTAAATAACCAACAAGTAAAAGTTTCGTGATTGCCTATGCACATCGACACGATGAAAAACTGTTGACTCGTTTTCCTCGACTCGCATAACGTTGTGGATGTTCCGACAAAGTCGGTGAACGCGTACCGACCCGAACTTCGATCATGCTCAGTTCTTCTCGCGGGCCTTGTAAAGAAAGTTCATGTCGACACCGATGCCAGCCCCGCTTGCCGCTCTTCCCCCACTCGCCGACTTCGCAAGGACGCGAGCCTGCACCCTAGGAGTAGTCATGCCACAACCGAACCACCTCCCTGGGCCCAATGCCGACATCTGGGACTGGCAGATGCACGGCCTGTGCCGTGGAGTCGACTCTTCGATGTTCTTCCACCCGGACGGGGAGCGAGGACGCGCTCGCGCTCAGCGAGAGATGCGCGCCAAGGAAATGTGCGGCAATTGCCCAGTACTCGCACAGTGTCGTACACATGCGCTCAGCGTTTCCGAACCATACGGAATCTGGGGCGGAATGTCGGAGAACGAGCGGGACATCCACGTCCGCCACCACCGCCGTCGAATCGCGGTATAGCCGAAGAACTCGCGACAAACGCGATGGACCCCCTCCGTTCCGGAGGGGGTCCATCGCGTTTATTCGTACAGCGTTTCGATCAGTGGTTGTGTCCGTGCCCGCCTGCGGGCTCCTCGTAGTCGACCGGCTTCTCGACGATCGCGCTTTCGGTCGTCAGAATCATCCGTGCGACCGAGGCCGCATTGACGACGGCCGAGCGGGTCACCTTGACCGGATCCACCACGCCGTCGGCGAGTAGATCTCCGTAGGTCAGGGTCGCGGCGTTGAAACCGTGGCCCTTGGGGAGCTCGGCAACCTTGCTGACCACGACGGAACCGTCGACACCAGCGTTGGCTGCGATCCAGAACAGCGGGGCATTCAGAGCCGTACGCATGACTGCAACACCGGTAGCCTCGTCGCCCGTCAGCCCGAGATCGTCCACGAGCGAAAGCGCAGCCTGCGTCAGTGCCGACCCTCCACCGGGAACGATGCCTTCTTCGACCGCAGCCTTGGCCGCATTGACCGCGTCGTCGACGCGGAACTTGCGTTCCTTGAGCTCGGTCTCGGTCGCTGCGCCCACCTTGATGACCGCGATGCCACCGGAGAGCTTCGCGAGGCGCTCTTCGAGCTTCTCCCGATCCCAGTCCGAGTCGGTGTTCTCGATCTCGCGTCGCAACTGTCCGACACGTGCATCGATGTCGACCTGCGTGCCTGCTCCGTCGACGATCGTGGTGTCGTCTTTGGTGACGACGACGCGACGCGCCTGACCGAGAAGCTCGAGTCCTGCTTCCTTGAGGCTGAGGCCGACGTCAGCTGTGATGACCTGCGCTGCCGTCACCACTGCCAGGTCGTCGAGGAACGCCTTGCGACGATCACCGAAGAACGGTGCCTTGACGGCTACGGCCTTGATGGTCTTGCGGATGGAGTTCACCACGAGTGTCGAGAGAACTTCGCCCTCGATGTCCTCGGCGATGATCAGTAGTGGCTTGCCACTCTCGGCGACCTTCTCCAACAGCGGAAGGAAGTCGGGAAGGGAGGTGATCTTCTCGCGGAAGAGCAGAATGTATGCGTCCTCGAGAACAGCCTGCTGTGCGTCGAGGTCGGTCACGAAGTACGGCGACAGGTATCCCTTGTCGAACTGCACCCCTTCGGTGACCACGAGTTCGGTGCTCAGAGTCGAGGACTCTTCCACCGTCACCACGCCGTCGGAGCCGACACGGGTGAGTGCCTCGCCGACCAGTTCGCCGATCTCAGGGTCGCGTGAGGACACTGTTGCGACCTGGGCGATGGCCTCTTTGCCCTCGACGGGAGTTGCGGCAGCGCGGAGCGCTTCGGCAACCTTGTCGGCGGCCTTGGCGATTCCCGATCCGAGTGCGATCGGGTTCGCGCCGGCGGCGATGTTCTTGAGTCCACCGCGAACGAGTGCCTGCGCAAGCACGGTTGCTGTCGTGGTTCCGTCGCCTGCGACGTCGTTGGTCTTGGTCGCGACGCTCTTGACGAGCTGGGCACCCAGGTTCTCGAACGGGTCTTCGAGGTCGATCTCACGGGCGATCGAGACGCCGTCATTGGTGACCGTTGGGCCACCGAAAGCCTTGGCCAGCACAACGTGCCGTCCACGGGGTCCGAGCGTCACCTTGACCGCGTCGGCGAGTTTGTCGACTCCACGCTCGAGGGCGCGGCGAGCTTCCTCGTTGAATCGGATTTGCTTTGCCATGTTTTCGGTGTTTCTCCTTCGAGTCGGGACTCGATCGAACGCACTCCGCCCCGGGACCGAAGTGAATCGGGTTCCGGGGCGGGGTGCGTATATGACTTACTTGGCGATGACGGCCAGCACGTCGCGTGCCGACAGAATCAGGTACTCCTCGCCGGCGTACTTGATCTCGGTGCCGCCGTACTTGCTGTAGATGACGGTGTCGCCTTCTTTGACGTCGACCGGGATCCGGTTGCCCTTTTCGGTGACACGGCCTTCGCCGACTGCGACGACGGTGCCTTCCTGAGGCTTCTCCTTGGCTGTGTCGGGGATGACCAGACCGGAGGCGGTCGTCGTCTCGGCCTCATTGGCCTGGACGAGGATCTTGTCCTCGAGCGGCTTGATTTTCACGCTCGCCACGTTGAGCCCTCCATTGTTATGGGGTACGCGTCCGGGGTCGGATCCCCGGACAGCTGTTTGTTGGTGATGTTGTACATCTTCTACGTTCGTAGCTCTGCGCTCGTTCCCGTCGTCGCGGGTGCCGGAAACTCACTCAGTGCCAACTAGCACTCTATACACGCGAGTGCCAGCACTCAAGGTCTGGGTTGTCCGACGTCGAGGACCCCACCCTGCCGCACACACCGATCAGCCGGCGTTTCGCGCTTGCCCCCGCCTGATCGCGGCCAAGAGGAGTCGGCCACCGAGCGCGATGATCACCAAATTCCCCACAATCTGTAGTGAAACGACAGCGCGGGCAGAATCGGTGGATGCGGCGATATCACCGAATCCCACGGTGGAAAACACGGACAGAGTGAAATAGAGGCTGCCCATCCGGGACACCGGCTCGGTGAAATTGTCGTATGCCGCTTCGGCCATCAGGTAGTAAACGGTAGAAAAGCCGATGAGATACACCGGGACGATCGCCGCAGTTGCTTCGATCGCCTGAAGTGTCGGATAGTCGGCCTTCAACACCTTCATGACCTGCCAGGCGAATACGACGCCCACCCCGATCAGTACGACGGCCAGGATGGTGAGGGAACCGACGTCGGCGACGTCGTTCATCGGGGCGACGAAGTAGAAGGCAGTCAAAAGAACTGCTGTGACGACGGGCCGAAACAAGGCGCGGCACAGAAGTACACGCCGTTCCTTGTCGCCCAGCCGGGAATAGGGCGTAGAACCAGCCACATTCGGCCCCTCGCGAGAATTGACAGAAACGCAGACCTCCTTGTCATAGCGGTGTCACGAGGCGGAAGTTCACGTTCTGCCGAAAAATTCTGTAACGTTCAGATAACGAGACGATATAGTTCCGATAGTGAACTTCTGACGTAGTACCGGGCTGCCATGACACGGAGCCGTAACAGCGTCCGGACATGTAGTCGATTCCGAACAGGGTGGGAGGTGCGCGGTGAAGGTTGGAATAGGGGTTTCCACCGGAACCGAGGTCGTCTGTGCTGCCCTGGTCGTGGTGGACGAGGATGGTTCGCACACCGTCGAATACCGGACCGTCTCCGCCGACAGTGAGGCCAATACCGACATCGGCCAGCTGGTCACATCGGCAATAGAATTGATGACGACCCTGGCTCCTGCACCCACTGGGCAAGGCGCACATTCGACTGGACGACGCGAGCCGGACACCATCGCGGTGTCGTACCGCACTGCCGAGCAGTCTGCATCCATTCGTTCGGCATGCAGCAACTCACACCGTGCGCTCTCGTTGGTTCCCGAATCTGCGGCTTCCCACGCGTTCCTTGTCGAGTCCGGGCTCATTGCGCGCTACGGCACCGTCTCGGTTGTCGACCTGGGCGCCTCGGGCTCGACCGTGACGATCATCGACGCCCAATCCGGTGTCGTCCACGCTTACGAACGCAGCGCCGACCTCGGCGGTGACGCGGTCAACAGTCTCGTCAAAGATCTTGTACGCAGTAAATCGGAACGCGAAAGTCGACCGCGAGAGGACGCCCACAGCAACGATTCTGCGCGGTACCGCACGGTCAAAGAACACCTGTCGACATACGATTCGGCATCCATCAGCCACGACGGAGTGACGACCACTGTGGCTCGGACGGAATTCGATGTGCTGATCCGCCCGTCGGTGACAAAGCTCGTGCGCCGTGTCACGCAGGCGGCCGATCGTACGGGCCGTGCACCCGAAGCGGTGGTACTCATCGGCGGCGGCGCACTCATACCGCTGGTGCGGACCGTGTTCGAGTCCGAACTCGAGGTTCCTGTCCTTACCGTCGACGAACCCGATGCCGCCCTTGCTACAGGTGCCGCTCATCTCGCCCTGACCGCTGCTCAGGGCCTCTACCCCACGGTCGGTGCCAATGCCGGATCGTCGGCTCGATCGGTCGGTCGTTACTCCGGAGCGTTGGTCGGCGCTCTTCTCGTCGCCGGAATCGTCCTCGTCTACGGAATTCAGGCATTGACCCCGTCCGATGACACCGGCTACTCCCCCGCAGGCACCGAGGTTCCATCCGAGCAGCACAGCGATCCGAGCACTACCTCGATCGCAGACATCGCCACCGACGCGGCCGATCCGCGGGCCACGACAACCTCCCTGGAGGTCTCGACGGGGAACCAGACTTCGGCCCCGACGTCGACATCGACATCGACCACATCCGAGCGCGGCAATGTCACCGACATGGCGCCGACGCCCACCAGTTGGCCGGCGGCATCGACTCCCACGCCGACGCTGCACCCGGCACCGGATCTTCCGCTGATTCCGTTTCCCTCTCTGCCGAATTGGGACGAAGTCGTTCCGTTCCCCGACAGCACCACGACCGTGCCGCCCTCGCCGACTCCGAGCATTCCGGAATCGACACTGCCAGAGTCGACCCCTCCTCAAGCCACCCCGTCCGAAACGACCCCGACCGGACGACCTTCGGTGACGTCGAGCGAGTCCGTTGCGGTCCTCCCGCCTGGCACACCGGACGGTGTCCGCACGGCGGACGCCGACGGTTCACCCGCACCTCAGGCGTCGCCGGAGTTGACGCCTCCACCGACCGTGTGGTCACCGCCCGCTGTTGTTCCAGCGGACCCGGCTTCGCCCTCGGACGATTCCGCAGACAACGTGGCAGAAACACCGGCGCAACCGACCGCGAGTCCTGTCACGACGAATCAGCCGGTCACAACGAACTAGGCGCGGCCCGATATCAGGCTGGTGGACACCGGAAGCCCGGGGTCGGTCGCTGCTCGCAGGTCCGATGCCTCGGCCCCACCCGCTATCAGGTGCGCGCCGAGCGTGGCGATCATGACTCCGTTGTCGGTGCACAACCGAGGCTTCGGAATTCTCAAGTTCAATCCAGCTGCGCTGCACCTAGTTTCGACCAGTGAGCGGATTCTGGAGTTTGCGGTGGCTCCGCCCCCCAACACGAGTGTGTTGACATCGACATCCTGTGCTGCGCGCACCGCCTTCATGGTCAGCACATCGGCCACGGACTCCTGAAAAGACGCAGCGATGTCGGCGACGGGAATGCTCTCTCCTGCGCGCCGACGTGCCTCGACGAATCTGGCAACCGCCGTCTTCACCCCGGAGAACGAGAAGTCGTACCGCGCGTCGCGTGGGCCCGTCATGCCTCGCGGAAACGCAATAGCGTGCGGATCACCTTCTCGCGCAGCATCATCGAGCGCTGGTCCGCCTGGGTAACCCAAACCGAGCAATCTGGCAACCTTGTCGAATGCTTCACCCGCCGCGTCGTCGACAGTGGTGCCCAACTCTACGATCGGAGCACCGAGATCATCCACGTGCAGCAAGTGCGTATGCCCGCCGGAGACCAGCAACGCGACGCACGGCGGCATCGGCCCGTGCTCGAGGGTATCGACCGCCACATGCCCACCCAAATGGTTGACGGCGTAGAACGGCACACCCCATGCGGCCGCATACGCTTTGGCTGCGGCGACGCCGACCAGCAGAGCGCCAGCCAGTCCGGGGCCGATCGTCACGGCCACGGCGTCGGGCCGATCGATGTCGGCCGTTGCGAGCGCACGCCGCATCGTCGGAACCATCGCCTCGAGATGCGCGCGTGACGCTACCTCTGGGACAACACCGCCGTATCGTGCGTGCTCGTCGACACTGGACGCGACCTCGTCGGCGAGCAACTCGCACACACCGGAATCACGCCACCGGACGACACCCACACCTGTTTCGTCACACGAACTTTCGATACCCAACACGATCACGAGAGCGTGCCTCCATTCCCGACTTCGCGCCGCATCGTGTACGCGTCCGCGCCGCTCGGCTGGTAGTACTTAGGCCGAGTGCCGACCACCACGAACCCGGTAAGGGTGTAGAGCTCGATAGCAGGTTCGTTGTCGGTACGCACTTCGAGGAATACCGGTCCGCCGTGGCTGTCGGCTGCCGCGAGCAGATCGGCCAGCAATGCCCCTCCGATGCCGCGGCGGTGCGCGAGAGGATCGACTCCGATGGTGTGTACTTCCGCCTCCGCCGACTCCCCCTTGCCCAGCAAAGCGACCCCGGCGTAACCCATCAGCGTGCCACCCTCGCGCGCGGCAACGTAATGATTGTGCGGCGCAGCAAGTTCCGATAGAAAAGCCTGCGCGGTCCATGGGCCGTCCCCGGGAAACAACACCCTCTCGAGTTCGGCGCAACGCTCGGCATCGGCTCCGAGCAGTGGCGACAGAATTACGGTCAAGGTGTCACCGCCTTCGCTGCTGCGCGCTCCTCGAGAGTTTTCGCGTCCGGCCGGCGAAGGTAGAGCGGCACGATCGGTGCCGGCGCAGATCCGGCTGCCAGGTGCTCGAGAGCCGCCAGTACCAAACCCTGAGGCGACGGCGACTCCACTTCTCGGACAGGAACTTCGAACAGCGCGACATGCGCCGGAGACCCAGCGGCCGCACTCGCCCCGGCAACATCGAGCTGAGCAGGAGCAACGACTTCCGGGCCTGCGTACCGGACCGCATGTCGGTACCGCGCCCAATACACCTCACGGCGCCTGGCATCGGTGACGACCACCAGATCTGGCTCGTCGGGAAGTTCGGCGGCAATCGCGTCGAGACTGCAGACACCGTGGATCGGGATGCCCAGTGCGTCGGCAAACGCGGAGGCCGTTGCCATTCCGACGCGAAGTCCGGTGAACGGGCCGGGACCGACACCGACGACCACGGCCTGCAGATCCCGTGGTGTCAGTGCGGCGTCGGCCAGACATTGGAGGATGTTGGGTGTGAGGACCTCGGCGTGAAGTCGAGGGTCGACCACGATTCGCTGAGACAGGGTATGCGGCTGCCCGTCGGTGACGCGAACCACACCGGCGGTGACTGCGGGCGTGGAGGTATCGACAGCGAGAACGAGCACGGTTTCTCAGAGTACCCGCATGTCACTGCGGGCCTGCCGCGGCACCGTCAGTCCTGCACCGAATGTTGGACTCGGTTCAATTCGACGCACCTGTCATCGGTGTCGAGGTCGCGTCGGATGCGGACCGACACATGAGAATCGGTGAGCTTCTCGACCAGTCCCTCGCCCCATTCGACGACGACCACAGCCGCCTCCAGATCGGTGTCGAGATCCAACGCATCCAGTTCGTCGAGGGCAGACTGCCCCGTCATTCCCAGCCGGTACGCGTCCACGTGAATCAAGGAGACGGGGGCTCCACCGTTCGGCCGAATCCCGGCCCGGTGTTCGCGTGCAATGACGAACGTCGGCGAGCTGACCCTGCCCTGCACCCCGAGACCCGACGCAATACCCCGCGTCATGGCGGTCTTCCCCGCACCCAGCGGCCCATCGAGGATCACGAGGTCGCCGGCGACGAGGGTTTGGGCCAGCCGGTATCCGAAGTCTTCCGTGTCGGCCGCCGTCGGCAAGATCAGTGAGCGCCCATCGAAATGCAATGTGGACGGCGACGTGGACTCAGCCAATGCCCCGCCATCCACTTCGTCGACGTGCCCGCACAGCGGTCGCCCGGGTGAGGAGGCGCACGAGGGCGGCGTTGACTTTGTCCGGAAACTCGAGCTGCACGAGATGACCGGCTTGAGGCACCCGAACCACCTCGGCCTCGGGCAGTGCTTCAGCCATCGCCAATGTGCTCGCGAGCGGAATTATCCAGTCTTCGTCGCCACACATGACGGTCACCGGAATGCGCGTGAGGTGCGACAGCGCATCCTTCTCGTTGTGTAACTCGAGGGTTTTCAGAAAGTTGACGATCGTGACTACCGAGGTGTCGTCGATCATCGATTGTGAGAAAGCAACCAAGCGCGGACTCACCCGCGTTCCGTACGACGCCGCACGAAGTACCGGCGAGATCAGCGCCCGCACAGCCCCGCGTCCGAGCTGGACCACGCCGGGCGAAGTGCGGACAGCAAAGCGAAATGCATCGATGACGGGATTGTTCAGGCTTTTGCCCAGGCCTGTTTCGGCCAGTCCAGCGGCTGTCGTCGAAAGCAATCCAACGCCGACGACCCTGTCCTTGACCAGGTCCGGACGCTGACGCGTGAACGACAGAATCGTCATTCCACCCATCGAGTGGCCGATGAGGACGAGATGACCGCGCGGTGCGACTGCACGAATGACTGCGTCGAGATCGGAGCCGAGCTGTTCGATGGTGCAACTTTCGGGCGTCGGTTCACCGGACTTGCCGTGGCCGCGCTGGTCGTAGAAGACCATTCGGACGGACGAGCCCCACTCTTGCTCCAACGCTTGGCGCTGAAAGTGCCACGACGACATATGGAGGCAGTACCCGTGTACGAACACCGCAGTGATGGGGGCGTCGGTGGGCCCGACTTCGCGAACTGCGAGCGGAACTCCGTCGTCGGCGGTGACGATGGATCCCCGATCGGCGTTCATCAACTGGAGGTTCTCGTTGGCCAGGGGATCCTTGTTCGAACGCAGCATCGTTTCACGCAGGGCCAACCCGACGCTGTTGACTATGCCTAGATGTCCGAGCAGATTCATCTGGTTACCTCACCCAATTTCTTCTCCAGCAGTACCGCACCGAGGCCCCGGTACGACCTGCGTACACGGCCGCGAATTCCGGTGACTATCTCGTAGTGGATGGTGCCCAACCGATCAGCCCAGTCCTGTGCACGTGGCCCTCCGCCGTCACCGGATCCGAAGAGGACCGCAGTATCGCCTTCGGTGACCCCTGACCCGCTCGGCCCGAGATCCACCATGCACTGGTCCATACATACCCGCCCCACCGAAGGAAACAGTCGCGAACCGATCTGCACGTCGAAACGCCCGCTCAGATTACGGACGAGCCCATCGGCGTATCCCATCGGGATGAGCGCAACCGTGGTGTCCTTCTCAGCGGTCCAGGTATGCCCGTAGGACACTCCGTCACCGGCGCGGACCTTCTTCACCAACGCGACCGGCGCCGACACCGTCATCGCGGGCCGCAGGCCGAAATCACCGAGTTCCGGTATCGGCGACAAGCCGTACATCGCAATACCGGGCCGGACCATGTCGAAACGAAGATCGGGACGAGTAACAGTGGCCGCCGAATTGGCCAGATGAACCCTCTCGGGCTGGATACCGGCTGCCTGCACGCGAGCAAGAGCAGCACGCAAATTCTCTGCCTGGCGATCGTTGGCAGGATGCTGCGGACTGTCAGCGCACGCCAGATGAGAGAAGATTCCGCGCAAATGGACGGACTCCTCCGCGACGGCCCTACCCAGTACCTCGATCACCTCGTCCCACTGTTCGACGGGAATGCCGTTTCGGTTCAAGCCGGTGTCGACCTTCAACGTCACGACTGCGGGGACGTTCGCAATGCGCGCATCGGCAACTACTGCCGACAGTTGGGTGGCCGAGGACACACCGATTCCGACCCCAGCCGAGATCGCCGGAGCGAAGTCGGTGTCGTGTCGGTGCAGCCAGGCAAGAATAGGGGCAGTGATGCCGGCCCTGCGCAGTGTGAGCGCTTCGTCGAGTGTCGTGACACCCAGTTCTTCGACTCCCGCGTTGAGCGCCACTGTTGCAACCGCCAGCGCACCGTGGTTGTAGCCATCTGCCTTCACAACGGCCATCATCGAGGCGTCACCAGCATATTCACCGAGAACAGCGATGTTGTGGGCGATCGCGTCGAGATCGATGGTGGCAGTTGCACCTGTACCGGAGTTGGGGTCCTCTGCGCTGCCTGCTGCCGCGTCGACTACCGGCACGAGTTCACTGTCCACAACGTTCGATGATGCCACTCGCAACACATTGCTCTCTACTCGGTGCACCGAGGTCCTCGTTCCACTTCGCGCCGATCGTGACCGAAAACACCATAAACGTCCGGCCCGCACCTCACACTGTGACAGAACGCAGAATTCTGATGGCCTCGGGTATTGCGGACAGGAGGGGGCCGGCCGAAATCGGTGCTGCGAACTCGCCCCTGGACCCATGCGCTGCAGTCGCCGCCGCCAGCGAGTGCGCCCTGGCCCCACACGCTGCCGCAACGGACGATTCGAGACCGGAGGCCAGCAATGCCCCCAGCACTCCGGACAGGACATCTCCGGATCCTGCCGTCGACGCAGCGGATCCGCCCGCATCGTTGACGAGGACCCTGCCGTCCGGGTCGGCGACAATCGTCGCCCGGCCCTTGAGTAGTACGGTCACACCCCAACTCGATGCCAGATCACGCACCGCGGACACTTTGTCGGCGCCTGGCGCCCGGCCGGTCAACCGCTCGAATTCTCCGGCATGCGGTGTCAGCAACGTCGGTGCCGTGCGCGAGCGCACCATATCCGGTTCCGACGCCAAAATGGTCAGGGCATCGGCGTCGACCACCACGGGCAGATCGGAGGAGAGGATGTCGGACAACCATGCCCGCGACCTTTCCCCGGTGTCGAATCCTGGACCGACCACCCATGCCTGCACGCGTCCAGCATTCGCCGGATCGGCCGAGACGATGACCTCGGGATAGTGAGAGACAACCTCTGCGGCCGCGCTACCCACGTACCGCACCATGCCCGAAGTCGCGGCCACCGCAGCTCCGGTGCACAACAATGCAGCCCCCGGATATCGCTCACTGCCCGCGGCAATCCCTACGACACCCTGCGAATACTTGTCGTCCTCGGCTGTAGGAATCGGCCAGAGGGCGCCGACGTCGGAGGGCTCGAACGCACGAATGTACGGATCGGGCATGGTCAACCCGATCTCCACGAGCTCGACTCTGCCGCAATGCGGCACCGCAAGCACATGCACGGGTTTGCGCGCACCGAAAGTCACGGTCACCGCAGCTCGAACGGCTGGACCATCCACGCTGCCCGTCGTCGGATCGACACCGCTGGGAATGTCTGCGGAAACGATCGGAGCGTCGAGCGCGGAAACGATGGCGGCCGCATCGGATCGAAGCGGACCGGTGCCGGAGATGCCGACGATGGCATCGATGACCAGGTCCGGATTGTCCGGTGCGTCCACGACCTTGCCGCCGGCGCGTCGAAATGCCGCAAGGCCTTCCGGGTGCGTGCGGTCCGGTTTCAGCAGGACCGCACTGACCGCTACCCCCCGGGTGCGCAGGATGGCGCCGGCCCACAGTCCGTCGCCGCCGTTGTCACCGGACCCGACGAGAATGCTCACCCGTCGACCGACGACCCCGCCTGTCCGGCCCACCAACTCGCGCGCCACTACCGTTGCCAGACCGTGGGCTGCACGGCGCATCAGAACCCCCGGCGGCAACGCCTCGAGGAGCGGTCGCTCCGCGTCGCGAACCTGATCAGGCGTGAAATAGTGCCGCATAAACAGTCTCCCGTCGGACGTTCACCTACGTTGCTGCTACTCGACCGTGACGGACTTCGCCAGGTTCCGCGGCTTGTCGACGTCGTATCCCCTGGCCTGCGCCACTTCGGCGGCAAAGACCTGCAACGGCACAGTCGACAACAGTGGCTGCAGGAGAGTCGGAGCCACCGGGATCTCGATCAGGTGGTCGGCAAAGGGACGGACAGTTTCGTCACCCTCCTCCGCGATCACTACTGTTCGAGCACCACGCGCCTGGATCTCACGAATGTTGCTGAGCATCTTCGAGTGAAGGACCGCGCGCCCCTTCGGCGAGGGCATGACCACGATCACGGGCAACCCGTCCTCGATCAGCGCGATGGGACCATGTTTGAGTTCACCTGCAGCGAAGCCCTCCGCGTGCATGTATGCGAGTTCCTTGAGCTTGAGGGCGCCTTCGAGTGCCACCGGGTATCCGACGTGGCGGCCGAGGAACAGAATCGTCGGCGACATAGCCAATTCTCGTGCGAGTTCACGCACCGGTTCCACCGAATCGAGCACTTTCTGCACGAGTTCGGGCATCGCTTCGAGGTCTGCGAATTCCCGTGCGACTTCGTCGGGGTACTTCGTTCCGCGAGCCTGCGCGAGTGCAAGCCCGACGAGGTAGTTGGCAGTGACCTGAGCGAGAAACGCCTTGGTCGACGCGACGCCGATCTCTGGACCCGTTCGCGTGTACAGGACTGCGTCGGCCTCGCGCGGAATCTGCGAGCCGTTGGTGTTGCACACGGCGAGAACTCGCGCACCCTGATCTTTCGCATGGCGTACGGCTTCGAGCGTGTCCGCGGTTTCGCCGGACTGCGAAATCGCGACCACGAGAGTGGATCGATCGAGAACCGGATCTCGGTACCGAAATTCGCTGGCGAGTTCGACCTCCACCGGAAGTCGCGTCCAGTGCTCGATGGCGTACTTCGCAAGCAGCCCGGAATGATAGGAACTTCCGCACGCTACAACGAAGATCTTGTCGACCTCACGTAGCTCCTGATCCGACAACCGCTGCTCGTCCAAGACGATCCGCTGATTCTCGAAGTGCCCGAGCAAGGTGTCCGCGATGGCAGCGGGCTGCTCCTGGATCTCCTTGAGCATGAAGTAGTCGTAGCCGCCCTTTTCGGCCGCAGCCAGATCCCAATCGATATGGAAGGGGCGTCCCGACGCTACGTTGCCGTCGAAGTCGGTGATCTCGTATCCGCCGGCAGTGATGACGACTACCTGATCCTGGCCGAGTTCGACAGCCTCGCGCGTGTGCTCGATGAATGCAGCCACATCCGAACCCAAGAACATCTCGCCGACACCTACTCCGACGACCAGCGGCGTCGATCGACGCGCGGCGACAATGGTGTCGGCATGATCGGAATGGGTGAATACGAGCGTGAACGCGCCCTCGAGTCTGCGCAACACCGCTTTCGCGCTGGCGACGAAATCGCCCTTCGTCGGCCCCTCCTCGTAAGCGCACGAGACGAGGTGGACTGCCGCCTCGGTGTCGGTGTCACTGGAGAACTCGATGCCCCGGGCTTCGAGTTCGGCGCGGAGTGGCCCGAAGTTTTCGATGATGCCGTTGTGCACGACCGCGACCGCCCCCGAGACGTCACGGTGTGGATGTGCATTTCGATCGGTCGGACGCCCGTGAGTTGCCCACCGGGTGTGACCCATGCCCGTCGACCCGACGAACCTCTCGGCGCCGACTTCTTCCAGTTCGGCCTCCAGATTCGCCAGCCGACCCGCCTTGCGTTCGACGGCGGTGTTCCCGGCGCCGTCGAGTATCGCAATCCCCGCTGAGTCGTATCCCCTGTATTCCATACGCCGAAGCGCCTCGACCACTACACCCAGAGCTTGGCGGTGGCCGACGTATCCCACGATTCCGCACATGGTGCTTGAGGGTACTCGGAGACAGACGGAGATCCTCGCGGGAGAACGCGAGAACCCTTACTCGGCCCCTTACCCCCGCCGATCACACCCGATCCGATAGCGTCTACACCCGTGGCGACACCTAAGAAGCTCGCAGCAGAACTCAGCAAGCGCGGTCCGCACGAAGTGCTCCGCGGCGATCTCGCCCTCGCCGGCCAACCCGGCGTCGTCTACACCCCGGCGGAGGGCTACAACCTGCCCGGAGTCGCTTTCGGGCACGGCTGGCTGTTGCGCGGCGACCACTACACGAACACCCTGAAGCACCTAGCGTCATGGGGCATCGTCGCCGCGGCGCCCGACACCGAACGCGGGCCGTTTCCGTCACACCGCGGTCTCGCCGCCGACCTCGGCACAGTGCTCGACATCATGACCGGAGTGCGGTTGGGAACCGGAAACATCAGTGTGCACCCCGAAAAACTCGCCGTCGCCGGCCACGGCATGGGAGCGAGCGTTGCAGTTCTCGCAGCCGCATCACGCACGGACATCAAAGCCGTAGCCGCGCTATTTCCGGCACCGACGGTGCCGAGCGCAGAAGACGCAGCACAATCCTTGTCGGTTCCCGGTTTGGTGCTGGGAGATGCAGCCATGACCGATTCGATGAGCGACAACACACTCGCGCTCGCCGGCGCATGGGGAGGGCCATCGACATTTCGACGCGTCGACAAAGCGTCGTCCGACGGCATGGTCGAAGGGCGACGGCTGCTCAGCCCCCTCGGCTTCGGCGGTACCGAGAAGTCGACAGTCGAGGTCGTCCGTGCGCTATTGACCGCATTCCTGTTGTTCCACGTATCCGGTGACAAGAAGTACGAAGAGCTCGCCGGTGCAGCGGAATTGAAGAACACGCGGGTGATCGATCCCCACGCACCGATTGCCGAGCAGCCGAAGCCGAGTGCCATCTCGGCAGTGCGTGCAGTGATCGGTCGCTGACCCTCGTCACCTCAGCCAGCTCGAAGGCGGGTCGTCCTCGGCCCTGGTTGCCTGCACTGCTGCCTGCACTCGCGTATCCAAGTTCGCCGGCATCAGATACGACCGGTATGCGTCCACGGATCGATTTTCCTCGACGTTCTCTTTCGAAACTCCACTCGGTCCCGGTCCCGGTCCCGGTCCGTGATCGTCGATGGCGGCCGCTGACGGCCCGACACCGGCCGTGGCGCGCGTAATCGCGTCGAGTCGATCCGACACCCGATCCAGTGCGGCTCGGTGCTCGGCCCGCACGCGCTGAATTTCGCTCCTCCACGTGCCCCTACCGCCGGTCACAGCGGCCCGGCCTCGGCAAGGTGTGCACCCGAGTCCAACGATGGACCCTCTGCGTCCTGGTCCGCCGCTGAAGGTGCCGGACCCTCGGCCGGTGTCGGGGGTTGCGACGGAGTTCGTATCGGGGGTCCTATCGGGGCGGCTTCACCCTCGTCCGGCGTGCACACCGCAGGTTCGAAATCTTCAGGTTCGGAGTCTTCGGACGTACCCAGACCCGGTGCGATGGGCTCGGGCTCTGGCACTTCCTCCGGCTGCTCTACGTTCGATTCGCTCGCAGGTCGGTCGGGATCTCCCTGCTCGGGGATAGCTTGTTCGGGGATAGCTTGTTCGGGAGCCGAGCCGAAAGCGACGGGCGGAGCTTCGAGAGTCTCGACGATCACGGGAAGCCCGAGCGGACCCATCCTAAGTTCGAATCGACGTACTCCGCCGTCCGGGCTGCCGAGTTCCAACGACACCGTTCGATTCTGTGCCACCGCGATCTTCGCGCTGTGCCCATCCAATTCGGCCTCGAGGTGCCCTCGTTCTGGTGACACGCCACCCGAGTCCGGTTCCGCCGTATCAGCTGCCGGCGGAGGCGTATCGTCGTTCACTGGTTCCGCGTCAGCCTTCGGCGGCTCCGCGGAAGACAGTGAATCTTGGTCCTGTACAGAGTCATTCGAGCTGAACTGCTCCTCTCGACCGTTCGGCGGGGTCGGTGTCTCACCGGATTCGGAATCGAGAATGTGATCCAAGGCCGATCGAATATCGGCAGTGAGCGGTTCCATCACACGTTGCACCGCCGACTCGATCGCTGCCGCCGAGTCGGGCGAGCCGGCTGAACCGGAGGGGCCAGTGTGACTTCCGGTATCGATATCCGGGCTTCGCTGCGGCTGCGACTCTGGCATGCTGCTGGTCGCGGG
Source organism: Rhodococcus sp. PAMC28707 (assembly GCF_004795915.1). Taxonomy (NCBI): domain Bacteria; kingdom Bacillati; phylum Actinomycetota; class Actinomycetes; order Mycobacteriales; family Nocardiaceae; genus Rhodococcus; species Rhodococcus sp. PAMC28707. The sequence goes on from NZ_CP039253.1 coordinate 844,397, forward strand.
GGCCGCTGTGGGCAAAGCCTGTTGCGGTATTGCGGACTGCAGTTGCGCGGACTGCGGCAGTACCGGCGGCGGCAGTACCGGCGGCGGCAGTGCGGGCAACGGCAGTGTCGACTGAGGCACCGTGCCCGGGGCAGACTCCGGGAGACCGTCGGGCGCAGTTCGACACCGGGGGTCGGGTCGATCCACAGCCGAGTCGTCGATATCGGTGGACGGAAATTCGGAATCATCGATGGCCTCAGCTGTGTTCGCCACGACTGCCAGAAGGTCGCGAACACCGGTGTCCGTGGCCGTGCATATTTCCACAAATGCGAGGCAGGTCTCGATGACCGTGGGCCGGAAAACGTCGTTCAGCCACGCATCGCAGACTCTTCGAACCTTGCTCAGTCCCACACTGTCGAGGGGTGTGCGGGTGTCGACCACCTCAGCGACCTCGGGCAGCGCAGCCTCGACCGCAGCCAGAAAAGCATTCGCGACCGGTCCGATACTCTGGACGGAATCAGGGTCCAGGCCTGCGAAGTACGCGATGGCGTCGATCGACTCGATCGGTTTGCCGCCGACCCGAGAGAAGTCGATCGATCCTACGACGGACGCTTTGTCCCGCACGATTTCGCCGATGACATCTGCCGCGGTGTGCATGGATTGGTACAGCTGATCGATCGAGTCCACACGCGAAAGCGCGCGCTGCAGGTCCGATTCCATGTCCGACATCGCCGCCTCACCGGCCGGGCCCGACCACGAACGGGCCAGTACCGCGCACAGACGCCGCTGTTCCTCGATCTGCGAGCGTGCGACCTCGAGCACGCTGCCCAACGCGTCGGCATCGGCAGTCAAGGCCGCGATATCCAACCCGCGTTGCTCGTCGTAGCGTGCGCACATTTCGGCGTACGTCCACTCGCGAGAATCATCGATCCGATGCAGCGTCGGGAGGTGACGTTCGAAATACAGCAAGCCCCGGGTGCCGCCGTCGAGAAGGCTGTCGACCGAGGCCGAAAACTCCACACCCGGCATCGTCGGTGCTGTCATCGGGTCGATTCGATTCGGGGATCGTGCAGGGACGTCGACAGCGCATCGTCGACAAATCGATATCCATCGACGGCGATACGGAGCCGGTCGGCGTTGTCCTCGGACGCCTCACTCCAGCGTCGTAGCGACGACCCCACACGTCCGCCGGCCGCTCCAATGCGCACACCGAGGTCGCCGTAGTTCCGGCCGGCGACCGCCGGACCGAAAGTGAGCCCGCTAGCAATCTCGGCAGCCGACGCAATCGCCTGGGCAGTGTCGACGAAAGCTCCGGTTACAGCACCGACTGCCTCCGCATCGATATCCAATTCGTCACACATCTCGCACACCACGCTTCCACGTTCGTCGGGCGAAATACCCCTGTCATGTTCGACGCAGCCCGCATGGAATCGGTTCCCTCCGGTACCGGTAGCGTCCCAGGTGTACAGCTCGGGTTACAGATAACACGCTCATACCTGCGAGGAGTCTCATGCATATCGGAACCACGCTCAACTACTCGGGCGGATTCAAAGAAACCGTGGCCGAGGTAGAAGAACTCGAGAAGTCGGGCCTCGATATCATCTTCGTTCCCGAGGCATACTCCTTCGACGCTGTCAGCCAACTCGGCTTTCTGGCGGCGAAGACGTCGACGATCAAGATCGCGTCGGGCATCTTCCAGATCTACACCCGCACACCATCGTTGACCGCGATGACTGCGGCCGGCCTCGACTACGTCTCCGACGGTCGCTTCGTTCTCGGCCTCGGCGCGTCCGGCCCCCAGGTCGTCGAGGGTTTCCACGGCGTCAAGTACGACGCACCCATCGCCCGGACCCGCGAGGTCATCGAGATCTGCCGTCAGGTGTGGCGTCGCGAGAAGGTCGTCCACCAGGGCAAGCATTACCAAATCCCCTTGCCTGCAGACAAGGGTACCGGCCTGGGTAAGCCGCTAAAATTGATCAATCATCCTGTGCGCGAGAAGATCCCGGTAGTCATCGCTGCACTCGGACCCAAGAACGTCGAGCTCACCGCAGAAATCGCCGAGGGCTGGCAGCCGATCTTCTACTTCCCGGAAAAAGCGGACCAGGTGTGGGGAGACGCGCTGAGCGCAGGCAAGGCCAAGCGAGACCCGTCCCTGGGCGACCTGGAGGTCTTCGCAAGTCCGACACTCGCCATCGGCGAGGACGCTGAGAAGTATCTCCCGTGGGTCAAGCCTCACCTCGCCCTGTACATCGGCGGAATGGGAGCCAAGGGAAAGAACTTCTACAACGACCTCGCTCGACGATACGGTTACGAAGCCGAGGCCGAGAAGATTCAGGACCTGTATCTGGCAGGCAAGAAGGAAGAAGCAACTGCTGCGGTGCCCGACGAGCTCGTGCGCGCCATCAACCTGATCGGGCCGGAAAGCTACGTCAAGGAACGCGTCGCGGCATTCGCCGAGGCCGGTGTCACCACACTGAACGTCCAACCTCTGGCTGAAAACACCGCAGGTCGTGTCGCACAGTTGACCGCGCTTCGTGCTCTGACGGACTGATCCGACCGAAAACACTGATCTCGGGGACGGCCCGAGTCAGACCTGCCCGACCCGATTCGCCAACTCCTCGGCGAGTCGCCGGGCGAGGTCCGGCTCGGCCGCCTCCACCATCACCCGCACCAACTGCTCGGTGCCGCTGGGCCGCAACAAGACTCGACCTGTATCCCCCAACATTCGCTCGACCTCGGCCACACCTTCGAGCACCGCAGGCGCCGTCGCCACAGCTGCCTTGTCCGATACCTTCACGTTGATGAGCACCTGCGGAAGAATGGTCATTGTCGAGGCCAGATCGCCCAAAGTACGACCGGTCTCGGCCATTCGCCCCATAATTCGCAGCGCGGTGAGGGTTCCATCACCGGTGGTCCCGAAACCGGGAATCACAACGTGGCCACTTTGCTCGCCACCCAAGGCGTAGCCCCCAGCTCTCAAATCCTCGAGAACATACCGGTCGCCTACTGCTGTGGTGCGCACGTCGATATCAGCGGCTCGCATCGCGATGTGCAAACCGAGATTGCTCATGACCGTGGCTACCAGCGTGTTATCGGTGAGCTCGCCGGATTCCTTCATTCCGATGGCCAGTATCGCCATGATTGCATCGCCGTCGACAATGCGTCCAGAGGCGTCGACGGCGAGGCATCGATCGGCGTCACCGTCGTGAGCGATGCCCAAGTCGGCTCCATGGGAAACCACGGCTGCCTGTAGCTCTTCCAGGTGCGTGGATCCGCAGCCGTCGTTGATATTGAGGCCGTCCGGGTCCGCGTTGATCGCGATCACCCTCGCTCCCGCTGCCGCGTACACCGAGGGTGCGACTGCGGACGCAGCACCGTTCGCACAATCGACGACAACGGTGACGCCGTCGAGCCGAATCGACAATGCCGTGCCGAGATGCGCCGCATATTCCTCGGCGGCACCCGTCATCACTCGGACGCGGCCGATACCCGAACCTGTGGGTGCGGGCATGGCACCATCTCCGGCTACGAGGGTCTCGATTCGATCTTCGACGTCGTCGTCGAGCTTGTGTCCGCCTGCCGAGAAAATCTTGATTCCGTTGTCCGGCATCGGATTATGAGACGCAGAGATCATGACACCCAGTTGCGCACCGCGCACCGATGTCAGGTACGCAACGGCAGGTGTCGGGAGAACCCCGACGTCGAGCACGTCGACTCCCGACGCCGTCAGGCCTGCGGTCACCGCAGCTGCGAGCATCTCACCACTTGCTCGCGGATCGCGACCCACCACCGCGACGGGGCGTTCCGTCGCTGAAGCCTGCGTCAATACGGTTGCGGCAGCCCTGGCCACCTTCACCGCCAACTCCGGAGTCAACAAGCCGTTGGCCAGCCCCCGCACACCATCGGTACCGAAAAGTCGAGTCATCTGGAGTTCGTCCCCCTTCGCCAGAAAAAATGATCTTCAAACGCCGCGAGGGCAGGCATCCGAGAATTCTGGACGCCTGCCCTCGCGGGTAGAACTGGAAAGAACGTCAGCGCTTGGAGTACTGCGACGCCTTACGTGCCTTCTTCAGACCGTACTTCTTGCGCTCCACCGAACGCGCATCACGCGTGAGGAAGCCGGCAGCCTTGAGGGGCGGACGGTCTTCCGGGGTGAGCTCGATGAGGGCGCGCGCGATAGCCAGACGCAAGGCGCCCGCCTGTCCGGACGGGCCGCCACCGTGAAGCAGGGCGACGATGTCGAAGGACTCTGCCCGATCGACGAGGACCAACGGAGCCTTGATCAGCTGCTGGTGCACCTTGTTCGGGAAGTAGTCTTCGAGGCTGCGGCCGTTGAGCTTGAACCCACCGCTGCCCGAGGAGAACCGGACGCGAGCGACGGCTTCCTTACGACGACCGACCGTCTGGATCGGGCGATCGAACAGGATCGGTGCAGGCGCTGCAGCAGCGGCTTCGATCTCCCCGACTACCTCGGGCTCTTCGACAGCCACGAACTCGTCCGCGGCGATCTCGACGACCTCTTCGGTGTTCTCCTGGGACGTCACGTCATTTCCCTCCGGCGCCGTCACTGGGACACCTGCTTGATCTCGAACGGAACGGGCTGCTGAGCTGTATGCGGGTGGTTCGGTCCCGCGTAGACCTTCAGCTTGCCCGCGATGGCACTGCCGAGCTTGTTCTTGGGGATCATGCCGATGACGGCTTTTTCCACGAGGCGATCAGGGGTCCTGTCGAGAACCTCGCCGACCGTGCGCGACTTCAAACCGCCCGGGTGGCCGGAGTGGTGGTAGAGGAGCTTGCCATCGCGCTTGTTACCGCTGATGGCAACCTTCTCCGCGTTGATGATGACGACGAAGTCGCCACCGTCGACGTTGGCTGCATAGGTGGGCTTGTGCTTGCCACGGAGCAAGTTTGCTGCCTGGACGGCGAGCCGACCCAGTACAACGTCCGTAGCGTCGATCACATGCCAAGTCCGGGTGGTGTCCCCGGCCTTAGGGCTGTATGTAGACACAAAAATTCCTGTCTTCATGATGTCGCTGCTGGCCAAGACGTGTGTATCCCCTCGGCGGCCAGTTGAGACCCGAGAGCAAGTGATCGCCGCCCAACGCGCGCGACGATCTCATCCACGCCATCGTGGGACAATACCGGTTCGACCTGCAGCAGGTCAAAACGCCTTCACCGAAGTCGGACGCAGACTATGCAGCGCCGAGCCGCGGGGAGCGCCTCCAAGCGGGGATCGGCGATAGCTGACCCGCACCGCTCGCACACTCCATATGAACCTGACGCGACGCGTTCCCGAGCTGAATCGAGCTCACGAACTTCGTCCTCTGCATCGCGCGCCAGCCCGATCACCTTTGCTCGCTCGAAGGCGATGGTAGATCCTTCCGGGTCGTGCTCGTCGTCATCTGACAGATCGTTTAGGTCTAGGCTGGCCGGATGACCATCGAGCGCGCCGTGATCTACGCCAGGGTGTCTTCCGACCAGTCCGGAACCGGTAGATCGGTCACCGAGCAACTGGCCGACTGCCGGGCAGAGTGCGCTCGTAATGGCTGGCCGATCGGCGAGGAAGTGACCGACGTCGATATCGGCGCCTCCGAGTGGTCGGGCAAGGATCGGCCAGGGTTCCGGCAGTTGTTCCAGGTGCTTCGTCGTGGTGATGTGCTGGTCGTGTGGGAGCTGTCGAGGCTGTCCAGGAACGACGACGACCGAGCAGCCATAGCTTCGTTCTGTAAGCCTCTGGGGATCCCCTGGCACTCAGGAGGGCGCACCTACGATCCGACCGACGCCGACGACGCGTTCACCCTCGACATCGGCCACGCGGTCTCCAAGAAGGAGTCGGCCCAGACTCGCGCCCGAATCATCCGAGCGTTGAAAGCCAACGCCGCAGACGGGAAGTGGCACGGCAGGACTGTCTACGGATATCGAGCTGTCCGAGATCCAGGCACCGGCAAGATCACAGCCCGTGTGCCCGACGAAGTCACAGCCCCGATCGTTCGTGAAGCAGCCGAGCGCATCCTTAAGGGTGACTCTCAGCGATCGATCGCTCTCGACTTCACAGCCCGAGGATTGCTCACCTCGAACGGCTCGGCTCGCTGGCAAGGCTTTACGATCCGAACGATGTTGTTGCGCCCTGTCTATGCCGGGCTCCGAGTACACAATGGTGTTGTGGTGCAGGGCAATTGGGAACCGATCCTCTCACCGGACGAGTTCGCCAGACTAGGCGCTGTTCTCACCGATCCCGCTCGGCCACAGATACTTTCACGCGGCACGGCTCCCAAATACTTGCTATCGGGCATCGCTTTGTGTGGAACCTGCCAGCGCCCGTTGTACAAGCATATGAACCACAAGAGACCGATCTACAAGTGCATGTCGAGCCCTAGTCATATGGCGCGTGAGCTGTCGAAGGTAGACGGTGTGGTGATAGCCGAAATGCTCCGAGCCATCGAACAGTATCGAGTCGAGTTGTTCTTCCGTGATGCCGAGACCGACCACGACGTGGAACCGACCGCTGTCTCCGACGTGGGCGACCATCTCGCGAAGGCCCGAGAGCTACAGCAGAGGCTCGATGCCGTATACGACGAAGTGGCCGAGGGCAAAGTCTCCGCAGCAGCGCTGGCGCGGATCGAAGCCCGTCTACTCCCCCAGATAGAGACCGCCAAAGAAGCCGCTCGGAGCGCCGCCAGAGTCTCAGATCCGAGTGCAAAGGTGCTGAACACACCTGCCGAGGATCTGTGGGCCTCCTGGACGCTGGACGAGCAAAGGGACTTCGTCCGATCTGCCGCCGAGATCGTGGTGATGCCTGGCGCTGGTCGAGTGTTCGATCCGAGCTTGGTCCAGGTGACTCTCCGAAAGAACCTACGCCAGCGGCCCGAGGGGTTCGAACATTACGAGCCGTGAGTCAAAAGACTCGATCGAATCGACGTACCGGTGACCGAGGAATCGACCGGGACAAGCGCTCTCAGGGCTCACAATCGGGTGTCTGAGCAGCAGTGCGAGAGCGATACGGGACAAGTCCGAAATCATGGTCTATCGTTGGTTCCAGCTTCAGAACACCGGAGCTTCCGGCGGTGACCGACCCGCTGGCAGATCGAAACTCATAATTGTGTAGGCGCTAAACGGAACATGTGAGCACGGGAAGTCGGCCCAACTCTCGCAGTGCCCCGTAGGAATCTCGAATCCCCTACGGAGACAGCTATGTCCATGTCCAAGCGCACACAATCTCTCGGTGGCAAGCTCGGTGTAACACGTCGCGACGATCCCCACGGTGACCACAGCACACTCGAAGCCGAACTAGCTACCTCGAAGATCGAGGACCGCGTACGCGAGATCGTCGCCAGCGCACCACCATTGAGTGCCGAGCAGCGCGACCGTATCTCAGCCCTGTTGGTCGGTGGACGAGATGCGTAGCGCGGGTCAATACGGTGGATCTCGGTACCAGAACGAGCTGACCTACGCGTCCAATCCGATCGACCTGTCTGCCGAGGAATGCGCCGCTAAGAACGGCATCACCCTATGCGCCGACGAGGGTTGTACTCGGATCGCGAACAAACAAACGCAATGCAGGACCTGCTACATGCGTTCATATCGCCGACGTAAGAAAGAGGGCTTGATATGAACTCAGTGCGCCGTCGGCAAGGAAAGGGTCCGTAATGACGTGGACGCGCATAAGTGATAATTGGATCCAGATAGTAGACGATCTCGAGTTGTCTCACGATGCCGAGCTATTTCATATCCGAGCGTTGATCTTGTGTAATCAGATACTCAGTGATGGCCAGATCAAAGCAAAGACAATTGCGCGGTTAGGTGTCGAGTTCGACGACGTTGATGCCATTCTTTCCGAGCTGGTCGACAAGCTCGATTGGGCGCCTCTGGACGGCGGTAATTACCAGATTCCATGGGATGGTCAAGAGAAGGCGGGAGTAGTGAAAGAGCGCCAACGGCAGTCCGGTATCCGCAAGGAGCGCTGGAATGAGAAGAAGAATGCACTCAACGCGTCTCGTAACGGCGTCAACACACCTGACCAGGGGAACGCCGTTCCGAACGCCGAGAGGAACGCCGTAGAGAACGCTCCCCCTTCCCTTCCCTTCCCGTCCCGTCCCAATCAGGGTAAGGGTAAGGGGATAGTCGTTCCTCCGTCCGACTCCTCCGGTGGCCCGTCGTCGCCCTCCGTCACTCCCGAAGATGAGAGCGGCGCATCGAGTACCGAGGGCGAGACCAGCGCACCACCCGATAAAAATTCCGAACTCTACGGTCTGGTACCACGAAAGAAAAGAGAATGAGCAATCCATACGCGATCAACGTAGGCATCAAAAAGCATCCTGGCGGGATAGGCGCACACGACAAAAATGGACGAGCGACGGTATTCGTTTATTTCGATTTCGAGTCCATCGACTTCGAATATGAAGATCCCAGATGGAGGGCTTTCCCGAAAGAGGACGCGCGCTTTCTGCCCCGCTATGAGGTCGGAGAGTTTTTCGAATCGATGATCGGCGAGATTCTGGCCGACATGGGCAACGATTCGAATATCGAGTATTACACCTCCGACGAAGTGGACGAGTTCGGATCTCGACCTTGGACGCAGTACGGCCGGATGTCGGATCTCAGGACCAGCCTGCTCCGAGCCGAGGATCTGATCTTGTTGGTATCGGTCGGCGCGGACGAGCAAGGCGAACCCACCACGAAAGCGCTCCTCCGTTTGCGCGATGCGGTGGCCGACGCTCACGATCGGTTCGATCAGCGGGTCGAGGAATGGTACTGGACCGACGACGACTAGGATGCCGACTCCTGCCCTCTCAGTCAAGATCCGAGACAGGTTCAGCCGCTTCTGGCACCTCGGTGACCAAAGGGCATGAAAAAGCCCCAGAATTGAACACAGCCATAAGTGCTCAAATCTGGGGCTTGGTCCGGGAAGGGCTCTCTATCGAGTAACAGCAGGGCGCAGGTAGTGCTTCTTCCCTCTCGGTGTCACGACATAGAAGCCGCGCTCGTCGTGCGGGATCGACGGGATGAATTTCGGGCCACTGAGAACGGGTGCCGACATAACAGAACCTCCACTGTTGGAATGTTGGACATCCTACAATCTACCCGTTACGACGGGTTACACACAACTACCAAAGGAACGAAAAGCCATGAGCCAGAACAACAATCAAGAGCAAGGCGCACCGACGATTCCACCCCGACCGTTTCCCCTCAGCGAGATAAACGGAGAGTTCTACTTGCTCTCGCCCTCGGGTCGTCAACTTCTTGTGACGAGCCGAGTAAGGAAACCCGAACAGGCGCAACGATGATGAACAGGACCGACCAACTCCTACTCCGAGTCCAGTCCCATATCGCGGGCGAAACCAGGGACTCCCTACTCCGAGCAGGATTCCACGACTGGGAGATAGATCGGCAATTGAAGCTCAACCGTCTGGCGCTCAATACAGATGGCCGAATCCGTTACGTGTGGACCGGTGAGGTGGGCGAGTGAGTTTCGCAGCGAAATGGGCGGGCACCTGCAAGCGGTGCGGGAAGCCCTACGGGATCGGTCACAACCTTCGAAGATCTCCAGATCGAAGCCAGGGCTACGTGTGCCGGGTTGAGTGCGCCTTCACCCCAGCGCCCGACTCGACTGCCACGGCCAAGGCTCGCAGATGGAACAACGGCAACTGGGAAGCGAAGACGGTCGCAGCAAGGATCGCCGCATCGAAAGGGCGCAACAGCAAGGAAGGCACCACATGAGCAAGCCCTCAGCACGCTTGTACGACGCGCTCGACAGCGCCCTGCAGGACTCGACCGACGAGCAGCGCCAAGCCATCCAGAACGATCCTGGGACGTCTGCTCGGGTCGTCGGTGATCGAGTCACGTTCGAAGCGGCCGGGATCACGTACCTGATTCTCGAACGATCTTGGTTCGGGCCGGATGTCGAGTGGGATGAGTTCAACGAGGCGCACCGAACCGAGCGGGGTCTGTAATGGGTTTCTGGTCGATCAAGTCTTACAACGATCTGAGCGCGATGAACCGAGATCTGAAGGATCACTCGGACTCACTCAAGGCCCGAACCGAGATCCTGAAGTTGCGCCGCCGAATCCAGACCTTGGAGAAGCGAGCCGCGCACGGTAAAGCCAGCCAGGACGAGTCCAACGAGCTGTATTGGCGACGGGCCGAGCTGGACAGGCTCAAGCCGACCGAGCCCAAACGGGGTGAATGGCCAGCACCACCGACCGAGTAGGAAAGCTCGAACGGGTCCCCGATTGTCCTGCAGGCTGGATGCTGGACAATCGAGGATTCGTTAGCAACGCTAATAGGTAGCAGGTCGCCCGATCTTCTCCACGAACGGGATCGCCAGCGCCGCAGTCGCCAACCAAGCGAGATGCACCAGCCGGACAAGGAACTCCACTGGTCGCGCGTTATATCAAGTCCCAGAGTGGATTTGACTCTATGGCCGATTCGATGTCGTGTGTTCAACCCACGTTTCCGAACGGAATCCCATGCACTCCAATCTAGTTCACCGCACCACACCTCTCAGGCTAGAGCTACGCTCAGACGCTGTCGACGAGCGCATCATCGCAGGTATCGCAGCACCTTTCGACTCACCGGCCGAGATCGATTCGTACGAGGGTCGTTTCACCGAGGTCATCCGCAGAGGCGCTTTCGCCAAGACGATTTCCGAGCGGGGCGACCGCGTCAAGCTTCTCGGACTTCACAATCGGCAGACGATGCCACTAGGCCGCGCTGTCTTGCTCGAAGAGCGCTCCGAAGGCTTGTATGCCGAGTTCCGGATCTCCCAGACGCAAGCAGGCTCCGAGGCTTTGGAGCTAGTGCGCGACGGCACACTCGACCAGCTTTCGATCGGCTTCCGAGCGATCTCCGAAGTGTGGGACAGGACCCGCTCGAAGCGCACCTTGACCGAGATCGCTCTGTCCGAGGTCTCTCTGGTCCTAGAAGGTGCCTACGGAGCTGCAGCAGCGGTCACCGGATCACGCAGTGCGGACGGACACACACTCACTCCCGAGGCTATGGCTTTACGTCTACGCCTACTTGACATTTAAACTCACCCAAAGGAAATACCATCATGGAACTCTCGAAATTGAACAAGGATGAGCTACTGAAGCTCGTAACCGAAAGCCGCACCGAGCTGACCGAACTCGCAACACGCGGGGCAGACCTCAACGGCTCGGATGTGGATCGCTTCGATGCCCTCGAAGCCACGGTTACCGAGGCACGTACTCGACTCCAAGCGATCGAATCCCGAGCCGTAGCAATCAAGTCCGGCGCAAGCAACGGCCATATCGCCACCGAAGAGCCCCAGGGTTCCGAGGCACGTACCGCCAAGCCAGCCACCGAACTACGCGGGAAGCTCACTCTGTCGAAGGGCGAAAGCCTCCGAGCTTGGGAGCAGCAGAACGGACCGCAGGACGAAAAGTCCGAACCCCTCAGTCTCGATCGCTTGCTCCGAGGAATGGCGACTGGTTCATGGCAGGGCGCAGATGCTGAGCGGGCTCTGGTGACGACGAACTCGACCGCGATCGTGCCTACCCCATTGGGCTCGCAGTTGATCGACAAAGCACGGGCCAAGTCGGTCGTCCTGCTCGCCGGGGCCACAGTCGTTCCCATGACCAGCTCGACCCTACGAGTCCCACGGCTCACGGGCGAAGGCGCACCGCAGTTCTATGCCGAAGGAGCGCAGCGCAACGCACAGGACCTGTCGTTCGACTCGGTGACCTTGACAGCTCGGACCTTCGACCGCTTGATCCTGATCTCCAAAGAGCTGTTCGAAGACTCGAATCCTTCGATCGGGGACGTCATCTCGGCATCGTTCGCTTCCCAGTACGCGCTCGGCATAGACCAATATGCCCTGTTCGGCGATGGCGTGGCACCCAATCCTCTCGGCTTGGTCAATACGCCTGCAGTGCCCAAGGTTTCGCACGGTGCAAACGGAACCGCTCTTTCGAACTTCGATTGGCTCATCCAGGCTCAGGGCAACGTCCTAGGACAGAACTTCCTCCCGACCGCTCAGATCGCCAGCCCGAGAACGGCTACCAGCCTGAGTCTGCTGAAGAACTCCCAGGGAGACTATTTGACTCCTCCGGTCTCAGTTGCGCAGTCGCTGGTTTCGAGTGTCGTCCCCAATAACGTCCTGGCGGGTACGTCGACCGATTCCAGCTACTTGATCACCGGCGACTTCAGCCAGCTCTTTATCGGTGTGCGTTCACAATTCAGCATCAAGGTTCTCGACGAGCGCTACGCCGATACAGGCCAGATCGCCTTCCTGGCATCGAGTCGCTGGGATGTCGCAGTCGCTCAGCCGCTGGCCTTCCAGGTCGATACCGGCATCCGGTCGGCGTAGTGTTCGGCGTCGACTCACTGGCCGCTTCCTGGGGCTCTCAGGACCCTCCCGTAACCGAGGAAGCGGAAGTGCGAGAAGGTGTCCCGATCGAAACCTGGCGGGCCCTGGCTGCAGTCCCTCCTGGCGACGAAGTAGACCGCACGGCGGTAGCAAGAGCCCTGGCCGACTTCGTCGCAGCCGACGGGACTACGGTCCCTCAGGGCGCAATGGTCGAAAGAACCTCAGGACTCTACCTGGACGAGTTCGACAAGTTCGACTAGACATGTCCTGCAGGGCTTCTCGACTATGGCGGGCCGACCCTTTCTTCTGCCGTCTGTGCGTCGGTCGCGGCATCAAGAATCGAGAAGCCCTGCAGGACAACCTAATCTTCCGTTCGTCAATTGCAGGCGAGCGGGTCGAGACAAGACCGCGCATCTTGTTCTCGATAGCGCCGCCGACCGAATGCCAATACCGGGCTTCAACTTTCAGCCCTGTTGGTATGTGGACGAGGGAGGGTATCCCTTTGGTTCGCCGGCGGCGCAACACTTCCCGGTCCCGGACTTCGCGGTCCCCTGAGATCGGGAGCATGAGACACCCGGCACCTGTCGAAGCTGAGCGGCCTGATCTTCCCCCCACGGCCCTTGCTCCAGGTGCCGGGTGTCTTTGTGTGCCAAGCCTGCCGATCGTGCACGTGTGTGGCCCTGAGCCCGCCTTACGCTGTGATCCACGCTGTCTGGTTCCAGATGCTTTGCACGTTCGTAGCGTTGACCCAAGGTGTCGAGTTGTCCATACCGACCAGGCCTGGCTTCCTTCGACATCTGTACTTGGCATTGAGCAGTTGGCATGAGACCAACGATACGATGCCCCAACTCCACGTCGTGAGCTTGAAGCTGTTGCTAGTCAGGTTGATAGCCAGTGCCACACCCTGCACCACCATCGCTGCCATGAGCATGAGCACCACCATGCCTCCTGCCACAGCCACCCTTGCTGCCACCCTGACTCGATGCCTCGTTGCCTCTGACCTCAATGTCGAAACTGTCTTAGTTGCAACAACTTTGATTGCTTTTGTTGTTTGATCTTTGAATCTTGTTGTCTCGCTTGACGTGTCGTCAGGTGCTGGCACTGGTAGTGGCACTGGTTGTGGCGCAGTCAGTGGCGCAGGCGCTGGGATCGGTAGTGGCGCAGTGCGCCTGGGAAGAGTCTCGGTATACATGTTGTCTCCGTTGGTGGTTCGAGTCGGTAGCTGGTCTGGCTACCGAACTTCAGAATGACACACATGTGAGACGTACGCCAGTGATGGTGTCGCAGAGGCTCGGACGGGCCAAAGATGGTGCGCCCCAGAGGGTCCGAGGGTAGGGGGGGGCTAGTAAGGGCAGGCTCACAGGAGGACGGCTGACCCCGCTCTCAGCCACATCCCTCTCCCTAGTGAAAAATACCCCCTCTGACCAGGCGTTTTGTGCCCCAAAAACAGTTCTGAAATATTTTTTGAGATTTTTGCTAAAAAGTGTACCGATATCGGGTCAAACAGTACAGTCGTACGGCTACATTTTGGATGGTTGGGGCAGTCGGATGCACGGGCACATGAGCGCAGGATCTCGGGCTCGTTACCCTCCCCAGAACTAGGGCGCGTAACACTCCGCTTGCAGGCGACACACTGGCTCGATCGCACGGGCGCACGTAGACTCGCAGGCGTACTAGATCTCTGGTGGTTGTGTACACGTGGATTGGTCTCCACAACGAAAAGCCCCACACTCTCTGGTCTGTCCCGAGGGTGTGGGGCTTTTCTATGTTCGGACTAGCCGAGGGCGAAACTCAGCAAAGCGTAAGCCCCTTCTCGATCATCGGGCCCAGATTGACCTTCACTCCGGCATAGGCCGAGTCTTTCCAAATCGCGGTCACATCATCGAGCCCACCCGCAGACTTGGCCGCGCCGTTCAAGGCGTACATATTGCGGTTGGCGGTGAACGAGACCCGATCCGGCGCACCGCACATCAGGGTTCCCTCGGTGACCGTGAACGGCCAGTCTCCGGTCCACGTTGCCTCCGAGACCAGTCCTGCAGGCGCGTTGCGTGTCGGTGGTGCGGTCGTCACGGGAACCGCAGGCGGTGCGAGAGTGGGCGTCACAGGCGCAGCTCGGACGGTCGTTGCTGCAGGCGTCGTCGTCGTGGTCGGCGTGGCGGTGTCGTCCGAGTCCGAGCAGCCGGTCAACCCGAGCACGAGCACGGCGCTACCGACGATCCAAAGATTCCGCATGTGTGATGCTCCCGTTGTTGCCACAAGAACTTGACCGAATTTGTCGAACCTTATCAGCGCCGGTTGTTTTGGTCGGCATACAGGACCCGCTGAGTCATTCGAACGACCGACGCGATCTGCGCATTGTGTGGCGATCGCAGGTGATTTGATTTGACCATGACAGGTAACGATGTGCTGGTCTTCATAGGACCGGTTGTCCTCGCAGCGCTGGGAATAGTGACGCCGTTCGTCGTGATGAAACTTAGGCTGAGGGATGCTCGCACGCGAATCATGTTGGATTTGGATCTGATCGAGCGGCTCCCGTCTAATTGGGATGGCCGCGCCGCGCTCGTCGACAGCGTCAACACCAGGCTTAGAGTTCTTGCTGTCGTGTCGATCCCCAACGGTTTTCGGCCTGACTACTACCGCGCGAAAACTCGACGGCTCTCGATTTTCATGTTCGTGGGGGGAACTGTGGTGGCGCTACTTGCTTACTTCGCAGGCTTCATGATCGAGAGTCCGGTCGGTCTAGCTGCGTATGCGGTAGTTGTCTTCACCGGCGCTGCGATTGCGTTCACCGGGCGCAGTTGGCTCGACGAGGTGAACATCAAAATCCGGGACGGATTGCCGGCAGGCCGGCCCGACCCTGGCGCGGACGCATCACGACCTGATTGATCCCACACAGTGGATACGCGGTAGCCAGAACCGGTGTCATTAGATCACCAGGTATTCAACAACGTGCTTTGGCAACAGCATATTTACTGGTCAAACGGTGCCCCCGGCAGGCGGGTTCCGCCCGACTCCTGACCGACTCCCCTTACCCCGATCGTCATCGGTGGTCCACTCGGATCCCGCCACGATCACATCGAACTGTGCACGCAAAGACTCCAGCCGACTTTGCGCTGCACTCCGCGCATCGGCTATGAGCCTGTGCGCTTCGACGGGGTCCATGCTTTCACCTCACAGGCACCACGACGTAGAAGCAACCCGAATCGGTTTTCGATCAGCACTCGGGTTGCTGGTCCCGCGGACACGGCACGGCCCCGGCATCGAGCGCAATGCCGGGGCACATGGCCACACGACTACCTCACGAGAAACGGGACCGGTTCATAGCTTCCTGTTCCATCATCTTCTGGTTGCCGGAGTTGACCGCGCCGATCAGGCTCTGCAGGACCGTGGTGAGCTCGGTCTGCGCCGAGTTCCATTCCCCTTGCTTGACCTGGTAAGCGTCGGCATCGGCACCCTGCCATGTCGCAACGAGAGGTTGAATCGACGACTTGATCTCGTCGAGTTTGTCGTTGAGCGACTGCCATTTGTTGGTCATACCGCCGGCCAGATCGGTGATCGAGCCGAAGTTGTATCTGATTTCGCCGTCCATAGTCAGTTCCTCGTTTCCGTTCGGTGGGGCAAGTGGTGGACTCCCATGAGATGTGTTCGAGTGCTTCGCAACGGCGAAACACGCTCGGACATCACAGGTTCAGCGTGCCTGCGACCGCATTGATCGACGAGACGTTGTCCTGCTCGGACTGGTCGTACTCGATACCACTGGTCTTGATCGACTGACTGATGCCCGCGAGCGCATTCTCGAGTTTGAATGCACTCGAATCCCAATTGGTCATGACCTGACCGAACGAGGTCGACGCCTTTCCCTTCCAGATTCCCGATGCCGCAAGGTCGACATCCGAGCGAAGCAGCCTCAGCAGCCCTCCGATCTGGTCGCGCAGGCCGTCGACCTTTGCGGCCACGGCGATCATGGTTTCGATATTGGCTTCTGCCATGTCAACTCCTCGATGTCTTCGGTTCCGAGTGCTCGGTCGAGTGCTCGGACTGGGCAGCGGTTCGCCTACGGCGCAAGTGCGATTCCCCCCTACATCTGATTGGACGCACGCGCGATGCCCTTCGGTTCCATGGATGTGGAAATTTTTGGACGAATTGTTCGCAGTTCACTCGGGTGCGACCGTCACAGTGGAGACGACCCCGGCGCATTCGGCATCGAGCAGACGCTGTTCGCCACGCCGACTCTGGCAACCGATGCTGATCTGTAGATCGTCTTCGACGAAGATCTGCCAGTTCACCGTCGAGTCGATATCGGGAGATTCCGTGTACGACAGCGCTACTCGGCCGCCGATGTCCCTCGCCCGTATCAGATCGCCGACCACGCCATCGGAAGCACGGGCAGCCACCATCGCGGACAGATCGTCGGCTACCTCGTCGAACGATGCACCCGGACGAAGAACGGTGGTAGTGACCACGATTCTGCGATCGGGCAGATCCGACGGCACGAGAATCGACCGCTCGGCTTCCTCTCGGTGCGACCAGCCGTCCGGAATCCGAAGCTCGACGCGGCCGTAGGTGTATTTCGCCGACGGTCCGTCTTCGACTCCTCTCGGCGCGGAGGTAGCGGGCGCGGCAGTGCTCGGCGCCGGTGGGGACGAGGTAACGGGACCGGGCACCTGCGCGGACGGGATGGTCACCGATGCCGATTCCGCGCGCGAGGGATCAGCGAGCCGATCCGGTTCTCCACGCATCGACACGAGGGCCACCAACACCGCCGAGCTCATCGCCACCGCGACCGCCACCAGGACAGCCTGCTGCACCTTCCGACGACGACGGGCACCCGACACTGCGCCGCTGTCTACCTCGTCCAGCCAGGCTGCGGCACGGACAGGCATGGGCGTCATCCTCGCCCAGCGATCCTCCGTCTCGTCTTCCGAGCTGCCCGAACAACCAGCTTCGTCCGCTGGATTCGCCCTCGACTGCCCCGGGCTGTCCGCTGGAATCGACAGCCCTGCGCGAGCCGCCATGGATCGAACGATGTCCACGCCGCGCATTCGATGGATGCGATACGGCGATTCGGCGAGTACTTTTGCGTCACCGCCGTCCGTAGTGTCCAGTACGAATACATCCACCCCCTCCCGATGGCGTTGCGTGGCAACGAATGACGAGACCCGGTCGAGAATCGAAGCCTCGGCCCCTCGATCACCATCCAAGTCGCGCGTGCCCTGCACATCCCATCTGCATGTCCTGGTGTATCCGCCTCGGCCGTCGGCGGTGACCGCACACACCACCGAATCGAGTTCGGCCAATTCGACGACGATGGCGTACGAAGGCGCTCGCTGACCGACGGAGTGGGTTGCCGCGCTTGCAGCATCGACCACGATCACCTCACGCGCCAAAGGCATGGCGGCAGCGCGAACGTCGCGCACAGCGACGGGACCCCAGTGCGACGGACATGCAATTTCGAGGACGTCGACGATCGGTGGTGCACCGGCCGCAGCGAGCGATGCACCGAGGACACCGTGCATCACCACTGCCGTAGGTAGAACGGTCGAACCGACAAGGCACTCGGCGTCCTCGACGAAGCTCATGGGGTACCCGTGCGCAACCTCCGGTGGGGTGTCCCGCCCGAGTTCGGTTACCAGGTACTCGGGCGTTCCGTCACGCATTGTCACCGTAGGTCGAAACTCGAACTCCGCGGAGCCGAGACCCGACACCGTCAATACCGACACCGGACCGTCCCCGAGACTTACTGCCGCGTAGCTGCTTTCGCTGATCACCGCGCTGTCCACGCCAGCTGAACAAGCGACTGGCCTCGTCTGTCGACCAGCGTGCCACGCCCGGGCGGCATGGCGCTCGGCTTGACCGAACCGATCAGATTCCCTTCGTCGCGACTGCCGCTCATGACCAGACCAGGCGACACGAGATCACGCATACGTGAAATGACGGGGTCGTACAACGCCCGCGATGCCCCGCCCGATCTCCGCGAGAGCACCACGTGCAACCCGATGTCGCGGGCGTGTGGCAGATACTCGACGAGAACGGTCAACGGGTTTCCCGTCGACGTGGCCACCAGGTCGTAGTCGTCGACGATCACGAATATCTCCGGTCCACTCCACCAGGTGCGCTCACGAAGTTGCTGCGGAGTGACGTCGGGTCCAGGCATCCGATCGGCGAGTTTCGCGGCGAGCTCGGTCATCATGGTCATCAGAACAGCTTGCGAGGCTGCATATCCCGCGAGATGGTCGGTGTCGACGGTGCCGAGCATCGTGCGACGGTAGTCGGCGAGTATCAACTTTACCTGCGACGGCATGTTGGCCTCGACGAGAGAAGTGCAGATCGACTCGAGCAACGCCGTCTTCCCGCACTCGGTGTCACCGAATACCAGGAAGTGCGCCTGCTCGGCGAAATCGAGTGTCACCGGATCGAGTTCTGCCTCGTCGATTCCGATGGGAACCCGCAATTCCGGCACCGCTCCGCGTGAGCGTGGCCAGCGGCCGACAAGCAGATCGACAAGCTCGCCTCGCGGCAGACTCCCGGGAAGCATCCGCACAGGTGGCGCCGAAAGACCGACGTAGGCCTGCGCAACGGCAGCCACCGCATGCTGAATACCGACACCGAGATCGACGGTCGACGAGGAGCCGTCGACACGCGGCAACCCTACGAGGAGGTGTAACCCCTCCTTCGTGATTCCCCGACCGGGCCTGCTGTCCGGAACTCGCGCGGCCTTCACTCTCCCGAACTCGGAATCGGACGCGTCACCCAACTTCAGTTCGATCCTCGTTCCGACGAGATCCTTGGTTGCAGGACGGATCTCGGCCCACCGCGATGCGGTGAGGATGAGGTGCACGCCATACGACAACCCCTGCGCTGTCAACGCGGCAAGCTGAGGCTCGAGGGCTTCGAAATCGGATCGAATACTGCCCCAGCCATCTACGACCAGGAAGACGTCTCCAAAACCATCCTCGTCGTCGATCCGTTGCTCGGCGCGACGACGACGAAATTCGACGATCGAGTCGATACCCCGTTGTTGGAATATTCTCTCGCGTCGTCCGATCACTGCCGCGACTTCGGCGACCGTCCGCCGCACCCGGTCGATGTCGAGCCTGCTCGCGACGGATCCGACATGGGGAAGAGAGGCGAGTCCGCCGAGCGTTCCTCCGCCGAAATCGAGGCAGTAGAACTGCACCTGCGCAGGCGTATGGGTCAGAGCGAACGACATGATCAGTGTTCGCAGCGCCGTCGACTTCCCGGACTGTGGCCCTCCGACGATCGCGAGGTGGCCTTGGGCCGCCGACAAGTCGACCACCAGTAGATCGCGCCGTTGATCGAACGGGCGGTCCACTATGCCGATCGGTGCCCGTAGCGATGCGATCGCTGCAACCGGCGCCGACAGAACCGAATCGGGGATCATTCGATCGAGCGTGGGCGGCAGATCGAGCGGAGGCAACCAGACCTCGTGGGCCGCAGAACCGCTGCCCTGCAGTCGTTCGACCACGACGTCGAGTACCGTCCGGCTGTCGGGCCTGGCTTCGTCCTCCGGTAGGTGCTCGTCGTACGGGGCGCCGATATCGTCGACCGACGGTTCGACCGCATCCATCTGCACCGGATAAGCGCTGAAGATCCGCGGTCGAGCGGTCACCGAACTATGACTGCTCCCCCGTACTGCATCTCGAGGGCGAACGTAGGGCCCGGACACGTATGCCGCCGCGAAGCGGACGATCTCGGCAGAATCGCATTTGAGATACCCGGCTCCGGGTTGCGCCGGTAGATGATACGCATCCGGAACACCGAGAACCGAACGAGACTCGTTGGCAGAGAACGTCTTCAACCCGATCCGATACGACAGATGACTGTCCAGCCCGCGCAGCTTCCCTTCCTCCAGTCGCTGACTCGCCAGCAAGAGGTGCATGTGCAGTGACCGCCCCAACCGTCCGACGGCGACGAAGAGGTCCGCGAACTCGGGCTGTTGGCTCAGCAACTCCGAGAACTCGTCGACGACGATGAACAACGCAGGCAATGGCGCGAGCGCGGCACCGGCGGCCCTCGCCTTCTCGTAGTCGGACACATTGGCGTAGTTGCCCGAATCGCGGAGTAGCTCCTGACGGCGATTCATCTCGCCCGCAATGGCGTCCTTCATCCGATCGACCAGCGACAGGTCTTCGGAGAGGTTGGTGATCACCGCAGCAACGTGCGGCGCTCCTTCGAGCCCGGCGAACGTCGCACCACCTTTGAAGTCGACGAGTACCAGATTGAGCTGGTCCGGGTCGTGTGTGGCAATGAGACCCAGGACGAGTGTTCTGAGAAACTCCGATTTTCCCGAACCGGTTGCACCGATGCACAATCCGTGCGGGCCCATACCATTCTCGGCCGACTCCTTCAGGTCGATCTCCACCGAGCTTCCGTCGGGTGCAATTCCGATGGGTACACGAAGGCGATCACGGCCACGACGGGTCACCCACGCGCGATTCGGGTCGAGGAGACCGACGTCGGCGATTCCGACAAGATAGTTCCAGCTCGAGATCGACTCGGTGTCCTCTCCCCCGGAATCGATACCGATATCGACTGCGGTTCGGTACGGAGACAGTCTTCGAGCCACGGTTTCCGCCTGTGCGACGCTCATCGCGTCCGAGATGCCGAATACCTCGACGCGTGAGCCGCTGACAGCGCCGATCGAACCGTTCTCGGCGAACAGACGAATGCCTCGACTGGCCGCAAGTCCGGTGCAGAAGTCGGAAAGATCGACGATCGTCACCGAATCGAGCCCTGTTCGCGAAAGATCGGTCCCACTGTTGTCGAGTAGGCCGCCGTCGACGATGATCACGAGCTGCGGGACTCCCGCGGCCGGCGAGCCACCACGGACGAATCTGTTTCTCAGCGAGAGGTGTTCGCCGAGCGAGGATTCGAGTTCGAGGAACGATCCATAGATCATTCGTGCAGTGCCGACACCGTCCCTGGAGACATCGTGCTGAGTGTGGGGAAGCCATTTGGTCCAGTCCCAGAACGCAACCGTGTCGGGCCCGCAGACCACCGCGAGCCGCAACTGGTCGGGATCGTGGAACATACAGAGCGCCGCCACCATCGAACGCACCATGGCCCGTGAGGAATCACGATCGCCGGACACGGAAATGGCAGCGAATCCGCGAAGCGACACCGCGGTGGGGAGACTACCCACAACGGAATGTGCCCGCACGAACCGCCGCAGTGACACCGCAGAGACTGGTTCGAGTTCCTCGACGGGCCCGGTCTCCGGGGGAACGAGACGCGTCGCCAGACGCTGGT
This sequence comes from Rhodococcus sp. PAMC28707, assembly GCF_004795915.1. Taxonomy (NCBI): domain Bacteria; kingdom Bacillati; phylum Actinomycetota; class Actinomycetes; order Mycobacteriales; family Nocardiaceae; genus Rhodococcus; species Rhodococcus sp. PAMC28707. The sequence goes on from NZ_CP039253.1 coordinate 865,971, forward strand.
CTCCCCTACCGATCCGAACATGACAGAAGTCCGGATCGGAGGTTCGGCGCTCCCACATCCGCGGGGTGCCCGCATATGACCACAGAATCGCCGGGTCAGGGTGCGACCACTCGAGCGCCTCACGCTGACTGGTCGCGGTTGTCGCCACATCCCTGCGCAGTTGGTCGAGGTAGCGCAGATAATCCTTGCGGTCTTCGTTCGACTCCGCCGTTCTGGCGCCACCACCGCGACCACCACCGGCAACCATGCCCAGCATCGATACCAGCATCATCGCCGGAAACATCAGCATCATCGGGTTGGCTGCCATGCCGGAGGTGAACATCAACGCGACCATGCCGACCATTGCTGCCACCATGACCAGGGGCATGAGCTTCATCAGCAAGTTTCCCGGGACTACCCGCGGTATCTCCGGTGGCGTCTGAAGCGTCACCTCTCCACCTGGAGTGCGTGGAACTTCACGCCGCGCACCACGAACGAACCGAACAGTATTCACGCCTCGATGCCCCCACCGGTCGGTATCCCCATTACCGCGCACACTTCACGTTTCCCCAACGAGCAGTATGTTTCGCGAAAGGCTAACCCATTCGGTGCTCCACTGCCACCGACCACCCGCTGCTCGCCGAGGCGGAATAGGACTACCTCTCGCACGGTTGACTACCGGAGGAAGTGAGTACTCACACTCTTACCGGTGTGTCACTTCGCACTCGAGCTCCTCCGCGAAAGGCAGGCGTACACCGTGTCCGTTCCACTCTCGATTCTCGATTTGGCCTTCATCGGCGAAGGCGAGAGCGTCAAAGACAGTTTCGACGCCAGCGTGGAGCTCGCGCAGCGAGCCGAAGAATGGGGCTACCAACGTATTTGGTATGCCGAGCACCACAACATGACCACGATCGCCTCCTCGGCGACCAGCGTTCTGATCGGGCACGTGGCTGCGAACACCAGCCGTATTCGGTTGGGCTCCGGTGGCGTGATGCTGCCCAACCACGCCCCGCTGACCATCGCAGAACAGTTCGGCACGCTGGCCACTCTGCACCCGGACCGGATCGATCTCGGTCTCGGACGCGCACCGGGCAGCGACCAAGCCACCATGCGTGCGATGCGCCGCGACCCGTCGTCGGCCGAGCGATTCCCGCAGGATGTGCAAGAGCTGCAGGCATACCTCTCGGACAAATCTTTGATTCCCGGAGTACGCGCCACTCCAGGAGAGGGGACGCACGTGCCCCTCTACATTCTCGGTTCCTCGCTTTTCGGCGCCCAGTTGGCCGCCGCACTCGGACTCCCGTTCGCGTTTGCATCGCACTTCGCACCCGACGCACTCGAGCAGGCCGTCGAAATCTATCGACGTGATTTCAAGCCGTCGGCGCAGCTGGAAGCACCACACGTGATCGCCGGCGTCAACGTCATCGCCGCCGATACCGACGAGGACGCCCAGCGACAATTCCTCGCCACCAAGCGAAGCCGAGTGAGCCTACTTCTCGGTCGCGGACGCAAGTTCACCGACGAAGAAGCCGATATGTTGCTCGATTCGCCCCAGGGACGCCAGATCAACCAAATGACGACGTATTCCGCCGTCGGCACGCCCGAGGTGGTTCACGAGTACTTGGACGGGTTCGCGCGCCACGCGAACGCCGACGAGCTGATCGTTGCCTCCGGCGTCGTCGATCGCCAGTCGTGGTTGCGCTCGTTCGAGCTCCTCGCCGATGTCAGCAATCTGGCCCCCGTCTGATCTCGGATGCGGCCTGAGCTTCGTTCGCGGTAGCTGATACACCCTCGACGACACCGGGACGGTACAGTCTCTCGCTGCCGGCATTCGTGCTGAATGCGGCGGTGATTTGCCGTAATCAATTCCGGGGGGAACTTGATGACAGGGAACCTTGTCGAGCCCGTCGACCACACCGGTCTTCGCGTCACGGGTGGGGAGCGTCGCCGCTCGGTCGGCACGTCCGCGCCGATAGCGGCGATGGAGCTGTGCCGACTGACAATTCTTGCCCGGTCGGTGCAAGTGGATATGGCGCTTCCCACCGATGTGCCGATCGCGCTGCTGATCCCGGGGATAGTCGATCTCGCCCGGAGCCGGGCGGTGCGCGGCGAGGCGGCAGACACCGAGAGCCCTCGGCCGGCGTCATGGGTTCTTTCCAGAGTCGGTCAACCGCCGCTGGAGGCAACTCAGACGCTGAGCGACGCGATTGTCCGCGACGGTGAACTCCTCGTCCTCGGTGATGCCGAATCTCCCGCCCCGCCACCGCTGTTCGACGACCTGATGCATGCCGTTGCGATGTCGGGAGCTACCGAGAGTCGACTGTGGACACCTCGGACGGCCCAGTCGGTCGGGTTCGGTATCGCCGCCGTCGCACTGCTGGTTGCCTGTTTCGGTCTTCTTCGAGAGCCGTTGTCGCAAGGTCCGCGTTACACCGCGGACATCTTCCTCGGTGTCGCAGCTGCATTCGTCGGATTGCTGTTCTTGGTCGCCGGCTCGATAGTCGGACGTGCCTACTCGGACGAGCGAACTGGAATCTTCTTGTCGGGATGCGCTCTGCCACTGGTGTTCACCTCGGGGGTGCTTTTCGTGCCAGGTGCGCTGGGCGGTGCGCATCTGATGCTCGGCGCCGCGGTCGCGGGAGCTGTCGCGATACTTGCCCTCCGCCTCGGTGGACACGGCGAGGCATTGTTCACCGGTATCGCTGCGCTTTCGGGCATTGCTGTTTCAGCTTCTGCGGTAATGCTGTTCGGCTCACTGTCACCGTCCGCAGTCGGCGCCGGCGCTACCGCTGTGGCGTTGTTGGGGCTTGCCGCCGCACCGAGGATGTCGATGATGCAGGCGCGAATGCCACTGCCTCCGGTGCCGACCGCTGGTGCATCGCTCGATGGAGAGGGCGAAACAGACTCGAATTCCTTCCACGACCTGGAGGACGTGTCACGCACAGCGCGTAGCTACCTCACCGGTTTTGTCTGCGCTTGCTCGGCTGCCGCTGCCGTCGGGACGCTCTGTGCCGCATTTTCCGGCCACCCGATTTCCGAGATCTATTGGCCAGGAGTCGTACTGGCGTTGCTGACTGCGTTCGTACTCATCCTTCGCGGTCGCACGTTCGCAGAACTCGACCATGCTGTACCTGTTGTTGCTGCCGGATCGCTCATCGTTCTGGCGGTGTCGACGGCATCGGTGTTTGCCATTCCCGATCGACCGAGCACACCCTTCGCGGCTGCCATCGGTGTCTCCGTCATCGCACTCCTCTTCGGATCGTTCGTTCCCCAACGCGAATACTCACCAGTGCTCCGACGCGCCGGAGAACTCGTCGAGTACGCAGTGATCGCTGCGATAGTTCCCATCGTCTGCTGGGTCTGTGGCCTGTACGCGGCGATGCGCGGGCTGTGAAAGCTCTGACACCACGGTCGATGGGTGCGATCGGCGCCGCGGTCGTCGTAGCTGCGTCCTTTCTCGGTGGCGGAGCAGCGTCCGCGGACAGACCGTTCGTCGACCCCGCACTGCTCCCCGAACCGGCTCCGCCTGCTCCACCGGAGCCCACCGAACAACGTAATCTCTGTGTGCCCGCTTCGCCCACCCCGGACGGGCCCGCCGTACCCGATGCACAGGGCGTACTCGATTTCCGTGCCGTGTGGCCGATCACGCGTGGTGCCGGTCAAATAGTCGCTGTCATCGATACCGGGGTCTCACCACACCCTCGACTACCAGGCCTACGGCCGGGAGGGGATTATGTATTTGCCGGCGACGGGTTGTCGGACTGCGATGCGCACGGAACTTTGGTTGCGGGACTCATCGCTGCACAGAGTGTCCCCGGCAGCGGTTTCGCCGGCGGAGCTCCCGACGCCCAAATTCTATCGATACGTCAGTCCAGCAACGCATTTCAACGTGCGAGAACCCCAGAGGACGAGGAGGCGGAGACACCAGCAGACAACGCGTCCGGATACGGCAACGTCATGACGATGGCGCAGGCCGTGCGCACCGCCGCAGATTCCGGCGCTTCCGTCATCAATATCTCCGAGGTCGCGTGTGTCCCGAGCGGTAGGGGGATCGCCGACGGGCCCCTCGGCGCGGCGATCGACTATGCCGCTCGCATCCGCAACGTGGTTGTCGTCGCGGCCGCCGGCAACACCGGCGGTAACGGTGAAGCCCAATGTCGCAGCCAAAACCCTCCACCCGATCCAGCCGATCCCGATGCTGAGCAATGGGATCGAATCGCGACCATCGCCACCCCCGCGTGGTTCGACGAGCAGGTATTGACCGTCGGCTCGGTAGACCCGGACGGGCAACCCTCAGCCTTCACCCTCGGTGGCCCCTGGGTGGACGTCGCAGCGCCGGGTACCTCGATGACCTCGCTGTCCCCGACGGGCAGTGGGTTGACCAACGGCACGGTCGACGGTCAGGGCAATATTGTGCCGGTTCAGGGCACCAGCTTCGCCGCTCCCCTGGTCTCCGCAGTAGCGGCGCTGATTCGCGCTCACCGACCCGAACTGACCGCAATGCAAGTGATCGAACGTATCGAGGCCACAGCGCACAAGCCCGCTGATGGCTGGAATCCGCTCATCGGTCACGGAATCGTCGATCCACTCGCGGCCGTGACCGCACAAGTGGCGGGAATCGCTTCGGCAGCCGCAGTGAACCCGGTATCGATGCAGGCGCCCGTCGTACCCGACCCACCGGACCTTCGGCCACGGTCGATCGCCACCACTGGATCCATCCTCGTAGGGGTCGTACTCGTAGTGGGGCTGGGAGTCGCGATGCCACTTCGGCGCCGAAACCTCCGCGGTCACCCAGCCGGAAGTCGCGCCGCCTCGGGATCGGGTCCGACCCCGTCGTGAGCAGTCAGTGCTGCGGCACGACTCAATGTGGGCCCAGTGCCCAATAATTGAACGATCTGCCACGGCGCAGGGGCAGGAACACCGAGACCCAGCGCATCGACGGCATCAGCGTCCGGCACGCCGAACCGAACTCCGGTATCGGCAACGAAGAACGACGCGTCCTGTCGCACACTCGTCGTTTCGATGCCGGTGGTCTGCACGAAACCACCGCTGCCAGGCTCGAGATAGACCTCATCGGCAGCCGCTCCTCCCCCGTCTGCCTGCGCAAGACGCACCGGACGCGCCGAATCGACTAGAGGAAGAGTGCGCCCCGCCGACATGACCAACTGCGCAGTAGGACCACCGTCGGGGGCAGCCTGAGCAACCCACGTCAAGCATCCGACCGGCTCGGCGGCAGTATCCACGATCTTCGGGGCCACCCGCGGATACATCTCGACCGGCAACCCTGTCACCGTCGGCGCCGAAGGCAACACGTCGGGGTTGAGGGAATCGATCTCGGGACTGCCCTGTGAATCGGCAAACTTGATCAGCTGCGCCGTCGACTCCGTGATCGCCTGGATACCGTTTTCCAACACGACGTAGTACCGAACGTCGACACCCGATACCTTCACGACCGAACCGATCGTCTTCCCCGCAATCGGGTAGGTCGGAATCTCGCCTGCATGCACGATCGCCGGTGGCACGATCGCCGGAACCACAGGAACAGCGTTCGCAAGTCCGTCACTGACACTCGACGGCCGCACGCCCTCGAGTCCGAGTGCGCGCACGACCGAGCGATCGCCCAGATCGATTCGTGCCCGGACACCGTCGTACACCAGGTACGTTCCGTCCGTCGTACTCCAGAGGAAGGCTTTGCCGTCGTCGAGTGGACCGATTCTGTCGTCGTAGCGCGGGTCCCCCACCACTACGGTCGTACCGGCGACGGCACCCGTGGAGTCGAGTGTGTCGCACACGGTCCAAGACTCCGGCGAGCCGGACTCCTCATGCGGCAGGCTCGACGGCGCTCCGGGTATCCCCACCAGCGAACCCCGATCAAGTTTGGCCAGCTCGGATTCCTTGACGATGACAGGGCTGTCCGGGCTACCGACGATCAACCGCGCCGAGGCCAGATTCAACACTGGATGAAATGCTTCCTCCACTCGGACGAACATTGCACCCGAGTCCTTCCCCACCGCGATCGTCGCGTCGCCGATCTTGTCCTGGGGCCGAAGCAATGCCAACGCGGCGCATCCAGCGAGACCCAGACACGCCACCACGAGGCCTACTGCCAAAGCTCTCGATTGTGAGCGCATCGGATCGTGCAGCATGCGCACGTCGCGACGCACCAAGGCGTGTTCCATCCGTCGGACTAGAAATCGATACCCGCCGACCTGCCACTTGGTTGTAGGCGTTGCCGCCACTAGGCCCCCCTGCTGCGCTGCGGGCTCGATCCCCATACGAGCCCTTCCCGCGCGAAAGACTACAGCCTCCGGAGGGAGAAGGTCTCCCACGCCTGTGGCACCTGACGAGCGCAGTGCGCGGGAAGACCCGGTACAGTCTCGGACACGAGTCGACGAGATGCTCTGCTGCTCGACTACGTGGCCTTCGGGGGGAGGAAAAGTTAATTTTGTCTGCGCCAACACGTTCGCGTGAAAGATCGGGGTCGGGTGACAACCGCCAGATGTCCGCGCGTTCCTCGATGTACTTCGTTTCGCTGCGCATTCCCAGGATCGCCAGATTGGTTGCACTCGAGACGGTCCTTGCGCTCGGCGTGGCAATCGCGGTGGCGTTCGACGCCTCGCTTGCCGTCATCGTGTCGGTCGCCGCACCCGCAACGGCAGTTCCATTTCTGGTGATCGCCGGGCGGCCGGTCCTCGACTGGGCCACCACAGCGTCTCGGTACGCATCGCGCACGACATCGAATCCCGGAGTCACACAGGACTACTCAGAAGACGATGGTCGAGCAGCCGGAATTCACTGGCGAGGTGGAACCCTATCGTGTGTTCTCGAACTACACCCTCCCAGTTCGGCGATGACAAGGCTCGGCCGTGCGGAAGCATCCACCGATACCGGCCTCGACCTCTCTGCACTGGCCGAGTGTCTTTCTCAGCACGATATTTTCGTGAGCAGCATCGACATCGTCGCTCACGGTATGCGCACAGCGTCGGGTACACCGGCAACCGACGTATACGAACGATTGATCGGGCCGCTTCCAGCAGTCGCCACGCGCACGGTGTGGGTCACCGTCACGCTGGAGATCTCGTGCAATCGTGCTGCGATCGACGCGCGCGGAGGCGGCCGATTGGGGGCATCGCGTGCTGTGTGGGTCGCAACCGAACGGGTCGCCCGCGCCCTCGAGGCGAGGGGAATCAGTTCGCGGATGCTGGTGCGCAGCGAGATTCAGTCCACGGCTTCCCACATGTGTCGGGGTGTCGCCGCCAACCGTCTGACCGAGAACTGGGGATCTGCACCACTTCCCGGTGTGATCGACACCGGATTCGGGTTCGACTGTCGCCGAATCGATACCGCTGTCCTCACCGAGTTGTGGGCAATTCCGTCGCTGTCGACAACGATCGCGTTTCGCCTGACCCCGGGTTCGAGCTACAGCCGTGTGCGCATCAGTGGCGCATGCCGTTTCGTGAATCGTGGGGCCACTCCCCGACCCGACATACCCGGCGCTGTATCGATGAACGGGCGCCACCGTGAAGCATTGATTGCCTCCCTCCCCCTCGCAATCATCCCTCGTGACCATGCAGAACCTGTCCGAGACCTTCCCTACGACATCGTCGAGCGCCTGGACATTCCGATCTCCGGGTGCGGCCAGCTTCTCGGGTCGGACACTGCAGGCCATGGCGTCGCAGCACGGGTATACGGAAGAGGCGTCGACACCGTGTTGGTGGCAGGCGAACTGTATTTGGCTCAGCAACTCGTATTTCGCGCACTCTCGACCGGTGCACACGTTCTGATCAGATCCGATCGACCACACGCATGGGGACCCCTCGTCGACTCGATCGCGACACCGGACAGGCTACTCATCGACGGCGGCCCACACCGAGGCACACGAGGATTCGATGTACTCGTGCAGGATTTCGCCGACGCCGTCGTGGTGCCCGCGCGCTCGCGACCAGACGGCACCACGGTGATGACCGTGACCGAACGACCACCTCGCGAACCGATGTCGGATCCCGACCTCTCCATCGTCCAACCCGGCGCCGCAGGTGACCGCATCACGGTTCGCGCCGGTCGAAACGAAACCGAGCTCATGCTCGTGACGATTTCCCAGGAAACCGCGTTCATCGGCAGGCCCCGCAGCGTGCGGAGCGCCGTCGATCTCACTCAGCCAGGATACGGAAACGCTCTCGACTGAACTTTCGATGCCGTTGCCCACCAATGCAATTGGCTCAACATACGGCCGGCAGCGTCGACCGCCGCACCGTCGTCGGCACGACCGTTCTCATCGAACGCGGTGCGTACCCGGTGAAAGCCGACACTGTCGCGGACCGCCACCATGTGCAACTCTGCAGCCACCTGACGCAGTTGCTCCGTTGCGCGCAGTCCTCCACCCAGTCCGCCGTACGACACGAATCCGATCGGCTTGCCCCGCCACTGATATTTCACAGTATCGAGTGCTGTCTTGAGTGCCCCAGGATATCCATGGTTGTATTCGGGCGTAACCACCACCACCGCATCGACCGCGCCGATCGCCGCTGCGAACGCCTCCCCTGCAGGAGACGGCGACAAGTCCACGGGGAGCGCGGCATCCATCAGGTCGATCTTCGTAGCCACGACGTCGCTGCGCTCGGAAACGGTCCGCAGGAACCAATCGGCAACGACGGGCCCGACCCGTCCTGGACGGACGCTGGCTAGGACGACGGCAAGTCCGATCGGATCCATGGTCACGGTGAAAGTCTAGTAGCCCGGTTCCACCATCGACCGACCGATCGGCTAACAGCACCCGCCAGGCTGGGTGATGGCCGAGCGCACTTCGCGTGTCGCCTCGTTCCGCGCTACGAGGTCACCCTCGGCCGGATAGTCGACAGCCATCAGCGACAGTCCGTGCGCCGGCGCGACGGTTACTTCACTCGACCGCGATCGCGTATTCAGTAGCGCTTCGGTCCACTCCGGAGTCCGACGACCTTCACCCACTGCCTGCATCGCTCCCACGAGACTGCGAACCATGGACCAGCAGAACGCGTCGGCGCTGACGTGGGCACTGACGCGGTCGCCAGTGCGTTCCCAGTCGAATCGTTGGAGCTCGCGTACGGTGGTCGCACCGTCTCTGCGCTTACAGAATGCCGCGAAATCGTGCAGGCCCAACAACCTCGACGACGCGTCGCGGATCGCACCGAGGTCTATCTCTCGCGCCCATCCCACCACGCCTCGCACTTCGAGTGGGTCGACTCCGTAGCGAGCGGTACTGAACCTGTATTCGTAGTGCCTGCGAAGCGCGGAAAAGCGCGCATCGAAATCTTCCGACACGACCGAGATCGCCTTCACCCGAACATCGGTGGGCAAGAACCTCGCCATCCGGCGTACCAAACGCTCCGGCTCGTCGATACCACCGACGACATCGAAGTGTGCAACTTGCCCGAAAGCGTGCACACCGGCGTCGGTTCGGCCTGCGACCGTCAGCTCGATGCGCTGCCTCAGCACGGTCGAAAATGCGTCCTCCAGTACTCCGCACACAGTCCTGATGCCGGGCTGTCGTGCCCAGCCGGAGAAATCCGTACCGTCGTACGCAATGTCCAAGCGAAGACGGGTGGCGGACCGCAAAGAAGCGGACCCGCCATCCTCGGAAGGAATGGCGGGCCCGCTTCGGTCGTGCGATGAGGTCAAGGGAACTAGTCCTTCTTGCCCTGTGTTTCAGTCGACACGGCCTCGGCATCGGCGGCGTCCGACGCGTGAGCGTCGTTGTCCTCGATACCATCGACTACAGCTTCGGCGTTCTCGACCTCGGCCTCGGTCGCGTCGGCCTCGACAGCCTCGACGACGTTGTCCGCGGCAGGTGCCTCGGCAGCTGGCGCAGCCTGCGAAGCCTTCACGCGGCGAGCGCGATCTGCTTCGTTGGACACCGTCTGCTCGTTGACGAGCTCGATGATGGCCATCGGCGAGTTGTCACCCTTGCGGGGAACTGTCTTGATGATGCGCGTGTAGCCACCGTCGCGATCGGCGAAAAACGGCCCGATCTCGGCGAAGAGCTTATGTACGACATCTTTGTTGTTGATGATCTTGAGAACCTCACGACGATGAGCAAGATCGCCATGCTTTGCATGGGTCACGAGCTTCTCGGCGTGGGGACGAAGGCGCTTGGCCTTCGACTCGGTGGTGGTGATGCGGCCGTGCTCGAAGAGTGCCGTCGCGAGGTTGGCCAAAATGGCCTTCTGGTGCGACGCCGACCCGCCGAGACGGCGGCCCTTGGTGGGCTTGGGCATGTTGAATCTCCTAGTAAGAGCTCCAGCGAGCTGGTTACAGCTGTTCTGTCTCGGCGTAGTCCTGCTCGGCGCCTTCGCTTTCAGCGAAGGATCCGGCGTCGGTGTCGCTCCACGTACCCGTGGTGGCGTCGTATCCGGGCACGGTCGTCGGATCGAAGGACGCGGGGCTGTCCTTGAGTGAAAGACCAAGCGAGTGCAGCTTGACCTTCACCTCGTCGATGGACTTCTGTCCGAAGTTACGAATGTCCAGCAGATCGGACTCGGTACGACCAACCAGCTCGCCGACGGTGTGAACACCCTCGCGCTTGAGGCAGTTGTAGGAACGGACTGTGAGGTCCAGATCCTCGATAGGGAGTCCGAAGGAAGCAATGTGATCGGCCTCGGCGGGCGAGGGTCCGATCTCGATTCCTTCTGCTTCGACGTTCAGCTCACGGGCGAGGCCGAAGAGCTCAACCAGGGTCTTGCCCGCCGAAGCGAGCGCGTCCCGCGCGGTGATGGAGTTCTTGGTCTCCACGTCGAGAACGAGCCGATCGAAGTCGGTGCGCTGTTCGACGCGAGTGGCCTCCACCTTGTACGTGACCTTGAGCACGGGCGAGTAGATCGAGTCGACCGGGATACGGCCGATTTCGGCGCCTGATGCCTTGTTCTGGACGGCAGGGACATAGCCACGACCGCGCTCGACTACGAGTTCGATCTCCAGCTTGCCTTTGTCGTTCAAAGTCGCGATATGCAGATCTGGGTTGTTCACCGTGACGCCGGCCGGAGGAACGATGTCGCCTGCGGTGACAGCGCCTGGGCCCTGTTTGCGGACGTACATGGTGACCGGCTCGTCCTCTTCGGAGCTCACGACGAGGCCCTTGAGGTTCAGGATGATGTCGGTGACATCTTCCTTGACTCCCGGAACAGTGGTGAACTCGTGGAGAACGCCGTCGATACGGATGCTGGTGACAGCAGCGCCGGGGATCGACGACAGCAGGGTACGGCGGAGCGAGTTGCCGAGTGTGTAACCGAAGCCAGGCTCGAGCGGCTCGATGACGAATTTCGAGCGATTGTCGGCGATGACCTCTTCGGTCAGCGTCGGGCGCTGTGAAATGAGCATTGTGTGTTCCTCCTGTACGGACGTCCGCTATTTGACGTCCAGGTATGGAGACGCATACGCATGTGAACTTCTCGAAAGCTCACATGCGTGGTGCGTCTTACTTCGAGTAGAACTCGACGATGAGCTGCTCCTGGAGCGGCACATCGATCTGTGCGCGCTCCGGCACCCGGTGAACGAGGATGCGAAGACGGTTCGGAACTACCTGCAACCATGCGGCCACCGGACGATCCCCGTAGCTCTCACGAGCGATCTGAATCGGCAGTGTCTGCACGGACTTCTCGCGGACATCGATGATGTCGTACTGCGAGACACGGTAGCTAGGGATGTCCACTCGCTTGTTGTTCACAAGGAAGTGACCGTGGGTGACCAGCTGGCGTGCCTGACGGCGTGTGCGTGCCAGACCAGCGCGGTACACAACGTTGTCGAGACGCGTCTCCAGGATTGTCAACAAGTTCTCACCGGTCTTGCCGGGGCGACGGTTGGCTTCCTTGTAGTAGAGACGGAACTGCTTCTCCATGACGCCGTAAGTGAAGCGAGCCTTCTGCTTCTCCTGCAGCTGGAGCAGGTACTCGCTCTCCTTGATCCGCGCGCGGCCATGCTGGCCGGGCGGGTAGGGACGACGCTCGAATGCCTGGTCGCCTCCAACAAGGTCAACGCGCAGACGACGAGACTTGCGGGTGATAGGACCGGTATAACGTGCCATTTTCTAAACCTTTCCTTCCCGCTAGACCCGACGCCGCTTCGGCGGACGGCAACCGTTGTGCGGCTGGGGGGTGACATCGGAGATGGTGCCGACCTCCAGGCCTGCGGCCTGAAGCGAACGAATAGCGGTCTCACGGCCGGAGCCGGGACCCTTGACGAACACGTCGACCTTCTTGACACCGTGTTCCTGCGCCTTGCGAGCAGCACTCTCGGCTGCAAGCTGGGCCGCGAACGGAGTCGACTTACGCGAGCCCTTGAAGCCCACGTGGCCCGAGGACGCCCAGGAGATGACGTTGCCTGCGGGGTCGGTGATCGAGACGATCGTGTTGTTGAACGTGCTCTTGATGTGAGCAGATCCGTGCGGGACGTTCTTCTTGTCCCTGCGACGCGTCTTCTGTGTCTTCTTAGGACCTGTACCGCGTGCTTTAGGTGGCATTACTTCGCCTTCTTCTTGCCGGCAATGGTGCGCTTGGGGCCCTTGCGGGTGCGCGCATTGGTCTTGGTGCGCTGTCCTCGGACGGGCAGACCGCGACGGTGGCGAAGGCCCTGGTAGCAGCCGATTTCGATCTTGCGACGAATGTCGGCCTGAACCTCGCGGCGCAGGTCGCCCTCGACCTTGAGGGACTCCTCGATGTACTCGCGGAGCTTGCCCAGATCTTCATCGGACAGGTCCTTGCTGCGCAGGTCGGGATTGACCCCTGTCGCAACCAGGATTTCCTTGGAACGGGTACGGCCAACGCCGTAAATGTATGTCAGTGCGATCTCCATGCGCTTTTCGCGCGGAAGATCCACACCTGCGAGACGTGCCATGTGGCAATCCTTTTCGTGTCCGGAGGTCTGCTCCCAGTCCGTCCCCTGTGCCTCTGTACTGCTGAAGACGGATCCTTCTCGAAGCAACCGTCTTCTAAAACTCAGTGGGGCCCCGGCCTCCGTGCCGGGGGTATGCCGCGACGCGTATGTCGCGGTTGGTGCTGGGAGGTCATCTTCTAGCTATGTGCCAAGCAGAAAGCGAAATGCTCGGTGGTTATCCCTGACGCTGCTTGTGACGCAGGTTGTCGCAGATCACCATGACTCGCCCGTTACGGCGGATCACCTTGCATTTTTCGCAGATCTTCTTGACGCTCGGATGAACCTTCACGTCGTTGATCTCCTGTGTGTAGCTCGTGCGCATCGGCCCGTTCAGAAAGAACGAATCGACACGTTCGAGCATGGTTCTCTTCGACCGGACCTGGCCGAAGAAGCTCTTACTTGTATCGGTAAACGATGCGCCCACGCGTGAGGTCATATGGAGAGAGCTCCACTACGACGCGATCCTCGGGAAGGATACGGATGTAGTGCTGCCGCATCTTCCCACTGATGTGAGCGAGTACCTTGTGGCCGTTTTCGAGCTCGATGCGAAACATCGCATTGGGCAAGGGTTCGACAACTCGGCCCTCTACCTCGATGGCGCCGTCTTTCTTTGCCATATCCTCCGCGATCCTGGCTTTGTACACCTGGTTGATTGCATATGTGATTCGTTTACCGTGATGCTCACGCCGCCGCTAAGCCGAGGCTGGCGACTTCAACTTTCAGAACCGGCAACATCCATTGCACGAGCAGCAATTTCAATTGTCTGAGCTGGCAGTTTCGGCCGGTCGGCCGCTAGTCAACTTACGCAGGCATGCGAGCAACCGGCGCGCATGGCGCACCGTCGACCTATGTTACCGGCAAACCCTCACCAGGCCAAATGAGGCCATCCGTAAGTGAGCGAAAGAAGCGGAGAATCGTCCGAATCGGCCTTGATAGGCCGCGCCCGAAGCGCCGCAGAATCGAGACGCCTGTCACCCGAGATCAGGTCTGCAAACGTCGACGAACACACTGCGATGCGGCGGCCGAAAAAATTCAGGGGCGCAGAGTCAGGATCCGGGGGCCGTCGTCCGTGACCGCAACGGTGTGCTCCCAATGTGCCGCTCGCGAGCCGTCAGTTGTCACCACGGTCCAGTCATCGGACAGGATCTCGGTCTCGTAGGTACCGAGTGTGAGCATCGGCTCGATTGCCAATGTCGATCCCACCACCAGTTCAGGCCCCTTGCCCGGAGCGCCCTCGTTCGCAAGGAACGGGTCCATATGCATTTCACGTCCGATGCCGTGACCGCCGTAACCGTCGACAATTCCGTAAGCGCGACCGTGAGCCTTTTCTGCCGCGCGTGTTCCGCTTTCGATGGCGTGCGAAATGTCGGTGAGCCGATTTCCTGGGAGCATCGCTGCGATTCCAGCTTCCATCGACAACCGCGTCGCTTCGCTGAGCAAAGCGTCGGCCTCGATGAGGTCTCCGATTCCGAACGTCCACGCCGAATCGCCGTGCCAACCATCGAGAACTGCACCGCAGTCGATCGAGATCAGATCTCCGACAACGAGGATGTCCTCGGCCGACGGGATTCCGTGCACGACTCGGTCGTTGACGGACGAGCAGATACTTCCGGTAAACCCGTGATACCCCAGGAAGGAAGGGACCGCACCAGCGTCACGAATGACAGCCTCGGCCACCCTGTCCAATTCGAGGGTCGATACTCCGGGCTTGGCCGCATTCCGCACGGCTACCAACGCTGAACCGACGATCGCGCCTGCTGCAGCCATCGCGTCCAACTCGCCCGCGGTGCGGAACGGCACTACCTTACGTTTACGACCGAAAGCCATCAGTTGTCGAGATCCTCGATCGCCTTCAACGCGCGTGCGCTGACTTCTTCGACCTCACCGATTGCATCGACGGTGAGGATCCGGTCCTTGTAGTAGTCGAGCAGCGGCGCCGTCTCATCGCGGTAGACCTTCAGCCGGTTACGAATGACGTCCTCTTTGTCGTCGGCGCGCCCACGGGAAAGCATGCGAGCAACCACGACGTCTTCGTCGACGATGAACGACAACACACCATCGAGCTTTGCACCCATATCGGCAAGGATGGCCACGAGTGACTCTGCTTGACCCACCGAGCGCGGAAATCCGTCGAGGAGAAAACCGTTGACGGCATCCGGTTCCGCCAAGCGACTACGAACCATATCGACGGTGAGTTCACTCGGTACGAGATCTCCGGCATCGAGGTATTTCTTCGCCTCGATCCCGAGGGCGGTCTTCTCGCCGATGTTCGCGCGAAAGAGATCGCCGGTCGAGATGTGAGGTACACCCAGCTTCTCGGACAGGATCTCGGCTTGGGTGCCCTTGCCGGCACCGGGAGGACCAAGAAGAACAAGTCTCACTTGAGGAACCCTTCGTAGTTGCGCTGCATCAGCTGACTTTCGATCTGCTTCACGGTATCGAGGCCGACGCTGACCATGATCAGCACAGCGGTGCCACCGAACGGCAGGTTCTGTGCGCCGCCGGAGCTCCCGATGTCGAGGAACAGGTTGGGCAGAACGGCAATGGTGCCCAAGTAGATAGCGCCCGGCAACGTGATGCGGCTGAGCACATAGTTCAGATAGTCGGCGGTCGGCTTACCCGGTCGAATACCCGGGATGAAACCACCGAACTTCTTCATCTCATCCGCACGTTCCTCTGGATTGAACGTGATCGCGACGTAGAAGTAAGTGAAGAAGACGATGAGTCCGAAGTAGATGGCGATGTAGACCGGATTCGCCGGGTTGACCAGATACTCGTTGATGATCCGCTGCCACCAGCTCGGATCCGTCGCCGTACTGGCGGAGGTGAGCTGTGCAATCAGATTGGGCAGGTACAGCAGCGAGGACGCGAAGATCACCGGGATGACACCAGCCTGGTTGACCTTCAGTGGAAGATACGTCGACGATCCGCCGTACATCTTTCGGCCGACCATCCGCTTGGCGTATTGCACCGGAATTCGACGCTGCCCCTGCTCGACGAACACAACGCCGGCGATTATGAGTAGTGCAGCAACGCACACCAGACCGAATACGAGCCCTCCGCGGCTGTCAAGGATGGACTTGCCTTCGGACGGGATGCGCGAGGCGATGCCTGCGAAGATCAGGAGCGACATGCCGTTTCCGACTCCGCGCTCGGTGATGACCTCGCCGAACCACATCACCACTGCAGCACCTGCGGTCATGACGAGGACGATGATCATCAGACCGAAAATGCTCTTGTCGGCAATGATGTCCTGCTGACAGCCCTGGAGTAGTTGGCCGCGGGACGCGAGTGCCACCAGACCGGTCGCCTGCAGGATCGCCAAAGCGATCGACAGGTAACGCGTGTACTGGGTCATCTTCGCCTGGCCCGACTGGCCCTCCTTGCGGAGTTCCTCGAACTTGGGGATGACGACGGTCAACAACTGCACGATGATGCTCGCCGTGATGTACGGCATGATGCCGATCGCAAACACGGACAGCTGTAGCAGCGCGCCACCGGAGAACAGGTTGATCAGCGAGTAGATACCGGCTTGATCGCCGCCTGATACCTCATCGATGCACGCCTTGACGTTGGCGTAATCCACGCCTGGGGATGGGAGCGTAGCGCCGAAGCGATACAGGGCAACCAACCCGAGGGTGAAAAGGATCTTCCGTCTCAGGTCAGGAGTCCTGAGGGCCGACACGAAGGCGGAAAGCAAAGATCCTCCTGGCACGACTGCGTTGGTGGTCGGTGTCTGCGGAGCCGTTACCGGCCTCGGCGACACTCGACCATGGACTGCGAACGATATGTATCGTCCGCATCGAAAAGCACTTCCATGAACTCTAGAACTCTAACAGTGTGCAGCAGTCGACCTGTCGGTCAGTCGCCCCCTACCCGGCCGGGCGATGCAAGAGATGCCGGTGAGGCAGCGATGGCCGCAGCGTTGGCCCGTTAAGGCTTGTCGCTGCGGCCATCGACACACGATGAGCTCACTCGACCAAAGTCGAATGTGGCTAGACCTCGGTTACAGAACCGCCGGCTGCGGCGATCTTTTCCTTGGCAGAACCAGTGAACTTGTTGGCGGAGATATCGACCTTGACCGATATCTTGCCGTCGCCGAGCACCTTGACGGGCTCGTTCTTGCGGACTGCACCCTTGGCGATCAAGTCAGCAAGGCTGACCTGGCCACCTTCGGGGAAGAGCCGCTCGATGTCGCGAAGGTTCACAACCTGAAACACGACGCGGTTGGGGTTGGTGAACCCCTTGAGCTTCGGAAGCCGCATCTGGAGAGGCATCTGCCCACCCTCGAAGCGTGCCGGCACGTTCTTGCGAGCGCCGGTTCCCTTGGTACCGCGACCTGCGGTCTTACCGCGCTTGCCGCCTTCACCACGGCCGACGCGAATCTTCGTCGACTTGGATCCGGGCGCTGGGCGAAGATGATGGAGTTTGATGGTCATGGTTAGACCTCCTCAACTGTTACGAGGTGGCGCACCTTGTTGACCAGACCGCGATTTTGCGAGTTGTCCTCGCGGAGGACCGTCTGGCGAATGCCTTTGAGTCCGAGAGTCCGCAAGGTATCACGCTGTGTTGCGCGCTGGCCGATGGTGCTTCTGATCTGGGTGACCTTGAGCTGCGCCATTACTTGACCGCTCCTGCCTGTGCACGTGCACGCAGCATTCCGGCTGGTGCAACCTCTTCGAGGGTCAGACCGCGACGAGCCGCGACTTCCTCGGGACGCTGCAGACCCTTGAGTGCTGCGACGGTGGCATGCACGACGTTGATGGCGTTGTCGCTACCGAGCGACTTCGACAGAACGTCGCGGATCCCAGCGCACTCCAGCACGGCACGGACAGCACCACCGGCGATGACGCCGGTACCGGGGCTGGCCGGACGCAACATGACAACGCCCGCTGCTGCTTCACCCTGGATCGGGTGCGTGATGGTGCCGGCGATCATCGGAACGCGGAAGAAACTCTTACGAGCTTCCTCGACACCCTTCTGGATTGCTGCAGGAACTTCCTTGGCCTTGCCGTAGCCGACGCCGACCAAACCGTTGCCGTCTCCGACGATGACGAGGGCGGTGAAGCTGAAGCGACGACCACCCTTGACCACCTTGGAGACGCGGTTGATGGCAACCACGCGCTCGATGAAGTTCGACTTGTCGGCAGCGTTTCCGCCACGCGAGTTGTCGCGACGGTCACGACCACCGCGGTTGTCACCGCGCTGGCTGTTGTCACCGCCGGCTGCGTTCGGGCCACTGTTCTGTCCGGCGGGGCCGCTTCCGCCGTCACGCCGTTGACGTCCCGGCATCAGGCTGTCCTTCCGTTTTCGGTCATTGTCATCATCAGAACGTCAACCCGCCTTCGCGAGCTGCGTCTGCCAGAGCCGCGATGCGGCCGCTGTAGCTGTTTCCGCCGCGGTCGAATACGACAGCGTCGATTCCGGCAGCCTTCGCACGGCTGGCGATGAGCTCGCCCACCTTGGCGCTGACGGCCTTCTTGTCGCCATCGAGTGCACGCACGTCGGCTTCGATGCTCGAGGCGCTCGCGAGCGTACGGCCCGCAAGATCGTCGACCAGCTGGACGTGAATGTGACGCGAAGAACGGTTGACGACCAAGCGAGGACGCTCGGGCGTTCCGGAGATCTTCTTCCGAAGGCGGAAATGACGGCGTGCCTTCGACAGGCGACGCTTCGTCGATACGTCCGTGCCGCGCGGAGTGCGCTTCACGACGTTCGCTTTGTCTGCTGTTTGCTGGCTCATATCACTTACCCGTCTTCCCGACCTTGCGGCGGATAACTTCACCCTCGTAGCGGATGCCCTTACCCTTGTACGGGTCGGGGCGCCGCAGACGACGGACGTTGGCCGCGATCTGGCCGACCTTCTGCTTATCGATGCCGATGATGGTGAATCGCGTGGGCGACTCGACCGTGAACGTGATGCCCTCAGGTGCTTCGATCAGCACGGGGTGGCTGTAACCGAGCGCGAACTCGAGGTCCTTGCCCTTCACCACAACGCGGTAACCGACGCCGTGGATCTCCATCTTGGTGGTGTAACCGTTGGTGACACCGGTGATGAGGTTTGCTACCAGCGTGCGCGAAAGGCCATGCAGCGAGCGACTACGACGATCGTCGTCCGGACGGGTGACAGCGAGAGTGCCATCTTCCGACCGAGCAATCTGAATGGGTTCGGCGATCGTCAACTCGAGGGCACCCTTGGGGCCCTTGACCGCGATGTTCTGCCCGTCGATCGTGATGTCAACGCCCGCGGGGACCGTGACCGGCAATTTTCCAATACGTGACATGGTGGTGGCCTCCCCTACCAGACGTAGGCGAGGACTTCTCCGCCCACACCCTGCTTGGCCGCCTGACGCTCCGTGAGCAAGCCTGTGGACGTGGAGATGATCGCCACGCCCAGGCCGCCGAGAACCTTGGGCAGATTGGTGGATTTTGCGTATACGCGAAGACCGGGCTTCGAGATACGACGGATGCCTGCGAGGCTGCGCTCGCGGCTGGGTCCGTATTTGAGGTCGACGATGAGGGTCTTGCCCACCTCGGCGTCCTCGGTGCGGAAATCTGCGATGTAGCCCTCACGCTTGAGGATGTCGGCGATATTCGCCTTCAACTTCGAGTGGGGAAGCTTCACCTCGTCGTGGTACGCCGAATTGGCGTTACGCAGACGGGTCAAGAAGTCTGCAATTGGATCGGTCATCGTCATGGTGTGACCTGTGCACCTTTCTCGTAGCGGTTCCCATGCAGCACGCGCGAGCTGGTGCCCCGTACAGGGCCTGACTCGTCACATCGTGGGCCTACAGCGAAGTGAACATGTCCTGACCGACTGTTGCCGGTCAGGGGTTGCGCTCCTGGCAATGCATCACTGCACTGCCTGGTGTTACGAGCTTCCGTGTAGGAGAACTCGAGGTTTGCGTTCGATATTGCAAGAACTCGCGTGCAGGCACGACGAAGCCCGGGCAACCGCTCTAGTGTAGGGAACCGGTCGCCATTCTCAAAATCGGTCGTGGTACGGGACTCGAGGACACCAGGCGAGATCGATCCGGAAGGCACGGCGAGTTCATCGGTTCCATGCGGCGTCTTCGCCGGAGCCCGAGGTGTCGGTACCGTCGTGTCCGGACTCGCATACAACAAAACGAGCGTGGGTCCCAGTTCAGGGACCCACGCTCGTCAACGTGGTGCGATGAGGCCCGAGGGCCTCAGATCACCAGGAACTCTTGCGAACGCCGGGAAGTTCTCCAGCGTGTGCCATCTCGCGAACACAGATTCGGCACAGGCCGAACTTGCGGAATACTGCGCGGGGACGGCCGCAGCGGTTGCAACGTGTGTAACCTTGCACCGCGAACTTCGGCTTCTTGTTGGCCTTGTTGACCAATGCCTTCTTCGCCATGGACTCAGTTCTCCTTGAACGGGAAGCCGAGGTGCTTGAGCAACGCACGGCCTTCTTCGTTGTTGGTTGCGGTGGTCACCACGGTGATGTCCATGCCGCGCGGACGATCGATCTGGTCCACGTCGATCTCATGGAACATCGACTGCTCGTTGAGGCCGAACGTGTAGTTTCCGTTGCCGTCGAACTGCGTGCCGGAGAGGCCGCGGAAGTCCCTGATTCGGGGAAGGGCAATGGAGGTCAGCCGGTCCAGGAATTCCCACATGCGGTCGCCACGAAGTGTGACGCGGGCGCCGATGGGCATGCCTTCACGGAGCTTGAACTGAGCGATGGACTTGCGAGCCTTGCGGATCTCCGGCTTCTGACCGGTGATCGCTGCGAGGTCGGCAACTGCACCGTTGATCAGCTTGGCATCACGGGCGGCGTCGCCGACACCCATGTTGACGACGACCTTGACGACGCCGGGGATCTGCATGACGTTCTCGTATGCAAACTCGGTGTTCAGTGCGTCTTTGATCTCGGCGCGGTAGCGCGCCTTGAGGCGAGGCTGTACGCCCGCGGTGTTCTCAGTGGTAGTCATCTCAGATGTCCTTCCCGTTTTTCCGGGAAATCCGAACGCGCTTGCCGGTCTCCTCGTCGGTCCGGTAACCCACACGCGTCGGGTTTCCGTCCGAATCGACTACTGCAACGTTCGATACGTGGATCGGGGCTTCCTGCGTGACGATGCCGCCCGAAGACGCGCCTCGCTGGTTGGAAGAGACCGCAGTGTGCTTCTTGATGCGGTTGACACCCTCGACGAGAACCTTGTCATTGTCCGGGTAGGACTGAATGACCTTGCCCTTCGCGCCCTTGTCTTTGCCTGCGATCACGAGAACAGTGTCGCCCTTGTGCACCTTCATTTACAGCACCTCCGGGGCGAGCGAAACGATCTTCATGAACTTCTTCTCGCGCAGCTCACGGCCGACTGGGCCGAAGATGCGGGTTCCACGAGGATCGTTGTCCGGCTTGATCAGCACGGCAGCGTTCTCGTCGAAACGGATGTACGAGCCATCCGGACGGCGACGCTCCTTGACGGTGCGGACGATGACGGCCTTGACGATCTCGCCCTTTTTGATGTTTCCACCGGGAATGGCATCTTTCACCGTAGCTACGATGATGTCGCCGATTCCGGCGTAGCGACGTGACGAGCCACCGAGAACGCGGATGCAAAGGATTTCCTTCGCGCCCGTGTTGTCAGCGACGCGTACTCGCGACTCCTGCTGAATCACTAACTTCTCCTAGACCTGGATTTGCTTACGCGGCGGATTTCCGTCCCGACGCGCGCGGTCGGCTGCCAGGGCGGCAGTGGCACAAAGACACACCGCTGCCTCAGGCAACCGGTCAAGTGTAGGGGAGACAGCCGACAGAGTCCAAATCGGCGAGTCCGAGGGAGACAACTCGTTGCACGAAGAGAAACGGACCACCGGTATGGTTTCGCGATGTGTATGCGCATCGCAAGAGCAAACCGGTGACTTTGGCATGACGACTGGGCACGTCGACACTTGGGGTCTCCCCCTCGATCGAGCCGTCTGCCTCGTGGGCGCACCCGGAGATGCGATCGCCGTCGCACTCGAGGATCTGTCGGACACGGCTCCCGCCTTGATTCGAGTTCATGTCGAGCCGAGGGATCGTCCGTCCGAGGTTATCGAGCAGGTGCTTTCGGCCTTGACTGGGATCGCGATCGAACTGTTTCCTGCATGGTTGCCTGACGCATCGTCGATCACCGGTCGCAGCTCGCTGGATTTCGTCGCGGTTCGGATCCACGCACGTCACTTGGCCTCGAACAGCGATCACTACGGCCCGTTCCTGGCGAATCTCGCCGAACGATCCCTCGGCAACAAGGCAACGGGACGTCCGTTCTCCGACGCCGAGGTCGCGGAAGGCTTGGCCGGCATCCTCGGTGCCAGTTGGCAACGTGAACAGGTCGCGCTTCTGGTGGGTTCGGACGAGCTGTCACCGATGCAGCAGCATGCTTTCGCGGCCGCATCGGAGTGGCTGGCCGCCCGCGGGTTCGCCGTATGGCTCGTCGACAATCCAGTGCCCACCGTCGATCGCCTGTCCAGCGTGTTCGTGACGTTGCCACGAGAACTACTCGACGTGGACGACACCGGCCAGCGCTCTCGAACGAGGCCCCCAGTCGAGTATTGGGCCGTCGCTGGAAGGCCTCACCCGGGCAGCAACGTCGAAAAAAGCGTCGACCGGGAGCTTTCCAAGCATTCGTGGGCCACGAACCGGCGACTCAATCACCTTTTCCAGTACAACGACATCGCGCAGAAGTACTTCCTCGACATCGTGTGGCTCGAAGACCTGTTCGCCGTCGAGTTGGACGGTCACGAACATCGGTCCGCCTGGAGTAAGGCCAAGGACGACAGGCGTGACGAAATTCTTCGTGGCGTGGGCTTCGAGATTCTGCGTATTCCCAACGAGCGTGTGCATGCGGACGTATGGCAGGTTGTCGACGAGATACAGGCTGCGCTCTACCGACACCGCATCTTCCGTGACTCCGATCCGAACACACTTACTGCCACGAAAGAAGGATCACTCCAGTGACAACCGAGCTGACATTCGTCGAACGAACCACACTGCTCGTACTGATGGCGGAATCTCGGCCACTGAAGCTCACGGAGTTGAGGACTCTCGGCTCCGAACTGAGCGCCAAGTCACGGGACAAGCTGCTCGGGGACGAACTGATCGAGGTCGAGAAGGTCGGCCGCGGAATGGTTCTCGACCTCACGGACAAGGGATGGGCACGCGGAAGCCAGGAATTCGGTGCTCCGGCCCCGTCGCAGGCCAGCCGCAGCGGCGGCAAGACTTTGTACACCCTGCTGCGTGCAATGCGCCGATATTTCGATCGCGTCGGGATCGAACCCAATGAGGTGTTCTTGCCCGCAACAGCGGACACAGCACAGGACGGCGCGGACCCTGAAAACCTGGTTCGAGACAGTTATCAGCGCCTTGCCAGTGAGCCGCGTGCATGGGTCTCGCTGACGCGACTTCGCGAGTCTCTGCAGACCATGGATCGATCGGTGCTGGACGCGGCTCTGAGTTCGCTCTACCGCGCCCAGGAAATCAACCTGATCCCCGAAGCGAACCAGGCGACCTTGACCGAGACCGACCGCACCGCAGCACTCCATATCGGTGGTCAGTCGCGTCACATGATGAAGATCGACCGCTGATGTCCATGGACGCCGAGCAGTACGCAGCACTCTCCTCCATTCAACTGACCTGGGCCCCCACCCCCGACGATGTCTGGCGCACCAACGAACTTCACGTCGATGGAATGAACGAAAACTCACTGAGCAGCGTCATGCGGTCGTTCGACGAAGCTGATACACGCTCGACCTCGAAACCGTTGGGAGTGGTTATCCAGGGAGCCGCCGGGTCGGGAAAGACTCATATGCTGGGCCAAGTTCGTGACAAGGTTCAAAGCGCCGGCGGATACTTCTTCTTGATCGAATTGCTCGACGAGAAAGTTTTCTGGGACTCCGTCCTGCACGGAATACTCACCGACATCGAGAGACCGACACCAGGTTTCGACAGCCAACTCGAGAAGCTTCTCTGGGATCTCGGCACCGACGTCGGACTCGGTCGCATGGAATGCCGGGCTCTGCAGGGCGAGCGCACCGTCAGCCCCGATTTGATATCGCAGTTCATCGATCGACTGCGTCGCAAGTACCCGGACCTCAAACAAGCACGTCACACACTGCGGGCGCTGGTATTGGCAGCGAGCGCTGACTTCGACCTGCAGGATCTGGGCGACGCGTTCCTGCGGTCGAACGATGCACTCGACCACGAGCAGCGGACGTACTGGGGTCTCCCCAATGCCGTGCTGACCTCACAACAAGTGGCCGTCGATATTTCATGGCTGCTTTCGCTGAGCGCGCCCACTGTCGTTGCTGTCGATCAGATCGACACCCTGATAGCACAGTCGCGGATGCAGAGCGATCCGAAAGGAGTATTTACTGCCGAACAGGGCACCCAGCTCGACAATATCGCTCATGGCCTGATGGGGCTGCGGCAGAACCTTGTTCGTACCGTCGCCGTTATTTCACTCCTACCCAGTGCATGGACTTTCATTGCCGACAACACGGTCGAGTCGGTCAAAGACCGCTTTCACGTGGCCGAGTCACTGCATCAGATTCCGACGAGAGAGATCGGCGTCGAGATCGTCGCCAAGCGCTTCGCAGCCCGATACGAGGAGGCCGGATTCACTCCTCCACATCCGACGTGGCCCATCGCGCCCGAAGCATTCGACGATGTGAATCTCTACAATCCGCGCACCTTGCTGCGCACCGTGGACGATCACATCCAACATTGCCTACGCAACAACGACATCACCGAACTTGCAACCCTTAATCCAGCCGTCCCGCCGCCGATGACGTCGTCTCCTCCCCCAGGCGATTTCGCAAACCTCGATGCCCGATTCGCCGAACTGCTTGCAGTGGAAGATCTCTCAGCACTCGACGCCGACGCCGAGGACGACACGGTGCCCTCTTTACTCGGCGCTGGACTCGATGCCTGGATCACCGAAACCGGCACCGTCGAGCACAAATTCACCCGCGATGCCGAACCCGGGCGTAAACCGTCCCTTCACGGGCGGATACGGAGAATCCTGGACGACGTCACGGACGACCAAGAGCACTGGGGCTTTCGCGCGATTGCCGCCACCCATCCGATCTCCGTCCAGAACAGGATCCAAAAGGCCTGTACTGCTGCTGGATTGACGCAGGGAACCGACAAGCGACGTCTGGTGATCCTGCGCTCTTCGCCCTGGCCGAGTGGGCCCAAGACCGCAAAGACGGTGCAAGCCTTCGAGGATGCGGGCGGGATCGTCGTCTCGTTCACCGAAAGCGATGTCCTCGCGCTGTCCGCCTTGAAAACCCTTGCCGCCGAGAAGGACGAAAACCTGCAGTCGTGGCTGGTTGCCAGACAGCCCGCGCACAAGATTGCCCTGTTCCGCGACGTCCTTCCGAAGACGCCGGTTCTCGACGAAGGCGCGAGAGCGACTACCGTCGTTCGCCCATCGGCTACCGATCCCGGCCTGTTTCCTGCTACCGACGCGCGTACCGGAGAACAGGCTCCGGTACCGGCTGTGCCGGGGCCTCCAGCACAGCCGCTCTCGGACACGGCGATTCCGCTGGGAACACCGACAGAAGGTGGGCCCGAGGTCAGTGTCGAACTGGAGACACTGCGCAAGCACACCGCAATCTTCGCCGGGTCCGGTTCCGGCAAAACGGTTCTCATCCGTCGCCTTCTCGAGGAGTGCGCACTCAAAGGCGTCTCGGCAATCGTGCTCGATCCCAACAACGATCTGTCGAGGCTGGGCGTCGAGTGGCCCAGCGGTGCTCGCACTTGGACGGGCGACGACGAAGCCAAAGCATCGGACTATTTCTCCAACAGCGAGGTAGTCGTGTGGACACCTCGTCGTAGTGCCGGTCGAGCGTTGAGCTTCCAGCCTCTGCCGAATTTCGCGGAGGTCATCGACGATCCCGACGAATTCGACTCCGCTGTGGAGAGTGCCTTGTCGTCGTTGGCTCCACAGGCAATGGCAGTGGGCGGGACGGCCAAGAGTCGACAGATGATGGCGGTGCTTCGCCAAGCGCTGGTCGACTTCGGCCATCGTTCGCAGGGAAACCTGGACGATTTCATCGACCTCCTCGAGAACTTTCCGGACGGCGCCAGCACCCTCAAGAACGGTGTGAAGATTGCTGCCGACCTCGCAGAAAACTTGAAAGCGTCCACCACTACCGATCCCCTGTTCGGCGGTGCTGGATCATCGGCAGATCCAGGCATGCTGCTCACTCCCAACGCAGGAAAGGGCGCACGAATCTCGGTCATCAACATGTCAGGACTGACGACAGCATCGCAAAAGGAGAACTTCGTCAACCAGCTTCAGATGGCACTGTTCGCATGGATCAAGAAGAACCCGGCAGGCGATCGGCCGCTCGGTGGATTGTTCGTGCTCGACGAGGCTCAGAACTTCGCCCCATCGGACCGTACGACGATATGCCTCCACAGCACTCTTGCGCTGGTGTCACAGGCCAGGAAGTACGGACTGGGGATGGTCTTCGCGACACAGGCACCGAAGGGTCTCAACAACAAGATCCCGGGAAACTGTGGCACACAGTTCTACGGTCGACTCAACGCACCGGTACAAATCGAGGCTGCCAAGGAAGTTGCGCGGGTCAAGGGCGGAACGATCCCCGACATCGGCAAGCTCCCCGCCGGCGAGTTCTACGCAGCGGTCGAGGAGTCCTCGTTCGTACGAACCAGAACCAGGCTCTGCCTGTCGTATCACCCGAAGAGTCCACCGACCGAGGAAGAGGTCATCCAATTGGCGCAAGGATGAGGTAACCGGACTGGTTGCACTGGAAACATCCGCCCACGAAAAGAACAGCGCTGCTGTGCGCGGCCTACCGTGAATCCAGTGCGCTTGCTTGAACACAGCAAAGCCCCCGTCCACGATAGCGAACGGGGGCTTTGTTGTTTGCTGCTACTTACTTGGCCTTTTCGAGAACCTCTACCAGACGCCAGTGCTTCGTGGCGGACAGCGGACGGGTCTCCATGAGCTGAACGCGGTCGCCTACACCGGCGACACCGTTCTCGTCATGAGCCTTGACCTTCGTGGTACGACGGATGATCTTGCTGTAGAGAGGGTGCTTGACCCTGTCTTCGAGCTCGACGACGATCGTCTTCTCCATCTTGTCGGAGACGACATAGCCGATCCGAATCTTGCGGTTGTTGCGTGTTTCAGTCACTGTCTTTTCCTCGCTCATGCCGCGTCACCTGCAGTGTCCTCGGCAGGACCGGTGGCCAGACCGAGCTCGCGCTCACGCAGCACCGTGTAGATACGAGCAATCTCGTGGCGTACTACGCGCAGGCGACGGTTGTTGTCCAACTGTCCGGTCGCCATCTGGAAGCGAAGGTTGAAAAGTTCTTCCTTCGACTCGCGCAGCTTGTTGACCAATTCTTCACCGGTGAGCTCACGGAGCTCTGCGGCTGGGGTTCCGGTAGCCATCAGAACTGCTCCTCCCGGGTGATAATGCGTGCCTTGATAGGCAGCTTGTGGATGGCGCGAGTAAGTGCCTCACGCGCAACGGTGTCGTCCGGGTACGAGAGCTCGAAGAGCACGCGACCCGGCTTGACGTTCGCAATCCACCACTCGGGCGAACCCTTACCGGAACCCATGCGGGTCTCGGCAGGCTTCTTGGTGAGGGGGCGGTCCGGGAAGATGTTGATCCAGACCTTGCCACCACGCTTGATGTGGCGAGTGATCGCGATACGAGCAGCCTCGATCTGACGGTTCGTGATGTAGGCGGGCTCGAGAGCCTGAATGCCGTAGTCACCGAACGTCACAGCGGTTCCGCCCTTGGCGGCACCCGAACGTCGCGGGTGGTGCTGCTTGCGGTGTTTGACCCGCCGTGGGATCAACATCGTCAGCCCTCCTGTTTCGGCTCGGACGAGGCCGGAGCCTCGGCGGATGCTGCGCGACCGGCCTCAGTGCTGGTCGCGGTAGTGCCCGAGGCACCGGAGCGACGCGGACGTGATGGACGTTCGCGACGCGGGCGCTCGGGTCCGCCGGCAGCCGGAGCTGCAGCGGCGAGCTCGCGCTTGCCACCGACAATGTCGCCCTTGTAGATCCAGACCTTCACGCCGATACGACCGAAGGTGGTCTTGGCCTCGTACAGCCCGTAGTCGATATCCGCACGAAGAGTGTGCAGCGGCACACGGCCTTCGCGGTAGAACTCCGACCGGGACATCTCGGCGCCGCCGAGACGGCCGGAGCACTGGACACGGATGCCCTTGACATTCGGCTGACGCATGGCCGACTGGATGGCCTTACGCATTGCGCGACGGAAAGCGACGCGGTTGCTGAGCTGCTCAGCAACACCCTGTGCCACGAGCTGAGCCTCGGACTCGGCGTTCTTGACCTCGAGGATGTTGAGCTGAACCTGCTTGCCGGTCAGCTTCTCGAGAGCTCCGCGGATGCGGTCCGCCTCGGCGCCACGACGGCCGATGACGATTCCCGGACGAGCCGTGTGGATGTCCACGCGGACACGATCACGGGTGCGCTCGATTTCGACCTTCGCGATACCCGCGCGCTCCATGCCGGTGGCAAGAAGCTTGCGGATGGCGACGTCTTCCTTGACGTACTCCGAGTACTGCTTGTCTGCGTACCAACGCGACTTCCAGTCAGTGGTGATACCCAAGCGGAAGCCGTGCGGGTTGATTTTCTGACCCACTACTGAGCCCCTTCCTTGGACGCCTGGCCCTTACGACGGTTACGACTCGTTCCGCCGGTCTTGGGCAGGCTCTCGACGATCACCGTGATGTGACTCGTGCGCTTACGGATCCGGAATGCCCGGCCCTGAGCGCGCGGCTGGAATCGCTTGAGGGTTGCACCCTCGTCCACGAATGCAGTCGCCACGATCAGCGTGCTGGGATCGAGATCGAGGTTGTTCTCTGCGTTTGCCGCTGCTGAAGCGATCACCTTGGCGACCGGCTCGCTGGCTGCCTGTGGCGCGAACTTCAGGATGTTGAGCGCGTCCTCGACGGAGCGCCCGCGAACCATGTCCACGACACGACGAGCCTTCATCGGCGTCACGCGAACATGCTTCGCGATTGCCTTTGCGGTCGGGTTGGCAGTCGGATTGGCGGTTTCGGTCTTACTCATCGCCTCTTCGCCTTCCGGTCGTCCTTGATATGACCCTTGAACGTACGGGTCGGTGCGAACTCTCCGAGCTTGTGTCCGACCATCGAGTCGGATACGAACACCGGCACGTGCTTGCGGCCGTCGTGCACCGCGAACGTGTGTCCGATGAAGTCGGGGAGAATTGTCGAGCGACGGGACCAGGTCTTGATGACCTGCTTGGTTCCCTTATCGTTCTGGACGTCGACCTTCGCGAGGAGGTGATCGTCTACGAACGGGCCTTTCTTCAGGCTGCGTGGCATTCTGAACTCCCTCCTAGCGCTTGTTCTTGCCGGTACGGCGACGACGGACGATGAGCTTGTCGCTCGCCTTCTTCCTACTGCGGGTACGGCCTTCGGCCTGTCCCCACGGGCTGACCGGGTGGCGGCCACCGGAGGTCTTACCCTCACCACCACCGTGCGGGTGGTCTACCGGGTTCATGACGACACCACGGACGGAGGGGCGCTTGCCCTTCCAACGCATGCGGCCGGCCTTGCCCCAGTTGATGTTCGACTGCTCGGCGTTGCCGACCTCGCCGACAGTTGCGCGGCAGCGCACGTCGACGCGACGGATTTCACCGGAAGGCATACGCAACGTGGCGTAGGCGCCTTCCTTACCGAGGAGCTGGATGCTCGCGCCGGCAGAACGTGCCATCTTCGCGCCGCCGCCCGGACGAAGCTCGACCGCGTGAATGGTCGTACCCGTCGGGATGTTGCGCATAGGCAGGTTGTTGCCCGGCTTGATGTCGGCGTTGGCGCCCGATTCGATCGGTGACCCCTGGACGATGCCCTTGGGTGCGACGATGTAGCGCTTCTCGCCGTCTGCGAAGTGCAGCAGTGCGATGTTGGCTGTGCGGTTCGGGTCGTACTCGATGTGAGCGACCTTGGCCGGCACGCCGTCTTTGTCGTTGCGACGGAAATCGATCAGACGGTACGCGCGCTTGTGTCCGCCACCCTTGTGCCGGGTGGTGATACGACCGTGTGCGTTACGTCCACCGCGACCGTGCAGGGGGCGAACCAGCGACTTCTCGGGTGTGCTGCGAGTGATCTCCGCGAAATCGGAGACGCTCGAACCACGACGGCCCGGAGTGGTCGGCTTGTACTTACGGATTGCCATGAGTCTTCTCGTCCTCTATATCCGAAGAGTCCCAGTCGCTTACGCGACCGGACCTCCGAAGATCTCGATGGGCTTGCTGTCGGCGGAGAGCGTTACGAGCGCGCGCTTGGTGTCCTTGCGCTTGCCGTAACCGAATCGGGTCCGCTTTCGCTTGCCCTGACGGTTCATCGTATTGACGCTGGTCACGGTGACGTCGAAAATCTTCTCGACGGCGATCTTGATCTGCGTCTTGTTCGAGTCCGGGTGCACCAGGAAGGTGTACGTTCCTTCTTCGATCAGCCCATAGGACTTCTCGGAGATGACCGGCGCCAGCAAGATGTCGCGGGGATCGGCGATGGTGGTCACTTGCTATCCTCCTCGTTCTTCGCAGGACCTGCGATGAACGTATTCAGCGCTTCCACGCTGAAGATGACGTCATCAGCTTCGAGCACGTCGTACGTGTTGAGCTGGTCGGGTGCGATGGGATGCACGCCGTCCAGATTCTGGACGCTCTTCCATGCTGCGGTGTCTTCGCGGACGACGACCAGCAGGACCTTCTTACGGTCCGACAGCTCGGCGAGGAACGCCATGGCACCCTTTGTGGAAGGAACCTGCCCGGCAACCAGTTCGGTGATGACGTGAATGCGCTCGCTGCGAGCCCGATCGGAGAGGGCACCGCGCAGAGCGGCCGCCTTCATCTTCTTGGGTGTGCGCTGGCTGTAGTCACGCGGCTTCGGTCCGTGGACCGTGCCACCGCCGACGAACTGAGGTGCACGCGTCGAGCCCTGACGGGCGCGACCGGTTCCCTTCTGACGGTATGGCTTCTTGCCGCCACCGCGAACCTCGCCACGAGTCTTCGTGGAGTGGGTTCCCTGGCGAGCTGCTGCGAGCTGCGCAACGACGACCTGATGCAGGAGCGCGATGTTGGCAGGCGCGTCGAAGATAGCGGCAGGCAGATCAACGGTTCCGTTGGTCTTGCCGCCGAGCTCCTTGACGTTCAGCGTCAGGTTGGTTTCGGTCTTCTTGTCGAGGCTGGTCATGCCCGTGCACCACCCTTCAATGCAGACTTGACGATCACGACGTTGCCGCGACGGCCCGGGATTGCTCCCTTGATCAGCAGAAGCCCGTTCTCGCTGTCCACCTTGTGGACCGAGAGGTTCTGCGTGGTTACGCGATCGCCGCCCATACGGCCGGCCATGTTCTTTCCCTTGAACACGCGGCCGGGAGTAGCGCAGGCTCCGATGGATCCTGGGCGACGGTGCACAGCCTGTGTACCGTGGCTTGCTCCCTGACCCTTGAAGCCGTGACGCTTCATGGTTCCGGCGAAGCCTTTGCCCTTGCTGGTGCCGGTGACGTCGACGTATGCGCCGTCCTCGAACACTGCCGCGGTGAGCTCCTGGCCTACCTCGAACTTGGAGGCGTCGGCAACGCGGAACTCCACGACGTGACGACGGGGCGTAACGCCTGCCTTGTCGAACTGGCCGGTGATCGGCTTGTTGACCTTGCGCGGGTCAATTGCACCGAATGCGACCTGGACGGCGCTGTAGCCGTCGCGCTCCATGGTGCGGATCTGGGTGACCACGTTAGGGCCTGCCTTGATCACAGTCACCGGAACGACGCGGTTGTTCTCGTCGAAGACCTGGGTCATTCCGAGCTTGGTGCCCAGAATTCCTGTTGCAGGCCGATTCTTGTTATCAGTCATCGTTGTCTCCGCGCTCACTGGATGTTGACATCGACACTGGCAGGCAAATCGATGCGCATGAGCGCGTCGACCGTCTTCGGCGTCGGGTCGAGGATGTCAATGAGCCGCTTGTGAGTGCGCATCTCGAAGTGTTCGCGCGAATCCTTGTACTTGTGGGGCGAACGGATGACGCAGTACACGTTCTTTTCGGTCGGCAACGGCACCGGTCCGACGACGCGGGCACCCGTACGGGTGACCGTCTCGACGATCTTGCGTGCTGACGCATCGATCGCCTCATGGTCGTAGGCCTTGAGCCTGATGCGGATCTTTTGTCCCGCCACGCTTAGTGTCCTTTTCTTGCCGCTTGTCGTAGAACCGGCCGTTCGGCCTGCTCCACCTCGTATGCACAGTCCCCGAGTCCGGCCGACTCGGGAGCCGTCGAACTCGAACTGCCTTCGTGCTCACACGACGAACCGAACGTTGGCGATCAGGCGTTACCCGATCCGTTGCCGCTGTTCATCTGTCATGGTTCTCCGGTCCACGCGGTCGGGCGTGTCGCATTTCTACTGACACTTCGACCGCTGCTCCGTCTTCGCCGACCCTGAGGTCTTCGCTTTCGAAGCCGTAGAACCGGACGCACTCACTCGGAGTGCTGGTTCTTCGTGCTGCATTTTTGTAACACTTGATCCAACTGCTTGGTATTACTCACCCAGGAGCGGCCGCGAAAGACCGCGCCCCGTGTCCAGGCAACCCGACCAGTATGCCGCAGACATGGCTCAAGCACAAATCCGGCCCCCTTCACACTCACGATCAGCTTCGCAGTCGAACTTACCCAGCAGTAAGGTAGATCCATGGATGCGACGTTACCCACTACCGGAGCCACCTATCGCGCCTGGTTACGGCTGCCTCAGAACACCATGGGATCGACCCTGTTCTCGCTCGCGATGTGTGTACGCGTGCCATATTTCGGCTCGATTTTTCCTCGCGTGCGCTCGATGTCACCGGGCGAATGCACCGTGACGGCTCCTAGATGGTGGGGAATCCGAAACCACCTCGGGACCTTCCATGCGATCGCCGCATGCAATCTCGCCGAAGTTCCCATGGGAATGCTCGCCGAGGCGACGGTACCGACGACCCATCGTTGGATTCCCAAGGAGATGAACGTCCGCTATCTGGCAAAAGCGACCACATCGTTGACTGCCATCGCCGAGTTGGCCGAACTTCCCGACTTCGACGACTCGATCGGCGACGGGTTCGATCTCCTCGTACCCGTCTCCGTGACCGATGCCCACGGACTCGAAGTGGTGCACGCCGACATCACGGTCTGGGTCTCCCGCAACCGTTGACCGATGTCGGTCACTGGAAGAGGCGATACTGCTCGTATGACAAGGTTCGACGCGGTGGTCATCGGCGGCAGCGGTGAAGTGGGGCGAATGATCGCATCTCTACTGGCCGCCGACGGCGACTCGGTACTCACCGTCGACCCGGCGGCGCCGAGTGCGGTGAGGCCGGGAATCGAACACCTCGTCGGTGACATCGTCTGCCCCGACCTCGAAGTACGAGCCGTGCTGCGCGCCACCCCACTGGTCGTACTGGCGGTGCCGGAATCGGTGGCGCTCGCGACCGAATTGAGCTTCCTCCACGAGCAGTCACTTCTGGTGGAGACACTGTCGGTCAAGTCCGCATTCGCCCAGAAAGTAGACGACGCCGACTCGTCCGGTTCGATTCTGGGCATCAACCCCATGTTCGCTCCCTCTCTGGGTATGGACGGCCGCCCAGTGGCCGCCGTGGTCCACCGCGATGGGGGCGCTGTCGAAGGCTTCCTCGGACGGATCTCCGACTGGGGCGGCCGAGTCGTGCACGTCGACGCCGAACAGCACGATCGACTGGCCGCGGCGACACAGGCACTGACCCACGCCACTGTCCTGGCATTCGGATCGGCCCTGGCAAAGCTCGAAGTGGACCCGAAACTGATCGCTTCCCTCGCCCCACCGCCGGCAACCACGCTGCTCGCTCTTGTCGATCGCGTCGCCGGCGGCGAGCCGGAGGTGTACTGGGATGTCCAGTCGGGCAACCCCTACGCCGGGCGTGCCAGAAGCGCTCTCACCGAATCCCTTCGCGAATTGAACGAGATCGTCGCCTCCGAGTCCGAGTCCGAGACCGCTTTCACCTCTTTCATGACGCGGGCCGGCGCTGCGGTCCCGAACCACGCTCAGTACCAGGCTCTGTGCGCCCAGCTTTTCGGTATCGTTCGTGGTACCGCACCCGAGGGGGATCGATCATGATCGAGAAGCCGTCACTACCGGTTTTCGACGCAGACGATGTCGTCGAAAGTGCCGTCGTGTCACGACTGGCAGGCAACTGGAGCAAGCGTGCCACTGTCAAGAAGAGCGAACCGGACCTGGACGATCTTTTCGACACCTCGAAGCACGACTACCCCGAGGCTTTGATTCCGTTCGTCGACCACGACGTTTACCGCGCTCTGCCGGACACGACCCGGGCAAAGTTGCGAGCTTGGGGCTGGATCGCCTTCAACAAGAACGTCATGGACGTGGAACAGCACGTCGTACATCCGGGCTTTGCCCTGCTGGCTCAGGATGCGTTCGATATCGGAATGGGCGACGTGCTGGCTATCGCCGTCACGCAGGCGATGGTCGATGAGCAATACCACACACTCATGCACCTCAACGCGAGCGCGTTGACGCGCCGCAAGAGGGGCTGGTCGCTTTCCGAGCGGCGCCTTCCCCTCAGCGGCACCGTGCGCAGGAGGCACGCCACTCAGGCGAAGGCTGTCGATTCCAACGACGCTGCACTCAACTCACTGGCGTTCATGACGGTAGCCGAGATATCGATTACGTCCTACCTGAATCTGATCGAAGACAACGAACTCATCCAACCGGTCAATCGTGCAACTGTCGCGCTGCACAATCGAGACGAGTATTGCCATGCGTCGATCGCCGACGAGATGGCTGCAATTGTTTTCGAATCCCTTGATTCCGGCGACCGTCGGGTATTTCTGGATGGTCTTGCCGATGGAATGGACGCATTTTCGAGTACCGATTTCTCGACTTGGTCTGCGATTCTCCACCAAGAAGGCGTCGTCGGCGCGGATCGTATGCTGCGCGAAGTCGAGACGGACGGCAGTCGCAAGCAATTGGTTCAGGACTACGGCGGAATTCAATCTCTGTGCAGGAAACTCGACGTAGAAGACGAAATCGGTATCGTTTGGGCTTAGACGCAGAATTGTGTCGGCTCGACCGGCAGGTAACGTTTCGACGGGGTGCACCCGATGAGTGACGTGATGGATGCCCCTCACAATTGCTCCACCGCCCCTCTGCCCGCTCTCAGAACCGACCGCACGGAGTATCGATGCCCTTATCCGAGGACGTAGCTGTACTTGTGGAGGACGTCCACAAATCGTTCGGTGACGTTCATGCTCTCCGCGGGATCAGTTTCTCGGCATCCAAAGGGACGGTTCTCGGAATTCTCGGCCCGAACGGCGCCGGTAAAACCACCGTGGTCAAGGTCCTCTCGACATTGCTCACCCCCGACACGGGAAGGGCACTCGTTGCCGGCCACGACGTTGTCACCGATGCCCCATCGGTGCGTCGATCGATCATGATGACCGGCCAGTACGCAGCACTCGACGACACCTTGTCCGGCCGCGAGAACATCGAGTTGTTCGGTCGCTTGATGGGCTTGGACAAGAAGGCATCGAAGACGCGGGCACTTGCACTTCTCGAAGAGTTCGATCTGGCCGACACAGGTAAGCGCCCGGTTCGTGGCTACTCCGGTGGCATGCGTCGTCGAATCGACATCGCATGCGGCCTTGTCGTCCGTCCCCAGGTGGTGTTTCTGGACGAGCCGACTACCGGCCTCGATCCCCGGAGCCGCCAAGGTGTCTGGTCGCTCGTGGAGGCGCTGAAAGCACAGGGAATCACAGTCCTGCTCACCACTCAATATCTCGAAGAAGCCGATGTATTGAGTGACAACATCATCGTCATCGACAAGGGCACCGTCATTGCCGAGGGGACCTCGGACGAGTTGAAAGCGCGAACCGGTGGCAGCTACTGCGAAGTGGTCCCCCTCGACCCGTCACAGTTGCAGCATGTAGCAAGCGCGCTCGGCGAACTCCTTCCGCCCGCACATCGCGTCGACCTCGGTCCAGAGGCGGTGCAGCTCTCGGTCCCCGCACCGGATGGTGCTGCAACATTGTCCGAAATCCTGCGTCGAATCGATGCCGCCGGAATCGGCCTCGCCGACATCGCGCTTCGCCGCCCCTCGCTCGACGACGTGTTCCTCACGCTGACCGGACACTCGCATTCGAGCGATGAGGAGGTACCGGTCACAGCCGAGGTCGGGCCGCCGACGACCCCGGCTGCCCGGACCGAGTCCGAAGTCGAGTACCGATGACAGCCACTAGTACGCGCACACATGCATCCGGGTCGGAACTCACCAGCGATTCGTCGGTGTCATCTACCTCGGTCCGAAGACAGGGTCGGCCGTCCGGCTTCGTGCAGTGGCAGGTCCTGACGGCTCGGTCCATCTGGACAATGGTGCGTCACGGCGAGCTCGTGGTGGCGGTCATTGCACCGCTCATCTTCACCGTTGGCTTCTATCTGCCACTCAAGTTCGTCATGCAACTGCAAGGTATCGATTACGCCCAGTTCTTGATGCCGATCATCGTGCTGCAGGCGATGGCGTTCACTGCAATCTCAGCGTCGCAACGTGCTTCTTCCGAATCCTTGAGTGGGCTCAATACACGATTGCAGACCATGCCGGTGGTCGGCGCAGTGCCCCTGGTGTCACGAATATCCTCCGGAGTCGTGCGATCCGTGGTGTCGCTGACGGCCGCCCTCTCATTCGGTTACGTCATCGGCTTTCGGTTCAGCGCGGGACTGGGACAGGCCGTTCTGTTCTGCGCGTTCGCGTTGGCGATCAGCACGATGCTCTCCGTCGGCGCGGACGCTATCGGCACTCTTTCGAAGAGCCCGGAGTCGACCAGCCAGATGCTGACGCTCCCCCAGTTGATCCTCGGAATGGCCTCGTGTGGATTCGTTCCAGAGTCGGGGTTCCCTGAATGGATCCGACCGTGGGTGCGAAATCAGCCGATTTCCCAATTCTCGTTCTCGATGCGTGACATGGCCGAGGGCGGCGTCAGTTTTCATGTGCTGTTTCCCTCGCTCATCTGGATATTCAGCCTGCTGGCGGTATTCATTCCGTTGGCCCTGTGGGCCAGTTCGAGGCGCTCATGACTGCCTTGCCCGTTACGGCTGGTAGTCCACCGCCGGTAAGCGGACTGACATTCCCGGAACCGACCCTCGATTACGCCGAGAATTCTGCCCGCGCACTGTGGGCGCACAGTCTGATCCAGTGCAAACGTCTTCTCATCCGATGGACTCGCGATCCCTCGACGATGATCCAGGCACTGCTCTACCCTGCCTTGACGCTCCTCATGTTCAGGATCGTGCTCGGGAACTCGATCTCCGCCGCGACGGGTTCACCGAGCGTGTACGGGACGGTTCCTATGATCGCGCTGGTCGGCGCAATGTTCGGATCGATCGTCAGCGCTGTGGGTTTGAAGGGCGAAAGGAAGAGCGGGCTACTCAGCCGGTTCGCTACCACCCCTACCCACCGAGCATCCGGCCTGGTCGGGCGAATGATGGCGGAGGCCATTCGGGTGTTGGCAACGACAATTGTGATCGTGGCGGTGGGGATGATTCTCGGCTTCCGCTTCAATCAGGGCATTCCGTCTGCAATTGCCCTTCTGTTGCTACCGATTGCGTTCGGCATCGGCTTCGCGGTCATGGTGACCTTCCTCGCTACTGTCGCCGGCGAATCACCACTCGTGGAAGTCGTGTCCATCGCCTGCACATTGCTGATGTTCTTCAATTCCGGATTCGTCCCGGTCGCCGCCTACCCGCCGTGGCTTCAGCCCGTCGTCGCCGCTCAGCCCATGTCGTGCGCGGTCGACGCCATGCGTGGCCTGTCGTTGGGGGGGCCGGTCCTGGTCCCGGTGTTGCAGACACTCGCGTGGTCGGTCGGCATGGTGGCAGTATTTTTGTACCCTGCAATCCGGGGATACAAGCGTGCCGCCGAGACTGGATAGTAGGTAAAAGTTCACTTATCTGCGCTTTCGGGTTGTTTTACCTGCACCCGGCGCTGTTATCGTGAGAGACGAACCGGAGACGAACCTCGCCTCTGGTTTTTGCTTTGAGCGCTACTTCCGAGTGGTGGAACCGAAAGAAGGGTCGTTTGTACGTGCCGAAACACAGAGGCAGGGTCGCCATAGCTCTCGCGTCCGCGGCTTTGATCTCGTTGGGCAGTACAGCAGTGGCGACTCCGTCTGCAATCGCAGATACCTCGGGATCTCCGTTGCCACCCGAGTTCTCCGACATGGGGCCGGCTCCGGCCGGTGCGAACGATTGGTCGTGTGTGCCATCCGAAGCTCACCCTCGCCCGGTGGTTCTCGTACATGGCACCGGTTCCGACATGGCTACGACGTGGCAGACGATGGCGCCTGCGCTGGCCGGGGAAGGGTACTGCGTGTACGCACTCGACTACGGTGCCGTTCGGACGCTACTCGACCCTGACAAAGTAATTTGGGGTCTCGGAGACATTCCGACTTCGGCAGCGCGATTGGCTACGTTCATCGATGCGGTTCTTGCTCGAACCGGCGCGCCGAAGGTTGACATCGTCGGTCATTCGCAGGGTGGAACAGTCGCCCGCCAGTATCTGAAGTTCAACGGCGGCGTCGACGACGTCGATCCTTCCAGCAGCAAGGTGGAGAACCTCGTGACGCTGGGTGGCACCAATCATGGGACCAACTTCGGTGGTATCGAGCAGATGTACCTGGTCCTCGCCGCCGCTGGACTGGATCAGACGATCATCTCGGAAATACTTTTCGGCCTGACCGGGCTTGGTACTGCCGGTCGTCAGCAATTGATCGGATCCCCCACCCTGCAACGACTCAATGCAGGCGGCGAAGTCGAGCCTGGCGTGCGGTACACGGTAGTGGGCACCAAGTTCGACAAAGTCGTCACACCTCCGGAGAGAACTTTTCTCGATCCGAGCGGTTCAGCCGAGGTCCGGAATATGTGGGTTCAGGACGGCTGTGAGTCCAACGTGGTTCCGCATCAGGGGTTGACCTTCGATGACCGCGTTACCTATATCGTCCAATCCGCGCTCGATCCGACCTTTTCGACCAAGAACGCCGCCCCGT
Organism: Rhodococcus sp. PAMC28707; assembly: GCF_004795915.1. Taxonomy (NCBI): domain Bacteria; kingdom Bacillati; phylum Actinomycetota; class Actinomycetes; order Mycobacteriales; family Nocardiaceae; genus Rhodococcus; species Rhodococcus sp. PAMC28707. Next base: position 904,954 of record NZ_CP039253.1, read on the forward strand.
GTTCCTGACAGGACCGTAGCGATACATTTCCCGTCGACATGAAGAAGGCCCCATCCGTAGCTTTCGCGGATGGGGCCTTGCTCGTTCTCTGAATCTCTACCTTCAGACTCCAAGCGATCGTGCGAGGACGGGCCACGAGTTCTTCAGGTCGTCCTGCCAGTAACCCCACGAGTGGCTACCGGAATCACGGAAATTGAACGTGGCCGGGATGCCGAGTTCACCCAAACGGTTGGCCATGTTGTGGGTGCAGTAGTTCGTGGCAGCTTCGATGACTCCACCGACGATGACCTGGTTAGCCAGCGTGCCAGGCTTTCCATTGATCTCGGGACCATTCAAGTTGTCGTATTGCCCGGGCAACCCGTTGCCATTGGAAATGTAGAGTTCGAGGCCGCGAAGGCCTTCCGCGTGTACGTAAGGATCGTTGTCGGCCCACATCGGATCGGTGGGCGGCCCCCACATGTTCAGTGTGTCGCCTCCACCCCACGTTTCGGTGGTGAGCTTCACGAACTGCTGGCCGATCGGATCGCTGGTCTGAGCGCAACCACTGTAAGCGGCTACGCCCTTGTAGAGCCCTGGCGCATTGATCGCCAATTGCATTACCGAGGTGCCCGACGAGGACACACCGGCAATCGAATTCACGCCGTTCGTGCCGAGACCTGCATCGATCAGCGGGGGTAGTTCTTCGGTGAGGAACGTTGTCCACTTGTTGACACCGAGAACTGGGTCGGCCTGCTTCCAATCGGTGTAGTAGCTCCACTTGCCACCGACTGGCGAGACCACGTTGACGTTCTTATCGGCGAAGAAGTCGATCGCATCCGTGCGGTAGCGCCAGGTTGCACTGTCTTCACCGCCGCCCGCTCCATTGAGTAGGTAGAGCGTCGGGCGAGGAACGCTCGTGTCGGCCGGTCGCCATACGTCGAGCGGCACTTCTTTGTCCATCGCAGCGGAATAGACATAGACAATCAAATGCTGATCGTCCATGACCTTGGTGTGGGTGATCTTCGAGCCGTCGGGTGCGCTCGGGTAAGCGTAGAGGTCTCCGTTGTCGGTGACTGGATCGGCCGAAGCCGTGAAACCACTTGCGGCGAGCGGCAGCAGAGCCATTGCCGCGGCTGCCGCTGCTAACTTGGCACCCCTCACCGAGGGACGTGAATTGACTCTCCGCATAAAATCGATCACCTAACTTGTCGGACATACCCTCGTGTGGGAATGCTGTCGGTCGTGCAATCTGCTGACGCGCAGAATCCAAGTCGATCCCCCCCGCGCACTGCACTAGCCGCAGAGTTTATCGTGCCTGTCTCATCACGCGTTACGCCCGTCGGTCGCATTCAAGTACTCGTTCAGGATTGGCCCGAGCAGCGCGAGGGCCTCCGCGCCGGTCATATCCTCGTGAGCCGCATCGACAACGACCTCCCTGACCTCGACTACATGATCGGTCCATTGTGCGGCCACCTCGACATCTTTGGGATGCGTTCTACCCGCAGTGAAGTAGAGCAGTGGCACATCGAGACGCGCAGGCTCGTAGTCGTTTATCTGGCCGGGAGACGCGACTGCACTCTTGTAAACCGAATGCACTTGTCCCACAGATAGTTCCACCGGGCCTTGAACGATGGCAGCGGCGGCCCGAGTGGCCTGTTCGGTGGACAGTACGGTCGGTATCGACTCACCTTCCTCGATCACGCCCACTGGAACGAGTAAGGACTTCAGCTCCGCCTCGAACTCGCTTCGTTCGATGTGCAACACCGAATCCATCATCGTCAACGTCACCGTGTCCCCTGCTGCACGCAACTGCGCTGCCATCGCATGCGCGATGACACCGCCGAGCGACCATCCAAGAAGGTGATAAGGCCCCGACGGACGCACACGGCGGACTTCGACGACGTATCGGGCCGCGTACTCGTGAATCGACGTCGGCACCTCCTCCGACATCGACAGCCCTGGAGATTGAAGTCCGTAGAGGGGGCGGTCTTCGTCCACGAAGGCCATCAGCCCCGCGTACGGCCATGCGAATCCGAGCATCGGATGAACGCAGAATAAAGGTGCAGCATCTCCGTGGTCGCGAATCGGAAGAAGGACATCGAGGGCATCGCCAGCGGAACGTATTGCTTCGCTATCGAATTCGTCGATCCTCCTGGCCAAGTCCTCGACTGTCCGATCGGTGAAGAACCACTGCACTCGAACATCGGACGTAGCTACCCGACGAAGCCGAGCGACCGCTTGCGTTGCGATGAGTGAGTTGCCACCCAACTCGAAGAAATCGTCATCGAGCCCCACCCGATCCACCTCGAGCACATCCTCGAACACACCCGCCACCACCCGCTCCGACTCCGACACCGGCGCCCGGAACCGACGCACCACAACCGCAGGCTCCGGCAAAGCAGCACGATCCAACTTACCCACCGGAGTCAACGGCAACTCATCGAGAACAACCACCTGCGAGGGCACCATGTGACGCGGCAACCGCTCCTTCACCCACCCCCGAATCTCCAACACATCCAGATCAGAACCCGCAGCAGGCAACACATACGACACCAACACCGTCGCACCCGCCACACCCTGCTCCCCCGAACGCGCAACCGTCACCGCGAACTCGACCCCCGGATACGAGGTCACCACAGCATCGATCTCACCCAACTCGATCCGGAAACCACGCACCTTCACCTGAAAATCACTGCGCCCCACATACTCGATCGAGGTGGGCGCACCGCGGTCGTCACCGATCCACCTCACCACGTCGCCGGTGCGATACATCCGGGAACCATCGACACCGAAGGGATTCGCCACGAATCGCTCCGAAGTGAGGCCGTATCGGCGGTGGTAACCGCGCGCCAATTGCATACCGGCCAAATACAATTCACCGGAGACGCCGATCGGAACCGGCTGGAGTCCACCGTCCAACACCAAGGCTGACATCCCTCGGATCGGAGCACCGATCGACACCACATCCCCCGCCACCAACGCACCCGAAATATTGGACATGATCGTCGTCTCCGTCGGACCATACCCATTGAAAAACTCACGAACACCACCACCGACACCACGCTCGACCGCCCACCGACCCAACAACTCAGACGACCACGCCTCACCACCGACCACCACAACCCGAAGATCGACCAACCCCACCGGATCCACCGACGCCAACGCAGCCGGAGTCACAAACGCATGCGACACCCGCTCCGAAACCAACAACTCCCACAACTCCACCCCACCGAACACCGACGCCCCCGCCACCACCATCGTCGACGACGCACCCACCGCCAACAACAACTCCAACATCGACGCATCGAAACTCGGCGACGCAAAATGCAACGTCCGAGACTCCCCCGTCAACCCATACCGATCACGCTGCTCCACCGCAAAATTCGCCAACCCCGCCTGCGTCACCACCACACCCTTCGGCACACCCGTAGACCCCGACGTATACACCACATACGCCGCCGACTCCGCCCGCAAACGACCCACCCGATCCACCGCCGACACCGGCTCATCCGACACCGACGCCAACACCGCCTCCACCGCCGGATCATCCAACACGATCCACTCCACACTCGACGGCAACAACCCCACGAACTCCCGCACCGTCACACCCACCCGCACACCCGAATCCACCACCATCCGCTCCAACCGCTCCACCGGATACCCCGGATCGAACGGCACCACAGCACCACCGGACTTCGCCACACCCCACACCGACACCACCGAATCCACCGACCGCGGCAACGCCACCCCCACAAACCCATCCACCACCACACCCGAACCCACCAACACCCGAGCCAACCGCGAAGACAACGAATCCAACACCCGATACGACACATCAGCAGACCCACACACCAACGCAGACGAATCAGGACTCCGCTCCACCGCCGCCGCCAACAAATCCGGTAGCAGAATCGGTGACACACCCGGCCCACTCGACATGGTCGTCAAGCGGGCTCGTTCGGATGTCTCCAGAATATCGATCGAACCTATCTTCGTGTCGACTTCGTCCATTCGTTCCATGACCCGCGAGAAGCGTTGCGCCAGAGCCTCCACGGACTCTTCGTCGATTACGTCACGTCGATATTTGAATCGCACCTGCATCTGAGTGTCCACGGTCGTCACCAGTGTCAACGGGTAGTGACTTCCATCGGAAGTGTGTACTCCGCGTAAGCGGAGCCCATCGATGGAGCCGCTCTCGGCAATTGCCTCGCGGTCGATCGGGTACGACTCGAATACGACCAGCGTGTCGAACTTGGCGCCGTCACCTGCAGCCTCCACGATCTCGGTCAGACCTGTGTAGTGATGATCGAGTAGGTCTGCCTGCTCAGCCTGCAACGTCGACAAATGCTGCAGTACAGTGGTTTTCGGATCGACAGACACCCGCGCCGGGACGGTGTTGATGAACAAGCCGACCATCGTTTCGACTCCGGGCAACTCCGCGGGTCGACCCGACACGGTTGCGCCGAACACGACGTCACGACGAGCAAGCAAGCGGCTTGAGACAAGTCCCCAAGATGCTTGAACCATAGTATTCAACGTGACACCGATTTCGGACGCAGCACTCGACAAGCGCGTCGTGCTCTCCTCCGAGAGGGTCAACGCATACTCGCCCATACCGACGCCGTCGCCTTCACTTGCACCGGCAAACAACAGAGTCGGTTCCGAGACTCCGACAAGTGCCTGCTTCCAGGCTTCGACAGACGCCGCACGATCACGCTGAACCAGCCATGAGAGGTAGTTTCGGTATGGCCTGGCTCGCGGAAGGTGTTCGGACTCGGCGCCCATGGCGTAAAGAACGATCAACTCCTGCATGAGTAGTGGCATAGACCAACCATCCAGCAGTACATGATGATTGGTCACAACAAGCGTTGCGGTGGTGCCCTCCGGCTCACTGTGGCGGCGTATCAGAGTGAATCGCAGTAGCGGCGGGGCGGCCAGGTCGAAACGTCGGAGCTTGTCATCCGCCATGATGCGGTCCGCACGCGCGGCTACCGCGTCCAGCGGCTCGGCGGTGAGGTCGATCTCTGTCCATTCCGGAGCGAGCCCGTCGACGACGATCTGAACCGGGGTCCCTGATTCGTCGTCGACGAAAGCGGTTCGCAGGTTCGGATGTCGCTCGAGTAGGGTCCGTGCGGCCGAATGAAGGCGCTCGGCGTCGACGTGTCCACCTAGATCCAGCGAGATCTGGACCGTGTAGGCGTCTGCACTGATGCTGTCGTCGAGCCCCCCGAGGAAGTACATCCCGGCCTGCAGCGGGGTCAACGGCCAGACGTCGGTGACCGTTCTGTACCCCGCCTCCCAGCGCGCAATGTCTGCACTCGAAGTTCGGACGAGGTCGAAGTCGGATGGGGTATGTCCACCGACGGCGTCCGACCGGGAGTAGTCGTCGAGCAATCCGAGTGCGCCGACCCATAGATCAGTGAGGTGTCGAACATCGTCGGCAGCGAGCAATCCGGAGGGGAAGGCGATCGATCCACTGAGACGATCCCCGATCACGACCGAGTTGATGTCCAGCGTCGCCATCGCGGGCATAGTCGGCTCCGGATCCCCCGCGAGATCGCCGAGGTCACCGGCCGGGAGCCACCCGATTCCATTGAACTCGGTCGGTACGGTTTCCTGTCCGACCCGTCCCAGATAGTTGAAGACGATCTGGCCCACACTCTGGGATGCCAATCGCGCGGCCGACTCGGGATTCAGATATCGAAGTTGACCGAAACCGATTCCGCGATCGGGTACTGCGCGCAAAGCCTCCTTGACGAGCTTGATAGCTCTGCCGAGGTGTGGTCCACCGGCCAATGCATCGTCGAGGTCGATCTCGTCGAGATCGAATCGCACGGGATAGATGCTCGTGAACCATCCCACGGTGCGCGAGAGATCGGCGCCGGGCACAGCTTCTTCTTCACGGCCATGTCCCTCGAACCGAATCAGCGCAGATCGATCCTCTGCTCCACCGCGCTCCCGCCGCCACTGATTCAAAGCCACCATGAACGTGGCGAGCAGCCCGTCGTTCACGCTTCCGTGGAACAGTCTGGGGATTGTCGTGAGCACTGCATCGGTGACGCTGGCCGGTACCTCGAATTCGACCCGGTCGACGCTCGAGGCGACATCCACCGTGGAATCGAACGGCCGGGATCCGAGCATTGCATCAGGTCCGGACAGTACCGATTCCCAGTAGTCGAGTTCGTTCCGACGCTTGTCCGATGCCGCCGCGTCACGTAGCCCATGTGCCCAACGACGGAATGATGTTCCGACCGGCTCCAAGGCTGGGGCCTGACCACTAGACACTGCGATCCACGCCTTTACCAGGTCGGGGACGAAAATTCGCCACGAGACTCCGTCGACCACGAGGTGATGTGCGACGACCACGAGCCGACCCGTTCTGGAAGCTCGGCATTCGACGGATACCGGATCGAGCCACACGAACTGCAGTACGGCACCGTTCCACGGATCCAGCCTGTCCATGGCCCGATTCGTCTCGATCAGCGCCAATTCTCGTAGGTCGTCCGGACCCACTGCCTCATCGACTTCGACCCGGTGGAGCAAGGTGGCCGCGTCGACTGAGCCACGTTCTGCGACGTAATGGACCGATCCGAGCTCAGCAGTCGCGACCAGTGAGGATCGCAGGACGTCATGATGATCGACGACGGCCTGAATCGTGGCTGTCACCCCATCTGTGTCTATGCCCAACGGGAGCTCGAGGACTAGATTTTGGGTGTATCGACCTAGGTCTGTGCCGCGCTCGAGCATCTGCGCCACAATCGGAGTGGCCGGGATCGGACCGACTCCACCGCCCGGCATCTCGTCGAGAACCCCGGGTGTGTCCACCCCGTCCACGGCCGTGGCGTTCTCCGCGATCGCAGCTACTGTCTTGTGTTCGAATATGTTTCGGGCGGTTATCGACAGTCCACGACTCTTCACCCGTGACACGACTTGAATCGACATGATGCTGTCGCCACCGAGTGCGAAGAACGAGTCGTCGACTCCCGCTCGCTCGACGCCGAGAACATCCGCGAAGACTTCACCGACGATTCGCTCGGCATCGGTCCGAGGCGCCTGAAAGTCGTTGCGGCGCACCATCGGAGCCGGCAAAGCACGACGATCGAGCTTGCCGTTGACAGTCAACGGAATCGACTCGAGTATCACGAATGCAGCAGGCACCATGTATTCGGGCACTGCGGCGGAGACGTGACTACGCAGATCTTCGTCGTCGATCACCACTCCGTTCCCGGGCACTACGTACGCCACCAGTCGAGTGGTGCCCGGAATGTCCTCGCGTGCCACGACCGCGACCTGTGCGACTCGATCCAGTTCGAGAATCACCGATTCGATTTCGCCGAGTTCGATCCGAAAGCCACGAATCTTCACTTGGTCGTCGGCACGGCCGACGAACTCCAGTTCGCCGGCACCGTTCCATCTGGCAACATCGCCAGATCGGTACAGGCGCACTCCACTGGCGGAGAACGGGTCTGCGATGAAACGTGTCGCCGTGAGCGAGTGCCTTCCGAGATAGCCCCGCGCCACCTGATCGCCACCGATGTACAACTCGCCTGCGACCCCGGGTGGAACCGGGGCAAGACGGGTGTCGAGGATGTGGATTCGCAATCCTGGAATAGCCCCGCCGACAACGGAACCCGATGCCGACGCGACCAGTGCCGAGTCCAGTTCACGGTGCGAGACGTGAACTGTCGTCTCGGTGATGCCGTACATGTTCACCAGGCGCGGCGCGCGATCACCGTAGCGGTCGAACCATGGTGTCAGACGACGGAGTTCCAGGGGCTCGCCGCCGAATACGATGTAGCGCAAAGCGGAGAGTGCCGTCCCGCCTTCCATACGGTCGATCTCCGCCAATTGGTGGAATGCCGAGGGTGTCTGATTCAGAACCGTCACGTTTTCCCGGATGAGCATCTGGCGGAAGAGATCCGGAGAGCGCGAGGTGAAGTAGTCGACCACGACGAGAGTTCCACCGTGTAACAATGGACCCCACAGTTCCCACACCGAGAAGTCGAAGGCGTATGAGTGAAACAGCGTCCAGGTGTCGGCGGAATCGAAAGAGAACAAGCTATCTGTTCCATCGAGCAGCCGACCGACGGCGTCATGTGGTACAGCAACGCCCTTCGGCAGGCCAGTCGATCCGGACGTGTAGATCACGTATGCCACATCCGAAGGCCGAAGCGTTGCCGTGCGGTCGTGGTCATCGACCGGTCTACCCGACATCGCATTCAGATCCAGGGTGTCGACATCGAGAACAGCAGCGCAATCTCCGAGCCGTGCCTCACGACCGGACCAGGTGAGAACAACGGCCGGCGCGGAGTCCTCGAGGACGTAATCGATTCTCTCCTGTGGGTACGAAGGGTCGATCGGCACGTAGCCAGCGCCCGAGGCAATGACGGCGAGAACGGCGACTACGAGATCGACCGACCGAGGCATGACTATCGCTACTAGAGTTTCCGGGCCGACCCCGTGAGCGATCAGAAGTCGAGCCAGCCGATTTGCTCGCATTGCGAGTTCCTCATAGCTCAGTCGCTCGTTCTCGTACACGAGTGCCCGAGCTCTCGGAGCTGCCGCTACCTGATCGTCGAATCGAGCAGCCAGGGTCCGGTGCTCGGGCTGGGGAATCGGCGCAACCGAGGAACCGGACCACTGCCGCAGCACCAGATCTCGTTCTCCTGGACCGAACACGTCGACGTCTCCGACTGCACTCTTCGGCTGAGCGAGGATGCCGCTCAGCAGGCGCAGAAACCGATCTGCGAAGGAGACGACGGTCTGATGGTCGAACAAGTCCACGGCATAGGCGAACTGCACAGTCATCCCCTGTGGGGAGTCGCCCGCGCCACCTGCCTCGAGCACCGTTACCTGAAGATCGAATTTGGCGATTTCGAAATCGAGATCGACAGGACTGACCTCTAGTTGGGGTAGCTCGAATGTTCGACGCTCCATGTTCTGGAACGCCAACATCACTTGGAAAAGCGGATGACGCGCCTGCGAGCGCTCCGGGGCCACCACGTCGACCACACGCTCGAACGGTATGTCTGCGTGGGCGAACGCTTCGAGGTCGACCTCGCGAGTCGCAGCGAGCAGCGTCGGAAAGTCCGCTCCGAGATCGAGCTCGGTACGAAGCACCAGGGTGTTGACGAACATGCCGATCACATTGTCGAGAGACGCGTCGCCCCGGCCTGCAACCGGTGTACCGATTGCGATGTCGTCGGTTCCCGACAATCGTGCGAGAAGGACAGCGAGAATCGTGTGCACTGCCATGAAGCGCGACGAATTATTCTCTCGGGCAAGCACGTCGAGAGCTTCGATACTCTGGGCGTCGATGGTGGTGGTCACGGTCCGACCGGTATTGCTTGCCACTGTCGGGCGTGCCCGATCCTTCGGCAATTCGATTTCGGTCGCGATGCCGGAAAGCTTTTCGGCCCAGTACGACAGTTGGACTTCGGCGAGGGACCCGGGATCTGTCTCTGTCCCCAATGACGCACGCTGCCACAGCGCATAGTCGGCATACTGAACCGCAAGCGGTGCCCAGTTCGGTGACTCCCCTGATGCTCGCGCAACATAAGCGGACATCACGTCGCGGGCGAGTGGCCCCATCGAGTATCCATCGGAACTGATGTGGTGAACCACCACAGCGAGTACGTGGTCGCCTTCACCTACCACGAAAAGTTTTGCGCGGAGCGGTATCTCGATCGACACGTCGAAACCTCGTCCGAAGAGCCCGATCAAGCGGTCACCGAGGTCGGATTCCGACACGGTCTCCGGCGCGAGTCCTACGGTCGAGTCTGCACCCGAAAGAATGTTCTGGTACGGGTGTCCGTCTATCGACGGATAGACGGTGCGCAGCGCTTCATGGCGATCGACCACATCTTCGAGGGCCATGCACAACGCCATCACATCGAGATCGCCTCGTAGCCGAATGGCAACCGGCAAATTGTAGGCGGCAGAGGAGGAGTCGAGCTGATTGAGAAACCACATGCGTTGCTGCGCAAGCGACAATGGAATGCGTTCAGGCCGCACCTGTCGTGCGAGCTGGGCGCGGGCGCCGCTACCGACCGAACTTTCCAAGCGTGCAGCCAGTGTCTCGACCCCCGACGCCTCGAACAGCGATCGCACCGGCACTCGGGAGTCGAGAGCCTCGCCGAGTCTGGCAACTACCCGGGTAGCGATCAGTGAGTTGCCACCGAGGCTGAAGAAGTCGTCGTCGAGCCCGACACGATCGATACGGAGTACTTCCGCGAAGGTCGAGGCGACGATCTCTTCGACCGGCGTGGTCGGCGCCCGAAATTCCCGAGTCTCGAAGGTGGGCGCGGGAAGCGCCCTCCGGTCGAGTTTTCCACTCGAGTTCAGCGGGAACGCATCCAGGACGACGACTGCCGCCGGGATCATGTAGGTGGGGAGGAGTCTGCCGAGATCGCTCCGAACCTCGACGATGTCCACCGACATACCCGGTCTCGGAACGACGTGTGCGACGAGGTGATCGCTCGAGGCCACGGTGGCGACGAGTACGACGGCTTGGTTGATGGCGGGATGCGCGAGCAGTGCCGTTTCGATTTCGCCGAGTTCTATTCTTTGGCCGCGAAATTTCACCTGGAAGTCGGTGCGTCCGATGTATTCCAAAATTCCCGGCTCACCATTCTTGCTCAGGCGCCACCGAGCAAGGTCCCCCGTCCGATACATACGCGTCCCCGGAGTTCCGGTTGGGTCTGCGACGAATCGGTCGAATGTCAGATCGGGTCGACCTAGGTACCCACGGGCCAGTTGAACTCCGGAGAGATACAGTTCGCCTGCCGTGCCCGCCGGAACGATGCGCAACCGGGAGTCGAGAACGAGTGCTGCCGTGTTCCACTCGGGTCGGCCGATAGGAACGGTGCCGATGTCGGACGTGGTCGACTCCCAGTACGTCACCGATACTGCAGCCTCGGTCGGGCCGTACAAGTTGTGTAGACCGGCCGAGGAGATCGCACGGAATGCGTTCGCAGTTTCGAGCGGGAATGCCTCGCCGATGACGAAGACGTGTCTGAGGCTCCTGCAAGAAAGTACCGAGGCATGTGCCGTGAACGTTGTCAGCATGGAGGGCACGAAGTCGGTGAGCGTGACGGAATGCTCCGCGATGGTATCTGCGATGTATGCGGGGTCGCGGTGTCCGTCCGGGGTCGCGAGCACGAGCGACGCACCTACCTGGAGGGGGAGGAAGAATCCCCATAGCGACACGTCGAATGTGGTTGCGGTCTTCTGCAGGTACACATCCGCCTCGGTGAGGCCGTATTCCGCTCGCATCCATGCCATTTGGTTGACGACGGCACGGTGCGAGACGGCAACACCCTTGGGCTTGCCGGTCGATCCCGAGGTGAAAATGACATAGGCAGTGTTGTCGGGCGTCGATGTGGCGACGCGGTCCGAGTCGGTGACAGTCGCGCTGTGCTCTCCGGAAAAAATGTCGCCTTCGGTGACGTCGAGGATCGCGACATCGCCGAAGAGTTCACGATCGTGGTCGCCGGACACGAGCACACAGGCGGGACCGGCCGCCTTCACGATGTACCGAACGCGACTTTCGGGGTGGTCCGGATCGACCGGAACGAACGCTGCCCCGGCGCGCAGTACAGCGTAGATACCGACGACCAGATCCAGCGATCGCCGGATCGCGACAGCCACGCGCGCCTCGGGTCCGATTCCGCGAGCGATCAGCGCTCGTGCCAGCGAATCGACACGACTGTCGAACTCCCGGTAGGTCAGGGATCGACCTTCGAAGATGACCGCAACTTGGCCTGGGTGGCTGACTACCCGATCGTCGAACTCCGACAGCAAGTTCGACTCGCCGGTGAGTTCATGGTGGGTGTCGTTCCAGTCGCGCAGCAACATTCGGCGTTCAGCGTCGCCGAGGAGATCGAGTTCACCGACCAGTTCGACCGGATCGGTTGCGATGGAGTCCAGAATCCGACCGTACCGACGAGCAAGGGACTGTATCGTGTTCTTGTCGAAAAGCGCTGTGGCGTAGGTGATCTGGGCAGCGATAGGACCGACTTCACCGTGCCTGGTATCGGCACCGGCGAGAGTGAACTGCAGATCGAATTTCGCCAAGGCGCCGTTCACGGGCACCGGGGTGACCGCGAGGGACGGAAGTTCAAGACCTTCTTGTGCCATGTTCTGCAGGAAGATCGCGACCTGGAAGATCGGATGTCGGGAAGGCGAGCGCTCAGGGTCGAGCACCTCCACGAGCCGTTCGAAAGGAACCGCGTCGTGGCCGAATGCTTGCAGATCCGACTCCTGCACCCGCCCCAATAGATCCACGAAGGACTCGGTCGGATCCAATCGAGTTCGCAGCGGAAGGGTGTTGACGAACATTCCGACGAGATCGTCGAGTTGCTCGTCCCCGCGACCCGCGATCGGCGCCCCGATGACGACGTCGTCGACGTTGGACAACCGAGCAAGCAGAACAGCCAGCGCCGCGTGGGCAACCATGAAGAACGTGGCGTTCTTGGACTTGGCAAGTTCGAGAAGTGCTCGATGAGTGGTACCGGAAATCTCGAAATCTACGGTGCCACCTGCGCTGGATTGCACCGACGGGCGCGGTCGGTCGGTCGGTAGGTCCAGCTGTGACGGGATTCCTTCCAGCTCGGACTTCCAGAACGACTCTTGTACGGCGATCTGCGACGCCGGATCGTCGGAGGCCCCGAGGACTTCGTGCTGCCACAGCGTGTAGTCCACGTACTGAACCGGCAGCGGCACCCACGCGGGTTCGATGCCTGCAGCACGAGAGACGTACGCCGTCATCAGGTCTCGTGTCAGCGGAGCCAACGACGCACCGTCGGCGGTGATGTGATGGGTGACGAGCGCTAGCACGTAATCCCCGTGGCCGATTTCCAGCAACCGCGCACGCAAGGGAACTTCGGTGGTGAGGTCGAACGGAGACAGGGTCATGGCCTGCAGTACACCGACGATCTCGGAGTCTGCCACAGGAACAGGCATGAGACGGGGAGCTACATCCTCGGCATCGAGTACGACCTGATGGCCGTCACCGTTGTTCTCTGGGTAGTACGTTCGCAGTGTCTCGTGTCGGTCCACGACGTCGAACACCGCCTGCGACATGGCCGCCGCGTTCAGCTCGCCCGTCAATCTCACCGCGAGGGGGAGGTTGTTGATCGCCGATTCCGGCTCCAACCGGTTCATGAACCACATTCGCCGTTGCGCAAGTGAGAGAGGGATGGGCTCCGGTCGTGAGCGTGCGGTCAAGGGGATTCGGTGTCCGACATTGTTCTGCGCATCGACCGATTCGGCGAAGCGAACTACCGACGAATGGTCGAACAGCGAGCGAACCGAGACGTTGGTGTCGAGAGCCGCGCCGATACGCGCGACAACTTGGGTCGCGATCAGCGAGTTTCCACCGAGCTCGAAGAAGTCGTCGTCCAGACCGACACGGGGTAGGTCCAGCAACTCGGAGAAGACGCCGGCTACTACGCGTTGTGTCGGACTCTCGGGTGCGCGGAACTCGCGTGCGAGGAGAACCGGGTCCGGCAATGCAGCTCGGTCCAGCTTGCCCACCGGTGTCAGCGGAAGCTCGTCGATCAACACTATCGCCTTCGGGACCATATGCCGCGGGAGTTTGTCGGCGACGAACTGCGTCAGGTCCGCCGTGCTCAACGCCACTCCCTCTACCGCGAGGACGTAGGACACGAGCATCGCCGAACCCGCACCGCCGCCGGACTCTGTTCCTGCGCCTGCTGCACCGCCGACGCCCTCGCGTGCCACGGTTACCGCGAAATCGACTCCGCTGTGTGCCGTCAGTGCAGAATCGATCTCCCCGAGTTCGATACGGAATCCGCGGATCTTGACCTGAAAGTCACTGCGTCCGGAGTATTCGAGGACGTTGGAAGAGTGACGCCATCTGACGATGTCTCCGGTGCGATACATCCGCGAACCATCGGTTGCGAACGGGTTTGCGACGAAGCGGTCGGCTGTCAGCGCTTCCTTGCCGTGGTAACCGCGGGCGAGTGCTGCACCCCACAGATACAGCTCACCCTTGGAACCTGCAATCGCCGGTCGTAACCGGTCGTCGAGAACAGCCGCCGACATTCCACGGATGGGGCCACCGATCGACACTGTCGCACCTGGGTCCAATGCACTGCTGCACGTGGCCATGATTGTGGCTTCGGTCGGACCGTAGCCGTTGAAGAACCTTCGCCGGCCGGCCGGCCGATCCACGGCCCACTTGCTCACGAGTTCCGGCGGACACGCCTCACCCGCCGAGAGAACCATCTCGAGATCGACCAAGCCTGCAGGATCGACCGACGCCAGGGCTGCGGGCGTGATGACCGCGTGAGTTACTCGCTCCTCTCGCAGCAGCTCGGCAAGCTCCATTCCTCCGTACACCGAAGGAGGCGCGACAACCATCGTCGACGATGCGGTCACTGCCATGAGCAGTTCGAATACCGATGCGTCGAAACTGGGTGAGGCGAAGTGCAGGGTTCGCGACGCGCTCGTGAGGGAATACAGTTCGCGCAACTCGACGGCGAGATCGCTCAGGCCCGCATGGGTCACGACCACCCCCTTCGGTACTCCGGTCGAGCCCGAGGTGTAGATCATGTAGCAGCCATGTCTCGCGTGCAGTGGCCGCACGCGGTCGGCTGCCATCACTGGCGAGTCGTCGTTGCCGGCCAACTCGACCACGGAAGCCTGGTCGTCGAGGACAAGCCAATCCACCGTCGTTGGCAGAGCATCGACGAATTCGGACACGGTCACACCGAAGCGAGCGCCCGAATCGGTCAGCATGTGTTCGATGCGATCAGCAGGATAGTTCGGATCCACGGGCAGGAAGGTGGCGCCCGATTTGGCGATACCCCACACGGATCGAACGGACGATGCCGACCTCGTCATCGCAACTGCAACGACGTCGTCGGCGCCGAGGCCGCGCCCGATCAGAGAACGTGCCAGTCGGCTCGACCACGCGTCCACTTCGGCATACGAGAGGTCTGTTCCTTCGAAAGACAGTGCCGAAGCTGATGGATCGGACTCGACCGCAGCGAGCAAGATGTCGGGCAGAAGTGGGATGCGCGGTCGTCGGACGCGCGGAGTTCGCCGTGGTCGTGCCGTCGCGCGGGATGTTCCTGGAGCGGTAGTACTGGCCGAGCTGTTCTGGCCGTCGCCACTCATCGAAGCTCGACTTCGACGTGCACGGAAACCGACAACTCAGACTTGAACAAGACTCACCCTTTGATCTCGATCCGAGGACAGGCCGAGTACTCGAAAAGACCGAGTTCCTGCAGTCGCCTCGAACAGGTATATAACGACAAATTGTCGTCCATGTATACCCCATCGTTCACGGCAGGCAGATGTTACCGAGGGTCGTACCGGGCGCGAGGACCGTTATGGCCGGGTAAATCATTCACTCGGATGATTCGCCGAGGTGCGTGCTGTCTCCACGAGGTCGTGGATAACGTCACCTGTTCGATCAGCGACCGCCGAGGATCCACTTGTTCAGAATCGGTCCGATCAATCCCAACGATGCGGGCGAGGCCATCTTCCAGTGTGTCGTCTCCACTGGATAGTTGACCGTGCGTTCGGGGTCGACAGCCGATTTCCAGGTAGACGCGCCCGACTCGCCCGAGGGGTCGTCGAGCTCGGCGGTGAAGTACAGCAGATCCCCGTCGAACCTCCTCGGTCGATACTCCTCCAGGAGTCCGGCGGAGTGCCGAATCCCGTCGAAAATGATCTCGATCCGTTCTCTGGTCAACGAGTCGAAAGGCGGCGGCAGGGTCGCAACCAGATCGACTGCGTCCTGTACGTCGAAATCGGAGACATCGCGGTCTGTATCGCCACCGAACTCACCGACGAGATCGACCATTGTCGGCATCGCCGTCGTACGACCCTCGGCCGTACCGAGGGTCGCATCCATCACGGCGAGCGTCTCGACGCTCTCCCCCAGAGTACGAAGCCGAACCGCAACTGCGTGCGCGATCACACCACCCATCGACCATCCGAGCAGGTGGTAGGGCCCGACCGGCTGAACGGCGCGAATCTCGTGCACGTACAGCTCGGCCCAGTCCTCGATCGAGGTCGGGAGTGCGGCACCGGACAGCGCGGGAGATTGCAGACCAAAGACCGGCCGATCGGCATCGAGATGCGGTGCCAATCCTGCGAACGCCCACGCGGTACCGGTGATCGGATGGAAACAGAAGAGCGCGTGGTCCGCGCTTCCCTCACGGAGTGTGACGAGAATGTCGAGTGGTCCACCGGTAACGCCTCCAGCACTCGACGTCGCCGGTTCGCGGTCGATGCGTGCGGCCAGCTCTGCGGGTGTCGAACTTCCGAAAACCCAGGGAAGAGGTACATCGCGACCGACCGCCGAACTCAGCGCGCCCACCATTCGGACGGCCACCATCGAGTTGCCACCGAGATCGAAGAAGTCGTCGTCCACGCCGACGTCCTCGGTGCCCAGAGTATCGGCGAACACCCGTGCAACCAGAGCTTCGGTCTCACTGCTCGGTGCCTTGTAGTGCACCTTGTCGAATACGGGATCGGGAAGGGCCCGACGATCCACCTTGCCGCTCGGATTCAACGGAAGTCGATCGAGAACCACAATGGCTGCGGGCTTCATGTACGACGGCAACTCTTCGGCTGCCAGCGCCTGCAGCGAATCTCGATCGATCGACCGATCTGGACGCTCAACGACGTATGCCACCAGCCGGTGACCCGAGTTTCCGTCCTCACGTGCGACGACGGCGGCGTCGGTCACGTCCGGGTGAGTGCGAAGAACCGATTCGATCTCGCCCAGCTCGATGCGGTAGCCGTGCACCTTCACCTGCTCGTCCGATCGACCGAGGTACTCGAGCTCACCATCGCGATTCCATCGGGCGAGATCACCGGTTCGGTACATTCGAGACCCGTTCGGTCCGAACGGATCGGCAACGAAACGCTCCGCGGTCAGTGCCGTTCGTGAGGTGTAGCCGCGCGCCAATTGGACCCCGGTGAGGTACAGATCTCCGCCGACCCCGGCCGGAACGAGGTTCATTCGGGAATCCAGGACGAGAGTGCCGGTGTTCCACACCGGACGGCCGATCGGCACGCCGCCGACATCTTCCGGCACCACCTCGTGACAGGTCACCGACACCGCGGCTTCGGTCGGTCCGTAGAGATTGACGAGCTTCCCCTCGTTGCCTCGGCGGAACCATTGGGCGAGCCCTGCGGCGAGTTCCTCCCCGATGGCGTAAACGCGCTCGATGGAGTGGGGCAGTACACCTTCGGCCTGCATCAGAAGTGTGTTCAGCATCGCCGGCACCACGCCGAGGGTCGTCACATTCTCCGAACGCATCAAGCCGAGGAGATAAGCAGGATCCGGATGTGATCGAGGCGCAGCGATGACCACCGCGCTTCCTGCAGCGAGCGCACCCCAGTATTCCCACACGGACAGATCGAACGTCACCGCCGTGTGTATCAGCACCACATCGTCGGGACCGGTATGGAAGCTGGCACGCAGCCATTGCAACTGATTGACGATCGCTCGGTGGGAGACCGCCACTCCCTTGGGCTTTCCGGTCGACCCCGAGGTGAAAATAACGTAAGCCGTGTTGTCCGGTCGCACCGGCCCGGTCCGCTCGGAGTCACCGACGGGGCCGCCGGAGTACTCGGAGGAGTCGATCTCGTCCACCGACACCGTCGGCGCCGTACTCTGCCAGTCCCCGCTGTCACCCGGACCGGTGACGAGAAGCGCAGGCGTGACGGTATCGACAATGTAGGCATTGCGATCGGCCGGATGCTCACTATCGAGAGGAACGTAGGCGGCACCGGTCTTGACTACCGCATACATCGCTACCAACAGCTCGACACCTCGCGGAATAGACAGTGCCACAACGGACTCCGGTCCGATCCCTAGTTCGATCAGGTATCGCGCTGTCGCGTTGACCCGCGAGTCGAACTGCCGGAACGTCAATCGTTGCCCTTCGGCAACAACAGCTTCGGCGTCCGGGGTTTCGGCTACTCTCTCCTCGAACATCGACATCAACGTCGACTCACCCACCAGATACGCCGTCCGATCAGCGGAGAACACCATCGATCGACGTTCGGGCTCGGTCATCAGTGCGATGTCGCCGATCAGCACCAGGGGATTTGCGGCCACGGCGTCGAGGACGCGTACGAATCGATCGAGCATCGATTGCGCCGTACTCTCGTCGAAAAGATCTGTGGCATATGCCAGTTCGATACCGAACACAGAATCGCCACTGCGTGCCGGATTTTCGGTGACAGTGAAGTGCAGATCGGACTTGGCAACGTTCGATTCGAATTCGACCGGCCGAACGGCCAGATCCGGAAGCTCGAGCGACTCCTGTGCGATGTTCTGAAACGAGAAGCCGACCTGAAAGAGTGGGCTGTATTCGGAGGATCGTGGTGGATTGATGGCTTCGACGACGCGCTCGAAGGGCACATCCGAATGCGCGAATGCCGCGAGATCCACTTCCCGTACGTCGGCGAGCGCCTCCACGAAACTGGCACTCGAGTCGACCTGAGTCCGGAGCACGAGGGTGTTGACGAACATCCCGATGAGTCCGTCCAGCGCTTGATCGACACGACCTGCAATGGGAGTACCCACGACGACGTCGCCGGAGTTGCTCATCCGACTCAGGAATGCTGCCAAAGCCGTGTGGACGACCATGAACAGTGAAGCGTCGTGCGCATGCGCGACACTCACGAGCGTTCGGTGCACCTCGTCGGTGAGGGTCGTACGCACTGCCGCGCCGGCAAACGACTGCTGTTCGGGTCGGCGCCGATCGGTAGGCAGGTCCATCACGGGAGCCACTCCGCGTAAATGCTCCTGCCAGTATGCGATCTGTGTACTGAGCATCGAGTCGGGGTCGGACTCGTCGCCGAGCACTTCGCGCTGCCACAGCGCGAAGTCGGCGTAGTGCACCGGCAACGGGGACCACGGCGGAGCAAGGCCGGCGGTGCGGGCCGAATATGCCAGCATGACGTCTCGCACGAGCACGGGGAGAGAGGATCCGTCGGCACTGATGTGATGTACGACGATCACCAGCACGTACTCGCCGTTGCACTCCCCGCTCGCCTGGTCGACGGCATACAGCCTGACAAATACCGGTGGCGCCTCGGTGACGTCGAATTGCCTCGTCACTGCCTCGCGCACACGAGAAGGGACGTCCTCGGATCTCACCGGGACCGGCGTCAGGTCGGGAACGGCGCTCGCCGCGGGCAGTACCGACTGCGAAGGACCGAACGATTCGTTCGGGTAGAAGGTCCGAAGCGCCTCGTGCCGGTCGACGACGTCTGCGACGGCAGCCTGAAGTGCCGCGACATCGAGAGCTCCCGACAACCGTACCGCGATCGGGATGTTGTCCACGACCGACGAGGTATCGAACTGATTGAGGAACCAATACCGTTGCTGGGCGAGGGACAACGGAATTCGAGCAGGGCGTTCGGACATCGTCAGCGGTTGCCGCTGGACGATCTCCGAAGCATCTTCCACCGATACAGCGAGTGATCCCACGGTCGAACTCTCGAACAGAGTTCGGACCGACACCGCGCGCCCGAGCGCCGAACTCAATCGCGACGCAACCTGCGTTGCGATGAGTGAGTTGCCACCCAACTCGAAGAAATCGTCATCGAGCCCCACCCGATCCACCTCGAGCACATCCTCGAACACACCCGCCACCACCCGCTCCGACTCCGACACCGGCCCCCGGAACCGACGCACCACAACCGCAGGCTCCGGCAAAGCAGCACGATCCAACTTACCCACCGGAGTCAACGGCAACTCATCGAGAACAACCACCTGCGAGGGCACCATGTGACGCGGCAACCGCTCCTTCACCCACCCCCGAATCTCCAACACATCCAGATCAGAACCCGCAGCAGGCAACACATACGACACCAACACCGTCGCACCCGCCACACCCTGCTCCCCCGAACGCGCAACCGTCACCGCGAACTCGACCCCCGGATACGAGGTCACCACAGCATCGATCTCACCCAACTCGATCCGGAAACCACGCACCTTCACCTGAAAATCACTGCGCCCCACATACTCGATGTCGTGCGAGTCGGGCAGGCGTCGAACGACATCGCCCGTGCGATACATCCGCGTGCCGTCCTCGACCAGAGGATTGGCGACGAATCGTCCTGCCGTGAGCCCCGTGCGATTGTGGTAGCCCCGAGCCACACCGGGGCCCCAGAGGTACAACTCACCCTTCGCGCCGCCGAGCACGGGACGTAGCCGATCATCGAGTACAGCGGCAGACATCCCTCGGATCGGAGCACCGATCGACACCACATCCCCCGCCACCAACGCACCCGAAATATTGGACATGATCGTCGTCTCCGTCGGACCATACCCATTGAAAAACTCACGAACACCACCACCGACACCACGCTCGACCGCCCACCGACCCAACAACTCAGACGACCACGCCTCACCACCGACCACCACAACCCGAAGATCGACCAACCCCACCGGATCCACCGACGCCAACGCAGCCGGAGTCACAAACGCATGCGACACCCGCTCCGAAACCAACAACTCCCACAACTCCACCCCACCGAACACCGACGCCCCCGCCACCACCATCGTCGACGACGCACCCACCGCCAACAACAACTCCAACATCGACGCATCGAAACTCGGCGACGCAAAATGCAACGTCCGAGACTCCCCCGTCAACCCATACCGATCACGCTGCTCCACCGCAAAATTCGCCAACCCCGCCTGCGTCACCACCACACCCTTCGGCACACCCGTAGACCCCGACGTATACACCACATACGCCGCCGACTCCGCCCGCAAACGACCCACCCGATCCACCGCCGACACCGGCTCATCCGACACCGACGCCAACACCGCCTCCACCGCCGGATCATCCAACACGATCCACTCCACACTCGACGGCAACAACCCCACGAACTCCCGCACCGTCACACCCACCCGCACACCCGAATCCACCACCATCCGCTCCAACCGCTCCACCGGATACCCCGGATCGAACGGCACCACAGCACCACCGGACTTCGCCACACCCCACACCGACACCACCGAATCCACCGACCGCGGCAACGCCACCCCCACAAACCCATCCACCACCACACCCGAACCCACCAACACCCGAGCCAACCGCGAAGACAACGAATCCAACACCCGATACGACACATCAGCAGACCCACACACCAACGCAGACGAATCAGGACTCCGCTCCACCGCCGCCGCCAACAAATCCGGCAGCAGAGCAACGCGCGCCCGACGAGTGCGAGGATTACGCCTGCCCTTGTCACGCCCGCTGGATCGACCAGATCTCGCCGGCCCAGCGGCCGACAGATCAGGGGTGACGTCGGATTTGATGTCGCCCGAGTTCGGGTTTGTCGCATTCATCGGTGGGCAGTACCTCGCAATCGGTCGGGATATGGACTGACTCAGTATCGAGATTGTTTCGTGATTGCGCTGTTATAACGGAAAATTACGCACCAATCAAAATGAAAAGTCGGTTTTGCACGTCCAGAATCTACTCCGAAGGCTACCAAGCGCCGACCGATCTGCAATCACTCACGCCAAGCGCGAACAGGGACACCGGATTCCAACGGGCCTCGAGATGCGCTCCGAGCAGGCACCGAAGCCCGTATCATTTTGGTTATCAAAGCCACTGACTATGCCGATGCCTTTTATTACCGTATTGCACTACTTTCTCGGCCGAAATAGAACCGAGATAGAGATGAACACGCGAAAAACGTGCGACAAGCAAGTCAAGTGCAGGTTTTCACCGAGACTTCACACACAGCGACGGTCCACTCGTGCACAACGACTGGACCGTCAGCCGAAGATCGTCCAACCCGCAGCGGAGTCGGTCGCCGGAAGCTTCGTGTGGACCGGGTTCTCGGTGAGCACGACGGACACGAGGTCTTCCGCCTCGATGCTCGCTTCCAAGGCCGCACCCTGAGCACGAGAGACGAACGCGTGGGTCACCCACTGTTCGACGATCACCGACTCGGGACCCTCGGACTCACCAGGCGCAGACACGACCATTGCGGAGCCTGCTGACGCCGCGAGTGCCCATTCCAGCAGAGACCAGCTGGTGCCGAACCGCGCGGTTCCGTAGGTACGCGATTCGAAGGTCACCCCGAGGAGGCCTCGAAGCGACTCTGCGATCGTGACGACATCGCCGTGGGACAGAGGTGGGTCGACTCCTTCGAAGAAGGCAAACGGATCCTCTGGGCGAAGAAGCCGCACTCGTTCCGAATACGCCACCGGCCGCGAAGAATGCTCGGCAACGGTCTTGATCACCGAGTCATCGCTCAGGACGATCCACTCGCCGACCGAATCCTCGACCGCCTCTACCGTCGCCGCGATGCCCAGGACCGCGCTGCTCGATGCGGGGCCGGCGACTGCACCACCGCTTTTGACAACAGCCCAGAGCGTGACAACCTGCTCGACCGACCGCGGGATGGCGACTACGACCGCATCCCCAGGTCCGACACCCCGCGAGATCAGCTCACGTGCCAGCCGCGACGACCGCTCGTCCACCTCGCCGAAGGTGATATCGACATCGCCGATCGAGATGGCAGGCGCGTCGGGGTCTTCGTCGACCACAGTGCGCAACACCTGGGCGAGGGTTGTTCCTTCCACACCGACGGTTGCTGCGATGCCGACCGACGGTGCGGCGGTCAGCACGTGCCCTTGGTCGGCCTCTGTATCGGATTGGATATCTATGTCCCCGACGATCACCTCGGTGCTGCCGGCGATCGCGTCGAGCACCAGGGTGAAACGCTCTCCAAAGCGCGAAATCGAGTCCTCGTCGAACAGATCCGTCGCATAGGTGAACACGACCCGCAACCGATCGCCGACGCGCTCGACCGTGACCTGAAGATCGAACTTGGCCGCCAGTTCGGCGCCGTCGAGAACCGAAATGGACAAACCTGGAAGTTCGAGTGTGGCTTGCTCCTGATTCTGTAGCGACAGAACCACCTGGAAGATCGGGTGTCGGGCGACCGAGCGGGTCGGGGACACTGCGTCGACTACCCGCTCGAAGGGGACGTCCGCATTGGCGAAAGCCCCGAGGTCGACGCTCCGGACTCGGTCGAGAAGGTCATCGAATCGATCCGCGGGATCGACGTCCACCCGCAGGGCGAGCGTGTTGACGAACATTCCGACCAGCCCATCGAGCGCGGCGTCACCGCGGCCGGCGACGGCAGTGCCGATCACGATGTCGCGTCCACCGCTCATCCGAGCCAGCAGGACTGCAAGCGCGCTGTGCACGACCATGAACAACGATGCATTGTTGGCGCGCGCGACCCGGTTCAGCGAATCGGTCAACTCCGGAGTCAGCGACGTAGCCCAGGATCGTCCGCGCATCGACTGTTGGGGCGGACGCGGCCGGTCCGTGGACAGATCCAGTTCGTCCGGGACACCGAGCAGCTGTTCCGTCCAGAAACGGAGTTGACCGGCTGCGATCGAGTCGGCCTGTTCTGCGTCACCCAGTACGTCGTGCTGCCACAGCGCATAGTCCGCGTACTGCACGGTCAGCGGAGCCCAGGCAGGGGCCGAACCGGAGATCCGTGCGACGTAGGCCGTCATCACATCTCGTGCGAGAGGTGCCATGGACACCCCGTCTGCCGAGATGTGATGAACCGATACTGCAAGCACATGATCGGTTTCGGTCAGCGCGAACAGTTCGGCCCTGACCGGTATGTCGGTGGACACGTCGAAGCCACGCGAGATGGTGCCGCGAACCTTATCGATCAGTTCGGTTTCGCTCGCACACGCAATCGGTGCGAGGTCGAGTCCGACATCGGCGACTTCGCGTATCTGCTGGAACGGGCCGCCCGCATCGGTCGGATAACTCGTTCGCAGGCTCTCATGCCTGTCGATCACATCGCGGATGGCACTGTCGAGTGCCTCGAGATCGAGTTCACCCGACAGTCGAATCGCCAGTGGAATGTTGTACACCGACGAGCCTGGATCGAGGCGGTTGAGGAACCACATCCGCTGTTGGGCAAGCGACAGCGGAATGCGCTCGGGACGTTCGGCAGCGACCAGCGACCTTCGGCCACCTACGCCGAGATGACGACTGGCGCACGACGCCAGAGCTGCCACAGTCGGAGCTTCGAACAGCTCTCGAACGGACACATCACTGTCGAGTGCCGCATTCAGCCTGGCTATGACGCGGGTTGCGTCGAGCGAATTGCCGCCGAGCTCGAAGAAGGAGTCATCGACCCCGACCACTTCCTGGGAAAGAACTGTTGCGAATACTTCGGCGACTGCCTTTTCGGCAGGTGTGCTCGGCGCACGAAAGGGTGACCCCGATTCGTACACCGGCACCGGCAGTGCCCGATGGTCCAGCTTGCCATTGATCGTCAACGGCAATTCGTCCAGCATTTCGATCAGATCCGGCACCATGTAAGCGGTCAAGAATTGGGCTGCGACAGAACGCAATCGGTTGATGTCGATGGACGCTCCAGCCGAGGGCACGACGTACGCGACGAGAGACTCACCCGCACGGTCTTCGGTGTCGGCGCCCTGACGCAGGTCTCGTCGAACCATCGCCACCGCCTGGGCGACGTCGGAATCTCGGAGCAACGCCGATTCGACTTCACCGAGTTCGATGCGGAACCCGCGCAGCTGAACCTGAGAATCACTGCGCCCGGCATATTCGAGCTGTCCACCAGTATTCCAGCGGCCTCGGTCGCCGGTCCGGTACATCACCGTTCCACTCGGTCCGAGCGGGTCGGCCACGAACCGAGTCGAGGTGAGTGCCGACTTGCCGAGGTAACCGCGGGCAAGTTGTCCGCCACTCACGTACAGCTCGCCTGCCACGCCGACGGGCGCGAGGCCCAGCCGCGAATCGAGAACGCGAACGGTCAACCCTGGCAACGCGTCGCCGATCACGCTTGCTCTTGCCCGGTGCGCTGCCTCCCGCGAGAGAGCGAGGAAGGACACGTGCACGGTGGTCTCGGTGATGCCGTACATGTTGACCAGTTGTGGACCGTTCGGATGACGGGCATACCAACGCTCCAACGAGCTCAAATCGAGCGCCTCACCACCGAACACTATGTAACGCAGGGAAAGTGCCGGTGCACGGTCCCCCACCGAACGTTCTGCCTCGGCCAGCTGAGCGAATGCCGATGGTGTCTGATTCAGTACGGTGACGCTTTCGCGTGCGAGCAGTTCGAGGAACTTCTCGGGCGAGCGAGAGGTGTAGTAGTCCACTGTCACCAGCCGACCACCGGACAGCAACGGTCCCCAGATTTCCCAGACGGAGAAGTCGAATGCGTAGGAATGGAACATGGTCCATACGTCTTCGCTACTGAACTCGAACCGCTGCGCCGCGGCCGCGAACAGCGTTGTGACGTTTCGGTGGGTGACTGCAACACCCTTCGGGAGTCCAGTCGAGCCGGATGTGTAGATGACATACGCGACGTTGTCGGCGGAAGCACTTCTCGGCAGCTCGGAACCGGAAAGTGCGGATCCGTCGAGTTCGGTGACCAACGCGGAATCGACGTCGACCATGGGACAGTCGAACGCGCCGATCGAGTCGAGTTCCGCCTGTGACGTGATCACGGCACCGGGGGCTGCATCCCCGAGAATGTACGAGATGCGATCGAGCGGGTTGCTCGTGTCGATCGGGAGGTACCCCGCACCGGCTTTCAGAACCCCGAGAATCGCCGCGATCAGATCTGCCGACCGCGGCAGCGCCACAGCTACCAGGCTTTCCGGTTTCACACCGGTCGCCGACAATGCCCGTGCAATCCGATTCGCTTTGCCGTCCAGCTCCGCATAGGTAAGGGTGACATCGCCACTGGTGACGGCGGGCGCCCCCGGGTTCGCGCGTACGGCAGCATCGAAGCGCGCCACGAGCGTTGCATCACCGACATCGACGAGTTCGGTGCCCCCAGCGCTCAGCGCCGCACGCTCGGCCTCGTCCATGATCTCGATATCGCCGATCACCACATCGGCATCCGCGACTACAGCGCTGACTATCGCGGTCAACCGGCGAGCAAAACTGACAGCCGTTACTTCGTCGAACACCTCACGCGCATAGGTCAATTCGACGGCCAGCGGGCCTTCACCACCAGCGCCCGACGCCATTTCGGTGATAGCCAATTGCAGATCGAACTTGGCTATCGCGACGTCGAGGTCCACGCCCGTCACAGTCAGGTCCGGCAAAGAGAACCGAGACGGTTCAAAGTTCTGGTAGGTCAACATGACCTGAAAGATCGGGTGGCGTGCGGCACTTCGTTCTGGATCCAGAATCTCCACCAGCCGCTCGAACGGCAGATCGGCATGAGCGAACGCTTCGAGATCCACCCCACGCGCGGTGTCCAGCAGTTCACGGAAACTGAGGTCCGGCGAGGTATCGGTACGAAGCACGAGCGTATTGACGAACATGCCGATGAGGTTGTCGAGGGCCTCGTCACCGCGACCCGCTACCGGGGTGCCCACGACGATGTCGGTGGAGTCCGAAAGCCGTGACAGCAGCACGGCGAGTGCCGCGTGAACAACCATGAACACGCTGGCGCCCGATGCCGTCGCCAAAGTCCGCATCTGCCGATGCGTATCGGCATCGATTGTGAACGTATGTGTGGCACCGAGATTCGATGCGGCCGCAGGCCGGGGGCGATCGAACGGCAGCGATAGCTCGGTCGGAAGATCCGCCAACGCCTTCGTCCAGTACTCGATCTGATCGGAGATGACCGAATCCGACTCGAGTTCGGATCCGAGGATGTCGCGCTGCCACAGGGTGTAGTCCGCGTACTGAACGGGTAACGGCGCGAAGTCGGGCACCGTGTTCTGAGTTCGGGCGTGATATGCCGTCATCACATCGCGAGTAAGGGGCCCCATCGAAACTCCGTCGCCGGAGATGTGATGCACCACGAACACCAGAATGTGCTCTTCGGCCGAGACCTGGAGCAGCCGCACCCGAAGAGGCACTTGGATTGTGACATCGAATCCGCTCGACACCGTATCCATCACAACGGCGGTGACATCATCCGGATCGACGATGACCGGAGTGAGCGCTGCAAGAACGTCGTCCACGGAACCGATGCTCTGAAAACCGACGCCGTCGTGGTCCGGGTACGACGTTCGAAGAGATTCGTGTCGTTCGATCAGGTCGCGGATGGAATGGAACAACGCACTCGTATCGAGCCGGCCGGACAACCGAATCGCAACCGGGATGTTGTTCACCGCGGATGCGGTATCGAATCTGTTCAGGAACCACATCCGCTGCTGGGCGAGTGAGAGCGGAATACGGTCGGTCCGGTCGCGCGGAGCCAGAGCAGCATGTGCATCACCGAGTGATCGCGACTCGATCTCACGAGCGAGGTCACCGACAGCTGGATTTCCGAACAGCAGCGGAACCGGCACTTTGACGTCCAGGGCCGCGCCGAGACGCGCAACCAACCGGGTTGCAACGAGGGAGTTTCCGCCCAGATCGAGGAAGGAGTCGGTTCTGCCGACGCGCTCGACTCCGAGCACCTCGGCGAAGATCTCTGCGACAGTTTTCTCCAACTCGGTGACCGGCGCCACGAATTCCTTGCCGGCAAAGACCGGCTCCGGCAATGCTGCCCGGTCGAGCTTGCCGACCGGAGTGAGCGGAACCGAATCCAGCTCGATGATCTGGGCCGGAATCATGTGTGCGGGCAACGTGCGGCCGAGGTGTTCGACAAGCTCGTCGGTGTCGAAGTCCACACCAGCAGTGGGTTGTACATACGACACCAATGCCGTTTCACCGGAAGGAAGTTCGCGGCCGACAGTAACAGCGAACTGCACATGAGGATGAGTGGCGAGCGTGCTGTCGACTTCACCCAACTCGATCCGGAAGCCACGAATCTTGACCTGAAAGTCGCTACGGCCAAGATAGTGGATGATGCCGTCGGGGTCACGTCGGACGACATCTCCGGTGCGATACAGCCGGGTGCCGGTTCCCGAGGCATTCTGCCCGGTTGCCGTCGCTTCGGGGAACGGATTGGCGACGAATCGTTCCGAAGTCAATGCTGATCGCTTGTTGTATCCCTCGGCGAGCTGCGCACCCGCTAGGTAGAGCTCGCCACTGACGCCTGCCGGAACGGGACGGAGCCGGTTGTCGAGCACGAATGCACCGACACCTGGGATCGGTGTGCCGATGACCGGTGCTTCGCCCACCACAAGAGGCGCCGTACTTGTCGCCAGGATGGTCGCCTCGGTAGGTCCATAACCGTTGAAGAACAGACGCGGTGGCAATCCCGCGCCTCGTTCGGCGCCGACCCATCTCGTCACCAGTTCACTGGTGAAGGTGTCGCCGGCCACGACGACCGCTTCGAGGTCGGGAAGGCCGTTCGGATCGACCGAACCCAGCGCTCCCGGGGTGATGAGTACGTGAGTGACCTGCGTCTCACGGAGCAGATCGGCCAATTCCTCGCCGCCACCGATCGACGGAGGAGCCACCACGAGCGTGGCGCCGGAGGTGAACGCGAGCAGCAATTCCAGGACCGACACGTCGAAACTGGGCGAACAGACGTGCAGCATCCGAGAGTCGGACGAGAGACCATAGTGCGCTCGCTCCGCCGCCACAAGCGGTCCGAGACCGCAATGGGTCACCACGACGCCCTTGGGCAGCCCTGTCGATCCCGACGTGTAGATGATGTAGGCCGCATGCGACTCGAGCAGTGGTCGCACCCGATCCGCATAAGAGATCGGGTGCGCTGGGTAACTCTCGACGGCCGCCGCAACGCTCGGCTCGTCCAGCGCGAGCCAGTCGACACCGCTGGGAAGTCCTGCTGCGAACGATTCGAGAGTGAGACCGAGTACGGCTCCCGAATCGGAGACCATGTGCTGTGTCCGATCGGAAGGATAATTCGGATCCACCGGCACGAATGCTGCTCCGGTCTTGGCGACTGCCCACACCGCGAGGACCGATTCGACGGACCGCGGCAGGGCGAGCGCGACTCGGTCGCCGGGACCGACCCCTCGTTCGACGAGCGCTCTGGCCACTTGCGACGACCGTTCGTCGAGCTCGCGGTAGCTGACCGAGGTTCCCGAGGACATCAGCGCAATCGAATCGCCTGCTGTTTCGACGGCGGTCGTCAGCAGCTGCGGAAGTAGCTCGGTTCGAACACCGTGGCGACGGTTCGGACGTTCTCCTCGTGACCGGCGACCGCTTCCACTGGTAGCACCGTCGACCCGACTGCGGGATTCACTCGCACTCATGTCGTCGAGCCCTGTGTTCGATCTGGCCGGGTACGGAACGTCATGTATGCGGATCACCTTCGTTGTCGAAAAATTCGATGGTCTCGGCTCGGACTCTCCCGGGTCGCCGACAAGGCGTGGCTGAACAGACAGCCCAGTGTCGAACGGCCGTCCCAGGGTGGAACGCGCAGAGCAAGTTTAGCCAGCCCAGCTCGGCTCACCACCACACGATCGATCCGAGCCGATCGTGACCGGGTTCGCACGCCTCGGACATCTATCCCGTTTCAGGCGCATTCCGTTACCTCGCGAGCCCCACAGCGCAGGTCGAGGGTCACATGTGGGTCACGATCCGCCCGTCCGTCCATATCTCGACTGCATCACCCGTCGCCGGCCCATCTGTGACGATCACGACTACCAGGTCGTCGAGATCCTCCGGACCCGACTGTTCGAGTACCTCGATCGGCACGAACGCGTGTGTCGCCCACGAGTCGAACAACAGGTCGGCCACCGAGGCGACGTCGATGTTGGGCTCACCCACGATGAGAGCACCACCTCTCGAGGTCACTGCAAAGGCCTCGAAGATGGACGCGTCGGAATCGAACGATCCGTAGTGGAAGCTACGGGTGTCGTATCCGAGCTCGAATCGATCGGCGTAATCGGCGATGCGAAGCATCAATTCCGACTGAGTGAGCGAACCCGAGGACAGCGTGATAGCTGTGTGATCTCCGGACAGAGACTGCAATCGGTCCGAGTACGAGACCGGATGCCGCGGTCGGGACGCTGTTTCTCGGGCGAATTCTGCATCATCGACGATGAGCCAGGTCGGACCCGCCGGTGCCGTGTCGCGGTACTGCTCGACTGTGACACCGAAGGTGCCTTCGGGGAGCGAACTGTGCGATCCGGGCTGCGAAGGAATCACCGCAGCACCGGTCTTTGCCACTGCCCACAATGCCTCGATCGCCGTCGTCGAACGAGGAAGATGCACGACAACCGACATTCCGGGTCCGACGCCTCGATCGATCAACGATCGAGCAAGTGTGGACGAGGCGACATCGAGTGCTCGGTAGCTGATCTCATCCTCACCGGAGACCATCGCGGGTGCCTCCGGGTCGTCCTCGACGATCTCCGCGAGGACCTGCGGAAGCACCTGCATATCCGAACCGACGGATCGACGCGCACCCTGTGCGCCGGAATCCAGGTCGGTCGAGGCCATGACGACCTGCTCTCGTTCGTTCGCATCCAAAAGGTCGATCGTCCCAACTGGTGCAGTGGGGTCGTCGATCAACGCGTCCAGAATTCGAAGGAACCACCGACTCAGATCGGTGACGTACCGAGCGTCGAGAACCGTGTCCAGGTACTTGAACGTCAGCTCGAGTCTTGCCTCGACGACCGTCAGAACCGTCAACGGGTAATGCGTGGCGTCGTCGACACCTACACCGGTGATCTGAAGGCCATCGACCGAACTTGCCGCAGCGATCGCGTCGCGGTCGATGGGGTAGGACTCGAACACGAGGAGCGTGTCGAACAATCTGTCCACACCGATGCGCTGCTGAATCTCGGTCAGACCCACGTAGTGGTGATCGAGCAGATCCGCCTGCTGTCCTTGCAACCGCACCAGAGTCTCTGCCCGCGAGTGCCCGTCTCCGACATCCACACGAACCGGCAACGTATTGATGAAGAGTCCGACCATCGACTCGACGCCTGCAAGGTCGGCAGGCCGGCCCGACACGGTAGCTCCGAAGACCACATCTGCGCGTCCGGTGAGACGCCCCAGAAGGATCCCCCACGCCGCTTGCACGACAGTGTTGACCGTCACACCCAGCTTCGAGGCCATCGAGGACAGCACGGCAGTGCGATCCTCGGACAGCGAGACCTCGATCTTCTCGATCCCCGGTGTCGCCCCCGAGGGGCGTGCGCTTTCGGTGAGCAGCGTCGGTTCCGACACCCCGTGGAAAGCGGCCGCCCATCGATCGAGCGAATCTTCTCGGTCACGGCCGTCGAGCCAAGACAGGAAGTTCCGGAACGGTCGCACTCGAGGCAGCACCGACGTGTCGGCACGGACTGCGTACAGCATCAACAGATCCTGCATGAGCAACGGCATGGACCAACCGTCGAGCAGGATGTGGTGACTGGTGATGCCCAGGTGCCATGCATCCGCAGCGACCTTGATGAGCGTGAACCTGATGAGCGGTGGCGCGGACATATCGAAGCGCTCGGCCTGAGCGGCAACAAGGATCCGCTTGGCCTCCGCGCGTCGAGAGTCCTCGGCGACATCCATCAGATCGATCTCGTGGAACGGCAGTTCCAGATCGCCGAGAACCACCTGGACCGGTCGGCCGTCACTGTCGGAGACGAACGCGGCTCGGAGATTGCTGTGGCGATCGAGCAACGCCTGCCCGGAACCCCGTAAACGATCGGTATCGACGACACCGGACAGGTCCAGTACAGCCTGCATCGTGTAGACGTCCACCGTCGCTTCGGTCATCATCGCGTGGAACAACAGCCCGGACTGAAGCGGAGTCAGAGGCCACACGTCTTCGACGCTTCGGTAGGCAGACTCCCACGAATCGATCTCGTCCTGAGTGGATTCGATCAACGTCAGGTCCGATGGCGTCAGCCCACCTGCTTCCGCGGTGCGGCTGTGATCGGACAGGGCTTCCATCGCCTCGGTCCACAGATCAGCCAACTCGGAAACATCCGCACGGTCCACAAGCCCGTTCGGGAACGCGAACGTAGCACCCAATCTCGGACCATCCGGGCCGTCGGTGACGATGGCGTTGATATCGATGGTCGAGTTGGCGGGCATGTCTTCGTCCATCGAGGCGGTCAAAGATCCGAGGGCGCCCGTCGGAGCCCATCCGAAGTCGGCCAGCTCGGCCGGAATCTCGGACGAAGAAATCCGACCCAGATAATTGAAGCTGATCTGACCGGACGGGACCGATTCCAGTTCTGCGGAAGTCTCGGCGTCGAGATACTTCAGCAGTCCATACCCCATACCGCGATCGGGCACACGGTGAATTTGCTCCTTGACCGTCTTGACAGTCGCACCGGCTGTGGCACCACCGGCAAACGCGTCGTCGATGTCTATTCCGTCCAGATCGAGCACCAATGGGTAAGCACTGGTGAACCACCCGATGGTCCGCGACAGGTCGGCCCCTGGAACGACCGCTTCCTCGCGGCCATGGCCTTCGAGTGCGAACAGCGCACTCGTGCTGTAGATCCCACGATTTCGACGCCACCGTGCCACTGCCAATGCCAGGGTTGCCAGCAACCCGTCATTGACTCCACCTCGGTAGAGGCGCGGCACGCGAGTCAGTAACGCATCGGTCGTGTCAGCGGAAATCTCTACCTCGACACGCTCGACGGTCCGTACGACATCGAGAGTCGGGTCGAACGGCCGACGACCCACCAGCGGGTCGTCGAAGTTCGCCAACGACTTCCAGATCGGCAGCTCCTCACGTCGCGCCGGAGCTGCAGCTGCCTGGATCAGCCCATGCGACCACCGTCGCATCGAGGTGCCCACGGCCGGCAGCGACACCTGCTGCCCTGCAGCGAGTTGCGACCACGCGACCGCGAGATCGGGGAGCAGGATGCGCCACGTGACACCGTCCACCACGAAGTGATGGGCCACGATGAGCAGCACACCGCGCCGACTTTCCTCGACGGCTTCGGTGTTGCCTGCAGTGGATGTTCCGGTGTCGAAATCGAACCAGACGAACTGGATCATCGCACCCGTGGCCGGATTCAGACGCCCCATCGCGGCGGACAGTCTGTCGGAGGCCAGAACCTCGAGATCAGGACCCGATATCGATGCGTCCACGCGAACCATGTCGATGGCCGCGCCCACATCCACGCTGCCATGTTCCCGAACGGTCATTTCACCGTTCGCATATACCGCCCTGAACATGTCGTGGTGATCGATGATCGCAGTCAAGGTGGCCGTCAGAAGAGCCAGATCGATTTCTGCAGGCAGACCGACCGACACCGACTGGGAGAACCGGTCCAAGTGCCCGCCCGCTTCCGTCACCTTGCGCATGATCGGAGTCAGTGGCATCGGACCGATGCCACCACCCGGCAGTTCGGACAGAACCGTGGCACGATCCGAATCATCGAGTCGGACCGCCACTTCGGCGAGACCTGCAACCGACTTACGTTCGAACACATCACGCGGAGTGAAGGAGATACCTCGAGCCTTGGCCCGCGAGACGAGCTGAATCGAGACGATGCTGTCGCCACCGAGCGCGAAGAAAGACTCGTCGACTCCTACCCTCGGCATACGCAACACATCGGCGAAGACCTCGGCGATGATCTCCTCGATATCGGTTTCGGCAGCCCGGTACACCTGCTCCTCGAACACCGGTTCAGGAAGAGCGCGGCGGTCGAGCTTGCCGACCGGGGTCAACGGAACCTCGTCCAGAATGACGATCGACGACGGCACCATGTGCGAAGGCAACGTCCGCCGCACGAACTCGGTCACTGCAACCGGATCCACCGAGGCACCGACGGCAGGCATCACGTAGGACACCAGAACCGTTGCACCAGAGGGCAGATCCTTTCCGAGGGTGGCAGAGAACGCCACCGACGGGTGAGCGGCGAGCGCCGCATCTACCTCGCCCAGTTCTACGCGGAAACCACGAATCTTGACCTGGAAGTCCGAGCGTCCGACGAACTCGAGTTTCCGAACCTCCGGTCCGGTCCATCTCACGAGGTCGCCGGTGCGGTACATCCGCGCACCCGTATTCGAATATGGGTCCGCGACGAATCTGGTTGCAGTCAGGGAACCCCGCTGGTGGTACCCCCGAGCGAGTCCTTCGCCCGCAAGATAGAGCTCGCCGGCGACACCGACCGGGACTGGTCGCAGTCGCCTGTCCAGGACCAGCGCCGACGTACCCCGAACCGGTGCGCCGATGGTGACCGGACGCCCCGGTTCGAGTTCGGCGAACGAGGAAATGATCGTGGTCTCCGTCGGACCGTAGCCGTTGAAGTACCGCCGACCCGGCGCCCAGCGTGCGAGCAGTTCGGAGGTGGTCACGTCGCCACCGACGGAGAGAACCCGAAGACTGTCCATGCCCTCGGGATCCATCGTGCCCAATACCGCGGGCGTGATGATCGAGTGAGTCACCTTCTCCGAGACCAAAATCTCGGCAAGATCGGGACCACCGATGACGTCCGCAGGGACGATCACCAACCGCGCACCAGCAGCGAACGTGACCATCCATTCCAGGACAGAAGGATCGAAGCTGGGTGAACAGATGTGCAGGAATCGACTCTCCGGGCTCACACCGTACAACTCGATCGCCGAATCCAGCACCCCACGCAAACTCGCATGAGTGACCACGACGCCCTTCGGCAGCCCTGTCGAACCCGACGTGTAGATCACGTAGGCAGGGTGATCGGTCGTCAGCGACGCGATGCGGTCCCTATCGGTGATCGGATCGGCGGAGTGCGCAGCTATCTCCTCTCGGAGTTCGTCGCCGTCGAGCAACATCCAGCTCTCACCTGGCAACGCATCGACGTGCGCCGACGCTGTGATGCGTACAACCGCCGCCGAATCGGACAGCATGTGTTCGATTCGCTCCGACGGGTAGTTCGGGTCGACGGGCAGGTGAGCGCCACCGGCCTTGGCAACCGCCCAGACGCACAGGAGCATTTCGTACGATCGCGAAAATGCAAGAGCAGCTACGGTATCCGGTCCGACTCCGCGACCGATCAACACACGCGCCAACTGCGAGGAAGTCTCGTCCAGTTCGCGATAGGTCACCGACCGACCCGAAATACGGACCGCCACGGCCTCGGGGTCGAGAGCGACTCCCCCCGTCAATATCTCCTGCAGAGTCGATAGCGAGGCCACGGCTCCGCCATGCGCATGTGTCAGAGCGTCGGCCTCACCTGCACCCAGGAGCGCTAGATCACCGACCTGCTTCGACAGATCCGCCACCGCGTCGTCGAGCAACCTGACAAATCTGACCGCGAAGTCGGACACAGTCGATTCGTCGAACATGTCTGCGGCGTAGGAGAACTCGGCTGAGATGCCATCGAGGTCGCCACCAGCGAGGACGTGCTCGCGAAGTGTGAGTGACAGATCGAACTTCGCGATGTTTGCCTCGAACGGGACGCCACTGACATGCAGGTTCGGCAACTGAAGATCGGTCGAGGGCAGATTTTCGAACGAGAGCGCTACTTGGAACAACGGATGACGGGTGGTCGACCGTTCCGGGTTGAGCACTTCCACGAGCCGCTCGAACGGAATATCCGCATGCGCGAATGCCTGCAGATCCGCCTCTTTTGCTCGGGCGAGAATCTCAGCGAACGAGCGCTCCGACTCGACATGCGTACGCAACACCAGGGTGTTGACGAACATACCCACCATGTCGTCCAGTTCGGACTGGCCACGGCCTGCGATAGGCGCGCCGATGGCGATGTCATCGGTACCGGACATGCGGGCGAGGAACACCGCCATCGCGGTGTGCACGACCATGAACAGTGTGCTGCCCGTCGTTCGAGCCACGTCGAGCAATGCACGATGTAGCTCGGCATCGATTCGGAACGGGACTTTCCCGCCCTCGTAGGTGCGAATCGATGGGCGCGATCGGTCGGTAGGCAGGTTCAGCTCGTCCGGCAATCCGGCCAATGCCCCTTTCCAGTACGACACCTGCTGGGCAGCAATCGAATCCGGATCGTCCTCGCTGCCGAGGGTCTCGCGCTGCCACAGCGCGTAATCGGCATACTGCACCGGCAACGGAGCCCAACCCGGGGCCTCACCGGCAGAACGTGCCGAATACGCCACCATCACATCACGCGTCAACGGACCCATCGACCAGCCATCGGCCGAAATATGGTGTGCCACCAGCACGAGCACATATTCATCCGGGCCGACCTGAAACAGCTCGCCTCGCATCGGCAACTCGGTGGTGACATCGAATCCAGCGGAAATGACCTGCTCCACACGACGAGAAATGTCGGCCGGATCCACCTGCTGCGGTACCAATGTCGGTGCCGCTGCCGAGACAGTGAGAATCACTTGCGCCGCAATACCATCGGTTTCCGGATACACGGTACGCAACGACTCGTGGCGAGCGAGAACATCTCGCACCGCCGCATTGAGGGCGCCGATGTCGAGTGCCCCTGACAACCGCACTGCTACCGGGATGTTGTTGACCGCCGAACCGGCATCGAATCGGTTCAGGAACCACATCCGCTGCTGCGCCAACGACAACGGCACCACACCCGGACGCTCCCGCGCCACCAACGCAACCCGATCCCCCGACCCCACCGACTGCTCCACCCGAACCGCCAAACCACCCACCGACGGCGCCTCGAACACCAACCGCACCGGCACCACCGCATCCAACGCCACACCCAACCGCGACACCACCTGCGTCGCAATCAACGAATTACCACCCAACGCAAAGAAATCATCATCGACACCCACACGATCAACACCCAGCACCTCCGAAAACACCCGCGCCACCGCCTCCTCCACCGGAGTCGACGGAGCCCGAAACACCACAGCCTCGAACACCGGAGCCGGCAACGCCGCCCGATCCAACTTCCCATTCACCGTCAACGGCAACGCATCCAACACCACAAACGCCGACGGCACCATGTACGACGGCACCACCGCACCCAACGCCACCTTCACCTCAGCCACATCCAAAGACACACCCACACCACCAACCACATACGCCACCAACTGATCTCCCGCAAACTCATCCACCCGAGCAACCACCGCCACATCGACCACCCCATCCACACCACGCAACGCCGACTCGATCTCCCCCAACTCGATCCGGAAACCACGCACCTTCACCTGAAAATCACTACGCCCCACATACTCCAACTCACCAGAACCACCCCACCGCACCACATCACCCGTCCGATACAACCGAGAACCCACACCCACACCCGCAACACCGACAAACGGATTCGCCACAAACCGCTCCGCCGTCAAATCCACCCGACCCACATACCCACGCGCCAACTGCACACCCGCCAAATACAACTCACCCGACACACCCACCGGCACCGGATGCAACCGCTCATCGAGCACCAACACACCCGTATTCCACTCCGGCACACCAATAGGCACACCCGCAACATCACCCGCCCCCACCTCATGCACCGTCACCGACACCGCAGCCTCCGTCGGACCATACAAATTGAACAACGCACCCGCATTACCCCGACGGAACCACTGCGCAGTCGCACCCGGCAACGCCTCACCGATCGCCAACACCCGCACCAACGAACTCGACAACACACCACCCGACACCGCCAACAACGCCGACAACGTCGACGGCACCACATGCAACGTCGTCACCGACTCCGCCACCATCAACTCATGCAGATACGCCGCATCCCGATGCCCCTCCACCGACGCCACCACCACCGACGCACCCGACACCAACGCCGACCAGAACTCCCACACCGACAAATCGAACGTCGCCGCAGTCTTGAGCAACACCACATCACCGACACCCAACCCGAACTCGGACCTCTTCCACACCAACTGATTCACCACAGCCTCATGCGCAACCGCCACACCCTTCGGCCGACCCGTCGACCCCGACGTGAAAATCACATACGCCGCATTCGACCCCCTCAACACCGACAACCGCTCACCCTCACCGACAACCTCACCCGAAAACCCCGACACATCCAACGAACCCACATCCACCACCGACACACCAACACCCATACCAGCAAACACACCCACATCCCCACCACCGGAAACCAACACCAACACCGGAGACGCCACCTCCACAATGAACCCATTACGCTCCGCCGGCAGATCCGGATCCAAAGGCACATACGCACCACCAGCAACCACCACCGCATACATCCCCACCAACAAATCCACCCCACGCCGCATACCCAACCCCACCAACACCTCAGGACCCACACCCTCACCGATCAACCACCGAGCCAAACGAAACACCCGCTCCCCGAACTCCCCATACGACAACCGCTCACCCCCGAACACCACCGCCACCGCACCCGGAACCTCCACCACCCGATCAACGAACAACGACGCCAACGTCGAACCCGAACCCACACTCCGCTCGGTATCACTGAACCCCAACAAACTCGCCCGCTCCTGCGCACCCACCAACTCCACATCACCCACCACCACAGACGAATCACCCACCACAGCACGCAACACACTCACCAAACGCTCCGCAAAACCATCCACCGTCGACCGATCGAACAAATCCGTCGCAAACGTGAAATACCCACCCACACCCAGAGGACGACCACCCTCGTCGTAACGATCCGTCACGATCAAATGCAGATCGAACTGCGAAATCCCCGTATCGGCGTCCAGACCGCTGACCGACAACCCGGACAACTCCAGCGAACTCTGCGCAAGATTCTGAAAAGACAAGCCCACCTGGAACAACGGATGCCGCGCGGTCGACCGAACCGGGTTGAGCACTTCCACGAGCCGCTCGAACGGAATATCCGCATGCGCGAACGCCTGCAGATCACTCGCCCGAGTCTGCGCCAACAACTCCTCGAACGTCATCGAAGAATCCACCCGACTACGGAAGACCAACGTATTGACGAACATTCCGATGATGTCGTCCAACGCTTTGTCGCTACGCCCGGCGAACGGAGTGCCGATCGCAATGTCATCGGTACCCGACAATCGAGCGAACAACACGGCCATCGCCGAATGCACCACCATGAACAGTGTGCTGTTGGTCCGACGCGCAAGCTGCACGAGTTGAGCATGCAGGTCCGCATCGACCGCGAAGTCGGCTCGATCTCCTGCATACGACTGCACCGCCGGACGCGGACGATCGATCGGCAGATCGAGCTGATCCGGAAGGTCCGCCAGTGCGGTCTTCCAGTACGACACCTGCTGCGAGGCAATCGAATCCGGATCGTCCTCGCTGCCGAGGACCTCACGCTGCCACAACGCGTAATCGGCATACTGCACCCGCAACGGAGCCCAACCCGGGGCCTCACCGGCAGAGCGGGCCGCATACGCCACCATCACATCACGCGTCAACGGACCCATCGAGGAACCATCAGCGGAGATATGGTGCACCACGAGGGCAAGCACGTGTTCCGTCGAAGAGATGGTGAACAACCGGACCCGCAGCGGTATCTCCGTCGTCACATCGAACGTCGTCGATGCCAGCGCACGCACCCGGCTCTCGACGTCCGAAGCATCGATCTCGACGACCAGGATGTCGGGCTTGACCCGTTCCGCCGGGACGACGAACTGGATCGGGCCGTCCTCGGTCTCGGGGTACATCGTGCGGAGAGACTCGTGCCGTGCAATGACATCTCGCACCGCAGCCTCTACGGCAGCGACATCCAATTCACCCGACAACCTGATGGCGACCGGCACGTTGTACGCCGCCGAACCGACATCGAATCGGTTCAGGAACCACATCCGCTGCTGCGCCAACGACAACGGCACCACACCCGGACGCTCCCGCGCCACCAACGCAACCCGATCCCCCGACCCCACCGACTGCTCCACCCGAACCGCCAAACCACCCACCGACGGCGCCTCGAACACCAACCGCACCGGCACCACCGCATCCAACGCCACACCCAACCGCGACACCACCTGCGTCGCAATCAACGAATTACCACCCAACGCAAAGAAATCATCATCGACACCCACACGATCAACACCCAACACCTCCGAAAACACCCGCGCCACCGCCTCCTCCACCGGAGTCGACGGAGCCCGAAACACCACAGCCTCGAACACCGGAGCCGGCAACGCCCCCCGATCCAACTTCCCATTCACCGTCAACGGCAACGCATCCAACACCACAAACGCCGACGGCACCATGTACGACGGCACCACCGCACCCAACGCCACCTTCACCTCAGCCACATCCAAAGACACACCCACACCACCAACCACATACGCCACCAACTGATCTCCCGCAAACTCATCCACCCGAGCAACCACCGCCACATCGACCACCCCATCCACACCACGCAACGCCGACTCGATCTCCCCCAACTCGATCCGGAAACCACGCACCTTCACCTGAAAATCACTACGCCCCACATACTCCAACTCACCAGAACCACCCCACCGCACCACATCACCCGTCCGATACAACCGAGAACCCACACCCACACCCGCAACACCGACAAACGGATTCGCCACAAACCGCTCCGCCGTCAAATCCACCCGACCCACATACCCACGCGCCAACTGCACACCCGCCAAATACAACTCACCCGACACACCCACCGGCACCGGATGCAACCGCTCATCGAGCACCAACACACCCGTATTCCACTCCGGCACACCAATAGGCACACCCGCAACATCACCCGCCCCCACCTCATGCACCGTCACCGACACCGCAGCCTCCGTCGGACCATACAAATTGAACAACGCACCCGCATTACCCCGACGGAACCACTGCGCAGTCGCACCCGGCAACGCCTCACCGATCGCCAACACCCGCACCAACGAACTCGACAACACACCACCCGACACCGCCAACAACGCCGACAACGTCGACGGCACCACATGCAACGTCGTCACCGACTCCGCCACCATCAACTCATGCAGATACGCCGCATCCCGATGCCCCTCCACCGACGCCACCACCACCGACGCACCCGACACCAACGCCGACCAGAACTCCCACACCGACAAATCGAACGTCGCCGCAGTCTTGAGCAACACCACATCACCGACACCCAACCCGAACTCGGACCTCTTCCACACCAACTGATTCACCACAGCCTCATGCGCAACCGCCACACCCTTCGGCCGACCCGTCGACCCCGACGTGAAAATCACATACGCCGCATTCGACCCCCTCAACACCGACAACCGCTCACCCTCACCGACAACCTCACCCGAAAACCCCGACACATCCAACGAACCCACATCCACCACCGACACACCAACACCCATACCAGCAAACACACCCACATCCCCACCACCGGAAACCAACACCAACACCGGAGACGCCACCTCCACAATGAACCCATTACGCTCCGCCGGCAGATCCGGATCCAAAGGCACATACGCACCACCAGCAACCACCACCGCATACATCCCCACCAACAAATCCACCCCACGCCGCATACCCAACCCCACCAACACCTCAGGACCCACACCCTCACCGATCAACCACCGAGCCAAACGAAACACCCGCTCCCCGAACTCCCCATACGACAACCGCTCACCCCCGAACACCACCGCCACCGCACCCGGAACCTCCACCACCCGATCAACGAACAACGACGCCAACGTCGAACCCGAACCCACACTCCGCTCGGTATCACTGAACCCCAACAAACTCGCCCGCTCCTGCGCACCCACCAACTCCACATCACCCACCACCACAGACGAATCACCCACCACAGCACGCAACACACTCACCAAACGCTCCGCAAAACCATCCACCGTCGACCGATCGAACAAATCCGTCGCAAACGTGAACTCCGCGTTGATCTCTGCCGGGCGCCCGTCCGCGGTCGTGCCGTCGAAGATGGTCAATTGGAGATCGGTCTTGGCCAGCGGCGAATTGACGTCGACCGGAGCAAGCGTCAACCCCGGGAGTTCGAGGCTGGCTCGGGTCATGTTCTGGAACGACAGACCGACCTGGAACAACGGGTTTCTGGCCGTCGACCGAACCGGGTTGAGCACCTCCACGAGCCGCTCGAACGGCACGTCCGCATGCGCGAACGCCTGCAGATCGGTTTCCCGGGTCTGCGCCAACAACTCCTCGAACGTCATCGAAGAATCCACCCGACTACGGAAGACCAACGTATTGACGAACATCCCGATCATGTCGTCCAACGCTTTGTCGCCTCGACCTGCGACCGGAGTGCCCACGGCAATGTCGGATACGTTCGACAACCTGGCGAGCAATACTGCGAATGCAGCGTGCATCGTCATGAACAATGTCGTGTGGTGCCTACGTGACAGTTCCAGAAGCGCACGGTGGAGCTCTGCATCCACGGTGAACCGAACGGAATCGCCACGGAAGCTCTGATGCGCTGGTCGACGTCGATCCGACGGCATGTCCAGCTGATCCGGAAGCCCGGCCAGTGCGGTCTTCCAGTACGACACCTGCTGCGAGGCAATCGAATCCGGATCGTCTTCGCTGCCGAGGGTCTCGCGCTGCCACAGCGCGTAATCGGCGTACTGCACCGGCAACGGAGCCCAACCCGGGGCCTCACCGGCAGAGCGGGCCGCATACGCCACCATCACGTCACGCACGAGTGGCGCCATGGAGGCACCGTCCGCGGACACGTGATGGATAACGAACGCAAGGACGTACTCGTCGTGCGCCAACTCGAACAGCTTCGCGGCCCGCGGAATCTCGGTCGTGACGTCGAAGGCCGTCATCATCAGATCGATGACACGGTGACGTACATCGTCTTCCTGGACGTCGGCGATCACCAAACTCGCGTTCGCCTCACCGACGGGCAGAATCTTCTGGTGCGGGCCCTCCATCGAGTCCGGGTATACCGTGCGGAGAGATTCGTGGCGTGCGATCAGATCGGCCACAGCGGCTGCGAGAGCGGGGACGTTGAGTTCACCGCTCAACCGAACTGCGAACGGGATGTTGTCGACGGCCGACGTGGTGTCGTACTGGTTGAGGAACCAATAACGCTGCTGCGCCAAGGACAGCGGTATCTGCGCCGGGCGGTCGACAGCGACGAGTGCCCGTTGCCCGCCACTACCGACCTGGCTGGCGATGCGCGCGGCGAGGTCGGCGACGCTGGACGCCTCGAACAGTTCGCGCACGCCGATCTTGGTGTTGAGAACCTGCCCCAACCTGGAGACGAGCTGTGTGGCGATCAGTGAATTGCCACCGAGTTCGAAGAAGTCGTCGTCGAGTCCTACTCGATCGAGACCGAGAACTCCGGCGAAAGTCTCGGCCACGATCTCCTCCACCGGTGTGGTGGGTACGCGGAACTCTTTGATCTCCATGATCGGGGCCGGCAAAGCCTTACGGTCGAGCTTCCCGCTCGACCCGAGCGGGAAATCCTCGAGTTCGACGAAAACGGACGGCACCATGTACTCGGCCAACTTGGAGCCGAGGGCGGTCCGAACCGCCGCGCTGTCGAAGTCCGCGGAGTCCGTTACGACGTATGCCACCAGTTGCTCGTCTCGGACCAGTACTGCGGCCTGAGAAATCGAATTCTGTTCCAGCAGAATGGTCTCGATCTCGCCGAGCTCGATGCGCAAACCGCGGAGCTTGACCTGGAAGTCACTGCGACCCACGTAGTCGAGCTCACCGCCGGCATTCCAACGAACGACATCGCCCGTTCGGTAGAGCCGCTCACCGCGAACGCGGGCCTCCGGTATCGGATGCGCGACGAATCGGTCCGCCGTCAAATCGGGACGGCCGACGTAACCCCGTGCCAACTGCACGCCGGCGAGATAGAGCTCGCCCTCGACGCCGACGGGGACCGGGGAGAGCCGACGGTCCAACACGAAAACACGGGTGTTCCACACCGGCGCGCCGATAGGAATGACCGTCTCGCCCCGCCGCACCTCATGGAAGGTGACATCGACCGCGGCTTCCGTCGGGCCGTACAGGTTGTGTAGCGAAATGTGCGGCAGGGTCGAGAACACTCGCTGGGCCGTGGCCGCCGGAAGAGCTTCGCCGGAGGCGAATATCATCCGCAGACTTGGCAATCGAGTGCCGCGCCCCTCGAGTTCGGAGACGAACACCGCCAGCATCGACGGCACGAAGTGCATGGTGGTCACGGATTCGTCGGCAATCAGCCGGGCGAGATAGTTCGGATCACGGTGACCGTCGGGAATCGCGACGACGATCGAAGCACCCACCTGAAGCGCCCAGAAGAACTCCCAGACCGATACATCGAAGGTGAACGGAGTTTTCTGCAACACAACGTCGCTCGCGGTCAAGCAGTAGGTGTCCTGCATCCACAGAAGCCGGTTGACGATCGCCTCATGCGAAACCGCCACACCCTTCGGCCGACCCGTCGACCCCGACGTGAAAATCACATACGCCGCATTCGACCCCCTCAACACCGACAACCGCTCACCATCCCCCACAACCTCACCCGAAAAACCAGACACATCCAACGAACCCACATCCACCACCGACAC
The DNA here is from genome assembly GCF_004795915.1 of Rhodococcus sp. PAMC28707. Classification (NCBI taxonomy): domain Bacteria; kingdom Bacillati; phylum Actinomycetota; class Actinomycetes; order Mycobacteriales; family Nocardiaceae; genus Rhodococcus; species Rhodococcus sp. PAMC28707. The sequence continues at coordinate 949,164 of NZ_CP039253.1, forward strand.
ACCACCACCAGCAAACACACCCACATCCCCACCACCGGAAACCAACACCAACACCGGCGACGCCACCTCCACAATGAACCCATTACGCTCCGCCGGCAGATCCGGATCCAAAGGCACATACGCACCACCCGCCACCACCACCGCATACATCCCCACCAACAAATCCACCCCACGCCGCATACCCAACCCCACCAACACCTCAGGACCCACACCCTCACCGATCAACCACCGAGCCAAACGAAACACCCGCTCCCCGAACTCCCCATACGACAACCGCTCACCCCCGAACACCACCGCCACCGCACCCGGAACCTCCACCACCCGATCAACGAACAACGACGCCAACGTCGAACCCGAAACACCCTCCAACACACGAGAAGTCCCATTCCACCCCGACACCACAACATCACGCTCCGCAACACCCAACACACCAATATCACCCACCACCACAGACGAATCCGCCACCACAGCCTCCAACACCCGAACAAACCGCTCCGCAAACAACACCATCGTCGACTCATCGAACAAATCCGTCGCATACGTCAACGTCGCCGACAACCCCGCAGCACCACCATCGACATCGAACAACTCCGTCACCGTCACCTGCACATCGAACTTCGCAACCGCAACATCGAAATCAACCGCCGACACCGACAACCCCGGCAACTCCAGCGAAGACCGCTCCAAATTCTGGAACGACAACATCACCTGAAACAACGGATGACGCCCCTGCGACCGAGCCGGATTGAGCACCTCCACCAACCGCTCGAACGGCACATCCGCATGCCCGAACGCCCCCAAATCCCGCTCACGCACATCCCGAACCACATCAGCAAACGACCAATCCGAACCGAACACCGTCCGCAACACCAACGTATTGACAAACATCCCGATCACATCATCGAGAGCAGCCTCACCACGCCCCGCCACCGGCGTACCCACCGCCACATCATCAGACCCCGACAACCGCGACAACAACACCGCCAACGCCGAATGCACCACCATGAACAACGACGCATTCAACTCCCGCGCCACCACACTCAACCCACGATGCACCCCCGCATCCACCGAAAACACAACATTCGCACCACGATTGGACGCCACAACAGGACGAACCCGATCAGAAGGCAAATCCAACTGATCCGGCAAACCCTCCAACGCCAACCGCCAAAACGAAACCTGCTGCGACAACAACGAATCCGGTTCCAACTCCGACCCCAACACCGCACGCTGCCACAACGCATAATCGGCATACTGCACCGCAAGAGGAGCCCACCCCGGCTCCTCACCCCCAGCCCGCGCCACATACGCACCCATCACATCCCGCGTCAACGGCCCCATCGAAAAACCATCAGCCGCAATATGATGCACCACAAACACCACAACGAACTCCGAACCCACACCACCCGAACCCACAACCTCGAACAAACGAGCACGAAACGGCACCTCCGCCGTCACATCGAACCCAACAGAGACGAACTCGCGCAGTCGATCGGCGAGCTCAGCCGCTGTGACGCGTTGTGGAGTCATATCGGGACTGACGATGGCGGTCGGCAAAATCTCCTGAGTGCCTGCGCCGTCGATGTCCGGGTAGACGGTGCGTAGTGACTCATGGCGGGTAAGCACGTCGTCGACTGCACGTCCGAGCGCAGCGACGTCGAGCTCACCGGTCAGCCTGATCGCCACCGGAATGTTGTTCACTGCAGAAGCAGTATCGAACCGGTTCAGGAACCACATCCGCTGCTGCGCCAACGACAACGGAACAACATCCGGCCGCTCCTGCGCCACCAGCGCAACACGTGCACCTGCTCCGACCTGAGACTCCACCAACGACGCCAACGCACCCACCTTCGGCGCATCGAACAGAATCCGCACCGGAAGTCGTGTGTCAAGTGCCGCACCCAAACGAGACACCAACTGCGTCGCAATCAGCGAGTTACCACCAAGCTCGAAAAAATCATCATCGAGACCCACACGCCCCAGACCCAGCACCCCCGCAAAAGTCTCGGCCACGATCTCTTCCACCGGCGAAGTAGGCGCCCGAAACTCTTTGGCCTCCAAGACCGGATCCGGCAACGCCTTACGATCGAGCTTCCCACTCGATCCCAACGGAAACTCTTCCAGAACGACGAAGTTGGACGGCACCATATAGGCAGGCAACCGCAAAGCTGCTGCGGCGGTGACGTCGTCGATGTCGATGGTCTTTTCGGGTTCACCGAGCAAATACCCGACCAATTGATCATTCCGAACCAGCACGACGGCGCGGCACACCGAGGACACGTCGGTCAGTACAGCCTCGATCTCACCCAACTCGATACGCAAACCACGCAACTTCACCTGGAAATCGGTACGCCCCACATACTCGATCTCGCCGTCCCGCGTCCACCGAACCAAGTCCCCGGTCCGATACAGACGCGAACCCTGCGTTTCAGAGTTTGCAAACGGATCCGCCACAAAAGCACCAGCAGTCAAGTCCGGCCGAGCTACGTACCCCCGGGCAACCTGAGGACCAGAGAGATAGAGTTCGCCCGCTACTCCGACAGGCACCGGATGCAGACGCTCGTCGAGAACCAACGCACGCGTATTCCATACCGGCTTACCGATGGTGACAGTTCCGAGCGCGGAATTCACTGCGCCCTCGGTCGCATGCACCGTGAACTCGGTCGGACCGTACAAGTTGTGCAGAGCCACACCCGGCAAAGCGCGCTCGAAGGACCGCACCACCGACATCGGCAACGCCTCACCGGCCGCGAGAACCACCCGCAGCGAACCGAACGAATCCGATTCGAAACCAGCCGTCTCCGCGATGAACACCGACAGCATCGACGGGACGAACGAGGTCATAGTGACCGCCTCATCAGCGATCACCTGCGCCAGGTACCGGGTGTCACGATGCCCGTCCGGTGCCGCCAATACCAAACGCCCACCGGAAAGCAACGTACCGAACAACTCCCACAACGACACATCGAACGTCACCGGAGTCTTCTGCAACACCACATCCGCCGCACCCAACCCGAACCGCTCGGTAAGCCAGGAGATCTGGTTGACGATCGCCTCATGCGAAACCGCCACACCCTTCGGCCGACCCGTCGACCCCGACGTGAAAATCACATACGCCGCATTCGACCCCCGCAACACCGACAACCGCTCACCCTCACCGACAACCTCACCCGAAAACCCCGACACATCCAACGAACCCACATCCACCACCGACACACCAACACCCATACCAGCAAACACACCCACATCCCCACCACCGGAAACCAACACCAACACCGGAGACGCCACCCCCACAATGAACCCATTACGCTCCGCCGGCAGATCCGGATCCAAAGGCACATACGCACCACCAGCAACCACCACCGCATACATCCCCACCAACAAATCCACCCCACGCCGCATACCCAACCCCACCAACACCTCAGGACCCACACCCTCACCGATCAACCACCGAGCCAAACGAAACACCCGCTCCCCGAACTCCCCATACGACAACCGCTCACCCCCGAACACCACCGCCACCGCACCCGGAACCTCCACCACCCGATCAACGAACAACGACGCCAACGACACCCCGCCGGAACCCGAAACACCCTCCAACACACGAGAAGTCCCATTCCACCCCGACACCACAACATCACGCTCCGCAACACCCAACACACCAATATCACCCACCACCACAGACGAATCCGCCACCACAGCCTCCAGCACCCGAACAAACCGCTCCGCAAACAACACCATCGTCGACTCATCGAACAAATCCGTCGCATACGTCAACGTCGCCGACAACCCCGCAGCACCACCATCGACATCGAACAACTCCGTCACCGTCACCTGCACATCGAACTTCGCAACCGCAACATCGAAATCAACCGCCGACACCGACAACCCCGGCAACTCCAGCGAGGACCGCTCCAAATTCTGGAACGACAACATCACCTGAAACAACGGATGACGCCCCTGCGACCGAGCCGGATTGAGCACCTCCACCAACCGCTCGAACGGCACATCCGCATGCCCGAACGCCCCCAAATCCCGCTCACGCACATCCCGAACCACATCAGCAAACGACCAATCCGAACCGAACACCGTCCGCAACACCAACGTATTGACAAACATCCCGATCACATCGTCGAGAGCAGCCTCACCACGCCCCGCCACCGGCGTACCCACCGCCACATCATCAGACCCCGACAACCGCGACAACAACACCGCCAACGCCGAATGCACCACCATGAACAACGACGCATTCAACTCCCGCGCCACCACACTCAACCCACGATGCACCCCCGCATCCACCGAAAACACAACATTCGCACCACGATTGGACGCCACAACAGGACGAACCCGATCAGAAGGCAAATCCAACTGATCCGGCAAACCCTCCAACGCCAACCGCCAAAACGAAACCTGCTGCGACAACAACGAATCCGGTTCCAACTCCGACCCCAACACCGCACGCTGCCACAACGCATAATCGGCATACTGCACCGCCAAAGGAGCCCACCCCGGCTCCTCACCCCCAGCCCGCGCCACATACGCACCCATCACATCCCGCGTCAACGGCCCCATCGAAAAACCATCAGCCGCAATATGATGCACCACAAACACCACAACGAACTCCGAACCAACACCACCCGAACCCACAACCTCGAACAAACGAGCACGAAACGGCACCTCCGCCGTCACATCGAACCCAACAGAGACGAACTCGACCACACGGTCGAGCACGTCCACCTCTACCACCGGCTCAGCCGTCAAGGTGGGAGCCACAGCATCGACCTCGAGCACCAGCTGTGATCCGACACCATCGATTTCGGGGTAGATCGTGCGTACGGATTCATGACGCGACAGGACGTCGCGGACAGCGGACTCCAGCGCGGCGACGTCGAGCTCACCGGTCAGCCTGATCGCCACCGGAATGTTGTTCACCGCAGAAGCAGTATCGAACCGGTTCAGGAACCACATCCGCTGCTGCGCCAACGACAACGGAACAACATCCGGCCGCTCCTGCGGCACGAGAGGTGCTCTTCCCCCGCCGCCCAGCGCAACTGCGGCGTCGACGAGTACTGCGAGTCCCGCGACCGTCGGCGCGTCGAAGAAGTCGCGAACGTCGATCCGGATGTCGAATCGCGCGTTGATGCGCGAGATCACCCGGGTGGCGATCAACGAGTTACCGCCGATCGCAAAGAAATCGTCGTCGGCACCGATGGTCTCGGAACCGAGTACCTCAGCGAAGACCGCCGCAAGCGCCAGCTCGGTATCGGTGGACGGCTCCCGATATTCGCTTGCCAACGAGGAGAAGTCGGGAGCGGGGAGAGCTCGTCGGTCGAGTTTGCCACTGGAACCGAGTGGGAACTCCGCGACTGCGACGAACAACGCGGGGACCATGTATTCCGGCATTCGGGACGCGACAGCCTGCGCCAGCGTCTCCTGATCGATGAGTTCGCCCTGCGCGGGCACCACATACGCGAGAAGGACATCGCCCAGCGTGTCGTCGGTGTGGACGAGTGCGACTGCTTGCGCGACCGAAGGATGCTCGAGAACGGCAGTTTCGATCTCACCGAGCTCGATACGAAGACCACGGAGCTTCACCTGAAAGTCGGTGCGTCCCACGTATTCCAGCATGTCGACCCCATCGCGAGGTGCCCACCGGACCAGGTCGCCGGTCCGGTACATCTGGCGTCCATCGTCGAACGGATCAGCCACGAACCGATCGGCTGTCAGGTCCGGTCGCGCTACGTAGCCACGTGCAAGTTGGACGCCCGCCAGATAGAGCTCACCTTCGACACCGGTCGAGACCGGTCGGAGCCCGTCGTCCAACACGTAGAGCGAGGTGTCGTGCACGGCCCGGCCGATGGGGACGGATCCCGATTCCACATCGGCAGTCTCGTAGTACGTGACATCCACCGCGGCCTCTGTCGGTCCGTACAAGTTGTGCAGTTCTGCCGAGCTGACGGTATGAAATCGCGTCGTGGTCTGGGCCGGAAGCGCCTCCCCGGACGCAAAGACATATCGCAGCGTCTCGATCTCGCGGACCGAGGGTTCTGCGACGAACACCGCGAGCATCGACGGCACGAAGTGCGCCACAGTGACACCGCGGTCGGTCATCACACGAGCAAGATACGCGGGATCACGGTGTCCTTCGTGTGTCGCGACGACGAGACGGGCACCGATCTGCAAGGGCCAGAAGAATTCCCACACCGACACATCGAAAGTGAATGGTGTCTTTTGCAGCACCACATCGTTCGGTGTCAGAACGTACTGATCTTGACGCCATTGCACATTGCTGACGATCGCGCGATGTGAAACTGCCACACCCTTGGGGCGTCCGGTGGATCCCGATGTGAAGATCACGTAGGCCAACGCGTCGTCCGACAACGTCAGAATCCGGTCATCGTCGGTGAGGGCGGTCGCGTCGAATCCGTCCAATTCCAACAGGTCGATCTCGATGACACCTACCTCTGCCGGCAGGTCGAGAGGTTCTGTGGACAGGCCGAGTACTGCTGCCGGCTGCGCGACGTCGAGCACGTAGGCCAGCCGCTCCGCCGGGTGATCAGGATCGAGCGGAACGTACGCTGCTCCCGATTTCACGATCGCGTACATGCCGACGAGCAACTCCAGCGACCGTCTGATTCCCAGTCCGACGAGGCACTCCGGGCCGATTCCCAGCGACACGAGATGGCGGGCGAGTCGATTCGCGCGAGAATCGAATTCCGCGTAGGTCAAGCTTGCACCCTCGAACTCGACGGCGATTGCATCCGGGGTACGGGCGACCTGTTCCTCGAAGCGGGATACGAGCGTCGGAGGGCCTGCAGGCGTCAGATCCCCCAACACCTCGGAGGCGTCGACAACGATCGACTCGACAATGCCGGCGAGGCCACCGGACTCGAGTGCGCCGGGAAGAAGGTTGGACAGCACTACGGTCACGAGTGCCTCGGTCCCCAGTGCACCACCCATGGCGGCCTCGAGCGCGGTCAGCTCAGCATGCAACGTCGTATAGGTCACGGTTGTCCCGCCGTGGGTCAACGCGATGCGATCGGGCGCAGCATCGACAACTGCAGAGATCACTCCGGGAAGCTCGTCCACGGTTACGCTGCCGGCAGCGCCCTGGTCTCGAGTGTTCGGCCGACCATTCGACATCTGAGTGTTCCTCCTACTAACCGCCGCGGGACGCGCCGAGATGCATCGCGTACACGAGACACCCTACGAAACGTTGCGACACAAACCGGCTTCGACTCCAAGTTCACGATCAGGCCCACGTAGGTCACTGCATGGAGACACCGGGTCCTCCCGGATCGGCGATGAAGGACTGGGCGTCACTGATCAGTGACGCAACCGTCGCTGCGAAGCCATCAGCACCCAACGCAGGCAATATTCCTGGTAGAAGGCCCGTCAGCGCCACCGACAGAACCGCCTCGGTTTTCAGTGCTCCCCCGGTCGACTTCGCGACGGCCGACAGTTTCTCGTCGAGTTGCCCGAAGGTGACGCTCGTTCCGGCGTGGGACACCGCAATGGACGATGCGGCAACTGCAGCGGCGGCCGCGACCAATTCGGGTAGGTCGTCGATCGTCTTCGGCTTGGGTGCAGGCTCTGCACGCTCGGCATCGGACCGCATGTCCACTGCCCGAATGACACTGCTGGGGTCCGATGTCAGGAGGTCGAGCACGCGGGTGAAACGCTGCGCGAACAATTCGATCGTCTTCGACTCGAACAACGACGTGGCGTAGTTGAACACGGCGTCGATCCCGATCAGATCTCCCGACTCGTCGAAACGTTCGACCGCCGTCAGTTGCAGGTCGACCTTGGCCTGCTCCAGGCCGCTCTCCAACGCCGACACTTCCAGGCCAGGCAAGGCGAAAGTGCCGGTGGCAAGGTTCTGGAAGGTCAACATGACCTGGAACAGAGGACTGTAGGCGGCCGAGCGCTTGTGACCCGCCACCTCGACAACACGCTCGAAAGGGACATCGGCGTTACCGAAGGCGGACAGATCGGTTTCTCGTACTTCGGTCAACAGATCGGCAAAGGTCGTGCTCGGTGAGACTTTCGTCCGGAGCACCAGCGTGTTGACGAACATCCCGACGAGGTCGTCCAACGCGGCATCACCACGTCCCGCCACTGGGGTTCCCACGGTGATGTCTTGATCACCGCTCAGCTTCGACAGCAGCACCGCCAAAGCGCCGTGCACAACCATGAAGACCGTCGCATTGTGCTCGCGAGCAGTTTTCTGTACACGCGCTGCTACGTCGGACGGGACCGTGAACTCGGAGCGTCCACCACGCAAGGATGCTCGAGCAGGGCGCGGAAAGTCGGTCGGCAACGCAATTTGCTCGGGTGCGCCGACCAGAGCCTCGGCCCAGTAGCCGATCTGCTTGGACAACACACTGTCCGGATCGTCCTCGGATCCGAGGACCTCCCGCTGCCACAACGCGTAATCCGCGTACTGCACAGGCAGTTCCGTCCACATCGGGGCATCGCCTGCCGTCCGAGCGACGTAGGCAGTCATGACGTCCCTGATCAACGGGCGCATTGAGAAGCCGTCGGCGCTGATGTGATGGGCAACGAAGACCAGGACGAACTCCGTCCCGTTCGTCTCGCTGATCGAAAACAGCTCGGCTCGAACGGGCACTTGCGCCGCAACATCGAAACCGGCGGTGACGACGTCTCCGACGACCACCGGTACCTCGGCGGCCGAGATTTCACGAACCTCGAGACCTGGTAGCACTTCGGACATCGGAACCACGGATTGGACAGGGCCGTGATCGGTATCCGGATACCGCGTACGCAGTATCTCGTGCCGACGGAACAGGTCGCCCACTGCAGCTCGCAAGGCCGCGACATCCAACGCGCCGGTGAGTCTGATGGCTACTGGAATGTTGTAGGCATCGGACGTTCGATCAACTTGATTGAGGGTCCACATGCGCTGCTGGGCCAACGACAGCGAAACGGACTCCGGACGAGGGCGTGCGATCAGAGGCACACGCGCTCCCTGCCCGACGTGCGACTCCACCCGCGCTGCCAACGCACCGACCGTCGGCGCCTCGAATACCGAGCGCACCGAGATCGACGCATTCAGTGCGGCCCCGAGACGAGCCACGAGCTGAGTTGCGACCAGCGAATTGCCACCGAGAGCGAAAAAGTCGTCATCGAGTCCCACTCGAGCAACCCCTAGAAGCTCGGAGTAGACCCGCGCCACGATCTGTTCGACCGGATCGGTCGGAGCGCGGAACTCGGTCGATTCGAAGACCGGAGCAGGCAAGGCCGCCCTGTCGAGCTTGCCGTTGGCGTTGAGCGGTAACGACGTCAGCACGACGAAGTGTGACGGCACCATGTACGACGGCAAGGACGTACCCAACGCTGTCCGTACCTCGTCGATGTCGATCGTTCGGGATTCGGAAGGCACCAGATACCCTACGAGTCGATCCCCGGTGAGGGCGTCGGAGTGCAAGATCACCGCCGAATCGGCAAGCGTATCCAGCGCACGCATTGCCGCCTCGATCTCGCCGAGTTCGATCCGGAAGCCTCTGATCTTGACCTGGAAATCGGAGCGGCCCGCGAAGACGAGTTCGCCGTGTGAATCCCAGACTGCCAGGTCGCCCGAGCGATACAACCGTCTGCCACTGGGGTCGAAAGGATTGGCGACGAAGCGCTCAGCGGTCAGATCGGGGCGGCCGAGATATCCGCGCGCCAGCTGCTCGCCCGCCAGATACAACTCACCGATGGTTCCTGCCGGTACGGGGTTTAGTCGAATATCCAGCACGTACGCCTGTGTATTCCACTCCGGCCGACCGATCGGGACGCGCGCACTCTCATCAGGTCGTACGCGATGCGAGGTCACCGACACCGCAGCCTCGGTGGGGCCGTACAGGTTGAACAAGGCACCGTCGTTGTGTTCGACGAAACGCCGAGCGGTGTCTCCTGGCAGTGCCTCACCGATCGCGAGCACGCGCTTCAAGGAAGGAGGAAGGACGCCAGCTCCGTCGACCATCAGTGCGGTCAGCATCGACGGCACGACATGGAGCGTGGTGATCGACTCTTTCCGAATGATGTCGTTGACTCGCGCGGGATCGCGGTGCTCGTCCGGTCCGGCGATGACGAGGGTGGCCCCTGACGTCGGGGCCGACCAGAACTCCCACACCGACAAATCGAACGTTGCCGAGGTCTTCAACAGAATCGAATCCTGCGAACCGAGATCGAATTCCGTTCGCTTCCACATCAGCTGATTGGCGATTGCAGCGTGGGAAACGGCGACGCCCTTGGGGCGTCCGGTCGATCCCGAAGTGAAGATGACATACGCGGAGTTGCCTGCACGCAATGGTGCCACCCGCTCCGCATCGGTGATCGGCGCATCCGAATGCACGGACAGATCGAGGCCTGCGATATCAGACATCGGAAAGTCCAGGACCGAGTGATCCGAGAGTGCCGAACCGTCACCGGACTTGGACAACAACAGTATCGGCCCAGCAGTATCGAGGATGTACTCGATCCGTTCGAGCGGCTGATCGGGATCGAGTGGCACATACGCACCGCCCGTTTTCGCGACGGCGAACATCGCGACGACCAGATCGGCACTACGACGAATCGCCAACGCCGTCAACGTCTCCGGTCCGACACCGCGTGCGATCAGGTACCGGGCCAATCTGTTGACCCTCGAATCGAATTCGAGGAAGGTCCAACGCTGATCACCCTCGACCACCGCAAGCGAGTCGGGACGGATCGCGACCTGCTCGTCGAACAACGAGACCAGCGTGGCTTCACCGTCAACGGGGTGGTCGGTCGAATTCCATGATTCGAGGACGAGTTCGCGTTCGGCGATACCGAGCAAGTCGATGTCCCCGATTCGCGCGTCAGGTCGATCGACCACAGATTCGAGAAGCCGGACGAAACGTGTCGCGATCGTGCTCACCGTCGCGTGGTCGAAGAGATCCTTCGCGTAGGTGAACTCTGCCGACATCCCTGCAGGCACTCCGCTCTCGGAATAGCGGTCCACCACGATCAGATGCAGATCGAACTGCGCCACGCCGGACTCGATATTCAATGCTGCGATATCGAGGCCCGGAAGCACCACCTCGGTGACCCCCTGGTTCTGGAAGGAGAACCCGACCTGGAACAGCGGGTGCCGTGCAGTCGAACGGACAGGATTGAGAACTTCCACCAGCCGTTCGAATGGCACGTCCGCGTTGGCAAAGGCGCCGAGGTCTGCGTCACGGGCGCGGTCGATGAGTTCGTTGAACGGCAGTGCGCCGTCCACGTGTGTGCGAAGCACCAGCGTATTGACGAACATGCCGATCAGGTCGTCGAGCGCGCGATCACCGCGACCGGCGATCGGTGTACCGACAGCGATGTCACCTGTGCCGGAGAGCCTCGAGAGTAATCCGGCGAAGGCCGCGTGTACCGCCATGAACAGGGTGCCGCCCTGCTTGCGTGCCAGATCTCGCAGACGCTCGTGTAGCTCTGCATCGATCTCGAACTCGACGCTGCCACCGGCAAAAGACTGCGTTGCCGGCCGCGCGCGATCCGCTGGAAGGGTCAGCTCGTCAGGGAGGTCCGCGAGTGCGTCGGTCCAGTAGCTGATCTGCTGAGCCGCAGTCGAGTTCGCGTCCTCTTCGGAGCCGAGCACATCGCTCTGCCACAGGCTGAAATCGGCATACTGCACCGGCAACGGAGTCCAACCCGGTTCGGTGCCGGTCGCCCTCGCCGCGTATGCGGTCATCAGGTCGCGAGCCAGCGGACCGACCGATACCCCGTCGACACTGATGTGATGCGCAACCATCGCCAGCACGTGCTCGGTGGCACCGGTTCGGTAGAGCTCTATCCGCATCGGTACCTCAGCCGTCACATCGAACTGTGTCGACGCGAGCGAAGCGATGTGCTCGGACACGGCGTCGGGAGCGACATCTGATACCGGCAGGTCCGGAATCGACCGGGACGGGTGCAGAATCTTCTGCACCGGACCGTTCTCCGACTCCGGGTACACGGTTCGAAGCGACTCATGACGAGAGATGAGATCGGCAACGGCCGCCCCGAGAGCTGCTACATCCAGGTCTCCGGACAAGCGGAGCGCAAACGGAACGAGGTACGCCGTCGAGGTGGGGTCGAACCTGTTCAAGAACCACATACGACGCTGAGACAACGACAGTGGGATCTCGTTCGGACGCATGCGCGCGACCAGCGCTACTCTCCCGGACTTTCCGGACCGTTCGACCTCGAGCGCGAGCCTCTCCACTGTTCGTGACTCGAACAATGCACGCACCGGAACAACCGAATCGACCGCTGCGCCGATCCGCGACACCACTCGCGTCGCAATCAGCGAGTTACCGCCGAGTTCGAAGAAGTCGTCATCGACACCGACCCGGTCGACACCGAGCAAGTCGGCAAAGACCTCCGCGACGATCTCCTCGATCGGCGTAGTCGGCGCCCGGAACTCTCGAACCTCGAACACCGGCTCCGGCAACGCGCGACGGTCCAGCTTTCCGTTAGCGGTCAACGGAATCTCGGACACCACGACGAAGGCCGACGGAATCATGTATTCAGGCAGCACAGCAGCCACTTCGGTACGGAGTTTCCGAACGTCGATGCTCGAACCCACGACCGGTACGAGGTACGCAACCAACTGATGTGCGTCGTGCCGATCGGTTCGAACCACGACGGCTACCTGGCCTACCGAATCTTGACTCGACAGCGCGGATTCGATTTCACCGAGCTCGATACGGAAGCCACGAATCTTGACCTGATCATCAGCACGACCGACGAACTCGAGATCACCATCGATGGTCCACCTCGCCACATCACCGGTGCGGTACATCAACGAACCAGCAGCGTGCGCCGCAGTACCGGAGAACGGGTTGGCGAGGAAACGTGTTGCCGTCAGATTCGTTCGACCGAGGTACCCACGAGCCAACGTCCCACCCGCAACATACATTTCGCCCGCAACACCCACCGGAACCGGCGCGAGCCGCGAATCGAGAACATAGACCCGTAGCCCTGGGATGGCTGCACCCACTACCGATCCCGTAGCACTCGACACCAACTCGCGGTCGATCCGACGATGCGACACATGCACGGTGGTCTCGGTGATCCCGTACATGTTCACCAACTCGGGACCGTTTTCGCCGTGGCGATCGAACCAATCCGAGAGTCGACGCAGTTCGAGCGCCTCACCACCGAAGATCACGTATCTGAGCTGCAAGCTCCCCTCACCGGCAGCGCCGACTCGGTCCACCTCTGCCAGCTGATAGAACGCCGACGGGGTCTGGTTCAGGACGGTCACGTTTTCACGAATCAACAGTTCACGGAACGCCTCCGGCGACCGTGAGGTGAAGTAGTCCACCACCACGAGCGTGCCGCCGTGGAGCAAGGGCCCCCACAGTTCCCACACCGAGAAGTCGAATGCGGACGAGTGGAACAGCGTCCACACATCACTGCTGTCGAACTCGAACAACCCATCTGTGTTGGCCATCAAACGCGCAACCGCGACATGTGGGACTACTACGCCCTTGGGACGACCCGTCGATCCCGAGGTGTAGATGACGTATGCAACATCCGTGGTACGAAGCGGACGAGCCCGCTCGACATCGTCCACCGCGGCGGAACCGAAAGCCGACAAGTCCACGGCGTCGATCTCCACGCAGCCCAACCCTGCAGGCACTGAAAATTCGCGTCCCGACCAGGTCACCAATGCAGTCGGTGCAGCATCGGCCAAGACGTAGGCGATCCGGTCTGCCGGATTGGTCGGATCAACCGGTACGTACCCACCGCCGGCTTTGATCACAGCCAACAGCGTGACGACGAGATCCACCGATCGTGGCAATGCCACCGCGACCAACGACTCCGGGCCCACCCCGGTCGACATCAGGTGACGTGCAAGGCGATTCGAGCGATCATCGAGCTCCCGATAGCTCAATCGCTCCTCGCCGAACACCACCGCACACGACTGTGGCGTCCGCTGGACCTGTTGGTCGAACATCTCGGCCAATGTCGGTACCGCCGGATCGATCCCGTCGACCCCCGCCCAAATCGAGGTAACAAGCACTCGTTCCTCGGCCCCGAGAAGATCGATCTCGCCGATCACGATGTGCTCGTCCTCGACAACCGCGTCGAGCACTCTCAGCAACCGAGCGCCGAACTCTTCCACCGTGGCTCGGTCGTAGAGATCTGTTGCGTAGGTCCAGAAAACTCGCAGACCGTCCGGGGTGCCGTCGACAGCCGCGGACTCGGTGACCGTCAATTGCAGGTCCGCACGCGCGGTCGCCGCGTCGACATCCACCGGCGCGACGGTCAGCCCGGGCAGGTCGAATCCAGTCCGTCGGATGTTTTGGAACGCGAGCAATACCTGAACGAGCGGGTGACGGGCTTGCGAGCGCTCGGGATTGAGCACCTCCACCAGACGCTCGAACGGAATATCGGAATGCGCGAATGCAGCCAGGTCCACCTCACGCGCTGTCGCGAGGAGCTCGCGGAAAGTACTCGCTGCGTCCACGTCGGTGCGCAGGACCAGGGTGTTGACGAACATTCCGATCACATCGTCGAGAGCAGCCTCTCCGCGACCCGCGATCGGTGTGCCGATCGCGATATCGTCCGTCGCCGACATACGTGCCAGCATCACGGCAACCGCGCTGTGGACGACCATGAACAACGACGCGTTGTTGTCCCTCGCGAGCGCTGCGAGTCGGCGATGTACATCGGCGGTGACGTCGAAAGACACCACGGCCCCGTGCCCCGAAGCAGTCTCGCCACGCGGACGGTCGGTCGGCAACGTCACCTCGTCAGGTAGCCCGGCGAGCGCGTCGCGCCAGAATGTCTCCTGCTGAGCAAGCAGGGAACCTGGATCGGATTCGGACCCCAACACCTCGCGCTGCCAGATGGCGAAGTCGGCGTAGTGGACCTCGAGCACCGGCCAGCCTGGCTCGTGCCCCTCCGATCGGGCCACATACGCCGTCATGACATCGCGGGCCAGCGGAGACATCGAAAATCCATCGGCCGCTATGTGGTGGGCTACGAACATCAGCACATGCTCATGGGCACCGATCCGGAAGAGCTGCGTTCGAAACGGAACATGCAGGGTGACATCGAATCCAGTCGCAGCCAACTCGTACATCCGCGTCGGCAGGTCGTCGGCCGAAATGTCCACCGGTGTCAGGTCGAGGGTGACCTCGTCCACGGACAGGATCTTCTGGTAGCCCGATCCATCGTGGTCTGGATAGACGGTACGCAACGACTCGTGACGGCTCGTCAGATCGCCTACCGCCGCAGCTAGCGCCGCGACATCCAAAGCTCCGGTCAGCCTGATTGCCGCCGGAATGTTGTTGACAGCCGACTCCGGATCGAATCGGTTGAGGAACCACATCCTTTGCTGTGCAAGGGACAAGGGGATCAACGCCGGACGATTCTGTGGACCGAGCGCCTTGCGGCCACCGGTCCCGGCCTTGCGCTCGACGCTGGCAGCCAGCGCACCGACCGTCGAATTCTCGAACAGCTCTCGTACTCCGACACTCGAGTCGAGCGCGGTCCCCAACCTCGAAACCAATTGCATGGCAACCAGTGAGTTCCCACCGAGCTCGAAGAAATCGTCGTCGAGACCAACCCTTGCCGTGCCCAGGACGTTGGTGAATACCTGAGCGACGATCTCCTCGATCGGTGTGACCGGTGCGCGGAACTGCGCAACCTCGGCACTGGGCACCGGTAGGGCATGTCTGTCCAACTTGCCGCTCGCGTTGAGCGGGAATGCATCCAACGTTACGAATGCCGACGGCACCATGTAAGACGGCAGTGACATCTTCACTGCCGCACGAAGCGCCTCGGTATCGACGACGTGACCTGGCCGGGGCACGACGTAGGCGATGAGTCGATCGCCTGCGCGAGCATCGGAATGAACGACTACGACCGCGTCGTCGACGTTCTCGGCGCCCGCGCGAACGCTCGACTCGATCTCGCCGAGTTCTACACGTTGGCCTCGAAGCTTGACCTGGAAATCGCTCCGACCCACATACTCCAGTTCACCGTCTGAATTCCAACGTACGACATCACCGGTCCGGTAGAGTCGAGCACCGTTCTCGCCGAACGGATCTGCCACGAAACGCTCAGCTGTCAGATCGGCCCGACTCGCGTATCCGCGCGCGAGCTGCACGCCGCCGATGTACAGCTCCCCCAGTACTCCGACGGGCACCGAGTGCAACCGTTGATCCAGCACGTATGCACGCGTGTTCCACAGTGGCACCCCGATGGGAACGGTCTCGATATCGACGTCGGTGACAGCGTGGAAGGTGACGTCGACTGCAGTCTCTGCAGGTCCGTACAGGTCGTGCAACTCGGCGCCGGGAAAGACCCGTCGAACCCGAGCTACGGCCGAAGGCGTGAAAGCCTCGCCGCCGACGAACAGCAGTCGGAGGGACCGGCACGCGTCGGTATCGACATCGGTGACGTACACCGACAGTACAGACGGTACGAAGTGCGCGAGTGTCACCTGTTCACGCTCGATGATGCGGGTGATCCGGCCCGGGTCACGATGCGCATCATGTGGAGCGATCACCAGTGACGCGCCGTTCTCCAGTCCCCAGAAGAACTCCCATACGGACACGTCGAACGTTGCCGGCGTCTTCTGGATCAACACGTCGGCAGCAGTCAGCCGGTAGATCTCCTGGCGCCACAGCATCTGATTCACGATCGCGCGGTGACTGATCGAGACGCCCTTCGGCAAACCTGTAGATCCCGAAGTGAAGATGAGGTAGGCCGGATTGTCCGGTCGGAGTGGACGCGTCCGGTCCGCGTCAGTGATCGCAGACGTCGAAACATCACTGAGATCGAGCTTGTCGAACACACAGACCGGAGCATCCGCCGTGATCGAGTTCGCGGTGTCCTCGGTGGCGAGGACGAGAACTGGCCGGGCACTCGCCAGAATGTGCTCGTTACGCGAGGCGGGCTGATCAGGATCGAGCGGGACGTACGCTGCGCCGGATTTGATGATCGCGTACATGCCGATCAGCAGCTCGAACGAACGCCGCGCAACCAATGCCACAGTGGATTCGGGGCCCACACCTCGGCCCACCAGATACCGAGCGAGGGAGTTCGCTCGCGCATCGAACTCCGCGTAGGTAAGGACCGGCGACGGGGCATCGGTCTCCGACGCGAGCACCAGCGCAGGCGCATTCGGGGTACGCCCGACCTGCGCGTCGAACAAAGAAGCGAGAGTCTGGGTGTCGTCGACAGCATGCTCGGTATCGTTGACCGTGCGAACGAGCCGGCTGTACTCCTCCGGTTCCTGAAAGTCGATGTCGCCCACGACAATTGCCGGATCGACTTCGATCGCTCGCAAGATTCGCTGGAAGCGAGCGGCCATCGCCTCGACGGTGGCCTCGTCGAAGAGGTCGGTTGCGTAGGTGAAGAGGCAGGACAAGCCGGCGTCGGTTCCGTGCTCGTCGGTCTTCTGACTGATGGTCAGCTGGAGATCGAACTTCGAACCCTTGGTTTCGAAGTCGACCATCGAAACCGACAGTCCTGGAAGCTCGAGGTCGGTCAGTTCCATGTTCTGGAACGAGAGCATCACCTGGAACAGCGGGTGTCGCGCTTGTGATCGAGCAGGGTTGAGCACCTCGACGAGTCGTTCGAACGGGACATCCGCGTTGGCGAAAGCCTGCAAGTCCGTCGCACGCGTAGCGGCGAGTACCTCATCGAAGCGTGCACGCCTGTCCACCGGCGTGCGGAGAACCAACGTGTTGACGAACATGCCGATCAGATCGTCGAGGGCGGACTCACCTCGTCCAGCCACCGGAGTTCCGACCACGATGTCCTCGCTCCCCGAGAGGCGGGCGAGCAGAACGGCAAAAGCCGAATGCATGACCATGAACAGCGACGAGGCGTGGTGATGTGCAAGATCGGTCAGGACGTCCACGGTGCCCTGCCCGACGAGGAAGCTCACGCCCGCACCCTGGTTCGATGCGACCGCGGGCCTCGGATGATCGACCGGCAGATCCAACTGGGCAGGTATCCCTGTGAGCGCGGACTGCCAGTAGTTCTGTTGCCTCGCCAGCAGCGATTCCGGGTCACTCTCGTGTCCGAGCATGTCCCGTTGCCACAAGCTGTAATCCGCATACTGAACCGGTAGCGGCAACCAATTCGGTTGCACGCCCTCGGATCGGGCGATATAGGCAGTCATGATGTCCCGGGTCAGTGGGCCCATCGAAAAGCCATCGGTGGAGATGTGATGAACGACCAGCACCAGAAGATGTTCGGTCGGGCTGATTTCGAACAGACGCGCACGTAACGGAAGTTCGATCGTGACGTCGAAGCCGGTCGTCGCCACCTCTTCCAGGGCCGCGAAAACGTCGTCTCCGGAGATCTCGATCGGCGCGAGATCCGGAATCACCTGGCTGGTAGGCAATACCAACTGGTGGCCGGACCCGTCGACCTCGGGAAAAATGGTACGGAGGGACTCGTGCCGATCCAACACGTCCGCAACTGCCACATTGAGGGCCTGTCGGTCGAGCAGACCGGACAAGCGCACTGCGACAGGAATATTGTTGACACCCGATGCAGTGTCGAACCTGTTGAGGAACCACATCCGCTGCTGGGCGAGCGAGAGGGGAACGAGTTCGGGGCGGACCTGCGGCACCAAAGGCTTACGGCGTCCGGCACCTGCCCGCTCGGCGAGTGCGCGAGCCAAAGCGGCGACAGACGGATTCTCGAACAACGTACGGACGCCGATCTCGGCATCGAGGGCGGCGCCGAGTCGAGTCACGACACGCGTCGCGATCAAAGAGTTGCCGCCCAGTTCGAAGAAATCGTCGTCGAGTCCGACCTCGGTCGCGTCGAGTACCTCTGCGAAAACGCTCGCGACTGCCTGCTCAGTCGGCGAGACTGGTTCGCGGTACTCGCGCTGCACGTGTACTGGATCCGGAAGTGCTCGACGGTCGAGCTTGCCCGTCGCACCCAGTGGGAACTCTGTCAACGGCACGAAAACGGACGGGACCATGTACTCGGCCAGTCGTGACGCCAACATCTCTCGTACCGGACGGAGGTCGGTGTCGGGAGCAGTGACCACATAGGCAACCAATTGCTCACCTCGCACCGAGACCGCTGCCTGCTGGATCGAGGTGTTCTCGAGTAGCACAGTTTCGATCTCACCGAGCTCGATGCGCAGACCTCTGAGCTTGACCTGCGAATCGCTACGACCGATGTACTCCAGTTCACCGCCGCGATTCCACCGCACGACGTCACCGGTCCGGTACATCCGACTTCCGAACTGCGCGAACGGATCTGCGACGAAGCGGTCTGCCGTGAGGTCTGGGCGGCCGACGTATCCGCGGGCCAACTGGGCACCCGCGAGATAGAGCTCACCCGCGACACCCACCGGTACGGGCGACAGGCGTGCGTCGAGTACAAACACCGAGGTGTTCCATACGGGCATACCGATCGGCATCACTACTGTGTCGACGTCGCTTACCGGGTGGTAAGTAACGTCGACCGCGGCCTCGGTGGGACCGTACAGATTGTGCAAGGCGACACGGGGCAACGCTCGACGCAACGACTGTGCGGTTGTCGGAGCGAGCGCTTCACCAGAGGCGAACACCAGACGCAACGAGCCACCCGCGGCCCTGCGGACCTCGACCTCCGGCACGAACACCGCCAGCATCGACGGCACGAAGTGTGCGACGGACACCCGTTCGCGCTGAACGAGTTCGAGGAGATAGGCGGCATCTCGATGGCCGTCGGGCGCGGCAACGACCACCGACGCACCGTTCTGCAGAGCCCAGAAGAACTCCCACACCGAGACGTCGAACGTAGATGGAGTCTTCTGAAGTACTACATCGGCGGCGTCGATGGGATATTCGTTCTGCATCCACAGCAAACGATTCACGATGGCCGAATGTGCCACTGCGACACCCTTGGGCCGACCTGTCGAACCGGAGGTGAAGATCGCGTATGCCGTGTTCGATTCCCGCAGCGGGCAGACCCGGTCATCGTCCGACACGGGCGCGTTCGAATACCCGTCGACGTTCAGGTCATCGATGTCGATGACGTCGATGACCTCGAGATCCAGGTGATCCCGCGTCGTGGACAACACACAGACAGGGGACGCGGTGGCAATGATGTACTCGTTGCGCTCGGTCGGCTGCGTCGGATCGATCGGTACGTATCCGGCCCCTGCTTTGACGATGGCGTACATGCCGACCAGCAGCTCCACACTGCGGCCGATCGCAAGCCCCACCAACATGTCCGGGCCTACACCGATCGAGATCAGATGCCGCGCAAGACGATTGACTCGTGAATCGAATTCCGAGTAGGTGAGCGTCTCGTCCTCGTACACCAGTGCCGATGCCTCAGGTGTGGCCTCGACCTGGCGATCGAACAGATCCACCAGAGTCAGACCGGGATCGACTTCGTGCCGAGTCCTGTTCCACGTCGATACGACTCGCTTGCGTTCACCGATATCCAGCAGATCGATGTCACCTACCGCGACCGATGAATCCGCCACGACCGCCTCGAGAACGCGAACGAATCGAGATGCGAAGCTGCGCACAGTTTCCGCATCGAAA
Organism: Rhodococcus sp. PAMC28707; assembly: GCF_004795915.1. Taxonomy (NCBI): domain Bacteria; kingdom Bacillati; phylum Actinomycetota; class Actinomycetes; order Mycobacteriales; family Nocardiaceae; genus Rhodococcus; species Rhodococcus sp. PAMC28707. The sequence continues at coordinate 969,695 of NZ_CP039253.1, forward strand.
AGATCTATCGCGTAGGTGAATTCGGCGGACATGCCCTGCCCACGACCGTCGTCCCCGATCGACTCGACGACGTTGAGCTGTAGATCGAACTTGGCGACCTCCGCATCGAGAGCAACACTGTCCACGGAAAGACCGGGCAGTTCGACGTGGGTTCGAGTGAGGTTCTCGAAGGACAGCATTACCTGAAAAAGCGGATGCCGCGCCTGTGAACGTGCAGGATTGAGCACCTCTACGAGTCGCTCGAAGGGCAGGTCGGCGTGACCGAATGCGCCCAGCGCGACTTCCCGCGCGCGACCGATCTGCTCCGAGAACGATGTCGAAGCGTCGACGTCGGTGCGGAGAACCAGGGTGTTGACGAACATCCCGACCAAATCGTCGAGCGCGGCGTCACCGCGGCCGGCAACGGGCGTACCGATGGCAATATCGCTCGTCCCGGACAATCTCGAGAGCAAAACGGCAAGGGCGCCGTGCACGACCATGAACAGGGACGCATTGTGGGCAAGCGCCAGAAGCGACAGTTCACGATGCATATGAGCCGGGATTTCGAAACGAACCGAGGAACCCTTGTAGGACTGGCGACTAGGCCGCGGATGGTCGGTCGGCAGATCGAGCTGATCCGGTAGCCCTGCAAGCATGTCCGCCCAGTAGTGGACCTGGCTGGAGATAAGCGACGTCGAATCCTTCTCCGAACCGAGAACCGACCGCTGCCACAAACTGTAATCGGCATACTGAACGGCCAGCGGCAGCCATGCTGGATGCTCCCATGCCGTCCGAGCGGCGTAGGCGATCATGATGTCGCGAGCGAGTGGCCCCATCGACCAACCGTCAGCCGATATATGGTGCACCACCATCGCGACCACATGTTCGCGCGGCCCGATCTCGAACAGTCGGGCTTGGATGGGGACGTTCACCGTCACGTCGAACGTGGTGGAAGCCAGCGCGAAGACCTGGCGCTGGATGTCCGCTGCCGATGTCTGGATCGGCATGAGATTCGGGACCGTCTGAGCCGCGTCGAGGATGCACTGCCGCGGGCCGTCGGCGGTGTCCGGGTAGACGGTCCGTAAAGACTCGTGTCGATCGATGACATCCATGATGGCAACTTGGAGTGCCGCCACGTCCAGCTCGCCGGTCAGTCTCAGTGCGAACGGAATATTGTAAGCAGTGGAATCGGTGTCGAATCGATTGAGAAACCACATCCGTTGCTGTGCCAACGACAGTGGTACGTGGTCGGGACGGGTCGAGGCGACCAATGGGATGCGACCGCCTTCGCCCGCTGCCTGCTCCACCCGTACTGCGAGAAGCGCTACCGAAGATGCCTCGAAAACCATGCGTACGGGAACACTTGCATCCAGAGCGACGCCCAGCCGAGAGACCACCTGAGTTGCCAGGAGCGAGTTGCCACCGAGTTCGAAGAAGTCGTCGTCGAGGCCGACGACGGGGACGCCGAGGACATCGCTGAACACTGTCGCAACAGTTTCCTCGATCGGAGTCGTCGGGGCACGGAACTGACGAAAGCTGATGCCGAGTTCCGGTTCCGGAAGCGCCCGGCGATCCAGTTTGCCGATCGGTGTCAACGGAACCTCGTCGAGAACGACGATCACCGAAGGCACCATGTAGTTCGGCAGCAGGCGCCCGACGTGCTTCGACAGTTCGTCCTTGTCGATACCCACCGAACCGTGCACATACGACACGAGAGCCGTTTGACCCGACTGCATTTCGCGTCCGAGTGTCGCTGCGAAGGTGACCGCTGGGAACGTCTCGAGCGCTGCGTCGATCTCCCCGAGTTCGATACGGAAGCCGCGAACCTTCACCTGAAAGTCCGAGCGCCCCACGTACTCGATGGCAAAGTCTTTCGTCCATCGAACGATGTCTCCGGTGCGGTACATCCGCGTCCCCGTGTTGTTGTACGGGTCGGCGACGAACCGATCCGAAGTCAATCCTGCACGCTTGTAATAGCCACGTGCGACGGCGTCGCCCGACAGATAGAGCTCACCTGCGACACCGGCAGGGACCGGCTGCAGGCGGGAGTCCAGAATCAGGGCGCCGACACCAGGTACAGGCCTACCTACCGTGATCGGCTCACCGACGAACAGTTCACCGCGCGTCGATACGATCGTTGTTTCGGTCGGTCCGTATGCGTTGAAGAAGCGGCGGCCCGGAGCCCACCGCGCGATCAGATCGGCCGCGGATGCCTCACCACCGACGGACAACAATTCCAGGTCGTCGAGTCCGACCGGATCGACGGAGCCGAGCACTGCCGGCGTGATGATCGCATGTGTGACAGCAACATCGGCAAGGAGTCGATGAAGCTCGGGGCCACCGATGATCGACGGCGGAGCCACGACCAGAGTTGCCCCGGCCGAGGCAGTGAGTGCCCATTCGAGAACAGATGGGTCGAAGCTCGGGGAGATCACGTGCAAGAACCGCGACGCAGGCGTCACCCGATAGAGGTCTACCGACTGGTCGATCAGACCGGACAGGCCTCGATGGGTGACACTGACACCCTTGGGCAGGCCGGTGGAGCCAGAGGTGTAGATGATGTACGCGGGGTGATCCAGTCGCAGTGGCGCGGTCCGATCCTCGTCGGACACACCGACAGCCGGATAGCCGGCGACAGCCTCCTCGAACTCGGCGTTGTCGATTGCCCACCACTCGCACGTGCCGGGTAGTTCGTCGACGCGAGTCGACGAGGTGATCCCTACGAGGGCCCCTGAGTCCGACAGCATGTGCTGTACCCGGTCGGTGGGGTATTCGGGATCGACGGGAACCCACGCGGCACCAGTTTTCGCCACTGCCCACATCGAGATGACCATCTCCAGCGAACGCGGAAATGCCAGTGCGACAACGGACTCCGGGCCCACGCCTCGATCGATCAGGTACCGAGCATATCGATCGGTGAGCTCGTCGAGTTCTCGGTACGTCACCGTCTCCACAGACGTATGCACCGCGATGCCGTCCGGGTTGACAGCCACACCGGCCGCCAAGAACTCTGGCAGAAGTCGCCGCGATTCGACGCGGCCACCGTGGATGGTCGTCAACGTCTCGGACTCGTCCGGCGCCAGAATATCGATGGCGCCCAACGGAACCGACGCATCTGCAACGATGGCCTCGAGAATGCGAAGGAACCTGTCTGCGAATCCCTCGATCGTCGACGCGTCGAATAGATCTGTGGCGTACTCGAAGGTGGCTTCGATTCGTCCAGGCTCCCCGGAATCGTCCTGATGCTCGGTGAGCCAGAGCTGAAGGTCGAATTTCGCGATCGGAACATCGAGTTCCTGTGCGGTCACCTGCAGACCGGCGAAGCTGAGCTCGCTCACGCGTGCCTTCTCCAGGGAGAGCGCAACCTGGAACAGCGGGTGCCGGGCAGTCGATCGAGCTGGATTGAGGACCTCGACGAGTCGCTCGAAGGGGATGTCTGCGTGCGCGAACGCCGACAGGTTGGTGTTGCGTACCTGATCGAGTAGTTCGTCGAACGAATCGTGGGGCTCGACCCGGGCACGAAGAACCAGCGTATTGACGAACATACCGATGATGTCGTCGAGTTGTTCGTGGGCTCTGCCTGCAATCGGCGCACCGATCGAAATGTCGGTGGTACCGCTCAACCTCGACAGCAACACCGCATACGCGGCCTGGACGACCATGAAGAGCGAAGCTTGGTGTGCGCGCGCCACAGTGGTGAGACCGTGATGGATGCGAGCATCGATGGTGAAGCGGCGCTTTGCTCCGCCGTTGGTCGCCACCGACGGACGGGGGCGATCCGATGGCAGATCGAGCTGATCGGGAAGCTCGTCCAATTCTTGGATCCAGAATTCGATCTGTTGAGCGGACAGCGATGCGCTATCGCTCTCGAGTCCGAGGAGTCGACGTTGCCACAACGCGTAGTCCGCGTACTGGATCGGCAGCGGCGCCCACGCGGGCGCTCGTCCGTTCGACCGGGCCTCGTATGCAGCCATCATGTCGCGTGCGAGTGGACCGAAGGAAGACCCGTCCGCCGCGATGTGATGCAGCACCATGGCGAGCACGTACTCGGTATCGGAGATTTTGAACAGTGCGATCCGGATCGGTGCGGCGTCTGCCACGTCGAATCCGCCGCGAGCGAACTCCACCAATTCCGTGGCCAACGAATTCTCGTCGACGGTTGCGGCCGAGAGATCCGACAAGACGTCCTCGGTCCGCAGGATCAATTGTTGTGGGGCATCGTCGACCTGCGGGTAGACCGTCCTCAGCGTTTCGTGACGAGCGACCACGTCCGCAAATGCCTGGGACAACGCCACTTCGTTCACGTCGCCGGTCAGTCGCACCATGAACGGGAGATTGTAGGCAGCGGTATCCGGGTCGAACCGGTTGAGGAACCACATACGTTGCTGGGCAAGGGACAGGGGCAGAACATCCGGCCGAGGACCGGCAGTCAGTGGTGGGCCCGCGGAACCTTGTTCGATCGCAGTCTCGGCGCGCGATGCGAGCGCACCGACCGTCGGCGCTTCGAACAACTCTCGGACACCGAGACGGATTCCGAGGGCAGTTCCCACCCGGGTGACGAGTTGCGTTGCGATCAGCGAGTTACCGCCCAGTTCGAAGAAGTCCTCGTCGAGACCGACGTGCGATGCGCCGAGGACGTCTTCGAAGACACCTGCGACCACGTACTCCACACGTGTCTGCGGTGCTCGATATTTCTTGGCGCTGCTGAACACCGGCTCCGGCAACGCTTTTCGATCGAGCTTGCCGCTCGTGTTCAACGGTAGAGCGTCGAGAACGACGATCGCGGAAGGCACCATGTACGACGGAAGCGATCGGGACGCGAACTCGGTGCCCTCGGCCGCGTCGAGCGCAGCGCCTGGACCGGGTACCACGTAGGCGACGAGTTGCTCGCCGGTCGCAGTGGGAACGACGAGGGCCACGGCCTGCGAGATGGATTGGTGGGCAAGAAGAACCGTCTCGATTTCACCGAGTTCGATGCGCTGCCCACGAAATTTGACCTGGAAGTCGGTACGCCCGATGTAGTCGATGGTGCCGTCCGCGCGCCAACGCACGAGATCGCCGGTGCGGTACATCCGCTCCCCCGCGCCCCCGAAAGGGTTGGCGACGAAACGGTCCGAGCTCAAATCTGGTCGGCCCACGTATCCGCGAGCCAACTGCACGCCCGCCAGATAGAGTTCGCCGCTTTCTCCGATCGGGCTGGGCCGGAGTAGGCCGTCGAGTACCAAAGCCCTGGTGTTCCATTCGGGAACTCCGATGGGAACAGTTCTTTCGTCTTGTACACCACTTTCGTAGTAAGTTACCGAGACCGCAGCCTCGGTGGGGCCGTACAAGTTGTGTAGACCGGCATCGGTCAGCTCACGAAATGCTGCTGCTGTTTCCACCGGCAACGCTTCACCGATGACGAACACATGCCGCAACGACCCGCATGTTCCGATCGGTGCGTTCGCGACGAACACCGTGAGCATCGACGGCACGAAGTCGGTGACGGTCACACTGTGTTCGGCGATCTTGTCCGCGACGTAGACCGAATCCCGATGTCCGTCGGGAGTGGCCAGTACCATGCTGGCACCGACCTGGAGGGGAAGGAAAAAGCCCCACAGTGAGACGTCGAACGTCGTCGCCGTCTTTTGCAGGTAGACGTCGGTGGCGCCGAGTTCGTACTCCGATCGCATCCATTGGAGTTGGTTGTCGATCGCCGCGTGGGTGACCGCGACGCCCTTGGGTCGGCCGGTGGAACCCGAGGTGTAGATGACGTACGCGGTGTTGTCGAGTCGCAGCGGGGAGAGAAGATCACGCTCTTGAACACGTGCCGAATTCAGCGCTGCGTAGTCGAGTAGGTCGACCTCGACCGTGTCGGTGCCGACCGGCAGTTCCACGCCGTCGCGCGAGACGACGAGAACGCAGAGTGGTTGCGCAGAGTCGAGAATGTATGCGGTGCGATCGGCGGGATGATCCGGATCGAGCGGTACCCATGCGCCTCCGGCTTCGACGATCGCATACATCGCAACGATCAGGTCGAGTGATCGACGAATGGACAATCCGACGAGTGTCTCCGGCCCTACACCCTTGGCGATCAGCATCCTGGCAAGACCGCTCACGCGCGAACCGAGTTCGCCGTAGTTGAGCGACAAGCCTTCGTAGACGAGCGCCGTGCTCTCTGGATCGAGGTCGACGCGGGCATGGAAGTCCGACAGAAGTGTCCGTTGGCCGAGCTCGTGTTCTGTCTCGTTCCAGATCTGCAGTACAGAGGATCTTTCGTCTGCAGTGGCCAGCTCCAGGTCCCATACGCGGGCGCTCGGCCCTGCCGCGATGAACCGGTCGAGGAAGTCGGTGAAGCGTGCGTGATTGCGTGCCGATTCTTCGGAGTCGTACAGGTTCGGGTTCGACTCGAAATCGACGTGAGTCGTGCTGCCTGCAACGCTCTGATAGAGGTTGAGCCCGAAATCCTCGATAAGACCGGTGGACAGGATGTTGATTCCGCCGACCATCGAACCGAAACGCAACTCGCTGAAGAAAAGCATGATGTTGACCCACGGTCCGAAGAACGACGCCTGTCCGCCGGCACCGCCGGCGTCACGGCGGATGTCTTCGTGGCGGTAGCGCTGATGCCGAAGCGCACCGGTCACTTCGGTACCGATGCGTGCCAGAAGCTCTTCGACCGTGGTGTCTCTCGACACGTCGAGACGCAGCGGGACGACATTGGAGACCATCCCACCGGAGCGGCGAAGTACTGCCGTGGTGCGAGCGGTGACAGGGAGGCTCAGGACGACGTCCTCGCGTCCGGTCATCTGTGCCAGGTAGGCCGCGAACGCGCTGATCACGACACTTGCCAGCGTTGCACCCGTCGCAGTTGTCATCTCTTCGATCCGCGCGCCTTGGAGCGGCGACAACGCCGTGGTGTCGATCTGACTGACGGGTGCGGGAGCCGCACTGCGCCCAGCCAGGCTAGTCACAGAGTCGATCCCCGCCACTCGATCCGCCCAGTACTCGCGGTCGGTCTCGAAGCGAGTCGAGTCTCGATATGCAACGTCGAGGTCGTAGACCTTGGTCAGGTCCGAGGACAGATTCTTCTTCGGCTCGGTGCCGTTCACGGCGGCGGTGTAGAGCTCCGCAACGCGATTCATGAACGTGACCGCACCGAATCCGTCGAGCACCACGTGATGGACGCGCTCGTACCAGAAAAAGAGGTCGTCTTCGAGGTGCAGCACCGTCGCGGCGATCAACCGGTCGGTGAGCATGTCTATCGGAGCGCTGTAGTCGGCTCGCATCCACGCGTGCGCTACTGCGCGCGGGTCGTCCTCACCGCGTAAGTCGAGGTATCCGAGTTCGTCGTCGAGGGTGGGATCTACGTATTGGCGCGGTTCAGCATCGACTTCGACGATCCGAACGAACCCGGACTGCATCTCGAGCGCGGCTTCGGAGGACACTCGCTGCAGAAGGTCGATATCGAGAGCACCACGTAGTTCGACGTACTGAGCGATGTTTGCGGGAACGGACGGATCGACGTGTTGCGCGAACCACATTCCGAGCTGAGCAGGAGAGAGCGGAAACGACGACTCGCGGCCCCCCTGCGCATCCTGATCTGATCCTGCCGAACCTAGCGGGTCCAATCGAAGCCTCTCTTTCCCACAATCACACGCCCCTGATCGACTTCTGAATGCAGAGGTCGATCAGGCACCGAATACAACAGTCTCATTCTTCGCTGCGCAGTCGAAAAGAACGCACACCGATCAGAGTCAAGTTACCTTGCAGTACATCTCCGAATCCGGTTGCGATCGTTACATCTGCTTACTGATCCGCTGGGCCCCCGCCAGCGACATCGATACGGTCGGCCGAACGCTCGGCAGTATGCACGAGCCGGCGATCTGAGATCACGCCACCGTTCTTCGTTCCTGAATTCGGCACCGGTCCAATCTACAGTGCTGCCGACGACCGACTCCAACTCGGCGAGGCCTGCGCAGGCATCCGCCAGTGTTGCCATCCCGCGAGACTATCGGCTACCACCGACAATTTTCCGTGCGATCGTCAGATACACCGCTGCAAGTTCTGGCGCCGAAAGTGGACCGTCGGGCCGATACCATCCTGCGATTCCGACGCACAGTGTCGTCACCGCCCGAGAGGCATCCTCGGGATACTCGGTGTCGAAATCGCCCGACTCGACGCCGTCGTGGACGATCGTGTCGAGCATGCGCTGCTGCTCGTCACGTTGACCGATGTACTCACTGCGGTTGTCGGCTTCGAGGCTGCGGATCTCGGTCGATCCGATGAACGCCTGATCCCGGCGATACATATGGAACAGGAGCAACGAAGTGACGACGGCATCGAAACGTGCGCTGGGCGAGGTCCCAGCTTCTGTTTCTGCGACCCTCGACCGTTGGAGCAAGTCGGCCATGGCTGCCTTCATCAGCCCCACCAGAAGGGCCTGTTTCGACGGAAAATGGTGATACAGCCCTGGTACGGAGAGTCCAGCGCGTGCTGCGATCTCACGCACCGAAGCCCCGTGGTAGCCCTGCTCGACGAAAGCGGCGAGGGCCGCAGCAAGCGGCGCGGAGAGCACCGAGCCCTCGTAGATGCGCCAACTACCTCGCTCGGCATCTCCACTCATAGTGGTCCAGCCTGCTCGAAGGTGACCTGTCCTGCGCGGACGGTGGCCAGAATCGGATCCGCGCGCAACTCGCGGTTGCTCAGATTCGCGGGGTGTTCGGCCAGTATCACCAGATCTGCCGCATCCCCGACGTCGACCGATCGGCGGCCCCCGCACGCCGCGGCCAAGGCGACGTCCAGCGGTAGCGCCTCCTCGACCTGCCACGGCCTTCGATCGTCGTCGGTACGCCACACGGCATCGGCTACGGCATCGAGCGGCGACGGCGCGCTGACCGGGGCGTCGGAGCCGAACAGCAGCTTTACGCCCGCGCGATGCAGCGAGGCATACGGGTAGGCGATCGAGGCTCGACCACACCACAGTTCGTCGGCGACGTCACGGTCGCTCATCGCATGCTGAGGCTGGATGGATGCTGCGACGCCTGCCGCGACGAACCGCTGCACGTCGGCAGGAAGGACCTGTTGAGCATGCTCGATCCGCCCGCCGATTCCGATGGTCTCGAACGCGTCCAGTGCGAGTGAGTTCGCGCGGTCACCGATGGCGTGGACAGCCGGCTGTATCCCGCCTTCGGATGCCTGTCGCATCAGTGCGCGAAGGTCTGCGGGTGTCTCGAGAAGTAGGCCGGTTCCGGAACCATCGGGATACGCGTCGTGACAGCATGCGGTTCGGGTGTTCAGTGAACCGTCGAACATCACTTTCAGCGGGCCGAGTGAAAGATGCCGCTCGTCACCGATGCGATCACCGGTCTTCGCGCCGAGGTACAACTCGTGTTCGAGCCATTGCGGCCACACTGCGATGGACACGTCGACGGATGACTGTCCGACGCCGGCGCGACGTAACCAGACAGCTCTGTTGTCCGCGTACTCGAAATCGGTCACGGCGGTGATGCCTCGTCGAGCCAATTCGGCGGTGGCGTCGAGAACACTGAGATCGCCGTGCTCGGTATCGGCCAGCCGGTCGAGAGCACCGAGACCTTCCATGCAGTCGCGATCGCGCAATATCCCCGTCGGATGATCGATGGACAGTTCGGCCAGAAGTGCCGGACTGAGCCACAGCGTGTGCAGATCCATGCTCGTGATAGCCACGAGGCGGTCCGGTAGGGCCCTCTGCAGCACATCCTTGTGTGGCACGTCGGGCCACAGTGCGTCGCGAAAACCTTGGGCGCGCAGTGTCCTTTTCCCGTACCGCTCCTCGGAGTGCACAAGGATGTCCACGACGGCAGCGGCAGAATCCGATTCCGAAACGTCGATCCGCGTCAACGATGCGGCCCACTGCGTCAGATGCACGTGATTGTCCACGAAACTGGGCAACAGCGCCCCTCCCCGACCGTCGAGGATCTCACCCTCGACAGCGCGCGAAAAACTTCCGGACGGGGTCACCTCGGCGATCCGACCACCGACCGTCTGCACTTCGTAGGTCGGGCCGCCCGCGGCGAGAACCACGTTTCTGATCAGCACCTCCGGACTCTAGAACACTCTCGCCGTGAAAGCGTGGGCCGGCCGAGTGGGAACCTCGGACGAAGGTGAAGCATCAGCGGCTGTGGTCTCGTCCACGTTCGACGAACCAATCCACGAGATCCGGTGTATCGACGGCCGATCGGTCGAGAATGCGAGCGGCGTCATCGCCCTGAAAGATCCGTTTGAGCGGAACCTCGAGCTTCTTCCCCGTCCTGGTGTGTGGGATTCCGGGTGCGGCGATGATCTCGTCGGGTACATGCCGAGGTGATGCGTGCTCCCGGATGACCGCCTTGATCCGTCCTCGTAGCGGCTCATCGAGTTCGGCACCCTCGGCCAGCACCACGAACAGCGGCATCCAATAGCTACCATCGCCGGATTCGATACCGAGGACGAGGGATTCGACCACCTCGGGTAAAGATTCGACGGCCTGGTAGATGTCGGCACTACCCATTCGAATACCGTTGCGGTTCAATGTCGAATCGGAACGTCCATGAACAATGACGCTGCCATGATCGGTGACGGTAATCCAGTCTCCGTGGCGCCAGACCCCTTCGAAGGTATCGAAGTACGCGTCGTGATATCGCGATCCGTCCTCGTCGTTCCAGAACCGGGTAGGCATCGACGGCATCGGCTTGGTAACCACGAGTTCTCCTACCTCGCCGGTCACCGACCGACCCTGGTCGTCGTACGCGGCCAGCGCGACGCCGAGGTACGGGGCCGACAGTTCGCCCGGCCATACCGGCACCGTGCGCACCCCGCCCGCGAACGCCGAGACCACATCGGTCCCACCCGAGATCGAGAATACCGGGACGTCGCGGCTGATGTTGTCTGCCAACCAGGTCGACGATGTGGCCGGTAGCGAAGACCCGGTGATCCCGATTGCCCGTAGCGCACCGAGGTCGTGATCCTCACCTGGGTGTGAACCCGCCTTGATGCAGGACAGCACGTACCCCGGGCTCGTTCCCAAGAAGGTGACCTTCTGTGCAGCAGCAATTTTCCACAGCGCATCGGCCGTCGGGAAGCCCGGGCTACCGGACGAAGTCACGATGGTGGCGCCGACGAGGAGACCTGCCACCTGAAAATTCCACATCATCCAACTTGGGCTCGTGTACCAGAAGAACGTGTCGTTCGGTCCGATATCCGATTGCAGTCCAACGGACTTGAGATGTTCGAGCAGAACTCCACCATGACTGTGCACGATCCCCTTGGGCAAACCCGTGGTACCCGAGGAGAACACTATCCACAGCGGGTGGTCGAAAGGAACAGGAACACTGGTCCACACGCACTCGCCGGCAGTGGCCTCGTCCCACGTGATCGATCCTGCAGTGACATGCGCGCCGACCTGGACGACGAGATCGACCGTCGGCAAGTTCTCACGCAACGCGCTCACGTCCGCAGTCTTGTCGTGGTATTTGCCGCCGTAGGAGTACCCATCGGCACTGATCAGCACCTTGGGATCCAGTTGCCCCAAGCGATCCGATGCGGCAGATGCGGAGTAGTCCTGTCCACACGCTGACCACACCGCGCCGATGCTTGCCACCGCAAGAAACGCGATCACCGTCTCGGGAATGTTGGGAAGGTAGCCGACGACGCGGTCTCCTTTCGCTACACCGCGCGTCTTCAATGTCTCGGCCAGCGACGCTGCCTGTCTGGTCAACTCGTGCCAGGACAGTCGGGTGATCGTTCCGTCCTCGTGTGCGTGCAGGATCGCAGGCCGATCGGTTCGGATATTCCGCTCGACCTGGTCGACGTAGTTCAGCGCGGCGCCGGTAAACCACTGTGCCCCCGGCATATCGGTCGATTCGAGAATTGAGGTGGGTCGATCGGCAGCGATGATGTCGAAGTAATCCCACACCGCGCGCCAGAAATCGGGGAGGTTCTCGGTGGACCATGTCCACAGCGATCGATAATCGGTCAGGTCGAGAGCGTGCCGCCGTTGGACGTAGCGCTGAAAGTCCGTGATGCGAGCATTCTCGATGTCCTCGGTCGACGGCGTCCACTGCGTATCGGTCATATGATTCAGTATTCCCGACGGCGCCCGATCCTCGTCATAGGTCACTGCGACTCCATGTCCAGCATTCCGATGGACTTCTCACGCATCTCGACTTTCCGCACCTTTCCAGTGACCGTTGTCGGGAATTCATCGACCACGTGAACGTATCGCGGGATCTTGTAGCCTGCCAGTTTTCCCTCGCTGAATGCACGAACCGCAGCGGCGTCGAGCGGTACCGAATTGTCCCTCATCCTTATCCACACCATCAGTTCTTCGCCGTACTTCGCGTCGGGAACTCCGATTACCTGAGCGTCGAGTATGTCGGGGTGGGAGTACAGAAACTCCTCGATCTCTCGGGGGTAGATGTTTTCTCCCCCTCGGATGACCATGTCCTTGATCCGCCCTGTGACGGCGACGTAACCGTCGGCGTCCATGACTCCGATGTCACCGGTGTGCATCCACGCCTCGGCATCGATGGCCTCGGCGGTCTTTTCCGGGTTCTGCCAATACCCGGCCATGACGGAATAGCCTCGTGTGCACAGCTCCCCCGGCTCACCGCGCGGTGCGGTCTCCCCGGTCGTCGGGTCGACGATCTTCACCTCTAGATGCGGACCTACTGCACCCACCGTCGAGACTCGTTGGTCGATAGTGTCCTCGCTACGAGTTTGCAGCGAGACGGGCGAAGTCTCGGTCATGCCATAGCAAATGGACACCTCACTCATTCCCATTCTGTCGATCACCTGCTTCATGATCTCCGCAGGGCAGGGCGAACCCGCCATGATGCCGGTCCGCAGACTCGACAGGTCGAACGAATCGAACTCAGGCAGAGCAAGTTCGGCGATGAACATCGTCGGAACGCCGTACAGCGATGTGCACCTCTCCTTCTCGACGGCGGCGAGCGTGGCAGCAGGTTCGAATGCACGTCCCGGGATCACCATGGCGCTGCCGTGGCTTGTACAGGCAAGGTTGCCCATGACCATGCCGAAGCAGTGATAGAACGGCACCGGGATACATACTCGGTCCTCGGCCGTGTAGTGGCACAGCTCGCCGACGAAGAATCCGTTGTTCAAAATGTTGCTATGACTCAGCGTGGCACCCTTGGGGAATCCTGTTGTACCCGAGGTGTATTGAATATTGATCGCATCATCGACCCTCAGTTGGTCCTGCACGTCGGCGACCATTCGTGGTCGATCGGCCAGCGCGCGGTGCCCGTGGTCGGTCATCAATTCCCACCCGAAGCTGCCGATGTACACGACTTCCCTCAGATCAGGAGCTTCAGGACGGGCTTCCTCGATCATGGCCGCGTAATCCGCTCCCTTGAACTCCTGCGCCGACAACAGGACCGACACGCCTGATTGCTTCAGTACGAACCGCAACTCGTGGGTGCGGTAGGCCGGGTTGATATTGACCAGAATGGCTCCGATTTTGGCGCACGCGTACTGCGCCAGTACCCACTCCGGGCAGTTCGGCGCCCACACACCGACGCGATCGCCCTTCATGACGCCCTGCACCAGAAGACCTGCGGCCAACAGTTCCACGTCCGCGAGAAACTCCGAATAGGTCCACCGTCGGTCGGTCACGACATCTATCAACGCATCACGCCCACCGTACAGCGATGCAGTGCGATCCAGGTTTGCTCCGATAGTGTCTGCGAGCAGCGGCTGAGACGACGCTCCCGACGCATAGCTGAGTGTCTCCATGACTCCCACGATAGTGAGCTGGATCACTGAGGACCACCCCCGGACAGGGGTGCTCACTCGAGCGTCATGGTCTCCGAGGCCTCGAGAACGTCGGCTCGAGAAGTGTCCTTCAGCGCCACACCCGACCGCCCCAGGCTGCGCGCCCCCCGCACGAGTCCGGCAACGATCTTGGCGGATTGCCGATAGCCCAATCCTTCCGGTGGGTGAATGTTCGAGATGCAGTTTCGGTCGGCGTCCGACCTGCCCGGCGCAGGCAGATGCGTCAGATAGATGCCCAGGCTGTCCGCCACCGACAGCCCGGGGCGTTCACCGATCAGCACGACGACAGTGCGCACCCCCATCACCTCTGCGATGTGATCGCCCAGTGCCACCCGCGCCTCGGTCGCGATGACCGGCGGCGCCATCGTGTACAGGTCTGCCAATTCCTCGACAAGCGCTTTCAACATCGAGGTTCCATGATCGGTCAGTGCGCGCGGCGAGAGTCCGTCGCTCAGCACGAATCCGATATCGAACTCCCCCGGCGTGATCGAGGACAGATCCTGGGGCTGTCGGCCCAGGTCCGGTCTGCGGAGATACTCCGCGCGTGATGTCGCCTTCGATGTCACGACGGCAGGAGTACCGATCCCTACCCGCTCGACGGCGACTGTGAACGAGTCCACCTCCAGCGGCGTGTGCACGGCGTCACGAGCCGCGGCATGTGCGGACCTGAGCTCTAGAACACGCCGCGTCGGCAGTGAATCGCCAGTGCGGCCCAGCCCAATTCGAGCCTGTGTACTGCGCCTCAGGTCCGCCCAGAAGTCGGTGGGTTCGATCTCGGTCATCGCGTGCCCGTCAGCGCTCGTAACGGAGAACCCGTTGCGTCGACGTCGAGTATCCGGCCATGGGAGTCCACCATGCCCAGGCGATCGAGCCAGGCTGCGAATTCGGGAGCAGGCTTCAACCCCAATACCTGGCGCACGTACAAGACGTCGTGGAAACTCGAACTCTGATAGCCGAGCATGACGTCGTCCGCACCGGGAACAGCGATGACGAAGGCCACTCCGGCGGCGCCGAGCAGCGTCAACAGCGTGTCCATATCGTCCTGATCGGCCTCGGCGTGGTTGGTATAACAGACGTCGACACCCATCGGTAGGCCGAGCAACTTTCCACAGAAGTGGTCCTCGAGCCCGGCTCTGATGATCTGCTTACCGTCGTAGAGGTACTCGGGTCCGATGAATCCGACGACGGTGTTGACCAGCAACGGTTCGAGGTCGCGGCATACCGCATACGCCCGCGTCTCCAGGGTTTGCTGGTCGACTGGTTTTCCTCCCATTCCAAGGTGCGCGCCGGCGCTCAGCGCTGAGCCCTGGCCGGTCTCGAGATACATGACGTTGTTGCCGACGGTTCCCCTGTGCAGCGATCGACCTGCTTCGTTGGCTTCACGGAGGAGCGAAACATTCACGCCGAAACCAGAATTGGCGCCCTCGGTCCCCGCGACGGATTGAAAGAC
Source organism: Rhodococcus sp. PAMC28707 (assembly GCF_004795915.1). Taxonomy (NCBI): domain Bacteria; kingdom Bacillati; phylum Actinomycetota; class Actinomycetes; order Mycobacteriales; family Nocardiaceae; genus Rhodococcus; species Rhodococcus sp. PAMC28707. The sequence continues at coordinate 984,915 of NZ_CP039253.1, forward strand.
CAGGTCGACGGGAACACCTTTTTCGATCAGCTCCATCGTCGTCGTGACGTGCGAGAGGACGCAGGACTGGGTCGGGATCTCGAAGCGCTGACGGATGTCATCGAGGAGATGTAGTAGATCCGACGTCGCATGAGGTGAATCGGTCGCCGGGTTGATTCCGATGACTGCGTCCCCAGACCCCAACAGCAACCCGTCCAGCGTCGCCGCCGCGATACCGCGCGGATCGTCGGTCGGATGATTGGGTTGCAGCCTCGTGGCGAGGGTTCCCGGCAGGCCTATCGTCGTACGGAACGCTGCGGTGACCTCGGCAGCGCGTGCCACCGCGATCAGATCCTGGTTCCGCATGATCTTGCTGACTGCCGCCACCATCTCCGGGGTGAGGCCGGGCGCAACTGCACGTAGCGTCGCCGCAGCAGAGGTCGAGGCGGCTGTGTCCAGAAGCCAGTCACGGAGTCCACCCACCGTGAGGTGGGAGACGGCGCCGAACGCGACTCGGTCGTGCGAGTCGATGATGAGTCTGGTGACTTCGTCGGTTTCGTAGGGAACCAGAAGGTCCTGCAGGAATACTGCGAGGGAGACTTCCGACAGTGCCCACTGTGCTGCGGCACGCTCTGCGTCGGATTGTGCTGCGCACCCGGCTAATTCGTCGCCCGAGCGCAATGGCGTCGCTTTGGCCATCAGTTCCACGAGAGAGTCGAACTGGTAGGTGGTGCCCGATATCTGCTGCGTGTAGATGGTCATTCGAGCTCAGCTTCCGCCTTCGCCAGCGCGGCGAACTCTTCGTCGGGCGAGTTCGCGACCAGGTGATGACGGCTGTAGATACCGAAATACAGCATGAACGCAGCGAATACGCCCAGGCACCAGAGCGCGGCAGTACTGTCGACCAGGAACGTTGCGACCACGGCCAGCGCGGCGACTACCAGGGCGAAGCCGGTAGTGACGACTCCACCGGGAGTGCGGTACGGGCGTTCCATCTCCGGTTCCTTGCGACGCAGCACGATGTGGCTGATCATCATCAGAACGTAACTCAGCGCGGCGCCGAAGACTGCCATGTTGAGCAACATCGCACCCTGCCCCGTGAGCGAGAGCAGAAAGCCGATGATGCCGGGCACGATGAGTGCAAGGACGGGAGCTTTACGAGAGTTGGTGACAGAGAGCGTCTTCGGTAGGTATCCGGCACGAGAGAGCGCAAACAACTGCCTCGAGTAGGCGTACATGATCGAGAAGAAGCTGGCAACGAGGCCGGCAAGTCCGATGTAGTTCACCACCTTGGCGGCTCCGCTGTCGCCGAGCGCCTCCACCAGTGGATTGCCCGATGACTGCATCGCCTCGGCTCCGCCTGCGCCCGTGACGAGGAAGAGTACCGACGCACCGGTGACCAGCAGGATGCCCATCGCAGCGATGATTCCGCGCGGTACGTTCTTGGTCGGGTCCTTGGCCTCCTCCGCGGCGAGCGGCACTCCCTCCACTGCGAGGAAGAACCAGATGGCGAACGGGACCGCTGACCAGATTCCGAGGTATCCGAACGGCAGGAAGCTCGACGCGCCTGCTGCATCCGTCGGGGCGATGTCGGTGAGGTTGCTCGCGTCGAACTTGCCCAGTGCGGCGAGGACGAAGATCACCAATCCGACCAACGCGATGGCGGTGATGACGAACATGATCTTCAGCGCTTCACCGGCGCCGGTGAGGTGAATGCCGATGAAAATCGCGTACACCGCCAGATATACCCACCACCCATCGGTGATTCCGAAAAGGCCGAGAGATTCGACGTATGCCCCGATGAAGGTGGCGATCGCTGCCGGAGCTATCGCGTATTCGATGAGAATTGCCGTACCGGTGGCGAACCCACCCCAAGGCCCGAGTGCACGCCTGGCGAAGGTGTAGCCGCCTCCCGCCGCTGGGAGTGCCGAGGACATTTCGGCCATCCCGAGCACCATCGCCAAATACATTCCAGCGATCAGTACGCCCGCGATGAGAAGCCCTCCGAACCCACCTTGTTCGAGACCGAAGTTCCACCCCGAATAGTCCCCGGAGATAACGTAACTGACACCGAGTCCGGCGAGGAGGACCCAACCGGCCGTGCCCTTCTTCAACGTTCGTTTGGCGAGGTAGTCGCCGCCTTCGACGTGTGAATCGACACCGCCGTGATGGGATGCCGTCGGATCGCTGACAGACATGAAAATCCTCTCGTGCAAATGGAGGCTCTCGCGCGTTGGTTGCGCGAGTCGGCTCAAGATAGGCCCGCTGTGTAAGCAAAATGTCATCTTTCGATGACGAGGGAATTACGGCGTCCTACGTCACTTGGTTGACGTCACCGATGTCGCCCTCGTCCGGTTCCGCGACTGTCAGCACTGCGTCCACAACAGCCTTGTTGGTCTCGAGCTCACGCTCCAGTCGCCGGAGCGTGCGCGCGATCGACGATTCGACGGCGTCACCGACGAGATCGACACTTGCCACAACATAGATCTGCTTGGGCCCAACGAATTCGATACGAACGAAGTTCACCGACGCAACACCTGGTAGCTCTTCGATCCTGTCGACTACTGCTTGCCATAGTGCTCGCGACCCGGGTTCGCCGGTGAGAAAACGGCGGTTCCGGTCGATCAGAACGAATGCGACGATTGCCAGAAGTATGCCGACGAGAATGGAACCCATCGCATCCCACGCCGCGTTGCCGGTGAGCTGGTGCAGCCCGATTCCGACTCCTGCAATGACCAGGCCGATCAACGCAGCAGTGTCCTCGGCGAAGACCGCGCGAAGCGTCGGGTCCGAAGTCTGCAATGCCTGGTCGAGAAAGTCGCGTTTGTACTCCGCTGCCTCACGACGAATTTGGCGAACGGACTGGAGAAACGACACTCCTTCCAGAACGAAGGCAATCACCAGCACGCCATAGGCCATCGCATAGTTCTCGGTGCTGGACTCGCCTGCGAACAATGACGTGATTCCGTGCCAGATCGACACGGCCGCACCTGCGACGAACAATCCGACGGCCGCAAGCGTCGACCAGAAGTAGGTCTCTCGTCCGTGCCCGAGCGGACGTTCGTCGTCCGGGCCGCGCGAGCCCCGCTTATTGGCGACGAGCAGAAATATCTCGTTGCCGGTGTCTGCCCACGAGTGCGCGGCCTCGGCAACCAGCGAAGCGGAACCGGTGGTGACTGCGGCTGCAGTCTTCGCGACAGCGACGCCTAAATTCGCCACGAAGGCGATGACGACGGTGCGGAAGCTGTCGCTGCCGGTGACTGGAGCGGTCGCGGAACTCTTCATCGGTTCGACACTCTTCATCGGTTCGGACTGGCAGGGCGTCAGCCCTGGAGCATCCCGGGTACCGGGCACGCGTCTGCAGCTTCGGCGACCACCAGGTGCTCGCCCGGAACTTCGGGCCTGCGTCCCTCTTCCCAATCGAGGCCGATAAGCGGCGGATGCTGCTCGAGAAGGTCGTTCTCCACTGCCGTGTATGCGCGTCCTCGACTGAGAAAGCGCACGCCCTCGGGTGATTCCAAGGAAAAGCCCCCACCGCGTCCCGGCACGACGTCCAGTACGAGTTGAGTGTGCTTCCACGCTTGGAACTGAGAGCCAGATATCCATACCGGAACGGCGTAACTGCCTTCGGGAAGGTCGTCCGGGATATCTCCCACGCCGAGACGTAGGTCCAGAAGACCCAACAACACATCCCGGTCACCGACGATGAATTCCCCTGCGGGATAACACATCGGCGACGACCCGTCACAGCACCCGCCGGACTGATGCATCATCAGTTCGCCGTGGATACCACCGAGGCGACAGAGAAGCTCCATCGCCCCGGCGGTTGCTCGTAGACGCGCAGGCGGGGCCGGAGCCGCAGGCCTGCCGGCCATCAGAAGAAGCCCTGAGCCTTTTGGGCGTAGCTCACCAGAAGGTTCTTCGTCTGCTGGTAGTGATCGAGCATCATCTTGTGATTCTCACGTCCGATGCCCGACTGCTTGTACCCACCGAACGCGGAGTGTGCTGGGTACTGGTGGTAGGTGTTGGTCCACACTCGACCAGCCTTGATGTCGCGGCCGGCGCGGTACGCCACTCCTCCGTCTCGTGACCAGACGCCGGCCCCGAGTCCGTAGAGCGTGTCGTTCGCGATGTCGATGGCCTCGTCGTAATCCTTGAACGACGTCACCGAAACGACCGGCCCGAAGATCTCCTCCTGGAAGATCCGCATGTTGTTTTTGCCGGTGAAGATCGTCGGTTGCATGTAGTAGCCGCCGTTGAGATCTCCACCGAGTTGGGCGCGCTCGCCGCCGGTGACGATCTGTGCACCTTCACCCTTGCCGATTTCGATGTAGGACAGGATTTTTTCGAGCTGATCGTTACTGGCCTGTGCACCTATCATCGTCTCGGTGTCCAGCGGATCACCCTGACGCACAGCCTTCGTGCGGATCGCAGCGAGAGCCAGGAACTCGTCGAAGATGTCGGCCTGGATGAGCGAACGCGACGGGCAGGTGCATACCTCACCTTGATTGAGCGCGAACATCGTGAAGCCTTCGAGCGCCTTGTCCTGGTAGTCGTCGTTGTGGGCAAGGACGTCGGAGAAGAAGACGTTGGGGCTCTTGCCACCGAGCTCGAGTGTGACCGGAATCAGGTTCTGCGACGCGTACTGCATGATCAGGCGGCCAGTGGTGGTCTCACCGGTGAAGGCGATCTTGGCGATCCGGGGGCTGGATGCGAGTGGCTTTCCTGCTTCCACGCCGAAACCGTTGACGATGTTGAGGACTCCAGGCGGCAAGAGGTCGCCGATGATCGAAATCAAATGGAGGATCGAGGCCGGCGTCTGCTCGGCAGGCTTGAGCACGACGGCATTACCGGCAGCGAGTGCGGGCGCGAGCTTCCAGACTGCCATGAGGATCGGGAAGTTCCAGGGAATGATCTGCCCGACCACGCCGAGTGGCTCGTGAAAGTGGTAAGCGACAGTGTCGTTGTCGATCTCGGAAAGCGAACCTTCCTGTGCACGAATACAACCCGCGAAGTAACGAAAGTGGTCCACTGCCAGGGGGATATCCGCGTTCAGGGTTTCGCGGATCGGCTTGCCGTTGTCCCAGGACTCGGCGAGCGCAATGGACTCGAGGTTCTCGGCGATTCGGTCAGCGATCTTGTTGAGAATCACGGCGCGCTCGGCAGCGGATGTCTTACCCCATGCGGGAGCAGCGGCATGCGCAGCATCGAGAGCCAGCTCGATGTCCTCGGCGGTCGAGCGAGCGACCTCGCAAAAATTCTCACCGGTGACGGGGGTCGGGTTCTCGAAGTACTGCCCCTTGACCGGCGGCACCCATTCTCCACCGATCCAGTTTTCGTAGCGTGGCTGGAACGACATGACTGCTTCGGCCGTACCGGGACGGGCATAGACGGACATCTAGTGACTCCTTCTGATCAACCGAACTGATGTGATTCAGAACACTAGGGTTTGCAACGTTGCAACTACGTTGCTGTGCAGTGCCGCAACTACGTTGCCGCAGTGCACATGGATCGAATCAGACACCCAACTGACGATCGAGTAGATCGATACGCGCGTTGACCTGGCCGTAGAGCGCAGAATCTGCGTTCAAGGTGGCGCGATACGCCTCCCAGGCGATTACGTCGGTGCGACCGTGGATCGAGGAGGTCCACTGGGCGAGCAAGACAGGGTCCCCGACACGAAGCAGGGCTGCTTGCATCCTGGATCGCAGTTCTTCGCGAATTTCGTCGATGCCGGGTGCCGACGAACCGGGAAGCACGGGCCCCGAGTAGATCCGCATCGCGGCCTCGACGTCACCGCGGTCGAGCGCACGGCGAATATCACCTACATCCGAGGCCAGTTCACCGACCAACCGGTACGGTCGGGATGCGAGCCCGGACGCGCCGAAGGTCTTCCGTAGCCGCGACATCTCGGCTCGGATCGTCACAGAGTCGAGCTCGTGTTCATCGAGTAGCACAGCGAGATGATCCGAACTCAAACCTTCAGGGTGATCACCCAGCAGCAACAGTATTTCGGCATGCCGTTGCGACAGCGCCGACCTACCGCTGCCACGCACCAACCCTGGCCGCCCGCTCCCGAGCACTTCGAGACGAGGGGCTGTGTCCCCCAGCGACTTCGGTGAATTCATCAGGTGCACCCGAAGCTCGGACTCGGCAGCCGCCACGGTCGCACGGATCAATGAGAGCACCTCGGGCACAGCAACTCTCGGACCACCGGTGATATCGATTGCGCCTAGAATATGTCCACTCGTCGGATGATGTACGGGAGCCGCCGAACAACTCCACTCGTGCACCGAACGGGAAAAATGCTCAGCCGCAAAGATCTGGACGCAATGATCGATGGCGAGCGCCGTCCCGGGTGCATTGGTTCCCTTGGACTCCTCACTCCAATCGGCACCCTCGGCGAAGTTCATGGTGAGAGCGCGATCCTTGGCGGTCGCATCCCCCTCAACCCACAACAATCTGCCCTCGGCATCGGAAATCGCAACCAGCAGACCGGTGTCGGCTGCGTCCTCGACGAGCAGCTTGCGGATGACCGGCCTGATGATCGACATCGGGTGACCGTCGCGATATCGCTCGAGTTCGGCGCCGGACAGGGCGAGCGAATCGTTTCCACCGTCCGGATTCACACCCTTGGTTCGGCTGCGCAACCAAGAGTCCAGTACTACCGATCGGACGGAATCGGACGATGGCGGTTCGTCGTCGACGAAGAGCCGGTGCGCGGTGGACATCTCGCGGGCGAGAACATCGACGTCCTCACCTGGGCGAACGGCAATCCAGGGGTTGCCCTGCCCTGGAAATCTAGCTGTCATTCCGATGCACGCCTTCCCACATGTTCACGTCACTGTAACGCAGCTCACATGGTTCAGGATACAGCTGTGCATTTACCGCACCGACCTGCGAGGTGTGTGGTCGAGAGCAGGTACATCGGGAAAAGGACTTACGTGGCGGACGCAGAAAGCATGGCCGCCGCACGCTCGGCAAGCATGACTGCAGTCGCATGCGGTCCACGCGTGGGGACAACAGGAAAGGCAGACGTGTCGGCCACCATCAGACCCTCGAGCCCCCGCACCTGCAACCTATCGTCGAGAACGCTGTTGTCGTTGCCCATCGCGCAACTCCCCGAAAGATGAAGCGAGGTACCCAGCCGACTCGACAGAGGATCACCGAGGTCATCGAGTATCTCGATCGGACAGCTCCTCGATAGCCGTCCGAGCAGTTCGGCAACACGATCGAGCCCCGCCTGGACTGCGCGTCGATCGCCCACCGACTCCAAATATCGATATTTCACGAGTGGGGAAACCGTAGGATCGGTGGACACCAGCCGGATGTCGCCGCGACTGTCCGATCTCATCAAGCCGACACCGATCATCGGGTCGCCGATCGGCAACCCAGGGATCAGTCGATCGAATGCCGCTGTGTAAGGACGTATTTCCAGATCGTCGACATGCAGCACTTCCTGCAGTGGTGACGCAAGCTCGGATTGGATCGGTGTTCGATAGCAGACGCCGACTTCCGGGTGGTCACTGAAATCCCGACCCACGTAGGGGTGATCCAACACAACCGGAACACCTTTCTCCACAAGATGATCCGCAGGGCCTACACCAGAAAGCATGAGCAATTGTGGGGTACGGACCGACCCCGCACAGAGGACCACCGATGGGGCCATGAACCGCGAAACATGCCCTTTACGAATCACTTCCACACCAGTAGCGCGGGTCCGATCGAACAGCACTGCAACGACAGTGGATTCCGTCAAGACATCGAGATTGGATCGGTCGAGGACCGGAAGCAGATATGCTGCAGCAGCATTCACTCTGCGCCCGTCGACGACATTGAGTGGCACCGCTCCCATTCCACCGAAAGAAGACGGATCGTTCATGTCCGGATCCCCGGGATAACCGAGCGCCATCGCCGCGTCGTGGAACAGTTTCGTGATCTCGTTCTGCGCCCCGCGGGGGGTCCGCGCTACCGGCATCGGACCACCTCGGCCATGCCACTCGCCGGAGAAGTCCAGATCGGTTTCCGACTTCAAGAAGTAGGGCAACACCTCGTCGTAAGACCAGGAAGCCGGCCAGGCATCGAAGTCTTGCGGCCTACCCCGCACGAAGTACCCACCGTTGACTGCTCCGGAGCCTCCGAGGACTCGACCCCGAGAGATCCAGCGGGTGATCTCCGGCGTCAGTTCCGCACGGTACGACGACGTCCAGGGGCTCGAGGGCCCGACCGGTAGGACATGTGCGTTCAGGATCTCCGGCGGATACGTCCCATCGCTCGAGAGCCCGGGCCCACTTTCGAGAAGCACTACCCGACAATCCGGATTCGCGCTCGCTCGCGATGCGACAACGGAGCCACAAGACCCGCCACCTACGACGATCACATCGGCGTACGAAGTCTCGAGCGTGCTCACGTGTCCATGCGCGGAGTCAACGCCTTCAAGCTCCGGGACTCGGCGGCACCTCGCCATAGGCCTGTGCCGTACGCGATGTCGTCGACCCGCTTGAAGAAGGCATACCGTATCGGATCCAAGCCACCGAGTTCGCGGTGGTTGTACCAGTCGGCCAGCGCTTCGGCAACGGCAAGTCCGAGTGCAATCTTCCTGATTCGACTCGAAAGCAACACTGCGAGCAGGGTTATCGGCCAATAGTGCCGACACATCGCCGATGCAAGTTGCCAAATCCCTGCAATAAATCCTTCGGCGGCGAGTATCGCGGCGATGCGCGTGGGCTGATCGAGACCGACGAACATCTTACGTAGTCGACCGATGGTCACTGCGAGAGTCGCCAGTGCGCCCAGCAGCCCGAGCTTGGTGAAACTGATAGCCAACAAGGTGGCGATCAGGGTCCAGGGTGACATCGAAATCGGCGGGACCATTCCGGGGTGACGCTCGGCAAGAGGGCTGGCGCCGGTGCCGTAGAACAGTTTGCGGCCGAACCACCGTCCGAACGTCACTCGATGATCGTGAGCAACGTGCGCAACGGGCTCGTATCGCAATCGCCACCCGGCTTCCTGCAACCTCCAGCACAGATCGACGTCCTCGGCAACATGCATGGATTCGTCGAATCCATTGCATTCCTCGGCTACGTGCCTGCGTATCAACATCGCTGCGCTGGGAACGTAGGACACCGAACTACCCGCCCGAACAGCCGCTTCCCGGCGACCGAGGTCGAGAGAGGAGCGAGCATGCTCATACCTGGCCAAGGCATTGCCCTCGGGTTCGAGGGCGACGATACGAGGAGCGACGAGCGCCACCGCCGGATCCGAGAAGTGCCCCAGCATTACCTCGAGCCATCCCTTGCGGGGAACGACATCCGAGTCGAGAAAGGCGACGAAATCTGTTGTTGCACTCCGAAGTCCCGTGTTGCGCGCGGCCGCAGGCCCTCGCGAGGTCTCGTGCCGTAGGACCGTCACCCCACCGACGGTCCAGGCCATCGGCGGCGCGGTCACCGGCTCGTCGGATCCGTCGTCGACGATGATGACGTTCAAGCCGTGGAGCGCAGGAAGCAACCTGCCGAGACCGGAGGCATTGTTCTTCATCGGAACGACGACAGTCACGTCCTGCGGAGACGGAATGGACATCGGCCGCGGGTTGGCGACTCCCGAGTCCAGAAGTTTACGAGCAACGAGCGCCGACTGCGAGTCGGTGACCTCGAGAAAACCGTCGCCGATCATGGCGGCAGCGGTAGGTGCAAGCTTCAACATTCTGGTGGGTGAGCCACCGATCAACACTCGGCCGTCGGAGTATTTACGAACACGAGGATCGACTCGCACCCCGAATCCATCAGGTAACCGACCTTGACCCATCAGGTGATCGTAAGCGGACATTGCGCCGATGTGTCATCCACTGCCCCAAATTTCGAGGAACATACTCGAAGCCGGTTTTGCCGGGACGGATCGAGGACCTGAATCACGACAACATCCCAGTATCGGACGGTGCCCACCGACTCACCGCAGCGCTGCCCCGTGCACACATGTCCTGCAGTACCACCTCGCCCTCATCCCCGCTCGACAGTCGCGGGTCACCGAGAATCCCGTTGGGCGATACCGCCTTCGTACCCCCCGCACGCAGGCGCGGAAGCAAAGAATCGATAGCGTCGGTATTTCCTACCTCCGCACGAGACATGTCGACGACGTCGGGTGAAAGGTAGAGCAGCAGTGAAGTTTCGGTCCGGCCGGCGTGCGCGTCCGCGCCGGGAACGGCACAGGGCAGCCACGCGACATCGCGGCCCTCGTAACGTAGCAATCCGACGGCGGAGATCAGTGTCGAGACGTTTCCACCGTGACCGTTTACGAACACGACACGTGCGGCCCAACGACACGCCGAGCGTCCGTACTCGACCAGAACCGCGTGCAATGCGTCCGAACCGATGGATACGGTCCCGGAAAAACCCTCGTGCTCCCCACTTGCTCCATATGCGATAGCCGGAGCAAGAACAGTGCCGGGCAGCCGCATCGCGAGCGCCTCGGCGATGCGGGTGTCGGTGTCCAGCGGCAAGTGCGGTCCATGCTGCTCGAACGATCCGACGGGCACAACGACGGTCTGAGCGCCTTGCACTCGCGGCCACCCACCGATGCCTAGTCGCGACGACTCGGAGGCAGGTGGCGGCAGCATTCCGTGGATGTTATCGGATCGCGGGTAAGCACCTTCCATGACATCCACCGAGCCGAAGGCGCCGAATATTGGTCGGCTCCCGGTTCCAAGGTCTCGACACTGATCGCCTACGCGAAATCTCGAATCACCGGGGACAAGCCCGATGTGGGGACCAACGACACCGTGGATCTGTAACGGAATTGTGGGCTCGGTGTCAGCGGTGTGGTCACGTCGTTCCGATCCCATTCGCCGCCCGCTCACCTTCACGTATCGCCGAATCCAATCGGCGAGGTGTGATGGCGTCGCCGATACGTACGACCGAAAACCCTTCGTCCTTCAGCTCGTTCCACAGTGAATCGTCCGGTTTCTGATGGAGCGAGCACACGATCCAATCGAAGCGATGGTTCGCCGTCACGCCTGTGGGGTGATGGAGCAGCGAAATATCGAGGCCGGCGCGTAGCTGGACCGGGACGACATCGGTCAGGCAGGTGATCGACTGTTCGTGTGCGCGCCGCCGCCACCCTTCCATGTCCAGGGTGAGCCCGAGATCCTGCCCAACGACCATCCCCGGCGTGCATACCGTCACCTGACAGCCGCGCTCGGCCAGAAATTCGGCCGTCGACGTCGCTTGGTGGAAACTCAGTTCGTCGACGATCAGGACGCGACCTGACAGTGCCGCCGTGCCGTCGAGGACCTCACGGACGTCGACGACATGATCGTGGGTACCTGCCCACACCGGACGCACCGGGTTTGCCCCGGTCGCGATCACCACCGCGTTCGGATTCTGCGTCAGGACGAGCATTCTGTCGACCTCCACGCCCGTTCGGATTTTCACGCCGCGTGCACGGCATTCCGCTTCGAGAACATCGACGACTCCAGCGAATTCGACGCGATGCGGTGCCCGTCCAGCAGTCCGGACCTGTCCCCCGGTCTGTGGCTGGCGTTCGTACAACGTGACGTCGTGCCCTGCATGGGCAGCACTCGAGGCCGCCTGCAGTCCCGCCGGACCACCTCCGATGATCAGGACTCGCCGTCTTGACGCGGGCAACGGCGGCACGGCTAGAAATTCTCTTCCGGCGCTAGGGTTTACGACGCATCCCAGTGCGGCGTTCATCCCGACGCGTCCGATGCAGTCCTGATTGCAGGAAAGGCAGGTGTGGATTTCTCGGGCACGGCCTTCACGGGCCTTGTTCGCGAACTCAGGGTCCGCAATGTTGCCGCGCACGATGCCGACCAGATCGCACACCCCGTCGGCAAGAGCTTGCTCGGCCATCTCCGGCGTGGTGAATCGTCCGACCCCGATCACCGGCAACGACACCCGCTCTCGGATAGCGCTGGGCACGAAGTTCGCGTAACCATGGGGCGTCGCCATCGATGCCTCGATCAGGTGGAGCGTCGAGGTCGCTACGCCGATTGCGGTGTTGATGTAATCGATAGAACCGGTTCGTTCGAGCAGAACGGCGGTGTCCACGGCTTCGTCCAGACGGATGCCCCCCTCGATGTATTCCTGCCCGCTCAACCTCACGCCCAGGATCATCTCGGGCCCCAGAGCGGCGCGGACTGCCGAGAGAACCTCTACCAGGAATCTCGCTCGCCCTTCGAGGTTCCCTCCGTATTCATCGGTGCGGTGGTTCGTAGTACGCGCCAAAAACATTCGGATCAACGAGGACTGTGAACATTGCAGCTCCACGCCGTCGAATCCGCCGTCCCTGCAATGCTCGGCGACGCGCACGTATGCGTCTACCAACTCGCCGATCTCGACCCGGTCGAGGGAATGTGGTACCTCTCGAAAGAGCGGATCGGGGATAGCGCTGGGTGCGAGGACTGCGCGCCCCGAATACATTCCTGACGACTGTCCACCATTGTGGTTGACCTGCGCCAGAACGAGGGCTCCGTGCGCGTGTACGGCGTCGGTGATCGCTCGATATCCAGGTATCACCGCCGGGCGATATCCTTGAATCATCTTCTCGTACGGCTGATCCGACGGGTGGGTGGACTGTTCCTCGACGATGATCAGTCCAGCCCCGCCTGCGGCGCGAGCTGCGTAATAGGCGGCGTGGCGATCCGTCGGGAGGCCGTTCTCGGCGAAGTTGGTCAGATGCGCGGAAAAGACAACTCGGTTCCGCAGCGTCGCCGGACCGACGTCGAGAGGGGCGAACAGCCGCGGATAGTTCATCGGACAGACACCGTGGACTTCTGCACTCCGGCGTCGTATCCGTCTCGAATGGCCTCGGCAGCAGAACGAGGCGCGAGGCAGTCCCCTATCCTCATTCGCCTCGGACCGTGCAAGGAATCCTCAGCAGAGCGATGCGAGCAGTCCACTACCACTGCGCATTCGATCAGTCGTCGCTGCCCGGTGTGGACGTCTTCGATCTCGGCGCCGTCATGGCCGACCCGCAGAATTTTTGACAGTAGATGACGCTGGACGCCCGCGCGCTGCAACCGAACGTTGGCCGGAGCGAGGTCACCTGTCAAGGAAAGGTGTCGGCCGATGGTCTGATCGACGGTCACCACGGAAACGTCTATACCGGCCTTTGCAAAACGCTCTGCCAGTGCGACAGCCACGGGACCACCGACCGGATCCCACACGACAACGGGTCCCTCGTCGAGCGCTGCACCGCCCAGAACAGCTCCGGAATCGAGGTAGTGCACGCTTGAAGCCACCTCGAACGATCGTGGACTCGGCACACTGCCGGTAGCGAGGACGACATCCTTTTCTGCCTCTAGATCGCTGGGTCCGATATCGACCCCGGTCACGATATCGACCCCGAGATGGACGCACTCGGCCGCGAGCCAATCGGTCAACGCCTCCCCGATTCTCATGAGCGAAAACAAGCCCCCCAGCACGGGTTTACGCTCGTACAAGGTGACCGTCCGACCCCGCAAGGCCAACACCCGCGCTGCCTCGAGACCAGCGGGGCCACCACCCACCACCAGGACCTTGCCTGCACCGTCCGGCTCCGGGTCATCGCCTGCTCGTCCGATGCACGCCACGGTCGGGTTACGCGGATCACGAACCAGACAACTCTGATTGCACAGAATGCACGGCCGCGGGCTCGCACCGGCTCGCGACTTCGATACCAGATCGGGATCGGCAATCAACGCTCGTGTCATCTCGATGATGTCCGCAACACCTTCGGAGAGTGCGGCATCAGCCATCGCCGTGTCGACGATGCTGCCTTGCAGCACAACGGGAACCATACCGTCGACGGAGTCCGATACCGATCGGCACAGGTCCAGGTTGAACCCAGGCCCGGTGTGGAAGTCCGGGCGATAGGAGGACATGTCCATCGCCCCGCCTCGAACGACGGTAAGCAGATCGAGTTCCGGCGCGATCTCGCGGGCGATGTCGGCACCGATCTCGGGAGTGATCCCCGCCCACGGCGCTCCCTCGTCACAGCTCAGCCGCAGCGCAAGGATGCGATCCGGCCCGAGCTCGGCCCGCACTGCAGCAACCACGTTCCGTAAGAACAGCATTCGGTCGGTGCCGTATTCGTCTTCTCGAAGATTGGTCAGGCCGGAGAGGAACTGCCGTATCAGGCTCGATGGACCTGCATCGAGTTCGACGCCGTCGACGTCGGCAGCGGCGGCAACGCGAGTAGCGGCAGCGAACCCGTCCACCGCGGCACGGATGTGTTCCGGTTCCATCGCCATCGGCAACTCACGGGAAGCCACGTCTGCGACGTGCGAGGGCCCCCACAGTGCCTCCCGCGAGTACGCGGTCGAACCTTGGGATCCAGTGTGCGTCAGGCCTACCAGAACGAGCGTTCCGTTCGGTCTGCAGGCATCGACGACAGCACTCCAACCGGGCCCGCACTCCGATGCCAGTGGCGCTCGCTCGTACGGCCAGTCCGACCGATGCACCGACGCATTCTCGGTGACGATGATCCCGGCACCCGCCCTACGGCGGTAGTACTCCACCAGTGCCGGCGAGAAAGCCCGGCCGTCAGCAAGATTGGTTTCGTGCGGGCCGAACATCACGCGACTGGCAGCCGACCGTCCACCGAGGACGGTCGGCTCCGTCAGCAGAGTCACCTCTCTACTCTGCACCAAGCTTCCGGTCGAATCCCAACGGCATGACGACGTCCGACGCAGTCAGGTCGTGGACGGAGGAGTGTCCGAGTCCGAGAACAGCGGAGTCGACGCCTCCCCGCAAAATATCGAGAACGTTCTCCACGCCGGCCTGACCGTTCGCTGAAAGACCCCACAGGTACGCCCGGCCGATCATGACCGCACGAGCACCGAGTGCCAATGCTTTGACGACGTCACTTCCGCGACGGATGCCGCCGTCGAGAGTGATCTCGATCTGGTCGCCCACTGCCTCGGCGATCGCAGGCAGCGCGCGGATCGGCGCGGGAGTGCCATCGAGATTGTTGCCACCATGGTTGGACACCGAGATGGCGGTGACTCCGGCGTCGACTGCCTTCTTGGCGTCATCGACACGCATGACTCCCTTGAGCATGAACGGCCCGCCCCACTGCTCACGCAGCCAAGCGACGTCCTCCCAGGTCGGCAACGGGGTACCCATCCACTCGCCGTATGCACCGAAGAATGTGGGCGCAGCACCCCCGGGCGGGGTCAGGTTCGGCGTCGACAGGTCGGGAATCTTTCCTGTTTTCGCGAACTCCCACAACCATTTCGGACGCGTGATGCCTTCGGGAGCGAACTGCCACATCGCCTTGAGGTCCATCTTTTCCGGGATCGACGGACTGCCCCAGTCGCGCCCGTTCGAGAAAGACCAGTCCAGTGTCATGATCAGTCCGACCGCACCGGCCGCACGTGCCCGCTCCATGCGCTGAAGCAGCACCTCCCGTGAGCCGACCCAATACATCTGGAAGAACGTCTGCGGATTCACTGCCGCGACCTCTTCGATCGATTTGCTCGCAAAAGAGGACAACCCGACCGGGATTCCGCGAGCAGCTGCGGCACGGGCCACAGCGACCTCGCCTTCCGGGTGCACGGCCTGCACACCCGTCGGCGAGATCATGACCGGAAACGAGAGTGGTTGTCCCATCACCGTTGTCGACAGATCACGTTTGTCCGACAATCCGGCAACATGCGGCGCGAAGCCGAGCTCACCGAATGCCGCCGTGTTGTCGTCGACGGTGATGCCCCGCTCCGAGCCCGCCACCAGCGCGGCGTACACGGATTTCGGAAGACGTTTCTTGGCCCGCCGCTGCGCCTCGGCAACGGTCTCGAACCACTCACTCTTGGCCATAGCTATATGTTCCTATTCCATTCCTGCGAGAGGATTCTCGTCGCAGATCTTGGCCGGTGGACGCATCATCAATGTGAGCGGAACCGACGCTCTCGGTGTCTTACGCTGCCCGGTACGGGAGTGGTCGACGCTGGACTTGGGGATCTCCCCCGCCGCCGCCAACGCCATCTCGCCGTTGCCGATCACGCATTCGGGGTCAGGGCCGTCCATGGGGAGGCCGGTGAAGAACTTTGCTGCCATGCAGCCACCGCGGCACGAATCGAAATGTGCGCACTTGGTACATGCGCCGGAGGTTTGCGGGGACCGCAGTTCCTGGAACAATTCGGACGTCTGCCAGACAGTTTGGAAACCGCCCATAGCCGCAGATGTCGCTGTCGCGGGACGCGCATCGCGGACGATGTTTCCGGCGAGGAAGTTCTCGTGGATAGCGAACGGGCAGGCATAGACGTCGCCGATCGGATCGATCAAGCACACCACTCGCCCAGCACCGCACAGGTTCAAGCCTGGTAGCGCGTCACCGAAAGCCGAGAGGTGAAAGAACGAGTCTCCGGTCAATACGCCCTCGCCGTTCGCGACCAGCCAGTCGTACAGCTCTCGCTGCTGGCCGGCCGTGGGATGCAGGTCGTCCCACACATCGGCGCCACGGCCCGACGGGCGTAGGCGCGTGATGCGAAGTGTCGCACCGTATTTGTCCGCCAGCGCCTTGAAGGTGTCGAGCTGCGACACGTTATGGCGGGTGACGACTACAGAGATCTTCGCGTCCTTGAACCCCGCCTCCTGCAGGTTCTCGAGGGCGCGGATCGCCATGTCGAAGGATCCGGGTCCGCGAACTGCATCGTTGACCTCTGCAGTGGCACCGTCGATGGAAATCTGCACGTCGACGTAGTCGGATGCGGCCAGGCGGGCAGCGACCTTCTTGTCGATCTTGACGCCGTTGGTGGAGAACTTCACGCCGACCTGATGGGCCGTCGCGTAGTCCACGAGTTCCCAGAAATCGCTTCGAACCGTCGGCTCACCGCCACCGATGTTGACGTAGAAGACCTGCATCTTCTGCAACTCGTCGATGATCGACTTGCACTGCTCGGTCGAGAGCTCGTTGGGGTCACGCCGGCCGGATGAGGACAGGCAGTGAACGCAAGACAGGTTGCAGGCGTAGGTCAGTTCCCACGTCAGACAGATGGGTGCGTCGAGTCCGAGTTCGAACTGATCGACCAGTTTGCCGACCGCAGGCGGTGGCGCAGGCCTTTCAAGCATGGAGGTCATCGGGTTGTCCTCTTCGGTATGGGTGTGGCGAGACGATGGAAGGGGCTGCTTCCGTGGTGCCCGAGCTCGATGGTGAGAGTTCTCCGGCGAGGGTGTGTGATCAGGCGTCGATGCGGACGATCATGTGCGAACCGACCAGTGTCGCGAGGGCCCGCGTGTACTGGGGTACCGCCGACTCTGCGATTCCTGCAGCCGTGATTGCGGACCGCAGGTCAGAATGATCGGGTAGCGATTCGATGATCGTCACGATCGTCCGGTTCTTGAGAAACGAGAGTTTACGTGTCCCGAAGTGGTAGAGCAGCGCCCCGAACGACTCGGGACGCAGCGCCACCTGCGGGTGAAGAGCCCATCGAGCATCCAGGTCCAGTGCAGCTTCCTGGGACGACTTCACGGGTGCGGACATGTCAGTAGACGCCGCACATACCGTCGATGGAAACCTCTTCGACGAGGGATTCTTCGACGAGGTCGGTCTCGATCACTGCAGCGTTGACAACGTCGGTCTTCGAGTTCTGGGACATCGCGTACCTCCAGGTGAGAACATGTTGATCCGCCACATCCGGTGCTGGACATGACTTGACTCACTACAATAATGGCATCGAGTGCAGAATGACACCAATCGGAGAGAAAAAGTGGAAAGCCGTACGAAACTGTCCAGCCGGGTAGGTCGACGCCCATCCACAACGAGGGGTGAGATCAGCGACCTCGGCATCGAGCTCTTCGCTCGGAACGGATTCGACGAGACCAGCGTGGACGAGATCGCCGAAGCCGCCGGCATCGCGCGCCGCACGTTCTTTCGATATTTCCCATCCAAGAACGCCGTTCCGTGGGGGGACTTCGACGAACAACTCGGTGCACTTCGCAGCCTTCTTGCGGCACTTCCTCACGACATCTTGCTGGCCGACGGGATCCGCTCTGCGCTTCTACATTTCAACACTTTCCCCGAGGACGAACGTGCGGTCCATCGCCAACGCATGGAGTTGATTCTGCGAAATCCTGCACTCCAGGGTTACTCGATGCTCATGTACGAGGGCTGGCGGGGCGTCATCACCGAATACGTGGCGGCACGAACGGATTCGGACGCAAACGATCACTTTCCCCGAACGGTCGGCTGGCTGGTTCTCGGTGTGGCAATGTCTGCATACGAGCAGTGGCTCACCGATGAATCACTCGACCTCGCCGAGCTTCTGTCCGACGGCACCAGAACGCTGTATTCCGGTATTCCCAGCACTCCGACGCCTTCGAGCACTTACGCGAAAGAATCGACATGACCGAACTAGACGCCCTCGCGCCCAGTGTTCCCGGTTCGTGGACGCACGAAAATACGACCGTCGCGTTCACTCCGCAGGCAGCCCCCGGCCACATCGGTGTGACGCGCCACGGCCACGCAGTGGATGTCCGCCACGGTCTGAGCTCGAAGGACATCGGCGAAAGGCTCGTGCGGGAGATTACCGCACATGCAGTCGACGCCGAACTGTCTCAGCGGGAGTTCGAGCTGGTGATGGTCGGCCTCGTTCGATCGACAGTTGCCGATCCCGTCGAAGCGTGGACCACGTATTATCGAAATTCGCTCGACGAATTGCTGTCGGGAGTTGCGGATTTCGCATCCATTCACGAGCGCGCAGAATCCTTGGTGATCGGTTCGGTTCTGGATCTGGGTTCGTGTTTCGGATTCTTTCCACTCCGCCTTGCATTGAGCGGACATACCGTGACGGCGACCGATCTGTCGGCCGGCACCATGCGCCTACTCGACACAGTCGCGCCGCACCTCGGCGTAACCATCGAGACACTGATCAGTGACGCAGCCGATGTCCCACTCGCGGACAACAGCGTCGACACGGTGACGGCCTTGCACCTCCTCGAGCACGTGGACGCAGATACCGGCACACGGATCATCGAAGAGGCCTTACGCATCGCACGGACGAGAGTGGTCATCGCTGTACCTTTCGAAGACGAGGCCACCGCCTGCCATGGCCACGTCCGTACCTTCGACGCGGCAGCCTTGATCGAACTGGGACGATCTACCGATACCGACTTCGACGTTGCCGAATTCCACGGCGGGTGGCTGGTTCTGAACAAAGCACCCGTTTTGCTTCCGGTATGAGCCGAAGCACCGCACCGAAACCTCAGATCAGCCCTTGCTTGCTCGCGGCATAGACCGCCTCGGCTCGACGGCTGACACCGAGTTTGCGCATCAGGTTGCTGACGTGAAATTTGACCGTCGTCGCCGAGATGAACAGCTTGGTGCCGATACTGTTGTTGGACAGTCCAGTTGCCAGCAGACGCAGAACCTCGAGTTCACGATCGGTCAGCCTCCCGACGCTCGAGCCTTGCCCGTTGAGAGATCGAACGACTGCAGACGCACTCCGGGAATCGAACGCACTCTCACCTCGTGACACCGCGCGGATGGCACGAACGAGCTCGGTCGTGTCGACATCTTTGACAACGTATCCTCGTGCGCCGGCGTGCACTGCCTCCACGACCAGTCGGTCGTCGAGGAAGGTGGTCAACACCAGGAGACCGATGCCGGGGTGGGCGCCCGACAGCTGCGCACACAGCGCGAGGCCCTCGTAGTCCGAACTCGCCGACAGTTTGAGGTCCATCAGCACGATGTCCGGATCGACCTGATCCACCACCGCCAGACCTTCACTCCTCGACGACGCTTCCCCGACGATGGTCAGATCCGGTTCACGTTCCAATACGGACCTGAGGCCGTCGCGCAGAATCGCGTGATCGTCGACCAGCACGATACGAACGACGTCGGTATGTACGGTCACGGGTTGCTCACTCTCTCGTACGGAATACGCGCAGATACGCGCACACCGCCGATTCGGGCCCTACGGATTTCGAGTGCTCCACCGTGCTCACGCGCCCTCGCTGCCATGTTTGCCAGGCCGCGGTGTCTGCCGTCGACGTCGTTGTTCTCCGCCATCCGAAGCATCAGACGCAGATGCGCGGGATCGCCGTGTCCGTCATCTGCGACGGACAGTTGCACATGATCTTCATGGTAGGCCAAACGCAGCGTCGCCCGCGTCGCACCAGCGTGGACGGCTGTGTTGAACAACGCCTCTCCCGCGATGCGCAGTAGTCCGTGCTCGCACTCGCTACTGAGTTCGAGGGGGGTACCTTCTATCCGCAACGAGACCCGCAGTTCGTCCGGCATGCGCACGATCGAGAGTTGTTCGAGCATCTCCGGCAGCGAGGTGCGATCGGCGTCCTGCGCGTGGTTGAGCGCATAGATCGCCGACCGCAGTTGCTCGACGGCACGTCGGGTCAACTCCTTCGCCAGATCGAGTCGCTCTCTACGCTCGTCAGCTGGAATATCGTTGCGGCACAATTCGATTTGCATCCCGGCCGACAGAACTGCCTGCGTCACACTGTCATGTAGTTCTCGGGCAATACGATGACGCTCGTCATCGAGAACCTGATGGCGATGAGCTGCGCCCAGTTCGCGTTGCGTCGCTTCGAGTTCGGCGTTGCGGATCGCCAGATCGGCTGCTGTCCGGTGCGCTTCGGCGTAGGCACTCTCGGCGCGCTCGAGGAGGACTCTTCGGCTCTGGTACAGCGCCGAGTTCTGCAGGGCAACAGCAGTTTGACTCGCCAGAATGCTCAATACGGCCGAGTCGGTCGCGTCGAGTACGCGGTTGTCGGGTGTCCATGCGGCAAAAGCGCCGACGACGCCACCGTCGAGCGCGATGGGGACGAATGCGTGATGGGCCGCGATGACGGGGTCACGCCCGTCGCCGATCGTCGCGAGCCTGATCGACTCCAGGCACTCTACGACGTCCTCGGGCAGCGGTGGGCCTGCCACGTTGTCGACGAGAAACGGGGTGGCGTCAGGGCCGAGAACGAGTCGCCGCGGGCCGGCGTCGCCCAACGCTCCGTCGGCGAGTGCGAAGACAACCCATTGCGCGCTCAGATGTGCCCTGGCGGCCTCGGCGACGGCACAGATGAGAGTTTCCGGGCCGTCGACAGTGCGCACGAGCGCGCGAGAGATCAGTTCCAGTGCGTGGACCACCCGCTCCAGTCGCTCTGCCGCACCACGATACTGCGGATAGAACGTGTTCTTGCCTGACCTCAGGCCCGTCAGTAGCGAGAGATCGGGCTGCGGTGCCGTCACAGCGCTGCCCTGAACAGTTCAGCCATCTCATGATGGGTGGCCGGGCGCGGGTTGGTCGACATACATGCATCGCGTAGGGCGTTGGTTGCGAGCACGTCGATATCGTGCTCGCTCACCCCGATGTCGCCGAGGCCTTTGGGAACTCCGACTTGCCGCGCCAATCGCTCGACTCGCGCTGCTACCGCCAAGGCGGCCTCCTCCGCAGGACCGCGGGCCTCGTCCAGTCCGAGGCTTGTTGCGATCGCCACATATGGAAGGGGATCCGCCTCGGCGTTGAACCTGATGACGTGTGGGAGAAGGACTCCATTGATGACCCCGTGCGGGAGGTCCAGTAGCCCACCGACTTGGTGACTCATCGCATGTGTCGCTCCGAGGATGGCATTGGTGAACGCCAGTCCCGCTTCGAGACTCGCCTGTGCCATCGACGTACGGGCCACGATGTCCGACGGAACGTCCATCGTGCGAGCGAGATGCGAGGTGACCATGGTGACCGCCCGCAGCGCGTGATGATCAGTGAGTTGATTGTGACCGAGCGAGACGAAAGCCTCGATTCCGTGCGTCAACGCATCCAAACCTGTTGCTGCGTTGAGCCATTCAGGCATCGTGGTCAACAGACGAGGATCGATGACGGTGATGTCCGGAACCAATGCACGGCCGAGGATGGTGATCTTTCTCGACCGTGCGGTATCGGTGACGATACAGAACTGCGAGACGTCGGCCCCGGTACCCGACGTCGTGGGGACCATCACGAGCGGCGGGATCGGGCGGGTAGCTCGATCCACTCCCTCGTAGTCGAGTATCGATCCACCGTTGCCCGCGAGAACTGCAATTCCTTTGGCCGCATCCATGACCGAACCACCCCCGATGGCCACCAGGACGTCACATTCGGACTCCTGATACGAGGCGTGTCCTGCTTCGATCTCGACGTCCTTGGGATTCGGCGTCAGAGCGCTCCAGGTAGTCGGTTCGAGGCCCTGGTCTTCGAGTAATTGGATCAGCTGGGAAACCCAGCCTGTCTCGATGAGCCCGGCGTCGGTGACCACCATCGGTCGCCTTGCACCCAAGCGCCGCGCCGAATGTGCAACTTCACCCAACGAATCCTGACCGAACACGATCTCGGGCGCATGAAACTTGAGGACTCTGGGTGTTTCCACCGAACTGCGATGTGAATGCAGATCGTGCAGCGCCTGGCCTGTCGCTGCCGCTTCGATCATCGGTACTCGCCTCTGCAATGCCTGTCGTAGCCGTGTTCGGATCGTATGTGATGCACGTTACAACCATACGAGTCGAAGAGCATCATCCCCACGGTCGCGAGGAGGGGTCGTGACCTGCCCGATCGGGTAGGTGACGGGGTTTCGTCGGTCAGGAGAGCGCATGTCCCAACTCTGCAGCCTGAGCAGTCAGCTGCTGACCGTCACGGGCGACGACCACGTGATCGCAGATCCGCTCGTACTCTCCCATCGAGCAAGAGGCTTGATCCCAGTAGCGTCGTGATTCCGGAGTGATCCACGCCAACCGGTGCACCTTCGAACGGATCTTCTCGAGTTCGTCGATCCCCGGTGGTCGGCCGTTGCACCGGCCGTCTCCAACAATGATGACAGCGGTGCGCTTGTTCAGAACATCGCCGTACGCGTCGAGTAGATTCGCGAAGGTCTTCCCGTAATCACTGCTCGCTTCGAGATCGAGACGCTCGTCGGCCAACACTGCTGCCAATGCACCATCGCCGGTGCTACCCAGCAGTGTGGTTGTCACATCTACCGGCGAATCGACGAAGCCCATCACTGTGCACCGGTGGGCCCTCCTGTGCATGGCTTGCGCGAGCCGCAGCGTGAACGCTGTGATCGGCCGGACCGATAGCGACACATCTGCCAAAACCAACAGCCGGACCTTGTCCGCTACCGGTGTTCTGGTCACCAAGTGAAACGGGATGCCATCGGTCCCCAGACTCGCTCGAACCGTACGGCGCATATCGAGGGGCCCACGCGAATGTTCCCGCGGCCTCGGACGTGGCTTGCCTCGCATCCGGCGCAGCACCTCGTGGCTTGCCCGATCGATCTCGGCGTGACGCTCGGTGGCACGATCAGCGGCGTCCGACGGGTCCGGTGTGGACAGGGTTCCGGTCAGCTCGGCGAGCGCAGCTACGAATGCTTCGACAGCATCGGTGATTCGGTCGAGTTGCGCTGCCGACAACGGCCCCGAATCGGTACCGTCGCCGTAGACACTGCGCGGGTCGTAGGCATCGAACCACGCCAGAATGCTCGCCGGATCGTCCCAGCTGAGCGTCCCCGCCACGGCACCGCTGGTACTCGACGCCAACTCCCCCGCGGCAGTCGATCCAGAGCGTTCGAGGTCGACGGTGTACGTCACACCCCTTCTGCCCATGTCACCGTCGGTGTCGACGGAAAGGTCGTGATCCTCGGAGGACAGGCTGATGTCGTCATCGTCCTTGTGCGGATTGAACCCCTTGTCCGCTTCCGGGGCATCGAGGAGATCACCGATCTCCACTGCTCGCTCGTTGTACTCCGCGTACTTCGCCGCTTCCTGATCCGCGCCGACGTCGAGATCACTCGGCAAGCCGCCGGCCACCTGCGCACCCAACGCTTGCCGGACAGACTCCATCGCGGATTCTCCGGCAACGAGGAACAGAGAATCGAACGCCCGATCGAAACCATCCTGCTCGTGCGCATACTTTGCGCACGTAGCGCGAAGAGCCGCACGAAGAACCGTGAGGTCGCGGGCTCCGATCAGACCGAGAACGCGTCGAACTTCGATCACTTCGGCCGGAGAGGAGGCGACTCCGTTGACTCGCAACGTACGTCCGAACACCGCCGACAGCACATCCAACACGATCGACGGTGAAAATGTCGGTGCACCAGTCATTTTCGTATCCCGATGCCGCCCTTTTCGCGGCCACCATGGCCACGGAATGCGGAGGCGGTGGTATTCATCGGTGCTCCGAGTGAGCTTTCGGCAACCGTGAGCTTGTCCGGCACAGCCCCTGCAAGCGCCAGTTTCATATCGGAGGAATATTTGACGAGAGCGGCAAGCAGGTACTTCTTGGTTTCTTCGGTATGACCCAGAACGGCTGCTATCCGAGCTGCGTCGATCACCTCGGAGATGGAGGGGCTCTTCCGCAACGGGAGTTCGCGCAGCTCGGCTGCCAATGCCACGACGTCGGCGGCAACCTTCACCGGCACTTCGGGAGCGCGGGCCGTCACGATCTCCCGCTCTCGCTGCGGCGTCGGGTAGTCGAGATGAAAGTGCAAGCAGCGACGCTTGAGTGCAGAGGAAAGTTCGCGAGTATCGTTGGAGGTCAATATGACCCATGGGTCACTACGGGCGGTGAATGTGCCTACTTCGGGAATGGTGACCTGTTTTTCGGCCAGAACTTCGAGCAGTAGCGCTTCCATGGATTCTTCGGTGCGGTCGACCTCGTCGACAAGAAGTACCACCGGTTCCTCGGACAGCACGGACTCGAGCAACGGACGAACGGCGAGGAAGGCCTCGGAATACAGACCGAAGTCTCTGGCTGCCAGCAACTTAGATGCTTCGTCGATGTCGGCGATGTGTTCGGTCAGCGCGCCGATATGCTCCCGCAGCATCTGCACGTGCAGGAGCTGCTTGGCATAATCCCATTCGTACAGGGCTCGGTTGTCATCGAGGCCCTCGTAGCACTGAAGCCGTACGAGCTTGCGCCCACTGGCCGCCGCGAGCGACTTCGCCAATTCTGTCTTCCCCACGCCCGCTGGGCCTTCCAGCAGCAATGGACGATCCAAGGCGGTCGCCAGATGAACTACGGTGGCGAGATCGTCATCGGCAATATAGTTCTGTTCGCCCAATGCTCGTTGCAGGTCCGTCGCGTCGACGAATCGCACGGTCCCCTCGTCGTTGTGCCCCTCGTCGTTGGGCCCCTCGTCGTTGTGCACTGTCGACAACCTTGTCATTGGTGTCCTTTTCGTAGGTGTGTGGCCCGAACGACCGCGTTCCTGCCGGCGTGGTCGGGTGCACGAGGGTGCACCCGACCAGGCCGAAAGCACGTCGGTGACTGCCGACTAGTAGGACTCGTTGATGGCGTGTGAGATGACCGGGAGCATGGACTCGACGGTGACTTCCCGAGGATTGCCCGGTGTGCACCAATCGTCCTGGACGTGCTCGGAGATCTTGAGTACCGACTTCTCGTCGCCCTTGATCACGTCGCCCTTGCCTGCGTATTTGCCGGTGTTCATCCGGTTCTTGCCGTAGGTTGCCGATCGGATGGAGCCGAAGTTGTCAGGGATACCGACATCCTTGGCGAGTCGAATCGCGGCCTCGACAGCGGCATCGGCGGCCTGAACGGTGGTCATGTTCTTGGTGTCGACGCCCATCGCTACGGCAATCTCGGCGTAGCGCTTGTAGCGAGAGGGCAGGTTGTACTCCCACACCCGCGGCAGGGCGATGGCGTTGTTCAGTCCATGCGCACTGTCGTAGAAGGCGCTGATGGCATGCGAGATGGAGTGAATAACGCCCAGGCCGCCGGAGTTGAACGCCTGAGTCGCAATGTACTGGGCGTTCATCATGCCCTCACGAGCTTTCAGATTGCCCGGGTCGTACACGGCCTCGCGAAGATGCTTGGACACCAGGCCGATCGAGTAGATGGCATTGCCCAGTGAGGGCGCGAAGTCCAGACGCGACACGTACGGCTCGGCGCCGTGGGCGAGGACGTCGAATCCGCAGAATGCCGTCCACTGTTGCGGGCAGGTGTAGTACAGGAGCGGATCATCGAGTGCCAGAGTCGGAGTCGATGCCTCGTCGAAGGCAAGCCACTTGTGCGGCTTGTCCATGTTGGAGGTATCGGTGATCACGTAGGCCCAGGAAGTCTCCGAACCGGTTCCGGCCGTGGTGGATACGGCGATATGCGGCGGGTTCTGCTTGTTGGTGGACTTGGAGAATCCCTCGAACTCGTTGATGTTTCGGCCGTCATGAGCGACGACGACGCGGATACCTTTGGCTGCGTCGTGGCTCGAGCCGCCACCTACCGAGATGACGCTGTCGCACTTTTCCTTCTGGTACAGAGCGGCACCGTCCATGACGTTGTAGTCCTTGGGGTTGCTCTCGATCTTGTCGTAGAGAACAACCTCGACGCCCTGGTATTCGATCTTGCCGATCAGTTCCTCGATGATGCCGGATCCGCGAAGCCCGGTGGTGACGAGCAATGCGCGCTTGAATCCGAGTTCTTTGGCCTCGACACCGAGCATGTCGTGGGCACCGACTCCTAGCTTGGCGCGGGGCAGAGGGTGGAACTCCTTGATCGGAAACTCCCAGATCTGGTTGAGCTCGATTGCCATCGGTGTCTCCTCGGTGTGTTTGGATTGCGTGGATGCCGGCTGTGATCGACGTCTCACTGATGGCAACTCTGTCGGCCCGGAGGCACTCTGTGAACAGCTACCGACGCGAACCCTGCCTTCGCCGAAGGTGAACTATCCGATCGGATAGGTAGGGGTGCTGCACGGCCGATCAGGAGAGAGGGGAAAATCGACAGAAAGGAGACGAGATGGCTAAACTAGAACACGTTACAATTGATCGAAAGGACACCACCGAATGACGACAGTCGACGTGCCCCACGGCTCCAGATCCGTACTGCTCACGGTGGCGGATGTAATCGAAGAATCAGCCGATGCGCGGTCGATCGTCTTCGATATCCCCGAAGACGCCAAGGACAAATTCACCTACAAGCCCGGGCAGTTCCTCACCCTGCGTATTCCGAGCGACCGGACCGGCTCGGTCGCTCGGTGCTACTCCTTGGCAAGCTCACCCCACCGCGACGCCCGTCCCAAGGTGACGATCAAGCGCACGTCCGACGGTTACGGATCCAACTGGGTATGCGACAACGTGAAGACCGGCGATACCATCGAGGTGCTTCCGCCGTCGGGACGGTTCACCCCGGCAGATCTGGACGAGAACTTCCTGCTGTTCGGCGCAGGATCGGGAATCACGCCGGTGATCTCGATTTTGAAGTCCGCGCTGGGAGAGGGCACCGGGAAGGTATTTCTCTTCTACGCTAATCGTGATGGGGACTCGGTCATCTTTGCCGAAGAACTTCGTGCTCTCGCAACCGAATATCCCCGCCGACTCGTCGTCTTGCACTGGCTCGAATCACTGCAGGGCCTTCCGACGGTCGATCAACTCGCAACATTCGCCGCACCGTTCCGCGAGTACCGCGCGTTTATGTGTGGACCCGCGCCCTTCATGGATGCGGTGCACAAGGCACTCTCCTCGGGCGGATTCCCTCGCGATAACGTGCACAGCGAGGTGTTCCTGTCCCTTGCCGGGGACCCGTTCACCGATGCCCCCGAGATCGAACTGACCGACGACGACACTGCTTCGGCTGCCACCGTCGAGGTCGAACTCGATGGCGAAACCCACACACTCTCGTGGCCGCGGAAACAGACACTCGTGGACGTGATGTTGGCTGGCGGACTAGACGTCCCGTACTCCTGCAGAGAGGGCGAATGCGGATCCTGCGCATGCACCCTCTCCGCCGGCGAAGTGACGATGGACAACTGCGAAGTCCTCGACGACGAAGACATAGCCGAGGGCATGATCCTCGGCTGCCAAGCTCACCCGGTCAGCGATCACCTGAAGATCGAGTTCTGACCAGCGGACAATCTCCAGGGCTCAGCGAACACCGTGATCGGTTGTGACGCCGACGCTGCCGAATAAGCAGACACCGAGGTTCGCGTGACCGTGGTGTCCGGGTCGTGTGCGAACGGACCGGAGACGATGACGTTGGTGAAGCCGGCAGCCTCCAGCACCTCGACTGCGGTGGGAGCGGTGTCCCCGGTGACGTCGGGCACTGTCACGGGTGTCGTTGCCGCAGCCGCCAGCGATGCACCCCCGACCGACAAGGCTCCTGCCGCTACGACGACTGCAATGACTTTCCTTATAGAGTGACGCATCTGGACTCCTTGTGAGGCGAAAGCGATTACCCCACAAGGTTGATCTCGAATCCTGGCTATCTGCCTCGACGAAGCTGGGAAGTTGCGGTGAGTTGTCAGGACCCGTCGATCGGACTGCGGCCGACGACGCCATCGCGACAAGGTAGATCAGTCCGACTAACCAGAATGCGACACCGACCGGCAGTGGACGCGGCATCCGGCCGCGAGAGGTAATGGCAATGCACGTGGTCGACGTCGACCACGTGGGTCCATTCTTCCCTTTCGACGGTAATACGTTGCTTCAACTAATGATATTGCGCCTTGTCTCCACACCCGCTACCGCAAGCGCGTACAGAGTCCTACCGATCTGTCATGCGATCACTTGCAGATCGACTGGTTGCTCAACAGTCGGCCTTCGCGGTGCGCAAGCGCACTGACCGGCAGCTCTCCTCGCCGATCGCTGAGGAAGACCGTCAGCTGACTCGACCCGGTTGACAAGCGACCCGTAGAGTCGCTCCGCCGAAGCGTCTGCCGCGCAACGGCCTCTGCGCTGTCGAACAGGCGCACGTTGTCCGGCAACAGAGAAGTGATCTCGTTCGACACCAACGGATAGTGAGTACAACCGAGAACGACGGCATCGACATCTGCCGGCGTGGCAGCGACCGCAATTCGGATCGCCGCCGAGATCGCCGCCGCGTCGCCCCGGTCGATGGAATCCGCGAGACCGTGGCACGCGACCGAAGTGACGGACCGACCCGTCGCGAACTCCTCGATCAAGCGCGCTTGATACGCACTGGCCGTCGTTGCAGCCGTTGCCCAGACCGCGATCCGATCACTTGCTGCCGCAGCGGGCTTGATCGCTGGGACAGTGCCGATCACCGGAATCGCGTCACCGAGGTGGCGACGGACATGCGCCAAGGCCGTCACACTCGCGGTGTTGCACGGCAACACGATCACCTCGGCTCCCGATGACACAGCGCGATCGGCAGCATTCACCACGCGATCGATCACCCACCCATCAGGTTTCGGGCCCCATGGGGCCCCGTCGGGATCCATCAGCAGAATCAGATCGAGATCGGGACGCAGCTCTCTCAAGCGTGCAGCCGTCGGCAGCAAGCCGAGCCCCGAGTCGATCAATCCGACCATCACTGGGTGTGTCAGCCCAGTGCCTGCTCGAGATCGCCGATCAGATCAGCGGCGTCTTCGATACCTACCGACAAGCGAACGAGATTGTCGGGAACCTCGAGCAGCGACCCTGCCGTCGACGCATGAGTCATCGCTCCGGGGTGTTCGATGAGTGATTCCACACCACCGAGGGACTCCGCGAGGGTGAAGATCTCGGTGCGAGCACAGAAGTCGAGCGCTGCCTGCTGACCGCCGCCGAGCAGCACCGAAATCATGCCGCCGAAGCGTCGCATCTGCTTTGCCGCGACCTGATGCGAAGGGTGTTCCGGCAATCCGGGGTAGATGACCTGTGAGATCGCCGGATGACTGTTCAGCATCTCGACGAGCTTTTCGGCATTGTCGCTGTGACGCTCCATTCGCAACGCGAGCGTCTTGATGCCGCGCAGAGTCAAAAATGCGTCGAACGGTCCTGGAACTCCACCGGCCCCGTTCTGCAGAAACGCGAAGGCCGCGTCGAGCTCTTCGTCATCGGTGATCAGTGCCCCGCCGACGACGTCGGAGTGTCCGCCGATGTATTTCGTCGTCGAATGCAGCACGACGTCTGCACCGAGTGAAAGTGGCTGCTGCAAGTAGGGCGAGGCGAAAGTATTGTCCACGACCAACTTCGCGTTCGAGCCGTGAGCGACCTCCGCGAGTGCCTCGATGTCGCCGATGTTGAGCAGCGGGTTGGTAGGTGTCTCGACCCACACCAGCTTGGTATTCGGCCGAATCGCCTGACGAACGGCATCGACATCGGACACTGCCGCGACGGAGTACTCGATACCCCACTGGGTGAAAACCTTGTCGATCAGGCGGAAGGTGCCGCCGTAAGCGTCATTCGGAATGACGAGGTGGTCGCCGGGTCGCAGGGCCGCACGAAGGAGGCAATCCGTGGCCGCCATGCCCGAGGAGAAGGCTCGGCCGTAGGTGCCGGATTCGATCGCGGCAAGGTTGGCTTCGAGCGGCCGACGCGTTGGGTTTCCGGTGCGGGCGTACTCGAACCCACTGCGCATGCCGCCGACGCCGTCCTGAGCGAACGTCGAGCTGGCATAGATCGGCACGTTGACCGCACCGGTCAACGGATCGGGCTCGTACCCCGCGTGCACCGCCTTGGTGGAAAACCCCTGCTTATCACCCTGGGTCGTTCCGCTGGCTCCACTCCCGGACGTGCTGTCTGCCTTGCTGCGCTGCTCACTCATGGCTTCCAGACTAATAGGTGCAGGAAATGGGTAGCCTGCGGGAGACTCAGCCGCACGAAATTTTCGGCGGCAACACTCATCCACGCCAGCGGAGAACACCGCCGGAAGAAACGAGGCACACCGTGGCCGACTCGACACCCCACAGCTCGCAGAGCGTCGAAGAATTGTTCGCGCTCGATTCTCTCTTGGACTCCGAAGAACGTCAGATTCGCGAGACGGTCCGCAAGTTGGGCAACGAGCGCGTCCGCCCGCACTTGGCGCAATGGTACGAGGCGGGCACTGTCCCCGCTCGCGAGCTTGCGAAGGAACTGGGCTCACTCGGCCTGCTCGGTATGCACTTGGAGGGTTACGGCTGCGCTGGAACCTCAGCGACGGCATACGGATTGGCCTGTATGGAACTCGAAGCAATGGACTCCGGGATTCGCAGCCTCGTCTCTGTGCAAGGTTCGCTGGCGATGTTCGCGATCTGGAAGTTCGGCTCCGAGGAGCAGAAGCAGCAGTGGCTCCCGTCGATGGCCGAGGGGTCGAGCATCGGATGCTTCGGGTTGACCGAGGCGGACTTCGGCTCGAACCCCAGCGGCATGAGGACCAGAGCGAAAAAGGACGGTAGCGACTGGATCCTCAACGGCAGCAAGATGTGGATCACCAACGGCCCGATCGCCGATGTCGCAGTCGTCTGGGCACAGACCGATGACAAAATTCGCGGCTTCGTCGTACCGACGGACACTCCGGGCTTCACCGCGAATACCGTGAAGAACAAATTGTCGCTTCGCGCGTCCATCACCGGTGAACTCGTGCTCGAGGACGTCAGGCTTCCCCACGACGCGATGCTCCCCGAGGCCCGCGGGCTCAGCGGCCCGCTCGGGTGCCTCAACGAGGCACGCTTCGGCATCATTTTCGGTGCCATGGGAGCGGCCCGCGATTGCATGGAATCGGCGATCGAGTATGCCCAGACCCGAGAGGTGTTCGACAAGCCCCTGGCCGCCTACCAGCTGACCCAGGCAAAGCTTGCGAACATGGCCCTCGAGCTCGGCAAGGGTCAACTCCTCGCACTCCACCTCGGGCGCCTGAAGGACAAGGGCGAACTGCGCGGTGAGCAAGTATCGGTCGGCAAACTCAACAATGTGCGGGAGGCGATCAAGATCGCCCGTGAATGTCGAACAATTCTGGGCGCCAACGGAATCACGCTGGAGTACCCGGTGCTACGGCACGCCAACAACCTCGAGTCCGTCCTCACCTACGAGGGCACGTCCGAGGTACATCAGTTGGTGGTGGGCCAAGCGCTGACCGGGTCGAGCGCGGTCCGATAGGCGCTCGGGGCACGTGAGTGGAATTTGCGCCCGAGGCGGGAAATTCCACTCACGTGGGGCTATGCGCCCTTGCTGAGGAATCCGAGAAGATCGTGGCGGGTGATGACGCCGACCGGCTTGCCTTCTTCGACGACCATGAGGGCATCGGTCTCCCCCAGCGCCTTCGTCGCGTCGGATACGTGCTCGCCTGCTCCGATGAGCGGGAACGGCTCGCTCATATGCTTGGCCACGGGATCGGCGAGTGCCGCGCGTCCTTCGAAGACTGCACTGAGCAGATCACGTTCGGTGACGCTTCCTGCAACCTCTCCTGCCATGACGGGCGGCTCGGCGCCGACGACGGGCATCTGCGAGACGCCGTATTCACGGAGAATTTCGATGGCGTCGCGGACCGTCTCGGACGGATGCGTGTGCACCAGCGCCGGTAGCGCACCGGATTTGCCCCGCAGGACGTCGCCGACCGACGGTTCATCGGTATTACCGTCGAGACGTGAGCGCAGAAATCCGTACGAGGACATCCAGTCGTCGTTGAAGATCTTCGCCAGGTAACCGCGGCCACCGTCGGGTAAGAGCACGACGACGAGCGCATCGGGGCCTTCACGCTCGGCAACCTTGATCGCAGCTACCGCTGCCATGCCGCAGGATCCGCCGACCAGCAGTCCTTCTTCCCGGGCCAAACGTCGTGTCATGTCGAACGAGTCCGCATCCGATACCGCGATGATTTCGTCGGGGATCGACGGGTCGTACGCGGTCGGCCAGAAGTCCTCGCCGACGCCCTCGACGAGGTACGGACGGCCGGTACCGCCTGAGTAGACCGACCCTTCAGGGTCGACGCCAACGACCTTGACCTTGCCGCCGGACATCTCCTTGAGGTACTTACCTGTTCCGGAGATGGTGCCGCCGGTACCGACTCCCGCAACGAAGTGGGTGATCTTGCCGTCTGTATCGGCCCAGATCTCGGGGCCGGTGGTCTCGTAATGGCTCTGAGGGCCTGCTGGGTTGGCGTACTGATTCGGCTTCCAGGCTCCGTCGATTTCCCGCACGAGACGGTCGGAAACGCTGTAGTAGCTGTTCGGATCCTCCGGTGCGACGGCAGTCGGGCAGACCACGACCTCGGCGCCGTACGCACGAAGCACGTTGCGCTTGTCCTCCCCGACCTTGTCGGGGCAGACGAAGACACACTTGTAACCCCGCTGCTGAGCTACCAGAGCCAACCCGACCCCGGTGTTACCGGAGGTGGGCTCGACGATCGTCCCACCGGGCTTCAGCTCTCCTGCAGCTTCGGCGGCGTCGATCATCTTGATCGCGATGCGGTCCTTGGACGAGCCACCGGGGTTGAGGTATTCGATCTTGGCAGCGACCGTCCCTGCGTTGTCGCCGACAACGGAGGACAGCTTGACCAACGGAGTGTTGCCGATGAGTTCGGTGACGTGCTGAGCAATGCGCATTCCTACATCTTCCCAGACGCCACCGCGGGCGGCTTCTCGGTACCGCCGAGGCACGTGTGGTTCGTTGCATACGATGGACGGCATGGCGCAGAAAGAAAAGGACCTCGAGTGCCGGTGAATCGATGGCAAACGGCCGCCAAAGCAGGTGCCGCAACCGTATTGGCAGGCTCCTCCGCCGGCACTGCCTCCTGGGCTGCGTACAAAGCCCTGATGTCCCAGGCGAGTTCCGCGCGAGGAGTCATCGGGAGGACCGTGACCAAACCTCCCGAAGCCGACGGCGTCTACACCGCGGGATCACCGACCCCGCAGCGCTGGCGGCCCGGAATTTCGGCCGATATCCACCTGATGGTCTTCGGTGACTCCACTGCTGCAGGCGTCGGGTGCGTCGTCGCGGAGGAGGTTCCCGGTGTCCTCGTGGCGCGCGGACTGGCCGAGGAGACGGACAAGCGAATAAGGCTGAGTACCAAAGCACTTGCGGGTGCAACATCGAAAGGTCTCGAAGGTCAGGTCGACGCGATGTTCGTTGCCGGTCCTGCGCCCGACGCCGTTGTCATTCTCATCGGCGCCAACGATGTCACCAAGAAATTCTCGATCAGCGCCTCGGCCACACGACTCGGTGACGCGGTGGGTCGCCTGACTGCGCAGGGAACTGTGGTGGTGGTCGGAACGTGCCCCGACCTCGGAGTGGTCACAGCCATTCCGCAACCGCTGCGCACCGTCGTGCGGAACTGGGGCCTCCGACTCGCACGCGCACAGTCAGCGGCTACCTTGTCCGCCGGCGGTCACCCGGTTGCCTTGGCGGATTTACTCGCACCAGAGTTCCTTGCGGCGCCGGAGACCATGTTCTCGGCCGATCGGTTCCATCCGTCGGCGGCGGGTTACGAACTTGCGGCACGTCAGTTGCTTCCTGTCCTGGCGGCCGCGCTCGGCGAATGGCGCGGCGGGCCACTACCCCAGCTGCCCGATGTATCCGCGGCAGTGGAGTCTCGCAGGTTCGGGCCTCGGGCAACCGCGTCGATCGAAAGGTTTCTGCGCCGTCGAGGTGCCGAAATAGAGGCACAGAACGGCTAGCGATATGTTCGAAGCATCCAATGCCTGCTTGCGCAATTCCCGCAGTCAGCAGCCAACAAAGGAGATTTCATGCCAGAGGCAGTAATCGTCAGTACCGCTCGTTCACCTATCGGCCGCGCGATGAAGGGATCGCTCAAGGACATTCGTTCCGATGACTTGACCGTGCAGATGGTGGCCGCAGCACTCGCCAAGGTTCCCGAGCTCGACCCGACCGACATCGATGACCTACTCCTCGGCTGTGGCCTTCCCGGCGGAATGCAGGGCAACAACCTCGCGCGGATCGTCGCTGTTCTTCTCGGTTACGACTCGCTGCCCGGTACGACCATCACCCGCTATTGTTCTTCTTCGCTGCAGACCACTCGCATGGCCATGCACGCGATCAAGGCCGGCGAAGGAGATGTCTTCATCTCTGCAGGCGTCGAGAGTGTTTCGAGCTTCGTTCACGGCAACTCCGATTCGCTTCCGCAGAGCCACAACCCGCTCTTCGCCGATGCCGAGGCACGGACCAAGAAGGCGCAGGAAGAGGGCGCAGACAGCTGGACCGATCCCCGCGAGAACGGCAACCTTCCCGACGCGTACATCGCGATGGGGCAGACCGCCGAGAACGTTGCCCTCGTCACCGGCATCAGCCGCGAGGACCAGGATCACTGGGGCGTGCGAAGCCAGAATCGTGCCGAAGAAGCCATTGCCAGCGGATTCTTCGAGCGTGAAATCACCCCGGTCACGCTGCCGGACGGCACCGTCGTCTCGACGGACGACGGCCCGCGTGCAGGGACGACCTACGAGAAGATCAGTCAGCTCAAGCCGGTCTTCCGTCCGAATGGAACCATAACCGCAGGCAATGCTTGCCCGCTCAATGATGGTGCGGCCGCACTGGTGATCATGAGTGATACGAAGGCAAAGGCACTCGGTCTGACGCCGCTCGCGCGCATCGTCTCCACGGGTGTCACCGGTACCTCGCCCGAGATCATGGGTCTCGGCCCGATCGAAGCCACCCGCAAGGCGCTCTCGATCGCCGGAATGTCGATCTCGGACATCGACCTCTTCGAGATCAACGAGGCGTTCGCGGTCCAGGTTCTCGGATCTGCTCGTGATCTCGGCATCGATCACGACAAGCTCAACATCTCCGGTGGCGCTATCGCCATCGGACACCCCTTCGGGATGACCGGTGCTCGTATCACCACAACACTGCTGAACAACCTGAAGACCCAGGACAAGACATTCGGCGTCGAGACCATGTGTGTCGGCGGCGGCATGGGCATGGCAATGGTTCTGGAACGCCTCAGCTGATCGGGACGTCTCTGCTTGCCCCTGACATGAGAACGGCCCCGCACTCCATCGGAGTGCGGGGCCGTTCTCGTCGGTACTAGTCGCTGTTGAAGTAGCTCAGCAGACGCAAGATTTCGACGTAGAGCCAGACCAAGGTGATGGTCAGTCCGAGAGCTACGCCCCAGGCTGCCTTCTCAGGAGCCTGCGCGCGGATCAACTGGTCGGCCTGATCGAAATCGAGCAGGAAGCTGAAGGCCGCAATACCGATGCAGACGAGGCTGAAGATGATGGCAACAGTGCCACCGTCGCGCAGACCCAGTCCGCCTGCGGTGAAGAAGCTTGCCACCAGGTTGCCCAACGCCAGCACTACGACGCCGATGAGAGCGCCGACGATCATCCGCGTCAATCGCGGGGTGACCCGGATAGCGCCGGTCTTGTAGACCACCAGCATGCCGAAGAAGACGCCGAACGTCCCGAGGACCGCCTGGGCGATGAGGGTGCTACCGCCCACACCCCCGAATTCGATACTCGTGAACATGAAGGACAACGCACCAAGGAAGAAACCCTCGGCTACCGCGTAGGCCAGCACGATGGCCTTGTTGTCCATTTTGCGGCCGAACGTCGCGAACAACACGAGGCCGAGACCGACGAGTCCGCCACCGATGACGAACGGTGCGGCCAGGTCGGTGTTGCTGTCGACGAGCAGGTACGAGATGATCGCGGTGATCGACAGCACACCGAGCGTGATGCCCGTCTTGGTGACGACATCGTCGATCGTCATCGCCCGTGTGGTGGGACCCGTCCGATACGGCTCAGGCTGCGTACCCTGCTGCCCGAACTGCTGTGTGGCCTGCGAGGCACCAGCCGTCGCAGTGCCGAAAGTGGCGTATCCGCCGCCCTCCTGCTTGGGCAGGTTGCGGAACACCGGGTTGCTGGAGGTGCGCACCGTGTCTCTTTCCCTTCGTCGTATCGAGCAGACCGCGAGGAAGTCCCCGGGCACTTATATGAAGAACGTTCCACATCCGGACAAAAGTTCCCAGTCGGACCCGATACGTTCGGACAATTCGGACTTTACCGGCCCGCACGGTGGGTCGCTCACACAAGCAGAAAATTCAGCCGTGCAGTATGGAGTGCATGAGCATCGAAGACGGACCCGGACAGACCCTCGATCAGAGCGAAAGCTTGGACTCGGACGAACTGCGCAACGACGACGGCGACACGGTCGTGGACGCACCGGACCACTGGAGTGAGGCAGACAAGTTCGGGACCACCGCCGAAGAAGCTCTCGAGGGTGAGAGCTTGGAGGAGAAGCTGAGCGAAGAAGAACCGGACATCGCGCTGGAATCCGAGGCACGTTCGGTTGCCGAGACTCCCGACGCAGAGTTGACCGAGGAACTGGTCGACCATGTGATCCTCGAATCCGACGAGGATCCCGATATCGACTACGCGGACGGTCAGCGACAGGCCGAGATCGTCGAAGGAACCTTGATCGAGGATCGCGGGCGTAATCGCGGTCAGATCGACGGGACCCCCGAAGACGGCGGCCCCGTCACCTAGCCGGTCAGGCGACGGTCGACCGAGTGACAGTGAACTTCTTGTTCTTACCCCTCACTTCGGTCGGCCCGACAGCCTTCGCGAGCGCAGCCCGATAGTTCAAGTGCCAGTTGTATACGGTCCACAACTCACCGCCGGGCCGCAGAACCCGACCGGCTGCGGCGAAGAGCTTCTCGGCCCCACCGGTGTGCACCGCCGCGCCCTCGTGAAAGGGCGGGTTGCATACGATGAGGTCCACCGAATCGTCTTCCAGCGTTGCCATGGCGTCGTCCCGAAGGACCTCCACGGCAAGACCGTTCGCCTCGGCCGTCGCGCGGGCGGAATCGACGGCCGCCGTCGAGCGATCGGTGGCCAGCACGCGAACTCCCTCGCGCTCACGCGCGAGCATGCACGCGACAATTCCTGTGCCACAACCGAGATCGACGACAACTTGCGCATCACGCTTCATTTTTCTCTCGTGCTCGAGCAGGAAACGTGTTCCGATGTCGAGCGTGGACCCAGCGAACACAGCACCGTGGGCAACCACCGTCAGGCCGATATCTTCCAACGTCTGCGTGACCGGGTACGTACGCAACGCCGAACGGATCGGTGTCGCCGCGGACAACACCCGCGACTTCTGCCTGCCCCGCCCCGCGCTGAACGTCTCGAAATTCTTGCGCAGGATGTCGTTCATCGCCGGGAACATGTGCTTGTCGCGACCACCGGCAAGGACCAGCACGTCGTTCGGCGCGTATGCAGCGATGACTTCGATCACCTCGGTCAGCTCGGCGATACTGCGGGGCAGTTGCAACAGGACGACATCAGCAGCCTGCAGGAGGTCCCCACCCAGCGAGAAGTTGCCGTACACCTCCGACAGTCCTACCGCTGCGGCATTACGTGCCAAGGCTGCCTCGCTGGTCGAGGAGTCCTGATGTACTCGAATTCCGGTGGCGCCGAACTGCACAGCGGCGCCGAGAGTCAGAGCGCCGTAGCGGTCACCGACAACCGCAATCTGCACGCCGGGGCCCACCTGCAGCGCAGCAGGTACCGAGTCGAGCAACAGGCGATCTGTGGGATCTACGGCAAAGAGGTTGGGTGCTTCGGTGTCGGGAAATCGCCGTAGGCCGGCGAGGACGGATTCCAATTCGTGCATCCGACCAGTGTTTCACCCCCGGAATGCATATCCAAACACGTTGAACGTCAATAATTTCGACATGTCATCAGCGCGCCCGAATGGCATTTTCGGCGGATCGGGAGCATGCTCGTCGAATGGAACAACCGAAAAAGATCGAAGCGCTGTTCAGCCACGTGGAAGACGCGTCGGATGATGCACCTGCCGAAAACAAGAAGCCTGCTGTCTACACCACGCTGTTCAGCGGCGAGACCCCGTCAGGACAAATAGCGTAGATAGTCCAAGGCCTTGTCAGCGTGGACATGTGAGCGTTCGCTCCTGACCACCAGCCTGACCACCTGATTCGTGTCGATCACAAATGTTGTCCGCTTGACCGACAGCAACTGACGGATCATCGAAAATCGCGTTGAGTTCATCGAAGAGCGCGCCGAGTGTGACCTTCCCCGACCGATGTCCTTCCTTCGTCTCAGCCTTGCGAGTGGCCCTCCGCGACGCACCCCGAATTGCTCCGCCACCGCGCCGTCGGTATCGGCGAGCATCGGATAGTCGAACGAGCGTTGCAGCGCAAAGTGTGACTGCTTACCGGTGGTGTCGGTGCTGATTCCGACTCGCTGAGCGCTGAACGACTCGAATGCACCACCGAGGTCTCTGAAATGACATGCTTCTGCGGTACATACGGGACTGGTCGCAGCAGGGTAGAAAAAAAGCACCACCGGGCCGTCTACCAGCAGTTTACTCAAGCTCCGGACGTTGCCCAGATGGTCTGGGAGTCGAAAATCCGGCGCGATATCGCCAGTACGCATGTCAACGAGGCTACGTGACCTCCCGGCGGACCGGTCGAGAAGCAGTACGAAATTCAATTCGAGGGTGGTTGAAACTGCACTTCAAGCTCCGACGAGCAACGTCGATCGGAGTCTGAGGAGGTCGTCTCCGTCGATTCCGATCGCGTCGAGATATCCATCGAACGATCCGTGTACTTGCTCGACGGCCTCCAGCCCGTGCCTGTAGTACCGCTCTGTCACCCCGAGAAGAGCATCGGACAATTCGATCGGTGCACTGCCTTCGCGAGCTGCCACTCTCGCCTGCATGTGAGCACGTAAGGAATCGACAGCGGCATTGCTGCGTAGATAGTCGGCGAGGATGTGCGCGTCTTCCACACCGGCAGCGCGCAGCACCGTCGCAATAGTCCAACCGGCCCGATCCTTGCCTGCGGCGCAATGCACCAGCACCGGTCCTTCGCCGGTTCCCAGCGCCGTGACCACCCTCCGTATGGCAATCCGCGCGCCCTCGAGCGACGCATAGGAGGTATAGGCACGCATCATGTAGTCGAGTTGGGCATCCTCGCTCGCAGTGATTCTCGACTCATGTGGGGCTCTTTCGCCCTTGTGGTTGTCGTAGGGAACGTTGTGGACACGAACGCTGTCTGGAACGCGGTCGGTTCCGCTTCTCTCGATCTCCGTCTCACCCCGCAGGTCGAAGACCTGCTTCACGTCGAGCCGGGTCAGCTCTTCGTGTCCACGAGCGTCGAGCCGAGTCAGTTCCGATGATCGGTAGAGCAATCCGCGACGCACCTCGAGGCCATCTGCTGTCCGTGCCCCTCCGACGTCCCGAAAGTTCCATGCGCCCGACAGCTGAAACTGATCGTTCGTACTCGCTTCTCGCATTCCACGACCCTAACCAATACCTCGGACCGGTCACATTCGGTCAGTCCGGGCGTGGAACTCGGTCGGGCGGTAGCGTCAGCAGGTATGGCATCGAACTCCGAGGTCCGGACCTACGACGTAATCATCATCGGGGGCGGTATCGGCGGCGGATCGATCGGCTGTGAACTCGCGTCGGACCGTACGGTGTGTCTACTCGAACAGGAGTCGACGCTCGCATTCCATACCACTGGACGTTCGGCCGCATTGTTCCTCGAAACCTACGGCAACAAGACGATTCGAGCGTTGACGAGCGCGAGCAGAGCTTTCCTCCTCGAGCCGCCGATGCATTTCGAAAGTGAACTGCTTTCTCCTCGTCCGTTACTGCAGTTCGCTGCACGCGGGCGCGGTGCGGCCCTCGAGTCCATGTTCGAACAAGTCCGATCGCTGACACCGAACGCGCAACTCGTTTCTTCTCGTGACGCCCACGATCTGTTCCCACCGCTACGGGCTGATCACGTCGATCTCGCACTTCACGAGCCTGGTTCGATGGAGATCGACGTGCATGCCCTGCACCAGGGTTTCGTCCGCGGCCTGCGCAAGCGCGGTGGCCATGTCGAGACCGACAGCGGCGTCGTGAACCTGCAACGCCGCGAAGGGATCTGGCACGTGACTTCGCGCGACGGGACAGTGCGTCGGGCCGAGATCGTCGTGAATGCTGCTGGAGCCTGGGCAGATTCGGTCGCCACCCTTGCCGGAGCGCAGCCATCGGGACTACGGCCACTACGTCGAACGATCTTCATGATCGGTGCCCCGGAGGAGATGGATACGAACGCGCTCCCCACGCTCAGCGACATCGACGAATCCTTCTATCTCAAGCCCGAGGGTGCTCAGCTGCTCTGCTCGCCCGCCGACGAAACACCGGTGGAACCCGGCGATGCACGGCCGGACGAACTCGAAATCGCCCGCGCCCTCGACGCCATACACGAGACCACGACTCTGACCGCCCGCCACGTGCGATCGTCCTGGGCTGGTCTTCGCAGCTTCGTCGCGGATCGGACGCCGGTAGTCGGATTCGACCCGCAGGTCGACGGTTTCTTCTGGTGTGCGGGTCAAGGCGGTTACGGCATCCAGACGTCTTCGGCACTTTCTCGTGTCGGAGCTGCACTGATCAGAGGAACGGATCTGCCGTCCGACGTCGTCGATCGCGGTCTGGCCGCCGCTGATCTCGCCCCTGGTCGCGACTTCGCTGCCATACCAGATGCCTGAGCGCCCCTTTCGGCGCGCACGTCGTGGACTCCGCATATCGTGGACTGCATGACCGATCTGGACAGAACGGATGCCCGTTTGTTGCTCGCTTTGTGCGATCGCCCACGGGCCACAGGCGTAGAACTCGCGGGAGATCTAGGAATCTCGCGGAACACCGTGCAAGCTCGGTTGACCCGCTGGGACGAGAAGGACGCCCTCACCTCCATCGATCATCGGGTGCGTCCGAGAAGTCTCGGGTACGCACTGCAGGCTTTCGTGACCACCCGCGTCGACCAGCACAAACTCGCCGAGGTCACTGATCATCTCCGCACCATCGAGGAGGTACTCGAGGTATTCGGTCTGTCGGGCGCGTCGGACATGCACATTCGAATAGCCGCGGTCGATGCCGATGATCTGTACCGAGTCGCCGGACTGATATTGAAGATTCCGGGAGTGGAACGCACCAACATGTCCATCGCCATGAGCGAACTGATTCCGTATCGGACCCGGCCTCTACTGAATCGCGCCGCCGCCACGCCGCGCAGCTGACCACTTCTTCCTATTCTTCAGTCCCCCAACCGAAGTGGCCCAATATCACCGAACACATCTCCCGGGCCAGGGTTTGTTTTCGCTGTTCCACCGCCGAGATGATGCACCACTCCCCACATCGCATTGAGTGCAGTCTGGATCGCACCTTCGGCCCACCCCGCGGTCCACGAAATGTCGTCTCCGGCCAAGAAGATCCCACGATGCCGCTCGTCGAAATCGTCTTGCAGGAAATGCGAGAACAATCGCTCCTGATATCGATAGTGGCCGGGCAGGTTCGCTTTGAAGGCTCCCATGAAGTCCCGCTCGGTCTCCCACGACAAAGTGACGGGATCGCCGATGATGTGACCTCGGAAGTCCACGCCCGGATAGATGCCCTCCAGCGAACGAAGCATGATGTTCATCCGCTCGACCGGGTCCAGCGCCAGCAACTTCAGGGAATCGTCCGACCAGGTGTACGAGAGGCAGATCAGTCCCGGATTACCCTCCCCCTGATCGAGCAGATACGTCCCCCGACTCATCCGATCCGTCAGCGTCATACTGACGATGTCGCGGCCGGTGAGCGGGTCCTTGTCCTTCCAGAACGGGCGGTCCACGAGCACGAACACCTTGGTCGAGCCCATGTAATGCGTCCGCTCGACAGCCGTCCAATGGTCGATGGGAAGCAGATCGTCGTCACATTCGATGTTACTGAGCAACATCCACGACTGGGCAGTCACCACTGTCGCTGGGAAGGTGCGGGCTCCCCCTTCACTGTC
Source organism: Rhodococcus sp. PAMC28707 (assembly GCF_004795915.1). Lineage (NCBI taxonomy): Bacteria > Bacillati > Actinomycetota > Actinomycetes > Mycobacteriales > Nocardiaceae > Rhodococcus > Rhodococcus sp. PAMC28707. The sequence goes on from NZ_CP039253.1 coordinate 1,027,312, forward strand.
GTGCACCACCGTTCCACCGGCGACGCGTCGTAGCTCGGTGACGCGCGGACTCGGCGTCCCTTCGTTCAGCGACGCGACCGTGGTGCCCACCGGCCAGTGCGCCGAGTGTGGTGCGGGCGCCGCGCTTGTCCACAGTCGTTGGGGTAATTGTTGAGCGCCACCGATGATGCCGCGATGGTGGTCGTCCGCTGCGGTCACCACGACCCGAAGGATTTCCAGGATGGAGTTGGGGTAGTCGGTGTCCCATCCGCCGGTGCCGAAACCGACCTGCCCGAACAGTTCTCGCAGACGAAATGATCCGAAGTGCTCGGACTCGGCCAGAAACCCATAGAATGTCTGATCGTCCAACCGCACTACGATCTCGTTCCACAGCCGCTTGATCTCGTGTGTGTCCCGCGCTCGGATCGCCCGCTGGAGGGGAATCAGTTCGGCATACTGCTCCAGAGTGCGCTGCCAGGCTCGGGCAACCTCGCCGAACACCGAGGGCAGGTCTTCGAGACTGCGCGCGTAGTAGCTGACACCCTTGAGGTCGATCACGGTGCTCGGGGTGACCTCGGCAAGCGGATTGGGGAACGGCTCGGTGTGCAGACCCATTGCATCCAGATAGTGGAACAGCGCAGTCGACGAAGGAGGAAATCGCATCGCGCCCATCTCGGCCACCACTCCATGGTGGTCGTCGAACTTCACCGACCGCATGCGACCGCCGATCTGATCCGACTCGTAGACAATCGGTTTCAGGCCGATTCTCATCAGCTCGTACGCGGTGACCATGCCCGCGAGGCCGCCGCCGATCACTGCTACCTCGGTTCCATATGCCGATTCAGGCACCGAGCCGAGTCCGTTCGGGTGAGCCAGATAATCGTCGTATGCAAACGGAAAGTCCGGACCGAACATGGTCAGCGGTAACTCGTGTTCGTCCTCGACGGTGCTGTCCGGGCTGACGGGGGTGGTCATCTGCCACTCATCCCATCCTGGGGGTAAAGATCGTGTCTTCGGTCGCCCAGGTGGGTATTGATCTCCCTCGACGTGGCACGTACACCGGGATCGATATCGACCGTGAGAAGCGCCTCCCCGCGGCCGGCACGGCCGAGTTCGGATCCGTCGGGCGCTATGGCACAGGTGAGACCGCAGTACTGCAGATCGCCCTCGATTCCGCACCGATTCACGTAAGTGACGAACAGCTGACTTTCATAGGCCCGAGTAGGCACGACGTGTGTGGCAACCATGTCGAACGGGTGCATCAGCCCAGTAGGGACGATCAACCATTCGGTTCCTGCATCGGCGTGCGCACGAACGGCTTCGGGGAATTCCACGTCGTAACAGGTCAGAAGTCCGCAGGTCAGCCCGCCGAAGTGAAACTGCACGACCAGTTCGTCGCCTGGAACGAAGTGCCCACGATCGAGCTCACCGAACAGATGCGTCTTGCGATATCGAGACACGATGGCCCCGTCGCTACCCACTACCTGTACCGAATCGTAGATTCCTTCCTCGCTTCGTTCCGGAAACCCGTACACCACAACGAGACCGGAGCTTCGGGCAATCTCGACGACGGCGTCGAAGATCGGCCCGTCTGCCGCCTCTGCACGTTCTTCTACGAGACGTCCGACGTCGTAGCCAGTCGTCGACATCTCGGGAGTGACGAGCATCGACGCTCCTGCGTCCGCAGCGGCAATCGCCGCGCGCGATATGGCAGCGAGGTTGGCCTCTACGTCGCCTGCCAGTTCGGGGCCTTGAAACAGCGACACTCGTACCTCGGTAGTCATCGGCTGGTCCTTTCCGCAGGTTTCGCGTCCGGCGGGCAGGCGCGCTTGTTCGATAATCGTGCGCCAACGAGGCACGGCCGGGCAACATAGCGCTATCGACAAATATTCGACCAACGACGCTGGACGTAACTGAAGAACTATCAGAAAGCGCTTCCTATGAGCAGCGAAACGCCACCGATCGGACCGGTCGATGCGAGAGAGGTCCCGCGGTTCGCCGAGCCGACGACTTTCGCGCGACTACCGCGGCTCGACGAAGTCTCTCGAGCCGACGTCACAATTCTCGGGGTTCCGTTCGATTCGGGCGTCAGCTATCGACCGGGGGCGCGCTTCGGGCCCGGTCACATTCGCGCTGCCTCGAAATTGCTTCGGCCGTACAACCCAGCCTTGAAAGTCTCACCGTTCGCCGAACAACAGGTCGCCGATTTCGGGGATATCGGCATCAACCCGTTCGATATCACCGAGGCACTGAATTCGGTGGAGTCGGCGGTGACCGATCTACGCGCCGACGGCTCTTCGGTGCTGACTCTCGGCGGCGATCACACGATCGCTCTCCCGATCCTGCGTTCGCTCGCGCGCGACCACGGAATGGTTGCCGTGCTCCATTTCGATGCTCACCTCGATACGTGGGACACCTACTTCGGCGCCCCGTACACCCACGGCACTCCGTTTCGCCGCGCGAGCGAGGAGGGGCTCATCGACCTCGAACGCTCCCAGCACATCGGCATCCGCGGACCGCTCTACGCCGAGCAAGACCTCGAAGACGACCGTGTTCTCGGATTCCAGGTGATCCGGTCGGATGACTACGAGGTCGACGGGGTCGCGAGCATCGTCGAGCGGATGCGGCAGCGACTCGACGGCGGTCCGGTGTACGTCTCGGTGGACATCGACGTTCTCGATCCGGCTCATGCACCGGGAACTGGTACCCCGGAGGCCGGGGGCATGACCTCGCGAGAACTATTGAACACGTTGCGTGGACTCGTAGGACTGAACGTGGTGGGTGCAGACATCGTGGAGGTCGCCCCTGCCTACGACCACGCCGAGATCACCGGTATAGCCGCAGCACACGTCGCCTACGAACTGTTGTCCGTTCTGGCACTGAATCGATAGTGCCACCCCAGGCGCATACGATGAGACCGATGCCCACCCGATCGGACGCACCTGACCCGGACGGCAAGTACCAGCAGGTTGCCGACCTCGCCGCAGCCGACGCGGGTGGCTTGTCCACCGAACTTCTCGGAAATTTCCTCGAGGTACTCACCGACGCCGTCGCTGTTGGACGTCCATTGACACGTCGACAGCTGCGCACATTGCGGGTTCATGGTGATACTGCCGCCAAGGAAGGCGTCGCACTACGGGCGTTGCTCGACCTGTACTTGTCCTCGGCCTGGCGCCTGTGGCGCGAGCTCCCCGCAGTGGTGGACGCCGCCGGGAACCCCAGCGCCGTCGTGACCGCCGGTGAAGTGATGTTGCATGCCGTCGACGATGCGGTGGCAGAGCTTGCGGAGGCGTATCAGCTCGCTCGTAGAGCGTTGGTGCGTGCCGAGGTGTCCGCTCGACGCGAGTTCGTCGACGATCTGCTCTCGGGCAGCGCCGATATCTCAGGAGTGCTGGGTCGCGCGGAGTCGTTCGGACTGGACTTGACCGGACCACACGCTGTCGTGGTCGTAGAGGCGATGTCCCCGTTCACCGACGATGCTTCGATGATCACCGACGTCGAGCGCGCGATCGCCGGGAGCAAAGGTGACACCGAGACCTTGGTCGCCAGCAAGGAAGGCCGTCTCGTCGTCGTGTTCGCGGCGCCCGACCATCATGCGGTGAAACTGGTGACCGAACGTGTCCGAAGCACGGTCGGCCAAGTTCACGGCACCGATGGGTGGACTCAACGTTTGGGAGTGGGACGTCCTGGTCAGAGCGCTGCCGGGGTGGCGTCCTCCTACCGCGAGGCACTCGACGCGCTCGACCTGGCGGGCAAACTCGGGCTCGACACACCGGTGTTGGATGCGCGAGACCTGCTGGTGTATCGAGTGTTGCTCGATGACCGACCCGCGATCACCGATCTCGTCGAGACGGTACTGACACCCCTGCTGGCTGCGCGCGGCGGCGCCGTACCACTTCTGCGCACGTTGTTCGCCTACTTCGAATCCGGGGGTAACTCCGCGATGACGGCGAGGTCGATGCACCTCTCGGTTCGTGCGGTCACTTACCGACTAGCTCGTGTTGCCGAGCTGACCGGCCACGATGTGAACCACCCGAGCGAGAGATTCGCACTGCAGACAGCGGTATTCGGAGCGAAGTTATTGGATTGGCCGACCAGCACCGCCTCACAGTCTTAGTTGCCGGATTGCGGCAATAAGAACTGGACAAACATGTCCGCGATCGCACGGTGCATGCCGCTTTCATGACAGGCACACTTGAGTAGTCGCGGTAAACAGAGTTGCCGCAGAGGAAATCGAAGCGACAAGGAGCCCATTCCATGGCATCCCTGACCCAGAAGCTATCTCAATTCACCAGTAAGGACTACCGCCGATGAACGTTCCCCTCTGGGCATGGGCGGCGTTTGCCGCGGTCGTGCTCACCCTGCTCGCAATCGATTTGCTTGCGCATCGCGGTGCACACGTCATCGGCTTCAAGGAAGCTGCATGGTGGAGTGCATTGTGGGTCGGTGTCGCACTCGTCTTCGGCGGAGTCGTCTTCGCCACTCTCGGTACGACGGCAGGCGTGGAATACACAACGGCCTGGCTCCTCGAGAAAAGCTTGTCCGTGGACAACCTCTTCGTATTCGCATTGATCTTCGGCTACTTCAAAGTTCCGAAGGAATACCAGCACCGCGTTCTGTTCTTCGGCGTGATCGGCGCATTGGTATTCCGCGGCATCTTCCTCGCCGCAGGTGTAGCAATCGTCAGCAAGTTCACCGTCGTTTTGTTCGTCTTCGCAGCCATCCTGCTCTACAGCGCGTGGAAGCTGATGAAGGAAGAGGACGATTCGTATGATCCGAGCACTTCGCTTGCGGTTCGCCTGTTGCGCAAGGTCATCCCGGTTCAAGACGAGTACTCAGGGACGAAGTTCTTCGTCAAGGAGGCAGGAAAGCGCATTGCCACTCCGTTGTTGGCCGTCGTGGTTGCCATCGAAGCTGCCGACCTCGTTTTTGCCGTAGACAGCGTCCCTGCAGTTCTTGCCGTCAGCGACGATCCGTTCATCATCTACTCGTCGAATGCGTTCGCGATTCTCGGACTGCGCGCGTTGTACTTCCTGCTCTCCGGCCTTTTGGACAAGTTCCACTACCTGTCCAAGGGCTTGGCGATCATCCTCGGTTTCATCGGGGTCAAGTTGATCTTGCAGGCCAGCCACAAGGTCATCAGCACCTCGATCCCCGAGATTCCATCGCTGGTCAGCCTCGCCGTCATCATCGCGGTGTTGGCAGGCTCGATCATCCTCAGCTTCGTGCGCCCGGCAAAGGAGGAGCCTTCCGACATGGCTTCCGGCGAGAAGTAACACGGGCAAGGCAAAGGGGGTATCCGACCGGTCCGGTCGGATACCCCCTTGTTTTCGGATCCACCTTCTCGGAGCTGTGTTTCACTCCGGTTCGTCCTGGGTAGTTGTTCGTCATGACCACATCGAACTCATACACAGTTCCCGGCATGAGCACCGACGAGGGAGCGCGCGTCGCGGCATTGCTTCAGGATCGACTGAATGCGTACAACGACCTGCACCTGACCCTCAAGCACATTCACTGGAATGTCGTGGGTCCCAACTTCATCTCCGTCCACGAGATGCTCGATCCGCAGGTGGAAACCGTACGCGGATTCGCCGATGACGTCGCCGAGCGCATTGCGACACTGGGATCCTCGGCGAAGGGCACCCCGGGCACCATCGTCGAGCAGCGCTCATGGGACGACTACTCGATCGGGCGGGCCACAGCCATCGAACACCTCGGCGCACTCGACCTCGTGTACACCGGTGTCATCACCGACACGCGCAAGGCAATCGAAGAGATCGGCAAGGTAGATCCAGTCACCGAGGACCTGCTGATCGGGCAAAGCGGTCAACTCGAACTCTTCCACTGGTTTGTTCGCGCGCACCTGGAGAACTCCGGTGGACAGCTTTCCACAAGCGGCGCATCGAGCGAGAAGCAAGCTGCCGCAGACGCGGGCTGAGTGAATTCATTTTGAATCACCGATCGAGTTTGAGACGGAATAATCCGGGGTAACATCAGTTGCCCGACGCTCCACTGAGGAGCGTCGTGTCTTTCGTCCAGCCAGTGGCGAACCGCTTGCGCGGGCATCTTTCATGTGTCATAACAATGACACCCAGAAGGCTATGTCGTCGTGGGCCCGAGCGGTGTCGGCTTGAATTCGACTTTGTGAGAAGTTCGAAAGATCTACCGCCACTGTAGATCCAAGAGACATCAGGGTAAGTTCTCAGGTGGTTGGCGATCAACGCAATCATCTGATGCCGCACGCAGAATCCAATTCGAAAGAAGGAACAACAGTGATCGTCCTGGGAATCATCCTCGCGCTCATCGGCTTTTTCACGTCGATCAGCATCCTCACCACGATCGGCATCATCCTGATCGTCGTCGGTGCCGTCCTCACCATTCTCGGTGCAACCGGGCGCGCTATCGGCGGCCGCAAAACCTGGTATTGATCGCCAGGTAGTGCCCTTGCACTCAGACGAGGCCCCGTGCACCAGCGCGGGGCCTCGTTCGTTTTCACAAAGCTCTTCGAGTCCGCGTCAGCGAACCAACCCTCGACTACGACGTATCTGCTCGGCCTGGCGCAACACCGGCGCATCGACCATCTGCCCTTCGAAGCGAAATACTCCGCGCTCATCGGCAGCAACCGCAACCACCCGGTCAGCCCAATCGATCTCTGCCTGAGTAGGCGCAAAGGCCTCTCGAATTATCGGTAACTGCGACGGATGAATAGCAACCTTCCCGTCGAATCCGACGGCCACGGCATCCTCCGACTCGGCCGTCAAGGTAGCGATGTCACCGATATCGAGCACCACCGAATCGAGGGCGAACACACCACGCGCTTTGGCTGCAAGCAATGTCGTCGACCGAACATGCTGTGCCACATCGCGGTACGTACCGTCAGGGAATCGGCTCGACCTACCGCCCAGTGCTGCGATCAGGTCCTCGGCACCCCACATCACCCCGATCGAATTACCTGCGCCGAGGCTGTGGAACACAGCGACGGCACCGAGCGGTGATTCGACGAGTGCAATCACCTCGTACGGCGCGGCCGCATCGATCTGAGCAGAACTTTCACATTTGGGCAGCATTACCCTGCGATACGACGTCTGGGCGAGTGCTGCCATATCAAGGTCGAAATCGGCAGTGCCGTGCGCGTTGACTCGGACGACGGTGAACCCCGGGTCGAGAGGGGTGGACAGCAACGATTGCCTGGCTTTCGGCTTGTCGCCGGCAGCTACAGCGTCCTCCAGATCGAGAATTACGACGTCGGCCCTCTGCGCAGCCTTTTCGTAACGTTCCGGTCGATCCGCCGGACAGAACAACCATCCAGGCCCCGGCGGCACCCACGTCACGACGCGTCCTCCGCGGGCCGGAGCCGGACTAGAGTCTTGCGGACCGCCGTCGCCACGACGTCGCCGTGTTGGTTGCGTCCGGTGTGAGCGAAGGTGACGATGCCCTCTCCGGGGCGAGATTTCGATTCGCGCTTGTCGACGATGAGCGTCTCCGCATACAGCGTGTCCCCGTGAAACATCGGCTTCGGGAACGTCACCTCGGAAAAACCGAGGTTGGCCACGATCGTGCCCTGCGTCAGCTGCGCTACCGACAGGCCGACGACTGTCGAGAGAGTGAACATCGAGTTGACCAGTCGTGCGCCGAACGCTGTGCCCTCGCTGAAGGCGGCGTCGAGATGCAACGCCTGGGTATTCATCGTCTGCGCGGTGAAGAAGGTGTTGTCGGCCTCGGTGACCGTTCGGCCGGGCCGGTGTTCGTAGACGGTGCCGAGCTCCATCTCCTCGAACCACAGCCCGCGCTGACGGACGCGCTTGTCCGTAGTCATAGTCCGAGCCCCCGTGCGATCAGCATCAGCTGCACTTCGGTGGTCCCTTCACCGATCTCGAGAATCTTACTGTCACGATAGTGCCGGGCAACAGTGTATTCGTTCATGAACCCGTATCCCCCGTGAATCTGCGTAGCGTCGCGCGCATTGTCCATTGCTGCTTCTGAGGCAATCAATTTCGCGATCGAGGCCTGCTTCTTGAAAGGCTTTCCCGACAACATCAGCGCCGCCGCGTCGTAATACGCTGTACGGGCTGTGTGTGCTCGCACTTCCATCCGAGCAATCTTGAAGGCGATGGCCTGATTTCGTCCGATCGGTCCACCGAAAGCTTCTCGTTCCTTGGAGTACTTGACACTTTCGTCCACACACCCTTGCGCAACGCCTACCGACAGGGCGGCGATGGCGATGCGTCCCTCGTCGAGAATGTGCAGAAAGTTGGCGTATCCGCGGCCCTGTTGGCCCAATAGATTTTCGTACGGAACCCGGACGTCGTTGAAGGACAACGGATGTGTGTCGGATGCGTTCCAGCCGACTTTGTCGTACGCCTTCTCGGCCACGAACCCTGGCGTAGACGTCGGAACCAGGATCGATGAGATCTGCTTCCGTCCGGTCACCTCGTCGGCCCCGGTCACTGCGGTGACGGTGACCAGTTCGGTGATGTCGGTGCCCGAGTTGGTGATGAACTGTTTGCTGCCGTTGATGATCCATTCGCCGCCGACGAGTTTCGCGGTGGTACGTGTCCCCCCTGCGTCGCTGCCTGCCCCGGGTTCGGTCAACCCGAAGGCCGCGAGCGAGCTTCCGCTCGTCAATTTGGGCAACCACTCCTGCTTCTGCTCGTCGTTACCGAAGCGGTAGACCGGCATCGCGCCGAGGGAGACTCCAGCCTCGAGCGTGATGGCAACACTTTGATCCACCTTCCCCAGCTCTTCGAGGGCAAGACAGAGCGCAAAGTAGTCGCCCCCCATTCCGCCGTATTCCTCCGGGAACGGCAGGCCGAACAAGCCCATCTCGGCCATGCCGGCAACGACCTCGTACGGAAACGAGTGCTCGGCATCGTGTTTGGCCGATACCGGCGCCACCACCGACGTGGCGAAGTCGGCGACACTCGCGATCAGCTGCTGATACTCGTCGGGAAGGTTTCCGGTAGCAAGGTGATCGGTCATGACTTTCCTTCTTCCACTTCGGTTCTCGGGGTCACGCGGGCGAGAAGTTGATCGACACGAACCTGCTCCCCAACTACGACAAGAAGTTCCACCGTTCCACCGATCGGTGTTGTCATTGCATGTTCCATTTTCATTGCCTCGACGACGACGATCACCGAGCCTGCCTCCACGGTGTCACCGCTCGATACACCTACGGCAATGACGGTTCCCGGCATCGGACTGGTCATGTCGGCATCTCCGGAGTGGCTGTCTTCACCACGGACACTGGTCTCTTCGACGGATGTGATGGCCCACGTACCGGCCGGTGATGACACCCAGACAGTCGCGTCGTCGTCGGCAAGCCGAAAGCGTGATCGCACTCCGCCGCGCAGCATGGCCACGTCGCCGTCCTCGGCAGGAGCGAACGACATCGGCTGCGATTCACCGTCGTCGACCGCGACCCATGCCTCCGACAAGGTGCCGCTCACATGCACATGCACGGTCCGCGTCCCCGATGACAGTCGATAGGTTACTGGCTGGGCTCGGCCACCGATTCGCCAACCGCTCGGGACCGACCATGGTTGGGCAGGGTTCGACGACGTCCACAGTGACGACCACAGATGGACGCCCGCAACCATGAGAATCTCGTCCGGAGCAGGCTCTGCCTCGTAGTCCTCCAACCTGCGATCGAGCAATCCGGTATCGAGCCTTCCCTCGACGACATCGCTGTCCGCCAACAGGAAGCGAAGGAATGCGATATTGGTGACAATCCCCAAAGCGGCGGTGTCGGCAAGCGAGCGATCGAGGGTAGCGAGCGCCGAAGCTCGATCAGGACCGTGCGCGATCACCTTGGCCAACATCGGGTCGTAGTCACTGCCGACGACGGACCCGACGGACAGGCCCGAGTCGACGCGAACTGCTGGAGTGGGTGAGGGTTCCCGAAGCGAGAGGACTGTCCCTCCGGTGGGCAGGAATCCTCGACCGGGATCCTCGGCGTAGACGCGGGCTTCGATCGCATGACCGGTCAGTGTCACCTCGTCCTGCCGAATCGCAAGCGGTTCACCGCGTGCGATTCGAACCTGCCATTCGACCAGATCCAGCCCGGTGACCATTTCCGTCACCGGATGCTCGACTTGAAGTCTGGTATTCATCTCCATGAAGAAGAATTCTTCGGGGCGATCCGCCGAGACGATGAACTCCACGGTGCCCGCGCCCGTGTAGTCGACGCTGCGGGCGGTGTCGCACGCCGCCTTCCCTATGCGTTCTCGTGTTGCCTCGTCCAGAAGCGGCGAAGGCGCTTCCTCCACGACCTTCTGGTGCCTGCGCTGCAGACTGCACTCGCGCTCACCGAGGTGCACGACGTGTCCGAACTGATCGGCGAGTATCTGCACTTCGATGTGCCGAGGCCGCAGAACGAACCGTTCGAGGAACAGTGTGTCGTCACCGAACGAGGAGGCCGCTTCGCGTCGTGCACTCGCCAACGCATCGGCAAGCGCTCCTGCCTCCTCGACCAGTCGCATGCCCTTGCCGCCTCCGCCTGCCGACGGCTTGACCAGGATCGGATAGCCGATGTCCTGGGCGGCATCGAGGAGGTCCGCGTCGGAGAGTCCTGGGCGAGCGATACCGGGCACTACCGGGACACCGAACTCCGCCACTGCATTCTTGGCCGTGATCTTGTCACCCATCACCTCGATTGCTGCAACGGGTGGGCCCAGGAATGCCAGTCCGGCAGCCTCGCAGGCCGCAGCGAATTCGGCGTTCTCCGAGAGAAATCCGTAGCCCGGATGGACGCCCTGTGCTCCGGTGCGGTGCGCGGCTTCGACGACCTTGTCGATCGCGAGGTAGCTCTCACGTGCGGGGGCTGGGCCGAGGCGAACCGCGGTGTCGGCTTCACGGACATGACGTGCATCCACGTCGGCGTCACTGAACACCGCAACGGATCGAATACCCATACGCCGCAACGTTCGAATGACGCGAACCGCAATCTCGCCACGATTGGCTACCAGCACTGTGTCGATCTGTCTCGTCATCACAACTCACATCCGAAAAACGCCGTAGGAGACCGGCTCGAGCGGCGCGTGAGCACTCACCGACAGAGCAAGTCCGAGAACAGTTCTGGTGTCCGCAGGGTCGATGATTCCGTCGTCCCACAATCGCGCGGTCGAGTAGTAAGGGTTGCCCTGCGATTCGTATTGCTCGCGAATCGGCGCTTTGAACGTTTCCTGCTCTTCGCCCGACCATGGCTTGCCGGCCGCATCGAGTTGTTCACTGCGGACCGTGGACAGTACCGAGGCTGCCTGTTCACCGCCCATGACGGAGATGCGAGCGTTCGGCCACATCCACAGGAAGCGCGGCGAATAGGCGCGGCCACACATCGAATAGTTGCCCGCGCCGTAGGAACCGCCGATGACGACGGTGAACTTCGGGACCCGAGCGCACGCGACCGCGGTCACCATTTTGGCGCCGTGTTTGGCGATGCCGCCTGCTTCGTAGTCCCTGCCGACCATGAAGCCGGCGATGTTCTGCAGGAACACGAGTGGAATGCTGCGTTTGTCGCACAGTTCGATGAAGTGCGCGCCCTTCATCGCCGATTCTGCGAACAGCACGCCGTTGTTGGCGACGATGCCGACCGGATGTCCGTGCAGATGCGCGAACCCGGTGACGAGAGTCTTGCCGTACTCGGACTTGAACTCGTCGAACTCCCCGCCGTCGACGATGCGGATGATGACCTCGCGAACGTCGTACGGAATGCGCGAGTCGATCGGCACTACGTCGTAGAGGTCTTGCTGATCGACGGTGGCATCGCGATCCTGCAGTATCGGCCACTGCGCCGCAGGGATCGGTCCGAGTGTGGCGACGATTCGACGGACTCGGCGCAGCGCGTCCCGGTCGTCGTCGGCAAGGTAGTCGGTCACCCCGGATACCTTCGAATGTAGGTCACCGCCCCCGAGTTCCTCGGCGGTGACAACCTCACCTGTCGCTGCCTTGACCAGAGGCGGTCCCCCGAGGAAAATCGTGCCCTGGTCTCTGACGATGATCGCTTCGTCGCTCATCGCGGGAACGTAGGCGCCGCCTGCTGTGCACGAGCCCATTACAGCCGCGATCTGCGCAATCCCTGCCGCGCTCATCGTCGCTTGATTGAAGAAGATCCGCCCGAAGTGCTCGCGGTCGGGAAACACCTCATCCTGCCGCGGAAGGAACGCACCGCCTGAATCGACGAGGTAGATGCAGGGCAGTCGATTCTGCGCAGCGATTTCCTGTGCGCGCAGATGCTTCTTCACTGTGAGCGGATAGTAGGTGCCGCCCTTGACGGTCGCATCGTTGGCGACGATGACGCACTCGCGGCCGGACACTCTGCCGATTCCCGCGATCATTCCGGCGCCGGGGCACTCGTCGTCGTAGATTCCGTCGGCTGCCAGCGCGGCGATCTCGAGAAAGGGGCTGCCGGGATCGAGCAACTCGTTCACACGATCGCGCGGTAGTAGCTTGCCTCTGGCAATGTGCCGGGCGCGTGACTTCACGCTGCCTCCGAGTGCAGCGCGGTCGAGCTTCTCGCCCAGTTCCGCGACGAGCCTCATATGTTCGAGCCTGTTGGCCTCGATATCGATAGCCATAGTGGTGCCACTTCCTGACCGAAACTTCGGTTAATCATCAGTAACTGAAATCAATAGTAAACTTTCATTAACCGAGTTGTCCAGTATCGAACCGAGGTCGGGGATTTCACCATGAGCACAGTGTCGCCGCCTGCCGAGTCGAAACCGACCATCCGCGAGCAACGTAAGGCCGCGCGACGCCTCGAGCTCCTCGATGCCGCGGCCGAACTGTTCGCCGAGCGCGGCTACGCAGCCGTACGGCTCGAGGATCTCGGCGCCGCAGTCGGGATCAGTGGACCTGCGGTGTATCGCCACTTCCCCAACAAGGAAGCAGTTCTCGTCGAGCTACTGGTGGACATTTCCGACTACCTACTGACCGGTGGCCGACGGGTCGTGCGGAACGCCGCGAACGCCTCCGGGACAATCTCCGAACTTGTCGACTTCCACCTCGATTTCGCGCTGAGTAAGCCGGCGCTGATTCGAATTCAGGACCGCGATCTGGCGAATCTGCCGACGTCCGCACGACGCAATGTCCGGCGCAAGCAGCGCGAGTACGTCGAAGTCTGGGTCCTCGCACTCCGCGGATACGACCCGAAACTGCACGAAGACGATGCCCGCACCAAAGCGCACGCCGTGTTCGGCTTGTTGAATTCGACCCCGCACAGCATCGGACGAAGCATGTCCAGCCGATCGCGAGAAGTGCTCAAAGAGATGGCCGACGCTGCGCTCATGGCATAGCGGGTCCGCGACCATCCGGGACGCGTGCCGCGGATACGCTCAGGATCAGCGGACAGAGTTACGCAGGCACCTAGAGCGCCTGCACCAATGCCGGCAATCCGACTGCCGCAGTGGTTCGCCAGCGGTGATCGGCGATATCGGATATTTCTGTCTCCACGGGGTTGATCTCGACCACAGTTGCCCCGCAGCCGCGTGCCATTGCCGGCAACCCGGCGAACGGGAAGACTGCGCCGGACGTCCCGACGACCAACACGAGATCAGCGCCTTCGACGGCGTTCACCGCTGACGTCCATTCGGACTCCGGCAGCGGTTCGCCGAACCACACTGCGCCCGGACGCATGGGTCCCCCGCACTCCGGACACGGCGGCGGTGGAACTCGATCCGACTGCTCATCCCTCGGTTCCTCTGCAGGCTCGGAGTGAACCCCGCATTCGGAACAGCGTGGATCGAACAAACTACCGTGCACGTGCGATATGACCTTCGAGCCTGCGCGCTCGTGTAAATCGTCGACGTTCTGGGTAGCGATGTCGAGATGCGACCGCTGTTGCCACGCGGTCAGTGCGATATGACCGGCATTCGGCTGCGCCCGGCGAACCAGCTCTGTGCGCCACTGGTACCAACCCCACACCAGATCGCTGTCGCGCGCCCAACCCTCCGGGCTCGCCAGAGCAGCGGGTTCGAAGTTGGACCACAGTCCCGTCTGCGCATCACGGAAGGTCGGTATCCCGGATTCGGCCGACATACCAGCACCCGTCAGCACCGTCACCCGCGATGCACTACGCGCGAGTGTGACTATGGCGCTTGGCAGCTCGGCGTTGTTCATGGTTGCTAGTGTGCCATGGCATACCGCCGGGGATCTGGATGGTCTCGGCAGGGGGCTCGGTGCCTGCTGATGCGCGTGCCCATTGGCGAAACCCGGTGAACGAGGAGATCGAACTCGACCGAGGATGACCGCCAATTCGAACGGTGATAGCCCTGTGTGACAACACATTACGACTTTCGATTCCAGCGCCACGTTACCCGTTCGTTACTTTTGTGATTAATCTGTTACCCAATGGGTTGCAGGACGGCGACTTCCTTGCTTCATGCTTACCTCAGCACGATCTGCAACGAGGAGTGGGCATGAACTACGCAACGCTCGACGAAGATTCTCAACGCATGACCCTGATCCCTCAGGTGCATCATCGCCTTGTCCTCGGTTCCACCTTCGGAGCGATCGTGGCCGCCGCGATCGCATTGTCGGTGGGCGGACACGCCGTCACACTGATGATAGGTGCTCTCGTACTCGGCATCGTCGGTCTCCTCGCCGCCACCCTCTGATCTCCCCCGGCCCCCGCGAGCGACACATCATGACACTTCACTACTCCCCCATCTGCAGACTCGACGACGACGCCATCGGCGGTGTGAAGATCGATCTGGACGAGCGCAACGACGGAACGGACGAGTTCGGCGATGCTCTGCACAGCGTATCGAGCGCGGCACTCGACAGCACCGGATGGATGACGCCGTTGCTGATCGGCAGCGGAGTAGCGTCGGGCACTTGCGGGGCGTTCGTCGTGCGCGAGAGTTCGATGGTCGACAACCCGGCGAAGACCTTGCTCGCGGTCGAGAAGGCCAGAGCACGAAACAGCATAATTGCAGTCGACGACGTCGGCGGACAGTTCGCATCCTTCGGCATACTTTCTCTGATCGAACCCGACATCATCGTTCTGGCACCCGCGATGAGCGCTTCCGATCCCGACCCGTATGTGGCCAGGGCCACGCATGTTCTCGCGGTCCAAGCCGAACGGACCGGCGCAGTCATAGTCGCCAGCGGGGTCGATTCCGAAGCGCATCGCGTCAGAGCACTCGAATTGGGCGCAACCTTCGGAATCGGTCTGCTGTATCCACCCATGTCCTCACCCAAGTCACTGTCGGAGAGCGCGTCTCGTGTAGTCCTCGCGTCGCGCACCTGGAGTACCCCCGATGCCGACTCGACGTCGCCGTTCGCCATCGCATCTGCCGGTCGTGTTGCGACCCGAAGCCGCAAGAACCTGCTCGTGGAAATGAGCACACACATCGAATGGCAGGCATCGGTGGCCGGTCCGGAGACCTTGGTGCTCGGAACTTTTCAACACGATCGACATTTCCGAGGCAGCACGAAGGCTCGCTGGCAGGCGATGGCCGAACACAGTGCGTACACCGGCGTGTGCGGCGTCGGGATGGCCGATACGTCCGATACCCACATCCACCGAGCACCCCTCGATCCGGCCGACGGTATGACCGAGGAATGGAATGTCGTGGTTCTGGGGGCTCACTTCTGCTGCGTATTGTCCGCGCGAGAGATGAACTCTGGAGACTTGGGACTGGATCGGGAGTTCGACTACGTCATCTCGCACGATCGCTGCACGGTGGTTCGCTGCGCCAAGGCCATTCTGCATAGATTCGACGGTCCAGCTGGGGCTTGCGAGCCGCACTGAACTTCACCAGGACAACCACGGCTCCGATTGGGCTACCTGCACACCTACGGTCGCAGCGGCGGCTCGGCGCACCCCGAACAACGCGTTCATCAACTCCGATTCACTCCGTCCGGATTCGGCGACCCAACGGCGGCTCCGATGGAGAGCTCGCGACGTCCATACCGCCACTGCTGCATCACCAATTCCACTACCACTGTCGCCGGCGAAGTCGACTTTCATACCGCCTGCAGCGCCTGGTCCCACCTCGGCACACAACCGCCGCAACGAGTCCTCGCCGAATATCACCCGGCCGGTCACCTCGACGAGAAATCGGCACCGCGCACGTATCCAACCGTCGGGTTCACCGAGGTGAATCCGCGAATCATCCAGTCCCAGTTCGCGATAAAGGTCCGAAGCGCTCTCGCCGACGATCCAGACCCCACAGTCGTCCGCAGCACCGACCGCGGACGCGATCGTCACCGACAACGACGCCGCGCTGTGCAACTCCGAGGCTACGATCACGACACAGTCCGGAACGCGGTATCGAAGCCCCGAACTTCTGGCAGCAGGGTCGGTGATCAACGGCGCAAGTTTCAAGGCCTCGGCATTCTTGGAGTCCGTTCGTTCCGACACGGATCGCTCAGCCCAGTCCGGGCCGTCGTGCCAAGCAAGGGCCGTGCGTTCGTAGGCGAATACGGCGCCGGCCATGAAGGCGCGGTTGGCGAACTCCCAGTCCTCCCCTCCGTACTGCACGAACGACTCGTCGAAACCGCCGATGGCATCGAACAGTGAACGCCCGCAGGTCATCACCGCGCTGATCATGTACTTGTACGCGTCCCATCCTGGGTGCAGGAGATCCTTCGTCCGCTCGTAAGCGTCGACCAGCCAGACTGGTTCGGTCACCGCGGCCGACAAATGTTTACGCCTCCCGACCACCAGTGCATCGGGAAGAATCGAGGGCAAGCGTATTGCCGCGCGCACGTAATCGGGCGTCGGCACGGTGTCTGCATCCAGGAAACACAGAACCGAACCGCGCGAGACGGACACCCCGAGATTCCGTGCAGCAGCCGCTCGAAAACCCCTGTCTTCCTGTCGGACGGTCACGATGTTCAGCTGTGCGCCCCATCGATCGATGGGCGGTGGCTGCGAGGATCCATCGTCGGCAACGACGACTTCGAGTCGATCTGCCGGGTATGTCTGCTCGGCCAACGCGGCCAAGACGAGGGACAACTGACTCGGTTGGTTGTAATAGGGAATGATCACGCTGACGACGGGAGTTCGCGACGGTCCGCGCACACGGTCCCATTCGTTGTCGGGCAACAGCATTCGGCCATCACCGATATCTACCGTGCCGGTCATGCGGACCAACGTCGGAGAATCGCGTCGTACGCGTTCGCCACCTCGGCAGGCGACGGTGATGGAACGACGGACTGGTCCGTCCACGTGTCGGCGGGGTTCTCCGTAGCAGCCGCAAGCGCCGCACAGAGTGCACCGTCGACGTTCTCGTACATGGTGAGCACTCCCGGTGACCGACGGTTCAACTCTTCGATGTACCTGGTCCGCGGTACGAGTGGGCGCCGCCCTGCCGAGATCCAGGTATTGATCGAACCCGATGCCGAGAGGTGTCGATGATGGGCAACTGGAACCGTGACCTCCCACATACGTTGCCGAAGTTCGTCGTCGTCTACAAACCCTGTCACGAGACACTCCCGCCCCGATACTGCTGCTTCGGCATGCAATTCCTCGGCCAGATACTCGTGCCCGGGGGACGGCATTCCCAGAGCCGTGAACCCCACGGAAGCAGGCAGCGCATGCATTGCTCGTATTGTCTCGATGTGGCCTTTGCCTGGATAGAGGAACCCGAGCACTCCGACAGTCTGCCCAACCGTCGGCGGTACTCGCTTCGGTCGCGTCGGGCCGGCAATCATCAGCGGTACGACCGCGACCTCGACGAGTGAGTCCGCATCGGGATGTACGAACTCGCGCAGCAACTCCGCCTCGTGTTCGCTCGACACCACCACTCCCACAGCGAGATCGAGAACAGATCGATAGAATTCGACGCGGTCCGACATCGACGGTCCATCCGAGGGTTGTGGAAGGTCGTGCAACGTAACCGAAACGGGCCTTCCGACTGCTGCGATCAGTGCTCGAAGATCGGCCAGCGCTTGTCGAGGACTACTGCCGAACAGTCTGTCGGTGACATGGATGTGGACCAGAACGCACTCGAGTACGTCGGTTGCCTCTGCACTGTAAGACCGAATCAGACGGTGTTCGAGATCTTCGGCCCGCGCGGCGTCGTACACGGCAAGGCCGTACCGGACGACGCCGTGTGTTTCAGGACCGACGACCAGATGACACACAGTGCCCATCATGTCGGCAAGCCGAGGATGTCGATCAGACCGCTGTATCGGCTCAGCGCAGCGCCTACGAACTCCGGATGCTGTGCATACCAGGACATCTGCTGATCGTGAACAGTCTCCTCTTCCAGCACTTCTCCATCGACAGTCCATGAGGACCGCACCACGGCGTCGAGACCGAGCGCATCGATCACCCGTCGCTCCAGCGGTGCTCGGACGACACCGAGCAGTTCGCGATCGAACGAAGACGGACCTGGCAGACCGAGAGCGTCGAGGATACGACTTCCGAGCTCGATCAGGACCGCGTTGCCCGGGTGGTTGATGGTGTGCGCGGCCGCGCTGCCGAGGGGGCGAAGAACATCGGAGATCGCGATGTCGCAGTCACGCCGCTCGCGTCGGTCCAGTTCGGCAACGCTCGCCTGCGCGGCATCGACAATTCCCGCCGACGAGATTTCGAGATCCCACTCGTCGAACCGCATTCGCCCGTCGCGGGCCGCCAGTACGGTCCGAAGATCGTGGTAGGGCACACCAGGAGGCACCGCCGAGGGGTCGCTGGGATGCCGGACGATGATCTGCCACGGGTACAACCCGGCGTACCGAATGACCGGCCAGATGAGCCGGATCGTGATGGATGGGGCCATGTCCGTGAGGTCTGCGGTACCGATGGGCAGCCCACGGTAACCGGCCCGGACAGGTTGTGCGATCAAGATCCGAGTCTGCTGCAGGAGACGTTCGACATGCGGAATATCAGTGGCGGTCAGCTCGTGAACGGGCGGCACGCGGACGGTGCGGAATGGGCTGCTCGCCGAAGACGCCAGCACGATACGCAGCGCTTCCGCCTGACAGTTACCCCAGACGAGCAGCACCGGACGGGTGTCCGAGGTGTCGTCATCGACGCCGTAGAAGCTGCCGTAATGCCGGGTTCGGCCGTCCGCGGTCACGCGCTGTAGTATTCGTTTGTCACGCAAATACACTCCCTCTCGAGCAGCCGGGCCGGGTTCGACACTCCCCCGTATATCCACTCTGCCGACAGAGGAACCCTTTATTTTGATCACGATCGCCTCGGTGCCCACTGACCACCGATATATCACCAATCTCGCACCGGACACCGTGGACATGGGTGAGCCGGCATTCTTCCGACTTCCCGACCCTCGACCGGTCGACGCCGAGGAGACAGAGAACCGGTGGTGGCCTCCCCGGTGGCTCGAACCTCGATGGTTGACCGAGCACATCGATACGTTCGACGTGTTCCATCTTCACTTCGGGTTCGACGCGGTCGAGCCTGCAAGGCTGGCCGCAATCGTCGGAATTCTGCGCGCGCACGACAAGCCTTTCGTGCTCACCGTGCACGATCTGCACAATCCGCACTTTGCGAACAACTCCATGCACCTGGCACAGCTCGGCATTCTCGTGACCGCCGCGGACGAGGTCATCACTCTTACTCACGCCGCCGCCGCGGAGATCACTGCACGATGGAACACCCCTGCCACGGTGCTGCCACATCCCCATGTCGCACCGCTCGACCTGATCGGGCAGGTGCGGGCGGGCCACGAGCGGGAGTTCGTCATCGGGATTCACGCGAAGAGCCTTCGAGCAAATCTCGATCCGCTCGCGGTCATGGACGTCGTAGTCTGCACCGCAGCAGAACTCGGAAACGCACGAGTACAACTCGACATCGACGATGAGGTATTCGCCCACCGTGATCAGCGGGGAGCAATCGGTGCAGCGTTGACTGCGTACAACCGATTCCGCAGCGTCGACGTTCGGGTGCATCGCCGCTTCGACGACACCGAATTGTGGCGCTATCTGAAAGGGATCGACGTGTCGGTACTACCGTATCGATTCGGCACACACTCGGGCTGGCTCGAAGCATGCTACGACCTCGGAACCGCCGTCGTCGCCCCGGACTGCGGATACTACAGCGATCAGAAACCCTGTACCACATACGAATTCGGGATAGACCGATTCGAACCGGACACCCTTGCGCAGGCACTGCGAGATGTCCACGCCGCCCGCAGCCGGACTCCGGCCGCGTCCAGATCCGAACGGGAACGCGAACGCACCATGCTCTCCCGAAGACACTACGAAATCTACGAACGCGCACTGTCGCGAAGTAGCCGCATCCTGACCGAGGCCCGCTGATGCGACCACTACGCATTGCGCTGCTCGGTTCATCGAATTTCCCTATCGCCGAACCGTTTGCCGGCGGTATGGAGGCGCACATCTGGCAACTCGCCCACACCCTGACCGAACGCGGCCACATCGTGACGCTTTTCGCCGCAGAGGGGTCTTCGGTCGAGGTCACCGGCGGGAATCTTCGCGTCGCACGACTGGAACTGAGTGCGATTTCCAAAGCCGACATCACCACACCCGCGCTGGCAGTGAGCGAGCATCACGCGTACCTGTCGGTGATGATGGATCTGGCGGGCGACCTGCGAGACTCCTTCGACATCATCCACAATCACAGCCTGCATTACCTTCCCATTGCCATGTCTCCGACAGTGCAGACGCCGATGCTCACCACACTGCACACTCCCCCGTTCGCCTGGCTGGAGTCGGCCATCGCTGTGTCGGCGAGTCCTGCGTCGTCGTTCGTCGCGGTCAGTGAGCATGCAGCTCGCCAGTGGGCACCCGTGCTCGGCGAGGTTCATGTCGTCCCCAACGGCATCTCGACGCAGCGGTGGCCGGAAGGACCCGGCGGAGACTATGCCGTCTGGTCCGGTCGTATGGTGCCGGAGAAGGCGCCCCATCTTGCCATCGATGCCGCGCGGATGGCCGGAGTTCCACTTCGCCTCGCCGGACCTGTCTCGAATACCGAGTACTTTCGGGACCACATCGAGCCGCGACTCGACGACTCGGTGACCTACGCCGGCCATCTTCGTCAGCGGGAGCTCGCGACACTCGTCGGTGGCGCGTCTGTCGCTCTGGTCACGCCCGTCTGGGAGGAGCCCTACGGCCTGGTCGTCGCCGAAGCTCTGGCGTGTGGAACCCCGGTCGCCGCTTTCGAACGCGGTGGGATTCCGGAGATCCTCACCCCCGCCTGCGGCCGTCTCGCCACCGCGGATTCGGTGGAAGGCCTGGCAACTGCCCTCGTCCACGCCGCAGCACTCTCCCGAAGCGACGCCAGGGCCCGTGCCGAGACGGCATCCTCGGAAACTGTGATGGTTGACCACTATTCGGAGCTTTACGAGCACATGATTCGTGAGACGACGGGTCGGCGAGGTGCGGCATGATCGGGTACTACGCGCATCATCATGGATCGGGGCACGTGGCTCGTGCGGCGTCGATCGCCGCTGAACTCGACGAACCGATGACCGTACTGTCCTCGCGCACGCGATCTTCCGAACACGCTCACCTCGACTGGCTGACGCTGCCTCTCGACCTGGACTCGACAGCGATGGGCGATCGAGCGTCCGATCTCGACCCGACTGCATCGGGGGTGGTGCACTGGGCACCGATCGGTGTCCGCGGGCTCACCGAGCGCATGGCGATGATTGCCGAGTGGGTCGCACGAACACGCCCACGGCTCATCGTCGTCGACGTGTCCGTCGAGGTAGCCCTGTTCGTTCGATTGCTGGGAGTTCCTGTGGTCACGGTCGCTATGCCCGGTGATCGAACGGACGAGCAACATCAGCTGGTCTATCGGATCGCAACAGCAATCATCGCGCCGTGGTCCAACAACGTGTACGACCCGGCCTCGCTTCATGCGTTTTCCACCAAGACCACCTACGTAGGATCGATCAGCCGATTCGACGGGCGACCGCGCACTTCCAACGCGACAACCGAACCGATTGTCTTCGTTCTCGGGGGCGCAGGCGGGACGTCACTGACGAAGAAGGATGTCGACGAAGCGGCCGAACTCAACTCCGAATACACCTGGACGGCAGCGGGACTCGATGCACAAACATGGATCGACGATGTCTGGCCGCACTTGTGTGCGGCATCGGTGGTGATCACGCATGCCGGACAGAATGCACTCGCCGACGTGGCATCTGCGGCGGTGCCGGCAGTCGTCGTGCCCCAGGATCGGCCCTATGGTGAACAGGACGCCACCGCCGACGCACTCGCCGGGGCAGGAGTGGCCGTAGTCGCGCCGTCGTGGCCTTCCCCCGATCGTTGGCGAACCTTGTTGGCCGACGCGGTGCGCCTGGGGTCGTCGGGCTGGCATCGCGTCGAAGCGTCCGGTGCCGCCCGTCGCGCAGCACGACTGCTGTCCGAGACCGCCGTCGGATGAAGACATCCGTGATCACCGTCGTGTCAGGGCGGCACGAGCACCTTCGGGGACAGCTACGAGGCCTGGCGCGTTCGATGCTCGCGCCCGAACAACACATCATCGTCGCCATCGACGACGCCGAAATCGCTCGTGTCGTCGCGGACACCGAAAGCACGGCGCAGGTGGTCGACCTCGCCGCACCCCAAGGCCGGCTTCCGATCGGGCAGGCTCGAAACGAGGGCGCCAGAGTGGCGTCGAACGGCGGCGCCGATCTTCTCGTTTTTCTCGACGTCGACTGCATTCCGTCACCCGAACTGCTTACGCGCTATCACGATTGCGCAACACTGCCTGCGCACCGCGCGGCTTTACTCTGCGGACCGGTTACTTACTTACCGGCTCGAAGCTCAGCGTGGGCGGTCGAGGAGTTGCAAGCCCACACCGACCCGCATCCGGCGCGTCCGAATCCGGTTGCGGGAGTGGTCGAGATAGGAAAGAATTTTGATCTCTTCTGGTCACTGTCCTTTGCTCTGTCGACCGATACCTGGAACCGTATCGGCGGATTTCACGACGAGTATGTCGGGTACGGCGGCGAGGACACCGATTTCGCTGCTGTGGCTCGCTCGATCGGAGTCGGGTTGCGTTGGGTCGGCGGCGCGCATGCTTACCACCAACATCACCGCGTCTCCTCACCCCCGGTCGAACACCTCGACGACATCGTCCGCAATGCGGCTCTGTTCCATCGCCGTTGGGGACGGTGGCCGATGGCAGGGTGGCTGGACGAGTTCGAGCGTGCGGGCCGCATCGTGCGCAGTCCCGACGGATCCATCGATCGCATTGCATGAACCACTCGAGTACGGGGTAAGCCGTGAGTGCTCTGCTGTGAACGCAGGTGCCCACACAGAATGCGAAGTTCGTACCGATGAACCAAAAAATCGACACCGGCGCGTCGGCACGAGCCCCGCGAGCTGTGACAACCAAGCGGGAATGGGCAGCAGACCTGAGTACCCAACGGTTGTACGCGCTGCTCAAGCTGCGCGTAGAGGTGTTCGTGGTGGAACAGGCTTATTTCTATCCCGAGCTCGATGGCGAGGATTTACGCTCGCTGACCAGGCATTTTTGGCTCGAGCGTGACGATGAAGTGCTGTGCACGTTACGACTGACCGAAGAGGGAAATGGACCCGATCGGGTGTTGCGTATAGGCCACCTGTGTACCCGACGCTCCGAACGCGGGAAAGGTCACACTACCCGTCTACTCCAAGCCGCCTTGGCCGATGTCGGCTCGGCCAGATGCCGAATCGACTCGCCGAGCTACCTCGTGGACATTTATACCGGGCATGGATTCGTGCCATGCGGAGACGAGGTCCTCGACAACGGAGTCCCTGTCATCCCCTTGGTGCGAGAATCCAAGTGAATGTGGAAGTTTCGGTCGAACTACGCCCAGTGGGCGCTGCTCGACCGGGTAGATTGGACTCGTACGCGCAGTAGCGAACTGGTGAAGTCCGCTTCCCGGCGATATTGATGCTGTACCCCTGAAGGATCTGGACGCGAGAGAGTCGAGAACAACATGCAGTGGTGGGGATGGGTTATCGTGGCCCTGGTCGTGATCGTGGCGCTCGTGGCGCTCGTGCTGGCTGTTCAGGCCAAGCGCCGATCCGGCGGTGTGATCATCACTGGCCGGCCGGGCAAGACCGGAAGGTCGAGAAATCCATGATCGAACAGTTGATGCGGTCCAGTGAGATCGCCAAGCGTCCGGTCGTGACTTTCACCGGTGAAGATATCTCGCAGATCAAGGACATCATCTACGCGCCCGACGGCGGAGCAGTCGCCGGTTTCACTCTCGCCGGTCGTGGACTGTTCTCCGGTCCGCGGAAAGAGGTGCTTCCGTGGCGGTCCGTCGCGGCGCTGGGGCCCGATGCCGTGATGATTCTCCGCGAGGACATGCTCTCCCCGGCAGGTGAGATGTTCACCGCTCCAGACGCCGGCGACGACACTCCACAACCGTCGCATGAGCGGCGTGGCGACATCCTCGGCTCCACCGTTCTCACCGACTCTGGTATTGAATTGGGCGCCGTTGTCGATGTCATCATCGAGGTAAGCGGCCGCTACGGCGGAAAGTGCGAAGTAGTGGGCTACGAGATCAAGTCCTCGGAGGCGATGAAGAACAAGGGCACTACGGTGCTCATCCCGCTGCCCGACACACTCGCCGCATCCGGGGAGCATCTGATGGTGCCCGCCAGCGCCACCGACTTCGTGCGTGATGATCTCGCCGGGTTCGGTGCCGCCGTCGACGCATTCCGCGCGCAATTGGGGGGTAAAAACTGATGTTGTTCTCCGAGTCCACCGGCCGCAAGGTGGTCAGCACGAGCACCGCCGACACCGTAGGAACCATTGCCGGGTTCTTCATCGATCCCCACAACCGCACCGTCGCCGGGGTTCATATCAAGAAGGCCAAGTCCGGGAATGCGCTCGCGTGGTCGGGAATTTCCGCATTCGGAATCGATGCCGTCACCGTCGGATCCTCGGATGCGATCGTCGATGCCGACGACGAGGCCTCACTCTCGGCGCTGGAAGGAAAGACGCACAACGTCGTCGGAAAGCGCGTACTCAGCACCGGTGGTGTCGAGCTCGGAAAAGTCGACGACGTCGATTTCGATCCTGAGACGGGAGCGATCACCTCGCTCATCGTCGGCGCCCAGCAGATCGAAGGACGCGCCCTCATCGGGGTCGGGTCGTACGCGGTAATTATCGATCATCAGGATCAGTGATGGTGATCGTGGGAATCCCGACGATGTCATAGGTAGCCGAGGCGATACCAATACCCGCGGCGTCGAGGCCGGTCAAGATATCTCGACTCATTCGGTCCTTGATCGCTCGTACGCCGCGATGCGGCACCAGGAACCGTAGAGACAGTTCGACCCAGTTGTCGGTGATTCGCCAGTAGACGGCAGGGGCAAGAGATGTCTCCGACAGTGCGTATCGCGCACGCATGGACGCGAACGCATTTTCGGCCTCCCGGTTGTCGACGACGGCGTGAGCACAAGCGGCATCGAGAAGTATCTGTTCCACACGGGCGCGGTCGTCTGTGTAGGTGATAGGAAGCATCATTTCCTCCCACAGGTACGGAAACTCGCGAGTGTAGTTGTACACCGGATCGGTGAAGATGACACCGTTGGTGACCGTGACCAAGCGTCCGGTGTACTGGCGTGAATTAACCCAGATAGCTGGATCGGAGTCCGACACCGAAGGTGGCTGGCCCATCTCCATGATGGTCGTCTTGAGGAAACCGAGCCGCACCACATCACCGCGGACGCCCCCGAGAGTGATCCGATCGCCGATCCCGAATGTGTCACCACGCAAAATCACGAAGTACGCGGCGAAGGAGGTGATGACCTGCTGCAGAGCAAATGCCAGTCCAGCACTGATCAATCCGACACCGGTGGTGATATCGGTACTCGGCGTCACCCAGATCGACACCAACCCCAGCACAAGGACACCCGCGACGCCCACGTGCACCCCTTGACGTGCCCAGAATCGGCGAGAATCTCCCACTTCACCACCGAGTGTTCGACGCGTCACCGCCAGCGCGAGCCCTCGTAGCGCCAGCACTGCCACTACGAATACGGCAGTGACGAGCAGTTTGACACCGGTGGTGGTACTGATGCCGACGAGAGTGACGCCGAAGACCTCCACGGACCCCGCTGAGAAGACGACATTCATACACTGCTCCGATCCGCTTGCCGCGCCCTACGTCGAGTGAGTGTCCCACCCCCGGGACAAGGACAGAACGAAACAGCACCGCGGCAATACTCAACCGCGGTGCTGTTTCGCTGATATGGAGTCAGCTTCCTTCGGTGTCGCTGACGAATGCCCACTCCCCGTCGTGGTCGACCTCGAGGCGCCAACCCAGTTCGGAGTTGTCGGCCTTCTGATCGATGAACCAGGCGTGTGCGTCGTCCGCGCTGTCTATGTCTTTGGTTTCGACGACTTCACCTTTGGGATTCAGAACTCTGTAATTTGCCATATCAGCATGTACCCGCGATTCGCTCGAGTTCAAACGTGGTTTGTCACCCGAGGTCCGGGGTAAATCAGAGCAATGAACGACGCCAGCCCCACGACCATCAGCAGGCCGTACCCACTCGGTGCATCCCTACTCTCCACGGGCGGGGCCGATGTGGCCGTGTACTCCGAAACCGCCGACTCGATCGCCGTCGTTGTGGTGGACGAGAACGGCACCGAAATTTCCTCGACCACGCTCGGAATCCGAACCGGCCATGTATTCCACGGGATCGTCGAAGATCTGACAGCAGGTTCACGGTACGGACTGCGGGTAGAAGGACCGTGGGATCCCGAGTCCGGTCTACGCCACAATTCACACAAGCTCCTTCTCGACCCCTACGCGAGTGCGATCGCCGGTGGAGTCGAGTGGAACGAGTCGGTATTCGGCCACCACCACGACGAACCCGAAACTCGCAACGACGACAATTCCGCGGCGTCGATGCCGCTGTCGGTGGTCACGGCGTCCGAATTCGACTGGGGCAGCGATACCGCACCTCGAATTCCGTTGGACCGCACAGTCGTCTACGAAGTCCACGTCAAAGGGTTCACCGCAAACCATCCCGGTGTGGAGGAGTCCATCCGTGGAACATATGCAGGGTTGGCCCATCCCGCAGCGATCGCCGAGCTTGTCGAATTGGGCGTGACTACCGTCGAACTGCTCCCCGTTCATCAATTCGTCCAGGACTCCCATCTCCTGGAGTCGGGACGTCGAAACTATTGGGGATACAACTCGATCGGCTTCTTCGCCCCGCACAACGAGTACAGCAGTGCCGGAGACACCGGCGGCCAGGTCGATGAATTCAAGGCCATGGTCAAAGCTCTCCACAACGCCGGAATCGAAGTGATCCTCGATGTGGTGTACAACCACACGGCCGAGGGAAACCACCTGGGACCGACGTTGTCGCTCAAGGGAATAGACAACAGATCGTACTACCGGTTGGTCGAGGACGACCGAGCGTCCTACTTCGATACCACTGGAACGGGCAACAGCCTCAACGTCGGCCACCCAGCCGCGCTGGCTCTCATCATGGACTCCTTGCGTTATTGGGTTACCGAGATGCACGTCGACGGGTTTCGATTCGATCTTGCGAGCACCCTGACCCGGCAGGATTCCGATCTGGACAAGCACAGCGCGTTCCTCGATCTGGTTCACCAGGATCCGACGCTGGCGCCGGTCAAGCTCATCGCTGAGCCTTGGGACACCCATGGTTATCAGGTGGGCGGATTTCCCGCTCGCTGGTCCGAATGGAATGGCCAGTTCCGCGACGACGTTCGAGACTTCTGGCGCGGTGAGCCCGGATCGTTGGGTGCCTTCGCGCAGCGCATCACCGGTAGCCCCGACGTCTACGAGGCCAGCCGTCGGCCGACATTGGCGAGTATCAACTTCATCACGGCGCACGACGGCTTCACCCTCGCCGACCTGAACAGCTACGACGACAAGCACAACGACGCCAACGGCGAAAACAACGAGGATGGCGAGTCCGACAATCGGTCGTGGGGTTGCGGAGTGGAAGGCCCGACCGAGGACGAGGGCATCCTCGCCCTACGCGCGCGGCAACAACGAAATCAACTAGCGACGTTGTTGCTGTCTGCCGGCGTGCCGATGATCCTCGGTGGCGACGAAATCGGCAGGTCGCAGCAGGGCAACAACAACGCCTATTGCCAGGACAACGAGCTGTCGTGGTTCGACTGGGCGAACGCCGATCTCGATCTTCGCAACTTCACCCGCGAACTCCTACGCATGCGTCGGGAGCATCCGGCACTGCGTCCGAAGTGGTTTCGGCACGACAGTGACAGCGATGCCGAAAACTCGGTGGACTTCTACCGAGCGGATGGCGCCAAGCTCGGCGCGGAGGATTGGGAGGACGGCACCGCACTGTCCATGCTCGTGCGCATGACGGCGCCCGAGGACGACACCACCTTCGCCTGGATCGTCAACTCTTCCTCCGGCCCAGTGGACTTCTCACTGCCGGAGGGAAGGTGGGCGCAGAGTCTATCGAGCGACCCCGACCAGGCCTACGAAAGCGAAGGCCCGACAATCTTGATTCGTGAGCATTCGTTCACCCTCCTGGCAGCAGAAGACTAGAAGGCGGGATCTAGAACCACTCGGGATTCATATCCAGGGTCGTACGGTCCAGGGACGCCAAAAGGTCGAATTGTGGGCCTGTCTTCGGTAGTTCGTAACCGAAGAAGTACCGTGCGGCTTGACGCTTGCCGTCGTAGAAGGCTCCGGTCTTGCCTTCGACGGCGGTGAGCTGCTCGAGCCACATCCAGGCAATCACCACATGCCCGACCGCTTCGAGATACACGGTCGAATTCGCCAGCGCCACAGTAGGATCACCCTCCGACCACAGCGCTGCGGTGACCTCGACCGTGCGGTTCCATGCCGCTTCCAGTTCACCGGCGAACCGAGCGGTGTCGACGCTCAGCGGCCGGGCCCGTTCGACGGTGGCCGAAATTTTGGAACCGAGGACCGCCACCCCTGCCCCCGACTGCATGGTTACTTTTCGGCCCAGCAGATCGAGCCCCTGAATGCCGTGCGTCCCCTCGTGAATCAAATTGAGTCGATTGTCCCGGTAGTACTGCTCGACGTCGTAGTCACGGGTGTAGCCGTACCCGCCGTGAATCTGGATCGCCAGGCTGTTGGCCTCGAGGCACCACTGTGACGGCCAGCTCTTCGCGATCGGCGTCAACACATCGAGCAGTAGCGTCGACTCCGCCTTGATGGTGTCATCGGTCGTCGAGTCCTGCTCGTCGACGAGCCTGGAGCAATAGAGACCGAGCGCAAGCGCTCCCTCCACATATGACTTCTGTGCCAACAGCATCCGCCTGACATCGGCGTGCTCGACAAGCGGCACCGCAGGAGATGACGGATCCTTGGACCCCAGCGGCCGACCTTGAGTGCGAACCTTCGCATACTCGAGCGACTTCAGGTATCCGACGTAGCCCAACGCAATTGCCAGGAACCCGACCCCGATTCGGGCCTCGTTCATCATGTGGAACATGTAGGAGAGACCGCGATGCTCCTCGCCGACGAGGTAGCCGACCGATCCGTCGAAAGCGAGAAGGGTGTTGGTTGTCCCGCGGTTACCCATCTTGTGGTTCAAACCGACGAGAGTCACCTCGTTGCGCTCCGCGTTCGGCAGAAGCTTGGGCACGATGAACAGCGAGATGCCCTTGACTCCCGCTCCCCCACCCGGGATTTTGGCCAGCACGAGGTGGATGATGTTTTCGGTGAGTTCGTGATCGCCTGCCGAGATCCACATCTTGGTTCCGGTGATCCGGTAGCTGCCGTCGTCCTGCTTCTCGGCCCGGGTCGTGATGTCTGCGAGCGAGGAACCTGCCTGCGGCTCGGAGAGGCACATCGTGCCGAAGTACTTACCCTCCAACATCGGACGCACGTACTCGTCGATCTGCTCGGCAGTTCCGTACGTCGAGATCAGATTGGCATTGGCGACGGTCAGAAACGGGTACGACGCCGTCGAGGCATTGGCCGCCTGGAAGTATGCCATCGATGCGCGAGCGACCGTCGTCGGCAGTTGCATCCCGCCGACGCTCTCGTCGAACTGACTTGCGATGAGCCCGGCAGAGGAATAGACGTCCAGTGCGGCCTTGACCTCATCGATCATGTCCACCGAGCCGTCGGGACGCATGGTCGGCTCGTTCGCGTCGGACTTCTTGTTGTGCGGTTCGAAGTGCTTGTGCGCGATATCGGCACATAGGTCCAGTACCGCGTCGAACGTCTCCTTCGAGTGTTCGGCGAACCGTGTGCGGTCCGTCAGCGATACGACATCGAGC
Source organism: Rhodococcus sp. PAMC28707 (assembly GCF_004795915.1). Lineage (NCBI taxonomy): Bacteria > Bacillati > Actinomycetota > Actinomycetes > Mycobacteriales > Nocardiaceae > Rhodococcus > Rhodococcus sp. PAMC28707. The sequence continues at coordinate 1,057,442 of NZ_CP039253.1, forward strand.
CACTCGTAGAGCAGAAAGTCGAGATCGCGGCGAGAGAGTACGTCGGTCATGGCATGCCTCGTGTCGGAAGTCGCGGTGGGAACTATGCAGGTGCATATTTTCTATGCGCTTGCCTATACTCGACCCGACACCCGATCGTGTCAACCCTGGGACCCGAGAGGAGGGATCGACCAACCATGAGTGACGACGAGGTGAGCACCTCCAAAGCCGCCGCCCGAATCAGAAGCGCCGCCATCGAGATTTTCGCTGCCAAAGGGTACGGCGCGACGTCGACGCGCGAAATCGCCGCAAGCCTCGATCTCAGTCCCGGGGCCATGTATCCGCACTACAAAACCAAAGAGTCGCTACTGTTCGACGCGAGCCTCGACGGACACCGACGTGCGCTCGCCGAAACGAAGCAAGCCGATGCCGAAACCGACCCGCCGCAGGCTCGACTCGCATCCACGGTCCGAGCGTACGTCCAGTTCCATGCCCGTCATCACGCGTTGGCCCGGGTCATCCAATACGAACTGCGGTCGCTCACGCCCGAGCACTTTCGCACGATCGCCGCTGTTCGACGGGCGACCTCCAAGGTGTTCACCGACATCATCGACGCGGGCGTGATCACCGGAGATTTTTCGATCGTCGACACCGACGCTGCCACTTTGGCGATCACCTCGCTCGGAATCGACGTCAGCCGGTGGTTTCCGAGTAAGTCGTTTTCGGACCCGGACGTCCTGGCCTCGCGCTATGTGGAACTGGCGCTTCGGATGGTCGGCGCACCACCGACATAATTTCGACGGCAATCCGACTCGTCCATAGTCCGGACAGCGATCGACTCACTCCGATGGCAGCGTAGGTTGCCATTGGTGTGGGTCCCGCACGACGATCGGTAGTGAGTCCGGGTCACCTGCGGGCCACCGTGCTGGAGATCCACCGAGCTCGTGCAAGCGTTCCATTTGCTCACGGCACCACGGTGATACCGCACCACCCTCGGCAACGAACTTCGAAAACTGTCGCCAGGGAACCCAATCTGCGCGTGACACCTCTTCGGGATTCGGTTTCGGAGCGGGCCCGTCGTAGACGACACCGAACACCGGACACAGTTCGTTTTCGACGATTCCGTTTGCCATGACGGCTCGATACCGGAAATCGGGCAGCAGCAGCCGCACGCCTCCTGCCTCGATTCCCAACTCCTGACTCAACCTGCGCAGGACCGCATCGCCCAAATTCTCCCCCGGGCCCGGATGCCCGCAGCAACTGTTGGTGGTCACCCCCGGCCAGGTCGACTTGTGGTGGGCGCGCTCGGTAACCAGTACCTCGTCCCTGCTGTTGAATACGTAGCACGAGAACGCCAGGTGCAGCGGAGTCGTCGTCGTATGCACCGTCGACTTCGCCTGCGTTCCCAATTTCCGACCGGCGTCGTCTACGAGTACGACCTCCTCGGTCAGCATCGGGCACTGCCGGCGGATGAGGTGAGGGGCGCGCAAGCTATCCGATCCATACCATCATGTTCCCAGACCCCGCCACAATCGAAACATTTCGGCGCCGGTCGGCGCGTTCTTCTTTCATTCCACTCTCCAGGACCACACCACGCGTGGCCGGAAAAGTTCGATGTTTGTAGTGACCGGCAGAACGGGTAGAGCGATACGCAGGCGGGGCCGTGTTGGTTCACCTCGCCGGAGCGCCCGGGCAGGTTGAGCACACAGCCTCCCGGTCGTTCTTACTCCCGGACACCGATCGAGCCTTGGTCGCTCGAGAACTCGACGGAAATGTGAGATCCAGAGCCGCCGAGAGATCGGCGATCAGATCGGCCGGATCCTCCAACCCGACGGAGAATCGCAAATGGCCGAGGGTCCGGAAGGAATCCGGATATCGGGCGACCCGCGCACCCTCGGTTCCTACGTGCACGATCAACGACTCGTCGTGACCGAGTGATACCGCCGAGGTGATCACTCGAAGATTCGCGACGAACGCGTTGTGGGTACCGGAGTCGGCGTCGATCGCAAAAGCCATCATCGCGCCGAACCGACCGTCGAACTGGCGGGCAGCGACCTCGTGCTGAGGATGCGATTGCAATCCCGGATAGGCAACGAACGCCACCCTCGGATCATTGTCGAGAAACTTGGCGATGGTCGCGGCAGAGCTCGTCTGCTGGTTGAGCCGAAGCGGCAGCGTGATCGAGCCGCGACTGATCAGCCAGGCGTTGAACGGCGAGATGACACCGCCGACATCGACCATTGCGTCGTTCTTGATCCGACCGATGAGCGCGCTCGATCCGATGACCGCACCACCCATTGCGTCACCGTGCCCGTTGATGTACTTGGTCAGCGAGTGCACGACCAGATCTGCCCCATCGGCGAGCGGGCGGTACATCGGAGGCGGGGTGAACGTCGAGTCCACCGACAACAGGACACCTGCCTCGTGTGCTACCCGCGCGATTGCCGCGATGTCCGTGACCTTGGTCGTCGGATTCGCGATCGCCTCGACATGCACCAGAACGGTGTTCTCTCGCACAGCAGCCGCGACCGCGGCGACGTTCGAGCTGTCGACGAACGTTGCTTCGATTCCATACTTCTGCGGCAGTAGTTCCGAGAACAATCGAAAGGTCGCTTCGTACGTGACATCGCCGACGACCACGTGGTCACCGGACGAGAGAAACGTGAAGAACACCGCATGCAGCGCGGCCACTCCGGATGCAAGAACGACGGCGTCCTCGCCGTTGTCGAGTGCTGCCAACTTCTCCTGCAAAGCAATCTGATTCGCACCGGAATTGCGCGTGTAGAGCGGCACGTCGGTGGCCGACCAACTCAACGACGACGGATCCTCGGGTAGTGCATAAGAGTTGGCCATGACGATGGGTTGCCTGATCGCTCCCGAACCACCGTCTGTTCGATTGCCTGCATGTACCGCTTGTGTGGGGAACGCCAATGTCGATGGGTCTTCTTTGTCGGGACGCGATGTCATACCGAGAAATCTATCGAACCGGAGACCGCGCGTGCGCTAGCGGCGGGAGAGAACGACCACCGGAATCTCGCGCTCGGTCCACGCCTGGTAGTTCGCGAAATCTGCGTATCTCTTCACCAGCAACGGCCACAACCGTGCGCGCTCGGCGGAGTCGACTGTGCATGCACGCACGTCACGTCGCTCGGAGCCGATTTGTAGCCAGGTATCGGGGCTCGCCATCAGATTCGAATACCACTGCGGGTTTTTCGGCATTCCGCCCTGCGAGGCCACCACGATCACGTTGTCGCCGTCGAGCAGGTAAATGAGCGGAGTCGTGTACTCGGTGGCCGACTTTCGGCCTCGATGCCCTAGCAGGAGCACTGGCACCGGCTTGCGGAATCCGCTGCCGATACGCCATTTCCCACCGATCCGGCCGCCGGTGCGTCGGTACAACCAGACCTGCGCCTTGGCGCCGTATTTCATCACCGAGGGAACGATCGGTGAGTCGAGGTGGGATGGCCGTGCGGGCGGTGTCGTCACGTCGGGCAGTGTAAGCCCGCGATGCCGCAGCCGTCGATGATCCAGTTGAGCTCTACCCGTTTCTTCAAGTAACTGGTAATCTCCGTAACAGTTACATTGAGAGAACGAAAGACGAAAGGACGCACCCGCGATGACCAGCACCGTCAGCTCGATCGACACCATCGAAGCCGAGGATGTCTCAGCACGGCTGCTCGATTCTGCCGCGCAATTGTCGTACGACCCGGCCGAGGAAGTCGCCTGGGACGAACCCCTCGACCCCACCCTGTTCGGCCTCAATCCGGAATGGAGCACTCTCTACGGCACATCGATGTGGGAGGAAATGACGCAGGAACAGCGCATCTTGCTCACCCGCCACGAGGTGTGCTCGATCATGAGCACCGGCATCTGGTTCGAGATGATCCTGCAACAGATGGTTCTTCGCGACCAGTACTGCAAGGACTCGTCCAACTCCGACTTCCAGTTCGCGTTGACCGAGATCGCCGACGAGTGCCGACACTCCATCATGTTCGCTCGTGCGTGTACGACCATGGGCATCAAGGCATACTTACCGCGCCGGATGAGCATCGAACTCGGCCGCGGCTTCAAAGCGATGGCATCTGCCGAAGCCGCCTACGGCGGAATACTGGTGGCCGAAGAAGTTCTCGACGTGATGCAACGCGATTGGATGCGCGGCGAGAACGTCCTCCCCCTGGTGCGCACCACCAGCAAGATCCATGTAGTCGAAGAATCGCGACACATGACCTTTGCGCGTGCGCAGATGCGTGAACGGATTCAAGGCAAGAGCGTCGCGCGGCGTAAGTCGAGTGCACTGGTCGTTGCCATCGCCGCTCGCATCATCGTCTCGAACATGGTCAACAAAGGGGTGTACGAGGCTGCAGGCCTCGACGCAGATCGTGCAATCAAAGAGGCCAAGAACAACGCCCACCACCACACCATGATGCGAACCAGCAGCGAACACCTGATGGCATTCCTGCTGGACTGCGGTCTGATCACCAAGCCGGCGGAGGCAATCTACCGTCGGCTGCACATGCTGTGAAGAAGGAATAGCTGATATGGCCTTCGCCATCACCCAGAACTGCTGCAACGACGCGTCCTGCCTGTCTGTCTGCCCCGTCAACTGCATTCATCCGACACCTGATGAGCCGGATTTCGGCAAGACCGAATTGCTGTACATCGACCCACGCTCCTGCATCGACTGTGGGGCATGCGCCGATGCATGTCCGGTCGACGCGATTACCCCCGTCTCGCGTCTGACACCGGAGCAGTCGATCTACGCGGATATCAATGCCGACTATTACAAGGACAAACCGACCGATCCGGCTTGGGCACCTCCGCGGTTCCCAGCCACGGCGGTGAACGAACTTCGAAAAATCGATGTCGCGATCATCGGGACCGGCCCAGCTGCCTGCTACACCGCGCAGGCACTCCTTCGGCTTCCGAGCAGCCGGGTTACGTTCTACGACCGCCTCGAGACAGCAGGTGGACTGGCCCGCTACGGGGTGGCGCCCGACCACCTCGGAACCCGTCGAATCAACGAGCATTTTCGCAGCATCTTCGCGCACCCCCGCGTCGGCATGAAGCTCGGCGTCGAGGTCGGAGTCGACATCGACCAGCAGACGCTCACCGAACGCTACGACGCCGTCGTCTACGCCGTGGGTGCGGAGAACGATCGTCCCCTCGATATTCCCGGCCTCGACCTGCCCGGTTCGATCAGCGCTCGCACCGTAGTCGGTTGGTACAACGGCCATCCCGACGTCGCCGCCGATGCCGTCGACCTGACCGGCGTTCGGAGCGTCACGATCATCGGCAACGGCAACGTGGCCCTCGATGCGGCGCGCATCCTGACCGCCGACCCGGACGATCTCGCATCCACCTCCATCTCACCCCATGCCCTCGCGGCGCTCCGACAGCACCGGGTCGAGGAAGTGGTCGTTCTCGCTCGTCGCGGTCCGGAGTTCGCCGCATTCACCCGTTCCGAGTGCAAGGCGCTTCTCGACCGCCCACACGTCGATGTGGTGGTGGCCGGATCGCCGGAGACTCTGTCGGTGATCGACGCGCTTCCCGCCTCGGCTCCAGCGTCGGCGCTGCGTGGCGCGGACGTCGTCGAACTCGGTTCACCGTATTCTTCGCGCCGGATCGTCTTCGCGTTCGGGCGGGCACCACTGGCCGTTCACGGCGAGAGGTGTGTCGAGTCGGTCCTTGTCGGCACCGAGGACGACGCCCGATCTATCCCTACCGAGCTTGTGCTGCTCGCGATCGGATACCGCGGAACGCCCTCTGCGGGAGTTCCTTTCGACGAGAAATCGGGGACCATCAACAATATCGACGGCAGAGTGTCCGACCACGACGGAACACTCGTAGCCGGTTGCTACGTGGTCGGTTGGGCCAAGCGTGGCGCCACGGGCGGAATCGGCGACAACAAGGTCGACGCCGAACTGACTGTGGACGCGCTCGTCGAGGACGTCGCAGCACGCAGTCCACGACGCACCCGCGACTGGCACCGAGGACTGTCTGCATCATCGAAAACTCGCGAGGACGCCGTTATACTCGATCGGTGAGTACTTCTGAGATCGCGACTGTATTGGCCTGGCACGACGCACTCAACGGGAACGACGTGGACACGGTATTGGCCCTGTCGAGTGACGATATCGAGGTGGGCTCGGCCGATGGCGCCGCGCAGGGGCTCGAGCACCTGCAGGAGTGGGTGCGCACTCCAGGGGTGACGCTCACTCCAGGTGCGATGTTCTACCGGGACGGCGTCGTGGTGGTCGAAGAATCGGCAACCAGCGATGACGAGTCGGCGGGGACCACCATGGAGGCCGCCAGCTTCCGAGTCGTCCACGACCACGTCACGTCGATCTTCCGTCATACCGACCTCGAATCGGCTCTCTCCGCCACAGGCATGTCGGAAAGCGATCGGGTGGCCGAAAGCTGACTCGCGCGAGGCACTCTCACCTCGGATAGGCCGAATCGTGCGGTACCCGTTCTATTGGATCGGGTACCGCACCGCCAGTGAGATCAGTCGTCTCCGCGCGGTGGCGGCTCGACATCCACGCCTCCGCCCCGATGCTCGGGTCCCGCGTCAGGATGGCTCGCCGGAAGACGGCTGCGCGAATTGGCGGCTTCACTTTCGTTGAACTTCCTACGCCAGGCTTCCTCGGGCCGATAGGGGCCGGGCTTCGGCCGAAGCTTGCCACCGGGCAAGGCGAGTCGGGCGATCGTGCGGTGCACCATTCCCCACTGCTGCATCAGCGGTCCACTGTTGTACGGCAACTGGTAGCGCTCGCAGATGTCTTTGATTTTCGGAGACACTTCGGAATACCTCGTACTCGGCATATCCGGGTACAGATGGTGCTCCACTTGGTAACTCAAGTTCCCGCTCATCAGATGGAAAAATGGCCCGCCATCGATGTTGGCAGCGCCGACGAGTTGGCGAACGTACCAGCCGCCGCGGGTTTCGTTCTCCACTTCTTCTTCACTGAACGTGTAGGCCTGATCCGGAAAATGCCCGCAGAAAATAATGCCGTGCGACCAGACGTTGCGAATGATATTCGCGAAAAAGTTCGCGGCAAACGTTGCGACGAAAGTGCTTTCGACGCCGCTGAAGCGATCATCGAGCACATCGGATATGGCGTTGTTCTTCCCGAATCGTGTCGACTTACGCAACCGCGCAGCCACTCTCGACTTCTTGCTCTCGCGCAGATGCCCTCCGGACATCAGCTGCGCCAAGCCGAATGCGCCCGCACTGATAACCGGCCAGCCGATATAGTCCTTGACGAACTGCCGACGTGCTTTACCTGCAATGCCCCTGAGATCTGCCAGCAGTTCCTTCGGCGACTTGTCGCCGTGTCGCAACGCATCGAGGTCCAGATCGTGCAGCGCCACACCCCATTCGAAGAACGCCATGAGGAGAACGTTGTAGAAGGGCTGTGCCAGATAGACCGGGTGCCATTTCTGCCGCGGGTCGATACGCATGATCTCGTATCCGAGGTCTTTGTCCTTGCCGCGAATGTTCGTGTACGTGTGATGCACGTAATTGTGTGAATGCTTCCACGATTTCGCCGTCGACGCAGTGTCCCAGTCCCACACCGAAGAGTGGATCTCCGGATCGTTCATCCAGTCCCACTGCCCGTGCATGACGTTGTGGCCGATCTCCATGTTTTCGAGGATCTTCGCAACTCCGAGGCACGCCGTGCCCGCCAGCCAAGCCGGCTTGCTCGTCGAGCCGAGCAGAAGTACACGCCCAGCGACCAGAAGTTGGCGTTGTGCCGCGATCACCGAGGTGATGTATTTCCGATCCTTTGCCCCCAGGCTCGCGTACACCTCGTCGTGAATGGCGTCGAACTCTTTGGCCAACTCCGCGATGGTCTCCTCGCTCAGGTGTGCCAGCGGATTGACCGGCTCCGTGCGAGTCGAGTGGTCGATGGTCATAAAAATCCCTCCGGAGATCTCATAGCTCGATTTCGATGTCGCCCTCGGCCGTGTTCACACAAATTCGCACGGCTTGTCCCGTTGGTTCCGATACATCCCCGTTGCGCAAGTCGCGTAAACGCCCGGACCTCAGCGTTCCGATACAGGTGTGGCAAATCCCGATGCGACATCCGAATGTCAGGTCGAGGCCTGCGTCTTCACCGGCTACCAATATCGTCGTTCCGCCGTCGCACTCCACGTCCTTGTCACTGTTGACGAACCGGATAGTGCCACCCTCGCCGTCGTCGGCATTGCCACCGATGACTGGCTGAAAGCTTTCATGATGGAACCGCTCGTAGTCGCCCTCGTCCTTCCAGTAGGACCGCAGGTCGTCCAGATGCTCCCCCGGACCGGAACAGAACGCCTCACGCTCACGCCAGTCCGGAACGAGCTTGTCGAGCTCGGTGGCTTTCATTCGACCTTCGTCGCTGGTGATGCGCAGTTCGAAACGAAAACCAGGATGCTTCGCTTCCAGTTCGGCAAGGGTGTCGGCGAACATCAACTGCTCACGGTTGTGAACCGAGTGGACGACGACGATGTCCTTCATTTGGTCGTGGTGGTCCACACTACGAAGCATGCTGATGATCGGTGTGATGCCGCTCCCCGCACTGATGAACACCATTTTCGCCGGCAAGGGATAGGGCAGCGTGAACTCGCCTTCGACCTCACTGAGTCGGACTATGTCGCCGGCCCTGATGGTGCCGACCAGATAGGGCGACACCGTGCCCTCCGGAACAAGCTTGGGGCTGACACTCACCAAGCCGTCGATCGGGTTGGGATCCGAGGTGATCGAATACGCTCGCCAGTGATATCGACCGTCGATGAGCACTCCCAGACGCACATATTGCCCCGGGGTGTGACCGGCCCATTCGAAGCCTGGCCGGATGTAGACCGACACTGCCTCCGACCCCTCAGGGGAGACTCGCTCGACCTTGCCGCGCAGCTCACGGGTGGTCCAGAGCGGATTGATCATCGAGAGATAGTCGTCCGGTCTCAGCGGATTGAACAGTAATCGGACGGCTCTCAGCATCGTCCTGCGAACTATCGAAACCTGGGGTCTGGCCCCGCGCTCTGCCACGATGTACACGTTAACCCTGGTCACGCATGTTATGTGCTGGATTCGCGAATCGACCGAACCGAGCGTGTCACAGATTGGGCTGTATCTCATTGCAGCGCAGTGGAATACACCGAACCAACCACCCTTCGTCCAGTCGAAGACCCCCCTCGCCGACGTCGAGAGACCACCCGAGAGCGCCAAGTGATGCGCATCACTCTCGAGCTTTCGGTGTTTGCTGCCGATATCGACGGGCAACGCACTCAGCAGGCCGCGCAAAGTACATCAAGGCTCTCGCGACAGCCGCCCACGAGCCGAAGGTGATTGCCCTGGCCGACCGATTGATCACCGCACATAGCGCTACCGTGGAATGGTCGAAACCGTCCTCGCCGAAGACGCACTGGGCGGCCCCGCAGCATTGCGTCGGTCGCCGCTGCAGGCCGCAGCGGGAAGCGCCGTCAAGTTGGTCAATGCGCCCGCGACGTGGTTCGCCCGCAGTCTCGATCGAGCACTCGACGCAGCCCGCGGCACACCCAACAGGGTGAGCGAGCTACTCGGCAGAGGGGCACATGCAGGTGAAGTTGCAGCGAAGACACTCGCCGCCAGCCGCGACGCAGCTCCGGAAGCTGCCGAGGTTGAATTGGATGATCCGTCGGGCGTTCGCGTCGTGCTCGCCTTCGAAGAAGCGCACAAGAATCGTCACGGGGTCGTATCAGCGGCCCAGACACGACTTGCTGCAATCGCCAAGGAAGTTGTCACGACTCGCTGATCGGTGATGCTTCCACTATTGGTGAGTCGCCACAGTTTCCGAAATCGACGGACGGGTATGTCCGCATTGTGCACGTACGTAACGATTCAACAGCCCCGGTCGAAGCCGACCCCGACGACCCTCGCAAGCCGCAATCACCGGCAGAGCTGACCAAGCCGTCATGGATGTTCGTCGTCCGTAAGACCGCAAGAGAGTTTTCGCGCGATCAGTGTACCGATCTCGCCGCGGCTCTCACCTATTACGCTGTGCTGTCACTGTTTCCGGCAATGCTTGCTGTCGTGTCGCTACTGGGAGTGTTCGGCCAGGGGCAGGCAACGGTGGACGGCGTGCTTCAGGTCGTCGGCGATCTCGGTCCGTCGTCTGCGGTGGACACGTTGCGGGGACCTATCGAGCAGTTGGTTCAGGCGCCGGCTGCCGGGTTTGCGCTTGTCACCGGCCTGTTGGGCGCATTGTGGTCGGCCTCAGGTTACGTGGGAGCTTTCGGGCGGGCGATGAATCGGATGTACGAGGTCGACGAGGGGCGGCCCGTCTGGAAGCTGCGTCCGATCATGCTTGTGGTGACGTTGGTTGCCCTCGCGCTGTTGGCATGTGCTGCTGTGATGTTGGCATTGAGCGGCCCGGTCGCCAAAGCAGTGGGCGAGACCGTGGGGCTCGGCGAAACCGCGTTGACTGTCTGGAACATCGCCCGTTTCCCGATCGTCCTAATACTTGTCGTTCTCGCCGTAGCCGTTCTCTACTACGCAACCCCGAATGTCCAGCAGCCGAAGTTTCGCTGGATCAGCGCAGGCGCTGGAGTCGGCATCCTCGCGTGGATTCTGGCATCGGCAGGTTTCGGGTTCTACGTCGCCAACTTCAGCAGTTACAACAAAACCTACGGGTCGCTCGCGGGCGCGATCATATTTCTGCTGTGGCTGTGGATCACCAACCTGGCGTTGCTGTTCGGAGCAGAACTCGATTCCGAATTGGAGCGAGGCCGTCAGCTACAGGCAGGAATGATCGCCGAGGAGCAGCTTCAGTTGCCGCCACGCGATACGCGAGTCTCGGACAAGAACGCCGAAAAAGATGCCGAAGCGATCGAACAGGGCCGCCTGTTGCGCACACAACACAATCCCGACCAGTCAGAGGACGCCGACTCTCCCATCGGCACGAAAGGAGCAACCGTGACAGACCGACCCGACACCAGACCCGACCACCTACGGCAGGCAAGTAGGAGCGAGGTTGCAGATCTGTCCACCGTCCAACTCGTCGAGCGGCTCACCCAGCAAGTCTCGACCCTGGTACGCACCGAAATCTCGGCCGGTCTGGATGAGGTGAAAACCAAAGGCACCCGCCTGGGAATCGGAATCGGGATTTCCGGCGCCGGCGCGTTACTGCTGTTCTTCGGGCTCGCCACCTTCATTGCAACGGCTGTTCTCGGTCTGTCGACCGTGCTGGATCCCTGGCTCGCCGCGTTGATCATCGCGGCGGCGGTGACCCTTGTCGGTGCGATTCTTGCCCTCGTCGGAGCCAAGCGCGCGAAGAATGCACTCCCCCCCGTTCCCGAAAACACTGTCGCCAGCGTCGACAAAGACATCACCGCAATCAAAGAAGGCATCCGATGACCGGAAAACACTCCAACGAAGCCCAGCCATCGAACGACCAGACACCCAGCGTCGACGAACTACGTGCCGAACTTTCCGAGACCGTGGCAGCGCTCGCAGCGAAGGCCGATGTCCCGACCCGCGTCCACGACAGCGCGTCGGCAAGCGTCGAGAAGGCCAAGTCCACCGCCGAATCGAATCCGGGGATCGTCGCAGCGCTGGCAGCGGCCGCGATCGGCGCAGTGATTGCATACGTCGTGGTCCGTCGCCGCAAGTCGAGGCGAGGAGTCCTCCGATGAGCACGGTGTCCAAGACAATGTACAAGCCGCTGTCGCTGGCGATGAGTGTGCTCGGCGGAGTTGTAGCCGGAATGGTGTTCAAACAGGTATGGAAGCGCATCGGGGACGAAGACGACAAGGCCCCGGACCCGAAGGATCTCGGACGCTCTGCACAGGAGGTGTTGATTGCTGCAGCAGTGCACGGCGCCGTATTCGGGTTGGTCAAAGCTGCGATCGATCGCGCAGGCGCCCACGGCTATCGCGCATTGGCCCATGAAGACCCCACGTGAAAGACCACACCGAATTGCTTGGGCTTTCGATCGGTACGCACTACCTCGGGTTTACTGGAATTCGACCTTGAAAGGTCGCCTCTGACCGCAATCGAGTACCGGACGAATCACTCAGCCATCGGTGCTCGCCGGGGCGGCAACGAGGGCCTGGTTTAATCGACCGGTAAGCGTCCACCTTCGGACCGCTTCTGAGCGAGGAGTGCCCATGCCGGTCGACGGGACCCAGGCCGCGCAGTTCGACATTGCGCGTCACTACAACGGGTCGACGCTCGTGCTCACCGTGTCCGGCGAGCTGGACATGCGGACCTCGCCCGCCCTGGATGAGGCAATCTCCGAAGGTGTACTCACTGCACCGACCGCCCTTGTGGTGGATTTGTCCGAGGTGACTTTCGTTGCCTCGGCCGCGATGACGGTGCTCACTGTTGCTCAAAACAAGCTCGGCGAAACATTACAGTTCGCCGTGGTTGCCGACGGTCCGGCCACCAGCCGTCCGATCCGGCTGATGGGCCTGGATCAGGTCTTCTCTCTCTACGAAGATCTACCCACCGCGCTGGCAGCAATCGACTCACCGAGCTGAGTATCGGGTCCGGCGGGCACACCGAGCGCCAGCACAGCGGCGTCGTCCTCGAGGCCCGCCCCGAAGCTGTCCAGCAGTGCGCGAATGTCATCGATGATCGCCTCGGCGGTTGTCGGCGAATGTGACCGCGCGAAGTCGAGTAGCGCCCCGGTATCGTCATAACGTTCGCGACCGGGCCCGACGCGCGCTTCTGTCAATCCGTCGGTGTAGAGAACGAGAGTATCTCCCGGCCGCAGGGACAGTCGGGTCGAGACGAATCTGGCATTGGGAAGAATGCCGACCAATTGGCCTCCTGTCGTCTCCACGAAACTCGCACTTCCGTCTGCGCGAAGAAGTAACGCCGGAGGATGCCCGCCGCCGGCCAACTCCACGTCGAAGCCGTCGTCGACGACTGTGAGGACGCCGAATATCACAGTGCAGAACTGCGGTTCGGTCGCGTGGAATTCCTGCTCGAATACGGTATCGAGATTGTGCAGCACCGCAATTGGGTCCCGGTCGTACACCGCAGCCGCGCGGAGCGTGTATCTCGTCAACGACGTCACCGCCGCCGCACCCGCACCCTTTCCGCAGACGTCACCGAGAAAGAACCCCCATTGGTCGGTCGCGAGCGGGAAGAGGTCGTAGAAGTCGCCACCTACGTCCTCCGTCGACGCGTAGTGATAGGAGGCCTGCGCGTCCAATCCCACAGGCGGAGACAGCGAGGACGGCAGTAGCGATCGCTGTAATGTCTTGGCCAACAGTTCAACTCGCGCTCGACTGTCGTCTGCACGCTTACGAGCCTCGAGCAGCTCACGCTCGTAAGCCCGCCGATGGCGCGCGTCGAGAGCAGTGATCCGAATCAACACTGGTTCACCGCAATCGTCGGTCTTGACGTTCGCGGTCAAGAACACCGGCAACCGGCCACCGTCCGCAGTGACGAGATCTACCGTGACGCCGTCGATGTGACCGTTCATGTGCAGAATCGGCGCGAAATGGGTCTCGTAGTGAATGCGACCGCCCGCAGTGAGCAGTCGCGTGAACGACGTCCCGATCATCGAGTCCTGTTGACGCCCCAGCCATCCGGCGATCGTCGAATTCAGCTTCGCGATGGTGCCGTCCGGCCACAATGAGAGGTACCCGCACGGCGCGTTCTCGTACAGATCGAGCAGGCTCTCTTCGAGTGCATCGCCAGAAGCGGGTTCCTTCGGCGCGCTCATGACCGCGCCGCAAACCCAGCTATCGCGGCGGAAGTTAGTTCGGGAGCACTGACCTGCGGACAGTGTCCGCTGACGTCGAGTGTCTGCAACGTACTGCCGGCGATGTTCTCGTGCACGTATCGGCCGACTTCGGGCGGAGCAAGGGTGTCGCGTGCGCAGTCGACCACCAGCGTCGGCACGGTCACGCGCTTCAGATCGGCGCGATTGTCCGAAAGAAACGTCGCCATCGCGAACACTTTGGCAGCCGCCGGATCCGTTCGACAGAAGCTATCGGTCAGTTGCTCCTCGAGTTCGGGTCGATCCGGTGTACCCATGACGGTCGGAGCCATCACCGCTGACCAACCCAGATAGTTGCTGTCGAGGGAATCGAGCAACTCGTCGATGTCTGCCTTGGTGAACCCACCTCGGTAATCGCCATCGTCGATATAGCACGGCGACGGCGTCAACAAAATCAACTTCGCGAATCGTTCGGGCGCCTCGGCGACAGCCAGTACCCCGATCATCGACGCGACCGAGTGACCGACGAACACGACATCACGTAGATCGAGTTCCTCGACGATGTCGAGTACGTCGCGGGCATATTGTTCGAGGTCAGCGTACTTGGAAGCATCCCATGCGTCCAGGTTCGATCCGCCGGCACCCACGTGATCGAACAGAACTACCTTGAAGGAAGCCACTAAGCGCTCAGTGACCGACCCCCACAAATTTTGATCGCAACCGAAGCCGTGCGCGAGCATCACTACCGGACCGTCCGAAGCTCCGACGATCCTCACATTGTTCTTCACGCGCACGTTCACCAGCACATTCTGACACTGGGCCGCGGAGGCATCGAGCGCACCCTGGTTCTCGAACGAAGCACGGCGGCCACTACCGAAAATTCACGGCGCAATCTCGACGTTCACCGCCGCTGCGTCACTCGGCCGGCCAGTTCGGCGACACTGGTATTCCAGTCCTGCGAGAGCCTGCTGAGTAGGTCGAACGCCTGGACCGCGTCGATGCCGTATCTTTCCATGATCATGCCCTTGGCCTGGCCGATAAGGTCACGCGAGGCCAGCGCGGACTGCATCTGATCCTCGTGTTGAGCAGCGATCAAAGCAACGGCAGCTTGAGTGGCCAACAACAAGCCGAGTTCCTCGCTTGCAGAATCGAACCCGTTGGCCCTCTCGGAGTACAGATTGAGGGCTCCCAAATTGTCACGTCCGGTGTAGAGCTGAAATGCCAGCATCGAACGCACACCCATTTCCCACGCCTCAGAAGCGAACTGCGGCCAACGATGTTCCGATCTCATGTCTTCGACATGGACCGTCCGCTGCTCCCACACGGCGTCCAGGCATGGCCCCTGTCCACATTGCTGTTGCAGGGAGTCGAGTCGACGCGGTAACTCACCCGTCGCGGCCCTCGACTCGACCGTGAGGCGTCCGGTGACCAGAGTAATTCCAGCGTGATCAGTACCTGGGACCATCCCGACTGCCATGGTGGTGATCGAGACCAGCGTGTCTTCGATACTCGCGTAGTTCTGCTGCAAGACACGCGCCATCTCCGACATCCCTCGACTCAGCGCTCCGTCGAGCGCCCGCTGATCGGATGACTCCAAACTCATCGTCCCCACCCATCGCCTGAACTTGCCCTGAGCCGCCTGGCGTTTGTCCGACCCTACTTCGCAATCCACCCCGATCCGGTCGACTCGGCAATCACGAGTGGTTGAAAGAAGCTTTTCGGCCGTCCTCAGTCATGCCAACCGACAGCGTCGAACGGAGCATTCGTCGTGATTCGGCCGACGATGCCCGCATGCGCGAAGTCCTTCGCCGTAGACACTGCTTCGAGGACACTCGCGCCTTTGGCAAGCTCAGCGGTAATGGCGGCCGCGAAGACGCATCCCGCACCGGATACTCGCTCGTTTCCGATCTTCGGCGCCCGAAAGAAGGTGATGTCCTGCCCGTCGTAGAGCACGTCCACAGCGTCGTCACCGGGCAGGCCGGTACCACCTTTGACGACGACATACCGAGGCCCTAGGTCGGCAATTCTCTTTGCCGCCTCGGCTAGGTCTTCGGCAGTCTCGACAGCATCCATCCCGGCGAGTGTTCGGGCTTCGAACAGGTTGGGAGTAACGACAGTGGCCAGCGGCAGTATGTCGGTACGCAGCGCGGTGTCCGTGTCCAGGGCAGCACCCGGTTCCTGACCCTTGCAGATCAGAACCGGATCTACGACGACGTGACGCCAAGGCTGTCTGCTGAGGGACTTCGCGACGGTGGCAACGGTCTCCGGTGTGCCCAGCATGCCGATCTTGACGACGTCGAGGTCGTGTGCGGCGGTTGCTGCTTCGATCTGATCGGCAATGACCGAGCCTGCAATCGGAACGAATCGGTGCCCCCAACCCGACGCGGGATCGAACGACACGATGCAGGTAATGGTCCCGACGCCGTAAACACCGAGCTTTTCGAAAGTTTTGAGATCGGCCTGCAGCCCGGCGCCACCCGTGGCCTCAGACCCTGCGATGACAAATGCGCGTGTCGACATGTATCTCTTTCTTTCGTGACCGAATTCTTCACCAGCGTATTTGCTGCCACCGGAGGAGATCAACGCTGGGCGGTGATCGCGGTGGTTGCCGCGACGATGCGTGTTCGAGCGGCCTCGATATCGATCGGGTCGCTGTCACTGCCGCTGTAGGCGCGGTTGAGGGCCGCCAACTGACGCAGAATCGTCTCTCGGATGTCGGAATGCACTGTGGTGGTCCCGATTCGCTGACCCAACTCCGCAGTTGCAATCACTGCAAGCGGATTACCGAGACTGTAGTGGCGCATGGCGTCGAAGACTTGGTCGATCAGATCCGTCGCTGTCGAGCGAGTCACGGTGGCTCGATAGTTCCCCGCGCCGTCGACGCGTCCTAGAAGGGGTGTTGGCCGCGTGCTGAGCGGAACCAGTCCAACGGCGAGTTCGGCTAGCGCGTTCCGGGCAGTGTAAGGATCGTTGGTGCTCGGCGACATTGCCCGCACCGCCATCTCCGTAAGCTGCTGTACCGCGAACTGGATGTCTTGATTCGGGGTTCGGGTGTCCCCCAGGTTCACTGCTGCCCTGACCGCATCTTCGGTATCCGAATCCGTGCCACGACTCATCACAGCGATAGGCTCGCCCGCGATCAGGTGGTCGCCCGGTCCGATCCGCAGTTCGATGACGCAATCACCGTTGCAGGCCGCTGAGAGCAATGCCTGTTCGTCGACGCCGACCACGAAACCCGAGGACTGCGCCAGCACGTTCACCGAAGGCTCGGGCAGAGAACGTGCGGCGACCGCGTCCTCGGGCAAGGCCTGCGGATACAACGAATCGACCACCGCAACCAACTCACCGCGAACCCGTGCGGAGAGTGTGGAGACCTGAATCGAATTCGCGATATGGTGAATGAAATACACCAATACCGCGACGTCGAGTACCGCCAGTAGGACTGCGACATTGACGGCGATATCGGGAACAAAGGAAACCCCGTCGTTCGATTCGGAACGGATCGAACGCAACACCATCAACGCGTATAGGAAAGTCGCTCCGAAAATTCCGAGTACGAACTGATTCCCTCTGTCGGACATGAAATTTCGCACGAGCCGCGGACCATAGGTTGAGCTTGCGGTCGCAAGTACCGAGATGGTGATGGAAAATGATGTCGCAGCCACCGCCAGCATCGAGCCACCGATGGCACCGAGGATGTCCCGGCTTCCGCTGGCTCCGACCCGGTAGAGCAGAAAACCCCAGGCTCCGAAATCTGTACCGTCGAGACGACGGTCGAGCGTGATCAGAAGTTGCGCCAGAACAATAGCCACGATACCGAGGAGCGTGGGAAGAAACCAGAACGATTCGCGTGCCCGGAGGAGCCGGACACGTAGAGCGCTCACCACGGACTCTCACCGGGAAAACTAGTTGTACTCATCCGCGACTCCTTCGATCCACGACACCTCTACTGGACTGGTCCACAGTATGTCGGCGCGCTTTCAGAGCAACTCACTGAATCGCTCGATGTCGCGGACCTTGCCCGAGACGATGATGGTGTCGCCCGCGGCGACGATCGTGTCAGCGGCAGCGTAGGTGAAACCCTCGCCCTGCCGTTTGATCGCCACCACTGTCACCTTGTGTTTGGTACGAACAGCACTGTCACCCAATTGAATTCCGATGACGAATTTCGGTGGCGAGGTCTTGGCCATGGCAAATTCGTCGTCGAACTCGATGTAGTCCATCATTCGTCCACGAACGAGGTGCGCTACCCGCTTGCCCATGTCGTGTTCGGGTCGAACCACGTGGTGGACACCGATCTGCGTCAAGATCTTTGCGTGCGCGTTGGTGGTGGCTTTGGCCCAGATGTTGGTGACCGACAAATTGATCAGGGCCGACGCGGTGAGCAGACTCGCTTCGAGTTTCGAACCGATGGCCACGACCGCGCGGTCGAACTCGTGCACCGAGAGCTGCCGGAGAGCCTGCTCGTCGGTGGTGTCGGCAACGGCTGCGTGAGTCAGGCGATCCGACATCCGCTGTACGAGTGTTTCGTCGGAGTCGATTCCGAGGACTTCGGTACCTTGCGACATGAGCTCGAGTGCAAGGGAATTGCCGAATCGACCGAGCCCGAGGACGACGACCACGTTGGAGGAAGGTTTCTTAACCAATGAACGGCCTTTCTTCGGGGAGAGTGTAGCGGCGCCCACGATCACGCGCTGCAAGTGCACTGACCAAGGTGATCGATCCGATACGGCCGACGTACATGAGCAGAATCAGGATCAACTGCCCCCAAGGCGGAAGCTGGCCGGTGATCCCGGTCGACAGTCCGACAGTCGCCGAAGCCGAGACGACCTCGAACAACAGCGCGTCGAGGCCGAAAGGTGTGCCTGCCAAGAGGACCACGGTCGGAACCACCACCAATGCGATACCGAACAATGCGACGGTCAAGGCCTGCCGCTGCACCCGTGTATTGATCTGTCGATCGAAGGCCGTCACTGTCCGATCTCCACGGATTTCGGCGATGATGACGAACAACAGCACTGCGAACGTCGTGACCTTGATTCCGCCGGCCGTGCCGCCGCTTCCGCCGCCGATGAACATCAGCACATCGGTGACAAGGAGAGTCGCCTGGTCGGCCTCTGCCCAGTCGATGCTGTTCAAGCCCGCAGATCTCGACATGATTCCTTGGAAACTGCCGACCAGTACTTTGTCAGCGACTCCGAAGGGCGCGAGGGTCCGAGACCATTCGAGTACCAGTACCAGCGCGGGTCCGACAATCAGAAGCACTCCGGTGACCGACAGTGTCAGTCGAGAATGCAGGGACCAACGACGCGGCAATTGTGACGGGCGGCGACGAATCTGCCGGATCACCTCGAAGAGCACCGGGAAGCCCAGTCCTCCCAGCACGACGGCGACTATCAGGGGTATACAAATCCAAGGGTCGGTGGCGAAGCCGATGATATTGCCCTCGAAGAGGACGAACCCAGCATTGTTGAACGACGATATCGAATGAAAAACGCCCAACCACACCGCACGAAGCGGTGGTTCGTCGTATCCCGACCAGAAACGTAGTCCGAGACATACGGCTATGACGGCTTCGATGACGAAGCTGGTGCGTACGACTCCGGTCACGACACTGCGGATGTCGGTCAGTCCCGTAGCGCGCAATTCCACGGCCGTGTTGAGCCGACTCCGCAGACCGATTCGATCGGCGAGAATCAACCCCACCAACGAGGCCATGGTCATGATGCCGAGCCCGCCCAGTTGGATCAGCGCCAGAATGATGCCTTGCCCGAAACCCGACCACTGCGTCGGTGTGTCCACTACGACGAGACCGGTAAGGCACATCGCCGACGTCGCGGTGAACAATGCCTGCAGTGGACTTGCGCCCGATCCTGGCTGACTGGCCCAAGGGATGCTGAGAAGACCCGTCCCGACCGCGATAGCAACCGCAAATCCCAGTGAAACGAAACGAACCGGAGTCAACTTCGCGGCGTCTACGAACCATCGACGCTTCTCAGGGGGGTCGTCGGCGGGGGGCGTCACGCACTAGAGCCTAACCACGCCGTCGGGACTCTCGACCGCAACGAGGGCCAACGATGTCCGTCGACCTTCACTTGCCCTGCCGAGAGTCACACCACGACAGCGCGCTGCGGCACTCCCGAATATTCGCTGAGCGGACGGATCAGTGCATTCGATGCGCCTTGTTCGATGATGTGGGCGGTCCACCCCGTGATCCGGCTCATCACGAAAATCGGTGTGAAGACGTCGATGTCGAAGCCCATCAGGTAGTAGGCAGGGCCAGTCGGGAAGTCGAGGTTGGGCTTGATTCCGGTTGCGTCGCCCATCGTCTTCTCGAGGACGTCGTACATGCGGACCCACTTCTCGCCACCGGTGACAGCAGCTACATCGCGGAACGCCGCATTCATCGTCGGGACGCGGGAGTCACCGTGCTTGTAGACACGGTGGCCGAATCCCATGACCTTGTCCTTCGCGGCGAGCTTGTTCTTCAGCCACGCTTCCGCGAGATCCGGGTCGTCGATCTCGAGCATGTCTCGCATGACAGCCTCGTTCGCGCCACCGTGCAACGGCCCCTTCAACGCTCCGATGGCAGCGGTCACGGCACTGTAGATGTCCGACAGTGTCGAGGTGACGACCCTGGCTGCGAACGTGGACGCGTTGAAGCTGTGTTCCGCGTACAGAATCAGCGAGACTTCGAACGCTTTCACTATCTCCGGCTCAGGAACCTTCCCGAAACACATGTTCAGAAAGTTCTCGGCGAATCCGAGATGTGAGTGCGGTGCAATCGGATCGAGGCCGTGGCGCCTGCGATGATCGGCAGCCACGATCGTCGGCAGTACCGCGGTCATCCGCAATGCCTTTTGAAGGTTGGCCAGCGGACTGCTGTCGTCCTCGGCTGGATCCTCGGCACCGAGGTAGCTGATCGCTGTGCGGACGACATCCATCGGATGGCAGTTGTCGGGCATCTTCGTCACCAGGGACAACAGAGACCGGTCCGCCCGGCGCAGCGCTCGTTCACGTTGGGTGAACGACTCGAGTTGCTGCACCGAGGGGATCTCTCCGTTCCACAACAGGTAAGCCACCTGTTCGAAACTGCAGTGCGCGGCCAGATCCTGAACGGCGTATCCGCGGTAGGTCAGCGAATTCGTCTCGGGCACAACCTTGGAGATCGCTGTGGTGTCGACGACGACACCGGCAAGACCCTTGTAGATCGCTGTGGGCAGGCCGGAGGCCGGTCGGGAATCAGGAATCGAATCGGTCATGATTGCGCTCCCAGGCTGAAGTTGAAGATACCGGTGTCGAACTCGTTGTACTTCTCGTATTCGAGCAGCTCGTACAGTCGCGACCGCGTCTGCATTTGGTCGAGCAAGGCTTCCTGAGTACCTTTCGCGTGGATCTCTCGCAGACCGGACTCGATCGCACCCATGGCAAGCCGCAGGATGGTGACCGGGTAGATCACGGCGTTGTAACCGATATCTTGCAACGTCTGCGCCGGAATCAGATTCGACTTCCCGAACTCGGTCATGTTCGCGAGCAGCGGCGTCTGCACGGCTGCCCGGAAGTTGGTGAAGTCTTCCTCGGTGTGCAGAGCCTCGGTGAAGATCAAGTCGGCACCGGCGTCGGCATATGCTTTCGCGCGCTCGATCGCGGCATCGATGCCATCGATTCCCGCGGCATCGGTCCGAGCACAGATTACAAAATTTGGGTCACGACGAGCGGCGACGGCTGCACGAAGTCGTCGCACCATCTCCTCGGTCGGGATGATCGACTTACCGTCGAGGTGCCCACATCTCTTCGGGTTGACCTGGTCTTCGAGGTGAAGACCGGCGACGCCTGCGTCCTCGGCCGCTAGGACCGTGCGTGCCGCGGACATCGGCTCACCGAATCCGGTGTCGGCGTCGATGAAGACCGGAAGATCGGTGACGCCGGCAATCTGCGCACTGTGCGAAACAACCTCTGTCAAGGTGGTGAGCCCGATATCCGGCAGACCGAGTCCGGCCGAGAACGCGCCGCCCGATATGTACACACCCTCGAAACCGATTTCTTGAATCAGTTTGGCGGTCAACGGGTTGATCGCGCCGGGGAGCCGGGTGATCTTGTCCGATATCAGGCTCGCCCGGAAAGCGACGCGTTTGTCGACCGCCGGTGTCGACGCTGCGATCAAGCCCGCCATCAGAAGATCCCCTTCGGGGTTTTCGGTGCTCGCGAGAGGACATCGTCGGTGACGGTGAAGGTCAGCTGGTCGAGTTCTCCGGCAGCGAGATTCGGTGTGTTTTCAACAGCAGCAAGAAAGCGGTCTTGCTCGGCCGGCTCGATGACTCCGTCGGCGAGAGTCCGGAACTTGGCGATGTACTGCTCGCGAGCAAACGGCCGCGCTCCCAACGGATGTGCGTCGGCGACGGCGAGTTCGTCGGTGATCACAGTGCCATCCTTCAAAGTGATCTCGGCACGCGCTCCGAAGGCCTTCTCATCGGGGTCGGTCGAGTGATAACGACGTGTCCACTCCGGGTCCTCGGCCGTGGAGATCTTGTTCCACAGTGCAATCGTGTCAGGTCGTTGCGCACGCTCGGGGGCGTACGAATACTCGTGGTGCCAATCTCCGTCCTCGAGCGCGACAGCGAAGATGTACATGACCGAGTGATCGAGAGTCTCGCGTGATGCCGTCGGATCGAACTTCTGCGGATCGTTCGATCCCGTGCCGATGACGTAGTGCGTGTGGTGGCTGGTGTGCAGGACGATCTTCTCGATCTGTTCGAAATCGGAGATCTTCTCGCGCATCCGGCGCGCGAGGTCGATCGGCGCCTGACTCTGGTACTCGGCGGAATGCTCTTTGGTGTAACTGTCGAGGATCGCGCGCTTGGACTCGCCAGGTCCGGGCAGTGACACATGGTATTCCGCGTCGGGCCCGCCGAGCAGCCAGGCGATGACGCCATCCTCGCCTTCCCAGATCGGCGACGGTGCACCTTCGCCGCGCAGGGCACGGTCGACTGCTTCGACTGCTACTTTGCCCGCGAGTGCTGGGGCATAGGCCTTCCAGCTCGAGATCTGCCCCTTGCGTGACTGGCGTGTAGCAGTGGTGGTGTGAAGTGCTTGGCCGATCGCCTGGTAGATGGTCTCGGTGTCGAGACCGAGCAGCGTTCCGATTCCGGCAGCCGCCGACGGCCCCAGATGGGCCACGTGGTCGATCTTGTGCTCGTGCAACGAGATTGCGCGTACCAGATCGATCTGAACTTCATAGCCGGTGGCGAGGCCGCGAATCAGATCGCGCCCGCTACGGCCCGCATGCTGCGCGACAGCGAGGATCGGCGGAATGTTGTCGCCAGGGTGAGAGTATTCGGCAGCGAGGAAGGTGTCGTGGAAGTCGAGTTCACGCACTGCCACGCCGTTGGCCCACGCTGCCCACTCCGGCGAGTACTTTCCATCGACACCGAACACCGTCGCACCGGGGCTGTATGGATGCGACATCGCCTGTGCGCGGGCGCTCGTCACCGGGCGTCGCACCAGTGAGGCGGCCGCGACGGAGGCGTTGTCGATGATGCGGTTGACGATCATCTCGGAGGTGGAGGCGGGGACCTCGACCGCATCGGTAGCTACCTCGGCGATCTTCCATGCGAGGTGACCGGACTGCGGAAAATCCTCGGCGGATCGATGGGTACGAACGAGATGAGTCTTCACAAAATCCTCCGTGCTGGTGGTGACTACGCTTGATTCGCAACCTTACGTACACGCTCGGAGCTGCAGAAGGTCTTGCAATTGCCTATTTTTGCGAGGCTTTTGTTGCAAATCAGCGAATCTTGCGAATGCGGTCCGAGTACAGTGTGCTCTCGTCGAGAGGAAGTGATCGAGGTGCGGAAAATTTACGCCGGCAGTCGTCTGCGTCGCCTGCGAGAGAGTCGAAATCTGACACAGTTGGCATTGGCGAAGACGCTCGAACTATCGCCGAGCTATCTCAATCAGCTCGAGAACGATCAGCGTCCGCTCACGGTCCAGGTACTGCTGAAGTTGAACACGATGTTCGACCTCGATCCAGCGTTCTTCGCTACCGACACCGATGCTCGACTGGTCGCGGACCTTCACGATGTTCT
The DNA here is from genome assembly GCF_004795915.1 of Rhodococcus sp. PAMC28707. Taxonomy (NCBI): domain Bacteria; kingdom Bacillati; phylum Actinomycetota; class Actinomycetes; order Mycobacteriales; family Nocardiaceae; genus Rhodococcus; species Rhodococcus sp. PAMC28707. Next base: position 1,081,203 of record NZ_CP039253.1, read on the forward strand.
CACCGAGACCTCCGATCGCGGTGAAGTCTCGATGTCCGAAGTACACGAACTCGTCTCGCGTATGCCCGATATCGGCCGAACTCTTGTCGCGCTGCATCGGCGCCTGCATGCTGCGACAGACCAGGTGGAGCGATTGTCAGCGGGACTCGATGGCAGCGGGCCCGACATTGCTTTGGACAGCCGAGCACCGATGCCCTACGAGGAGGTCCGAGACTTCTTCTACGACCGCCGCAACCACATCCCGGAACTCGACTTAGCCGCAGAAGAGTTGTTCTTCCGTGCCCGATTGACCATCGGCGCACTGGATCTGCAACTCGCACAGCTTATTTACGAGGATCACGGCATTGCGGTTGCGATCCGCGACGACGATCCCGGCGCTCTCGGACCCAAACGAGTCTTCGACGAATCGACACGAACACTGACCCTTGCGCGACGGTTGACGGCGGGACAGCGCGCGTATCAGATAGCTACACAGTTGGCCTTCGTCTCGCATTCGTCGACGATCGCCGCAGTAGTGGATTCCGATACGGCGATGAGTACCCAGTCACGCGAATTGGCCCGCGTGGGCCTGGCCAACTACTTCGCCGGCGCATTACTGCTGCCGTACCGACAGTTTCTGGCGGCAGCGGAATCACTGCGCTACGACATCGAGATGCTGTCGTTGACGTTCGAGGTCGGTTTCGAAACCGTATGCCATCGGCTCTCCACCCTGCAACGGCCGGGCGCCAAAGGTGTCCCCTTCTTCTTCGTCCGCACCGACCGCGCCGGCAACATCTCGAAACGACAGTCCGCCACCGCATTTCACTTCTCACGCGTGGGCGGCAGCTGTCCGCTGTGGGTGGTACACGATGCTTTCGCCGCTTCGGGCCGCATTCTCACCCAGATCGCGACGATGCCCGATGACCGGTCCTACCTCTGGATAGCGCGCACGACCGACAGCGGTGGGCTCGGATACCGGTCACCACGAAAGAGTTTCGCCATCGGCCTCGGATGCGATATCGCCTACGCGAACGAACTCGTCTACGCCGACGGCCTCCCACTGGACTCCCCCAGCGCGTCGACCCCGATCGGTCCGGGATGCAAAGTGTGCGAACGCACCTCGTGCGCCCAACGCGCGTTCCCCCAGTTGGGACGCCCCCTGGTCGTCGACGACAACGTCGACACGGACCTGCCGTACCCGTACATCTCGCAGCCGTCTCACTATCGGAAGGGAGGCTGAGAGCCCGACCGCCTGCACACGCGGGTGATCGAGTACGAGGGGTGTACAGCCGTCTTCGGTCCGGAACTACCCGTCGGCGACATCGCCGACGGGTATCGCCTCATGGATTCCCACGAGGCCCTGAAAGTCCCTATCCACCGACGATATTGGAGAGTCTCCCCTTCGCCTGCCGATCCGAGATCACTCGGCACTGCCGGCCGCTGCGTATTCGTCGTCGGATACCGGGGTCAGCCACTGAACTGCATCGTGGTTGTCGTCACCCTCGTTGATTGCCAGATGCACCATCAGACGATCCGGCGACGCACCGTGCCAATGCTCTTCATCTGCCTCGAACAGCACCCGATCGCCTGGCCTGATCACTTCTACCGGGCCGCCGCGGCGTTGGCACAGTCCGACACCCTCGGTGACGAACACGGTCTGACCGAGCGAGTGCCGATGCCAATGTGTACGCGCGCCCGGCATGAAGTGCACCATATTAGCCGATACTCGCGACGGCGGTGGAGCAGCCGCGACCGCATCCATGTAGACATCACCGGTGAACCATTCCTGTGGGCCCTTGACCGTCTTGATCGAACTGCGAACGATTTTCATCGAGAATCTCCGTCCGTGAACTGTGAGTACATCGAGACCGACGCCGGGAACGGCACGTCGATCGGGTACACCCACCATGTAATCGCATATCGAAAGCCAGCGGGAGTCCTTCGTGATAGGTGGTTTCGCAGGGCACGGCCTACTTCGCGTCGATTCGCGGCTGGGTTGCGGAGTTCAATTCAGCGCTGAGGACGTTCGAGCTTGTCCGCGGGATGGTGAATATTGCTGCAACACATGCTATTGCGACGACAAAGCATCCGAGCGTGTACCAAAGGTTGCCGACCGGATCGCCATTGGCGGTGACACCGTCGACGGCGGCGAAGTAGTCCGGCAGCGCGCTCGCCCACAGTGCTGCCATAACGCCGAGGTAGACGAGGCTGTAGATACGGACGAAGCCGTTCGAATACGCCGGCTCGCGAGGTTGCCCAACCCGCAATGCGCGCCACTGGCGGATCAGGATGGGGATCGCCACGAGCGCCAAAATTACAAGCTCGGCCGCGTAAAGAATGCCCCGAACGGTATCGCTACCCATCCCGAAAACCGTCGCCGGAAGTGGCAGGACGAACGTGCCGACCGATGCCAGCAATCCGATTACCACGGTGCGCCAAACCAATTCAAGACCGGTGAAGCGTCGACCCTGATCGACGTGACGGCCCACGAAGAACTGCGCGCACAGCGCCAGCGACATCGGCCACAGCGCGGCGAACACCACGACACTCGGTATCGGGACGGCATCGAACATGGGCTGGTTGATCGGGTTCTCGGTCGACCATTCCCACCACCGCAACTGGGGGCCGAGGTGATCGAAGATCTCGTAGAACGCGTGGTGGACGAATCCGACACACACAGCACCGAGGATCACGCCATACTTTCGGAACACGCCGAGCATCCGGACGATTTCGAAAGCGAGCGTCGCCATCAGCGGATAGATGGCGACGATGTAGAGCGGAAGTCGTCCCCACATGAATTCGACGGTGAACAGGTTGTGCGCGAACATCGTGTCGACATGTTCCTCGATCCCAAACGCTGCCGGAAAATACAGCGGAGGCTCGATGATGAACAGGAAGGCCGTCGCACCGAACCACACCACCAGGTTGGTGGGATCACCGTGACGACGCAGTCGCACGAACGCGTAGACGAGCGCGAGCACCGACCCGAGCACGATCATCACCTCGAGCACCGGCAGAGTCCAGTTCTCCAACCCGAATGGACTGCGAAGCTCGAACAGTCCACCGGCTTCCCCGCAGGAGAATCCCAACGCCGTGGAGAGCTGATCGAAGGTAGGGGAACATGAACCTGCCATCAGTTGGCCCCCGATCCGACCGACTGAGCGGACGACGCTGCGCTGTACCAGCGTGTGCAGTCGTAACCCTCGTCGTAGCGTTTGAACCACTCGTCTGCGAGCGCCGGGAGCTTCTCGTGTTCAGGCTTGTGCCGGGGCATTTGACTCCGGGCGGCCCCTGCGAGGGCAGTGAGCTGTTCTTTGAGGGGCAGGCCGTCGAAAGCTCGCGGCATCGTCCCCTTGCTCAGGTAGGGAACGAAAAGGGTGAGCACTTTCTGCTTCGCGCGGTGGGAGGCGAACATCGACAACGAGTCGACCTGCCGATCCTTGAGCGGAACATGCTGGTTGAACCCAGCGCAGGCAATCCGAATCACCTTCATCACGTGGGCGAAGATCGACGGCGCCATCCGCACGCGATAGCCCTCATTGCCCACGAGGGCATCGAAGATGATGAGCGCAGAACTGCGGTGCTCGACTTCCTCTACGAAGTGCCACAGGAACAGTGACGCAACACGGTCGTCGCCCGGTGCGAACAAGGTGGCTTCGTTGTCGAGCATCAATTTGAACACCGGGGTGAACGTCGCCTCGAGGTCCGCGGTGTAGGCGAGTCGATAGTTCAACGAGGTCGCCTCGGTAAGTACGTCGTACTCACCGAGTACTGCATCGAGCGTGTTCTGCAGTCCGGGATACCGCCTGATCAGGGCCTTCACGTGCTGCCGATGAGCGGTCGAGTGATGACCTTCCTGACGCATGAACGCCATGGCCTCTTCCGCGACCACAGGGTCGGTCATCAACGGCTTGGACTGGATGATTGCTTTCACGATCATCTTTTCGAAACCGATTGCCAGGAACGACACCGCGTTCGACATGCTCGACCATGCCGGGTTCTCCGGGTTCCACACGAATGGGACGTCCGCGTCCTCGAATCCGAAATCCATCTTCCGGGGATGAAGGTCGGTCATGTACGACACCTCTCTGTTGCTGACGTAGTGCGACGAACATACATCACCGTGTCGCTACGTATGTTGAGGTTGGGGGAATCCCCCGAATCCAGGTTGGGCACGAGTAACGAGGTGCCACAGAGGCGCAGTCATTCGCGATACCCTCGGGAATCCGGCAACGAACGCTGACGACCCGACAGGCGAAACGAGGACACACCAAAAGTGGCACGCAGGCGCGGGTGGGGTGGGGCACCACCCGAGAGCGACGAAGACGCCGCGCGGCGGATCGTCGATACTGCCGTCGAACTCATCGGCAGCACGGAGGGTGAAGTCACCATCGCCGACGTCGCGGAGTCTCTCGGTGTCATCCGGCAAACTGTCTACCGCTACTTCCCCAGCGCCGATGCTCTCTTCCGGGCCGCTGCCATAGCCTCCGTCGGCGCCTTCCTCGATCGCCTCACCGAACATGTGCGCGGCATCGACGATCCGGCCGAGGCAGTCATCGAAGCCGTCATGTTCGCACTCGGCGACGTCCCCAGGACCCCCCACCTGGCCATCATGCTGTCGGGCGCGCACTCACACACCGAAGGCATCGCCTCGGACGAGGCCATGGCTTTCGGGATGACCATGATCAGACGCTTCGACGTCGATTGGGAACACCACGGTTACGACGAGCAGGCCCTCCGCGAACTCGTCGAACATCAACTTCGAACCATGCAGTCTTTCTTCATCTCCCCGGGAAACCCGCCCCGCAGTGAGGAAGACCTGCGGCGCTACCTACAGCGCTGGCTGGGGCCGGTCGTTTTGCTGATCGAACCCGCGTAGATACTCCGAGGTGACGGGGTCTCCAGGAAAGAACGACTCGATGGCGAGCTCGGACAAAGTGATGTCCAATGCGGTTCCGAAGGTGGCGATGATCGCCAGAAACGACAGATCGGTATCTCCGACACGAAGTTTCAGCGGCACGTACACGGCACCCGGGTCGGTGACCATGTGATCGCTATCCGATTCGCCCCCTGGGTAAGTGAGAAGTTCGTCGTGCAGCGCGAGCATCTCGGCGTCGGCTCGGGCATGGGCACTACGCAGCAGCGCAGCTAGTACCGCAGCGCGCCACTGGCCGAGATTGGTGATGTGCGGCGCCATGCCGTCGGGATGCAGGGTAAGCCGCAGCGCGTTGAGCGGTTGATCGGCAAGCAGGGCCGGTGACACGACCTGAGTGAGGACAGCGACCGCGGCATTCGCGTCGACGATGTTCCAGGTTCGATCCACTGCCACCGCGGGATAGGGCGAGTGTGCTGCGAGAACCTCACGCACTGCGATGCGAGCCGGCTCCATCTGCGTTGAGGCCAAGTCGTTCTCGGGATACACCGGCGCGAATCCAGCGGCGAGCAGAAGCCGGTTGCGCTCACGCAGAGGCACATCGAGGTGCACACACATCCGCAGCACCATCTCACGGCTGGGTTGAGATCGGCCGGTTTCGACGAAGCTCAGATGTCGGGTCGACACCTCGGCCTTACTCGACAGTTCGAGCTGACTCACTCGTCGATGAGATCGCCACTGCCGCAACAGAGCGCCGAACGTGACCGGAGCAGTAGTGGTCGTCATCGGACCAGTCTGACAACGGATCGACGTAATCACCATGACCTCGTAGGTAATCGACTCCGCTCATTGCGGGAGGCACGGTTGTCGTCATGGTCGTCGGACCGGCCGTCGACCCGACATTCTTCAGGAGTAAGCCATGAACCAGATCCGCACCCTCCTTCGACTCGACGCCGTGGCTTCGGGCGGCCTCGGAGTCGTATTGGTCGCTCTCGCTGAAGTATTGGAAGACCCACTGGGACTGGCCGTGACGCTGTCCGTCGTAGTCGGCCTAGGCCTGCTGGCATGGACCGGGTTCGTCACCTGGGTCTCGGCCCATCCGACTCCCGCCCTGGTGAGGGAAGTCTTTGTCCTCAACTTGGTCTGGGTTGCCGCGAGCATCACCTTCGCCATCGGCGGCTGGGGCGGCCTCACCGGCTGGGGTGTGCTGTTCGTTCTGGCCCAGGCACTCGCCGTCGCAGCACTGACCGCGCTCCAATACGCAGCACGACGGGAATTGCGAACGCCGTTGCCGGTCTGACACATAGAGCGCAAGCGCCATCGAGAAACGACTTACGCGACGGCAGGCTTCACCAGGGGCCTGCCGTCAACCACCGAGAAGGTGCGTCAGGTCTTGTTCAACTCCTCGGCGAGCATCACGATGATGCCGCTGGGGCCACGAACATAGGTGAGCTTGTAAACGTCCTCGTACCTCGCAACCCCGCGCAGCGGGTAGCAGCCATGCCTCGCAGCGATCTCGAGGGCCGCGTCGAGATCGTCGACCGAGAAAGCGACGCGATGCATGCCGATCTCGTTCGGGACGGTGGGCTCCGTCTCGATCGCGTCAGGGTAGATGTACTCGAAAAGCTCGAGGCGACCGTTGCCGTCGGGGGTCGCGAGCATGGCAATCTTGGCGTGATTGCCATCGAGACCCACCGCCGTATCCGTCCATTCCCCACTGACCGTGTCGCGGCCGAGGACGGTCAGACCGAGATCGGTGAAGAATTCGATCGCCGCTTCGAGGTCACGGACTGCGATACCAACATTCTCGAGTTTGATGGCCACGAGTTTCACGGTACCCACCAGGGCGGGGCGGAACGACATGCTCTCGCGGTCTCGAGCGTGACTTGGCCCTTCTGCGTGTGGGTAGGTATCGACGTTGCCATATCGACGCTGTCCAACATGTAATCGCTATGCCGGCTCACTCATCACGCCCAGATGGCGCACCGTCCCCGAAAGTCCTGGAAGCTCTTGCGTGGTCGACCACGTTTGTAAGCCATCCGTGCTGTCGGAATAGAGATACTTGTTTTCGGTGTATGCATCGAGATATATCCGCCAGGCGCCGTTCGGCAACTGCGCCAGGGCCGGCCCCTCCAGCATCGTGCCCCAATCTCCAGATGGGACAAAGGAATAAGGTCCCGTCGCCGACGAGGCGACCGCGTGCTCGATTACCTTCTTCGTCTCGTTTTTGGTGAACGCATGATAGGTGGATCCGACCTTCACCACAGTGGTGTCGATATGGTCTGCGCCGATCCCGGCGAGCGGAACAGGCATGCTCCACATCTTGAGCGACGGATCGAGCGCCGTCATCATGTACGGCACGAACCCTCCGCCGGTCGACAGCGAAAGGATGACGTTGACGCGGTCGCCGTCCACGAACCATTCGGGCGCCCACGCTTTGGTGACGAACGGCGACAACGACGGGCCGTCCGAAGACCCGGCCGATCCGGTGCCCGGTAGATTCACGAAACCGACACCGTCTCCCGTACCTGGCATGAAGGCGCAACAAAACGGAACCGGATACGTTCCCATGGAGGTCCAGTTGATGCGGTCAGGACTGCGAGCGAAGCCGATATTCGCCCCGTTGGCCGTTGTGTAGGTGACGTAATACAGCCCGTCTGTGTTCTTGAAGATGGACGGGTCACGCACAAGCCCTGACGGTGGCCGATAAGCCGAATGTTGGACGAGTTGGAACGACGTAGCGTCTCCCGACTCGTAGACATCCATATCGCGATCGCTGGCGTTGCTGAACGCCACCATCGTGTATCGCGAGGCCGGCTGCGCAGCACCGTTTCCTGGGCCTGCAACCAGTGTGGCTGCGAAAACAAGTAGCGCCGTAGAGATCGCGGACAAACAGGTTCGTTTGGTCGAAGTCACGGGAGCAGTATCAACGGCAACTGCCGCACTTCGTGCCGTTTTGGCCGACTCCGATCAAGATCGTTACGGACGGGCGCCCGCCATAAGTTGACCGACCGGCGTTGCATTCATCGCGTGCCACGAAACTGCATCGCTCTCGGCACCGGCTCACTCCCCGTTCGTACGGACCCCATGAGAGAGGGGCGACAAACCCATCATCGGCGACGTTTCCAACTTCTTGCGATCCCTAGAGGTACGAACCTGACCTGCGGAAACCTGGTGCCCCCAGTCGGACTCGAACCGACACTGTACGGATTTTAAGTCCGTTGCCTCTGCCAATTGGGCTATAGGGGCCACCGCGGACGTGCAGGTCCGCGTCGATCATCTTATAAGGCTGTATCCGCCCTGGAATCACCGGCGCCACGATCGCGGGATCTCTTCGCAGCTGAAGATGGAAGATGAACTACCGCAAGCTCATCCGATCGAACAGCAACACGGAAATATACCCGCACCACCGGGGAGTTCTACGTGCCTAGACCTTCACCGAGAGAGCAATCCCGTCGAGAATGTCGTGTTCACTGACGATCAGTGTGCTGACGGCTCCGCGTCGCTCGAATTCCTCGGCCAAGACGCTGCAGACGATGGAACCGCCGCCGATGACGTCGACCCGCCCTGGATGCATGGGGCCCAACTTGCTTCGTTCTGCACGCGTCATGTTGACCAGCCGGTCGCACACCTCGAACAGGTCCGCGAACGGCACCCGGGTCAGGTGCACCTTCTCGGCGTCGTATTCCGTGAGTCCGGAAGCTATGGCGGCAATGGTGGTCATGGTGCCCGCGACGCCGACCCAGCTCGTCGCGTTTCCGATCGACACTTCCTCGAAGGCTTCTTCCAGCTTTGCGCGCACATATTCACGGGCACTGGCGATCTCGTCTGCGGTGGGCGGATCACTGTGCAGGAACCGTTCGGTCAGCCGGACACAGCCGATGTTCGCCGAGAACGCAGCCTTGACGCCTTTGTTGTCTCCGAGTACCAGCTCGGTGGAGCCGCCTCCGAGGTCGACGACCAGGAAAGGTGCACCGGCAGCGTTGAGTTCACCGACGGCTCCGGCAAAGGAGAGTCTGGCTTCCTCGTCACCGGTGATGACCTCGGCGACCGAGCCAGCGACGATCGGATCGAGTATTTCGCGCGTCATCGCGAAGAAATCCTCGCGGTTCGACGCGTCGCGTGTAGCAGAGGTGGCCACCATGCGTAGCGCCGACGCTCCGCTCTCACGGATGATTCCGGCATACTCCTGCAAAGCATCTCGGGTTCGCTCGATGGCTTCGGGCGCAAACGCACCCGTCGCGTCGACGCCTTGGCCGAGCCTCACGATGCGCATTTCACGGGCGACGTCGGTGAGGACACCGTCCTTGACGTCGGCGACGAGCAGCCGAATCGAGTTGGTTCCGCAATCGATGGCGGCAACTCTGGTCATTGTGTCTCCCCGCGAAGTTCTGCGACGGTCGGCCAGTCCGCTGGAATGGCCTTGCCGCGCATATGGTTTTCGGCGGCGAGGGCAACTGCCTCGTCGCCGAGTGGATTGAAACCTGGGCCCTTGGCGAGCGAATGCGCGATGAGGACGTGCAGGCATTTCACTCGGTCCGGCATGCCTCCGCCGGTGAAGTCTGTTCCCAACGATTCGATTTCGTTGCGTTCGGCCAAGTAGGACTCGTGGGCCCGCCGATATCCGGCTGCCAACTCCGTATCGGTCCCCAGCCTTTCGGTCATCTCACGCATGACACCTGCAGATTCTTGCCTGCTCGCCTCCGCGGTGAGCCGCGGATCAGTCAGGTAATACAGGGTCGGGAAGGGCGTGCCGTCGGGAAGTTTGGGTGCAGTTTTCACCACACCGGGCCTGCCGTCCGGGGATCGGTAGGCGATCTCGAGAACCCCGCGAGGCTCACGCCCCAGCTGGGTCGCAACCGCCTCGAGATCCTCCGGCGAGACTGCCGATTCTCCTGCACCGGTCACCCGACAGGTCCTCCTTCTAGTTCCGGCACAGGCGCAGGCGCGAGTGCGGGCAGTGGTTGCTGCTCCGGCTCGTCGCTCTGCTGCGGCTGCACTGCTGATTCCCAAAGATCCCGATACCACGGGCCCTCGGATTGTTGGATCGATTTCGCTTCTGCATCGGACTTTGCCATGTCACCGGGAAGCTGCACCTGATAGGGCGTCTCCCCCGGCATCACCCACCGCAGCCGACTGCGTGCCTCGGCATCGATGCGTGCTGGTTCGTTCAGTTGCGACTTCTCACGTTCGAGATTTTTTACGTCGTCTTCGAGCCCCTTACGATCCGCAAGGACCGAAGCGAGCTCGGTCCGCTGCGAAAAGTACGTCCGCAGCGGCATCGCGAGCGTCAACGCCAACGCACACACCACGATCGCCAAAATCACAGCGCGACCGGTGGAGAGTCCGAAAAAACTTCGATCCGGACGCGTCGAAGCCTGGACGCCGACGCGTCGTGGTGCTGCCCGACCCGCCACGACGGCGTCGCGTGCCTGATCGGACGGCTCGGGCGGCAACTGGCCGGTGCTGCGCGCGTCGCCGCGCGCAGCTTCGGTCTGCCTGCCACGAGGCGAAGCCGAGCGGCCGCGAGGCCGAGGATCACGCCCACCTGGACTTGTCCCCGGTCTACCTCGTCCTGCCGCCATGACCCACCTTCAACGCTTGCGTACGAAAACTATCCCTCGTAATTGAACCGGGGGAAGGCCAGCTCGCCTGCGTAACGCGCCGCGTCGCCAAGAGCTTCTTCGATTCTCAGCAACTGGTTGTACTTGGCGACTCGCTCGCTTCGAGCGGGGGCGCCTGTCTTGATCTGACCGCTTCCGACGGCAACTGCCAGGTCAGCGATGGTGGTGTCCTCGGTTTCGCCGCTGCGATGGCTCATCATGGTCTTGTAACCGTTGCGATGGGCCAGCTCGACTGCGTCGAGGGTCTCGGTGAGGGTGCCGATCTGGTTGACCTTGACCAACAGTGCGTTGGCGGCGCCGCGAACGATGCCGTCTTCCAGCCGCTCAGGGTTGGTGACGAAGAGATCGTCGCCGACGAGCTGCACCTTGTCGCCGATGGACTCGGTGAGTGCAACCCAACCGTCCCAGTCGTTCTCGTCCAGCGGATCCTCGATGGACACGAGTGGGTAAGCGTCGACGAGTTCGCCGTAGAACGCTGAGAGCTGCTCGGCTGTCTTGGTGTCACGCTCGAAGGCGTAGCCGGTGCCCGCGGTGTAGAACTCGGTGGCCGCAACGTCGAGAGCCAAGCCGATATCGCGTCCCGGCTCGAGTCCGGTCTTCTTGATGGCTTCGAGGATGAGATCGAGTGCTTCTTTGGTGCCGGCGAGGTCAGGAGCGAATCCACCCTCGTCACCAAGTCCGGTGGACAGGCCCTTGGCCTTGAGAACCGACTTGAGCGCGTGGTAGACCTCGGCGCCCCAACGCAGGGATTCCTTGAACGTCGGTGCACCGATCGGAGCGATCATGAACTCTTGGACATCGACGCCACTGTCCGCATGCGCGCCGCCATTGATGATGTTCATCATCGGGACGGGCAGAATGTATGCGTTCGGTCCGCCGAGGTAGCGGAACAGTTCGAGGCCTGCCGACTCTGCAGCAGCCTTCGCTACAGCGAGGGAGACACCCAGCAGCGAGTTCGCGCCGAGTCGGGATTTGTCCGGGGTGCCGTCGAGATCCAGCAGGGCCTGATCGATGGTGCGCTGCTCGATGGCGTCGAGGCCGATGACGGCCGGTGCGATCTCGTCGAGCACAGCGTTGACTGCCTTCTCCACGCCCTTGCCGCCATAACGCTCCCCGCCGTCACGAAGCTCGACGGCCTCGTGCTCGCCGGTGGATGCACCGGAGGGAACTGCCGCACGGCAAAGTGTTCCGTCGTCCAATGCGACCTCGACCTCGACCGTGGGGTTGCCACGGGAGTCGAGGATCTCGCGCGCTCCGACCTGCTCAATGATGGCCACGAATGCTTCTCCTATAAACGGGGACCGACAACGCCGCTGTGTACGACGCCACGACCGAGTTGCGGACTGTGCCGTGTGTCAGACTAGCCGCTTCGCTCACCCACCCGCATACGACTCTTGGCTAGGCGCCTGCTCCTACCGAATAGGCCGCGGCAGCATCGCGGACATCACGGAGATAGACGCCCGATTGGTTGTATGCCATCAAGGCCCGCTCCCACCCTTCCGCGGTGCGCAAGTCGCCACCGCGCGCGCACAGGTACCGGGCGGCGGTCAGGGACGCGTCGTCCAGGTTGTCCGGATTCGGAACACCGTCGCCGTTGGCGTCGACGCCCCACTTCTTCCACGTCTCGGGAATGAACTGCATCGGTCCCATGGCCCGGTCGTAAATGTCGTCGCCGTCGAGGACACCTCGGTCGGTATCAGGGATTTCGGCGATGCCGGGAGCACCGTCGAGCGGGATTCCGCGAATGGTCGGTGCAACGGTGCCATCCTGCGCGACGGCAGAGCCTTGGTAAGTCCCGTGGCGGCTCTCGATGAATCCGATGCCGGCGAGGGTGGTCCAGGCGATCCCGCAGTCGGGTGCCGTGGCGGACATGACGGCGGCGGCGTGCGCGTATGCCGCGAGCGCCGGTCCGGAGATATTCAGCGCGTCCGACTGCGGGGTAGCCCACGCGAGCAACAGATCCGCCGTGCGTCCGGGTGCGTTGAAGTCGATGTCCGGAACCGGAGCCCCTGGGCCGGGCGGTATGCCCTCGGGGATGACTCGCGGAGGTTCGGAGGAACCGCATGCGCTGGCCATGATCGCCACTGCCACGGCTGTGGACAGCAAGATCGCGACTCGGCGGGGTCGATGGTTCACACCACCCATCCTGCACATCAAAGGTAATAGAAACCTAAAGCTCTATGTAAGAGCTCGTTTGTCGGTGTTTTTGCTCCGGCTATCGGGGTGTATGTTGCTGTAATAGTGAATAGATGAGGGTCGCCTACCCTACAGAAGGGCAGGCGTACCGAACTTAGTACCATTCCAGGGAAGGTCACCCGTGTCCGTACTCGCTGCCGCCGGAGCTGCGCCATCGATCGCAACCCAGATGTTCGGCAGCGGACTGATCGGACTCCGCGAAGGGCTCGAAACCGGCATCGTCGTGATGATCCTCGTGGCCTTCCTCGTCAAAGCCGATCGCCGCGATGCACTCAAATGGGTATGGCTCGGAGTCGGCGCCGCCGTCGCCATGGTCGCAGTCGTGTTCTTCGTCATTCACTACGGCACGTCGACGGTCACCGGTCTCACCGCCGAGATCATCGCCGGGCTCGCTTCCCTCGTCGCGGTCGCCATTGTCACCGCCATGGTCCTGTGGATGCGCACAGCGGCCAAGGACATCTCCGGCGAGCTGAAGGGCGGAATGGAACGTGCACTGACCGTCGGTCCGATTGCCGTTCTGACACTGGCCTTCTTCGCCGTCGGGCGTGAAGGAATCGAAACCGCGCTTCTCATGGTCGGATACGCCGAGAACACCAACGGCAGCCTGTGGCCGTTGCTCGGACTTCTCGTGGGCATCGTCGTCGCGGCCATCCTGACGGTGTTCCTGTACTTCGGTGCGATTCGCATCAACTTCGCCGTGTTCTTCAAATACACCGGCGTCTTCCTCATCGTCGTCGCCGCCGGGATTCTCGCCTACGGCATACGCGCACTGCAGATCGGCGGAGTGCTCCCCGGCGGATCTTCGGTGGCGTTCGACGTCACCGCGCACTACGACGCCTCGAGCTGGTACGGCACAGTGCTCGCAGGCATCTTCAACTTCCGACCCGAGCCGACAGTCCTGCAAGCCGTCGGCTGGTTGGCATATCTCGTCATCGTCCTGTTTCTGTTCCTCCGGCCGGTTCGCGTCCCCGCGACACCAGAGCCTGTTCTCCACGCTTCCGAAAGGCACTGAAGAAAATGCGTCGTACCACCTACGCTCTGGCAGCGGTTGCGGTTCTTCCGCTGGCTCTGGCCGGTTGTACCGAAAAGTCGTCCTCCGAGACGAGCGCCGGGGACATCGCAGTCACCGCGACCGACAACGGATGTGACATCAGTGCCTCCGAAGGTGCCACTGGAAACTCCACCTTCCAGATCACGAACAACGGCAGCAAGGTCACCGAGTTCTATGTCTACGGTGAAGGCGATCGAGTCATGGGCGAGGTCGAGAACATCGGCCCTGGCCTGACACGCCAGCTTATCGTCGCGCTGCCCGACCCCGGCACGTACCAAACTGCATGCAAGGCAGGCATGGTGGGCGACGGCATCCGAACAGACTTCATCGTCAGCGGTGACGCCGTTCGCCAAGCCGACGAGGGCGGCCTGCTCGCCGAAGCCGCATCGGGATACAAGCGTTACGTTCTCAGCCAGATCGATGCATTGCAGGACACGACCGCAAGTTTCGTGGCAGCTGTCAAGGCCGGCGATGTCGAGGGCGCCAAGGCCCAGTTCCCCATCGCGCGTAGCTATTACGAACGTATCGAGCCCGTCGCCGAGAGCTTCCCCGACGACCTCGACCCCCGCATCGACCTCCGCGAGCCCGACGTCGAGCCGGGAGCGGAATGGACCGGCTTCCACCGCATCGAAAAGGATCTGTGGGCACAGGGGCTGCAGCCGGACACGAACGCGATGGCCGATCAGCTTCAGGCGAACATCGGTGAACTGGCCGAGAAGGTCAAGGCCGACGACTTCACCGTCGACCCGATCCAGGTTGCCGGTGGCGCACAGGGACTACTCGACGAGGTCGCCAAGACCAAGATCAGTGGCGAAGAGAACTTCTTCTCACACACCGACCTCTGGGACTTCCAGGCCAACGTCGACGGTGCGCAGGCCGCGGTTGCCGCAGTACGTCCGATCATCGACGAGCGTGAACCAGAACTGGGGACATCGATCGACACTCGCTTCGCCGCACTCGACGCCGAACTTGCCAAGTACCGTGTCGGCGACGGCTTCGTGTTCTACGACACCGTGACCGAACCACAGCGCCAAGAACTCTCGAACAAGATCGACGCGTTGTCCGCTGAAGTGAGTCAGGTGCAGGGTGTCGTCGCAGGACAGTAAGAGCACAGGGTCAGGTGGCTCCGGCTTCTCCCGACGGCGCCTCTTCGGTGCCGTCGGGGCTGGGGCGGCGCTTGTCGGAGTCGGAGCCATCGCCGGCAACGCCACAGCAACAGGCTCTGAGTCCCCGACATCCGACATTGTCGAATTCCGCGGTAACCATCAGGCAGGCATCGTCACGCCCGCACAGGACCGAATGCACTTCGTCGCCTTCGACATCACCACCGAATCGCGCGATGAGTTCGTCGCCCTGCTCCGTAAGTGGACGGACATGGCCGAGCGACTGACCAAGGGCGAAGAGACATTCGAGGACGGCGCCGTCGGGGCAGGCGAGTACAAGCCGCCGTCCGACACCGGTGAAGCCCTCGGGCTCGCGGCCTCATCACTGACATTGACCATCGGATTCGGTCCGGGGTTGTTCGATCGGTTCGGTCTCGCGGACAAAAAGCCCGCATCGTTGGCCGAACTACAGCACTTCCCCGCCGACAACCTCGATCCTGCGCGATCTGGCGGCGACCTGTGCATTCAGGCATGCGCCAACGATCCGCAGGTTGCCGTCCACGCCATCCGCAACTTGGCTCGCGTCGGATTCGGCACGGTGTCCGTCAAGTGGTCGCAACTCGGTTTCGGACGCACCTCGTCCACGTCGACAAGTCAGGCGACACCACGAAACCTGTTCGGCTTCAAAGACGGAACCGCCAACCTCAAGGCCGAAGATCCGCAGATGCTGGACGAGAACGTCTGGGTCGACCCGGCCGACGACCAGGAGTGGATGGGTGGTGGCTCCTACCTCGTTGCACGAAGAATCCGTATGCTCATCGAGTCCTGGGACCGCACGACACTCAAAGAGCAAGAGCGAGTCATCGGGCGTAGCAAGGGAACCGGCGCGCCACTGGGCCTGACCGACGAATTCGATGCGCTCGATCTCGATTCGAAAGGTCCCGACGGACCTCTCATCGACGCCGACGCACACGTCCGGCTCGCGTCCAAAGAAGAACTCGGCGGCATCCAGATCCTGCGGCGCGGTTACAACTTCACCGACGGCTCGGACGGTTTCGGGCACCTCGACGCAGGACTGTTCTTCATCGCGTACTGCCGTGACCCGTTGACCCAGTTCGTGCCGCTGCAGCTTGCTCTGGCGCGAACGGATCTACTCAACGAGTACATCCAGCACGTCGGCTCCGCGGTGTTCGCGTGCCCACCGGGGCTCGGGGAATCGGAGTACTGGGGTTCTACGCTGTTCGCGTGACCGCGTGCGGGGCTGAGTTACGCCCGCAGACCCCAGTTTTCGATCCACTCGATCGCGGAGAGCTGCCCGGGGACAGCCCCGCGATCCTTGGCCGATACTTCGGCACAACGGATGCGCTCGGCGAACTCCAACACCCGACCGCGGAGCAGATCTTCCGCACTCTCACCCCCGCTGCTGTGATCGAGGCCGATGTGCACTGTTCGCAGGTCGTCGGGCACTAGCTCGTCCGGCAGACCGGCCTTGGATGCGCGCGCAATGATCTTCTGTGTCAGTGCAAGTGCGGGCTGAGCCATCGCGATGCCGTCCAGACATGACCCGCGCGCCTTCTCCGCCGCCTTGCGTTCCTCCCACGCCCGTTCCTGAGCCGCGACGTCGATGGGTCCCGTTGAGCCGTCGGTCAGGTGTGGTGTGCGGTGTGTCAGCTTTGCGACCAGACCGGCAGCGACATCGTCGACGTCGAAGCCGCCGTGTTCCGCGTCCTGAGCGATCCTCGAATGAAACAAGACCTGCAGCAGGAGATCGCCTAGTTCTTCCTTCAGATCGACGAGGTTCCCACTGTGAATCGCGTCGAGCAACTCGTAGGTTTCCTCGAGGAGATAGCCGCTCAG
The DNA here is from genome assembly GCF_004795915.1 of Rhodococcus sp. PAMC28707. Classification (NCBI taxonomy): domain Bacteria; kingdom Bacillati; phylum Actinomycetota; class Actinomycetes; order Mycobacteriales; family Nocardiaceae; genus Rhodococcus; species Rhodococcus sp. PAMC28707. Next base: position 1,097,886 of record NZ_CP039253.1, read on the forward strand.
CGAGGCATGCGTCTGTTGGGCTTCCCAGCCCCCGATCGTTCGGAGTCGATCCATCAGCACGACAGCTGCGATGAGATCGTCACCGGGTAGTTTCGGGGAGGCGATGACTCGGTCACCGCGCCGAATACGTTCGAGGACATCACCATTGCGCGGATCGGTACTGACGAGCACACCGCCGGAGTCGTCGGCATGTGCCGTTCCGGCGAAAAGCCACCGAATACCGACGGGCACTTCCTCGGTGAATTCGACTACCCCACTGAGGAATTCGACGGCTTCCGCCGGAACTTGACCGGGCCGAGTCGGGTCGAGCAAAACTACCGTCATCACACGCCCACAGTGTGCTCCAACAGAACCGATCGAGACGGCTTACTGTCGAGCGAAAGGATCAGGTCGGCAATGAACTGCACCAATTCGACGTCACGAACCCTGGCAGCTCCGACTCCCCCACCCTCGACGCGCGGTAGTGGCAGCTGCACGACGCCGGTGCTCGCGCGGTACTGCGCGTTGGGGTAGAGACGCTTGAGCCGGATCTGCTTGGAATCGGGAAGATCCATCGGCGCCAACTTGACCTGTGTGCCGGCGACATTGACGTCGGTGAGGTTGTATTCCTTGGCGATGAGCCGCAGCTTCGCGACAGAAACGAGCCTGCCGACTTCCTCGGGCAGCGGGCCGTAGCGATCCACCAACTCCTCGATGACGGCATTGATGGCTTCGGAATCCGCGGCAGCGGCCAACTTCCGATATGCCTCGAGTCGAAGCCGATCACTGGTCACGTAGTCCGGCGGAATGTTGGCGTCGACAGGAAGGTCGATCCGAACCTCCTTGGGGGCCTCATCGGTGGTGATGGGCTTCCCGTCAGCGGCTGCCCGGTAAGCCTCGACAGCTTCACCGACCAATCTGACGTACAGGTCGAAACCGACACCTGCCACGTGGCCGGACTGTTCGGCGCCGAGAACATTACCGGCACCACGAATTTCGAGGTCCTTCATCGCCACCGCCATACCCGCACCCAAATCGGAGTTCTGCGAGATGGTGGACAGACGGTCGTACGCCGTCTCGGTGAGCGGCTTCTCTGGCGGATACAGGAAGTACGCGTAACCACGTTCGCGACTACGCCCGACCCGACCACGAAGCTGGTGCAACTGCGAAAGGCCCAGCGAATCACTGCGTTCGACGATCAGGGTGTTCGCATTCGAGATATCGAGACCGGTTTCGATAATGGTGGTGCAGACGAGTACGTCCGTCTCACGTTCCCAGAACCCCTGCACGGTTCGCTCGAGCGTCTCCTCGTTCATCTGACCATGCGCTACGGACACCCGAGCTTCCGGTACGAGGTCACGAATCTTCTTGGCTGCCTTGTCGATCGAGCTGACTCGATTGTGCACGAAGAAGACCTGACCGTCACGGAGCAGTTCACGTCTGATGGCCGCCGCGACCTGCTTGTCGTTGTAGGCGCCTACATAGGTGAGTACCGGGTGACGCTCTTCCGGCGGAGTCAGAATCGTCGACATCTCGCGAATGCCGGCCAAGCTCATTTCCAGCGTACGAGGAATCGGTGTCGCCGACATCGTCAGGACGTCCACGTGCGTACGCAGGGACTTGATGTGCTCTTTGTGCTCGACGCCGAATCGCTGTTCCTCGTCGACGATGACCAGCCCCAGGTCTTTCCACGCCACTCCGGTCTGCAGCAACCGGTGGGTACCGACGACGATATCGACCGTCCCGTCGGCGAGTCCGGCCATGACCTGCTTCGAGTCCGAACCGTGGGTGAAGCGCGAGAGCCCTTTGACCGTCACCGGAAAGGCTGCCATGCGCTCGGTGAAGGTCTGCAGATGTTGTTGCGCCAGAAGGGTCGTCGGCACGAGGATGGCAACCTGCTTACCGTCTTGAACTGCTTTGAACGCGGCACGAACGGCGATCTCGGTCTTGCCGTAGCCGACGTCGCCGAGGATGACACGGTCCATCGGGACCGGCTTCTCCATGTCCGCCTTGACGTCGGCGATGGCTGTCATCTGGTCCATCGTCTCGGTGAATGCGAACGCGTCCTCCATTTCACGCTGCCATGGAGTATCCGGGCCGAAGGCGTGGCCCGGCGCCGCCTGACGAGCCGCATACAGCTGCACGAGCTCTCCGGCGATCTCTCGAACAGCCTTGCGCGCCTTGCGTTTCGTGTTCGACCAATCCGAACCACCGAGCTTACTCAGCGACGGCATTTCACCGCCGACATAGCGGGAGAGCTGATCCAGAGAATCCATCGGCACGAACAATCGATCCCCCGGGTGCCCCCTCTTGCTGGGTGCATACTCCACGACGAGGTATTCGCGGCGAGCTCCGCCGATGGTCCGCTCGACCATTTCGACGAACCGGCCGATACCGTGCTGATCGTGCACGACACTGTCGCCGGCCTTCAAGGCCAGCGGATCGACCTGATTTCGCCTCTTGGCCGGTAGCTTTCGGCCCTCGGCGGCGGCAACACGGTTTCCCGTCAGGTCGCTTTCGGTGACGATCACAAGCTTCGCATCGGTAAGGATCAATCCGGCGTGGAGCGAGGCGCACAGAACGCTCACCACGTCGGGCAACGGCTCGGAACCCGTATCGATTGCCACAGCGGGCACTTCGGCCTCACCGAGACGCTCGATGATACGCGTTGCGGTTCCCGCGCCCGCGACGGCGATGACAGCGCGACCGCCCGTGGACACGTGCGCGCGAAGCATGGCAAAGAGTCCGGTGAGCAACTCCTCCGAACCACGAACCTCGGGGACGGTCTCGACAGCCAACTCGACCTCGGTCTCGCTGCCCGAAGCCAGTGGACTGATGGTCCACCACGGCCGCCCGAGCGCCTGCGCGGATTCGCGGATCTGGCGTAGCGAACGGTATGCGGACGCTCCGAGGTCGAGACTCGTCCCGCCCAGACTGCTGGTGTCCACGGTCGAGGTGTCGAGCGGTGCCGCTCCACCCACAGACGCCGCCGTCCATGACGCTTCGAGGAACTCCTGACCGGTACGAACCAAATCTGTTGCACGCGTACGGATTCGCTCTGGATCGCACAACAGGACGTGTGCACCCTTCGGCAGCACATCGGCAAGTAGCTCGAGCTCGCCGGGCTGCAACAGCGGAAGCAACGCTTCCATGCCTTCCACTGGCACCCCGGCAGACATCTTGTCCAACATCTCCACCAGTGCCGCATCAGCCTGATTGTCACCGGCGAGCACCGCGGCACGATCGCGAACATCCTGAGTGAGTATCAGTTCACGACATGGAGGTGCGATGACCGACTCGATGACGACGTCGGGCAGGGAACGCTGATCCGCAACGGAGAAAGCGCGGAGTTCGGTTACCTCGTCACCCCAGAACTCGACACGCACCGGATGATCGGCCGTCGGGGAGAAGATATCGAGGATGCCACCACGGACGGCGAATTCGCCTCGTTTGCCGACCATGTCGACACGCGTGTATGCCAACTCGACAAGTCGGTGGATCAGGCCGTCGAAGTCGATCTCGACGCCTACCTTCAATCCGATCGGCTCGATCTCTCCGAGCCCCGGGGCCATCGGCTGAACGAGCGACCGCACCGTGGTGACGATCACCTGGAGAGGTGGGCCGTAGTCCTGGTCGTCCGGCCGCGCGAGCCGACGCAACACTTCGAGTCTGCGGCCGACGGTGTCAGCGCTGGGGGAAAGCCGCTCGTGCGGCAATGTCTCCCATGACGGAAACTGCGCCACCGAGTCCCCGAACATCTGGCCGAGTTCAGCGGTGAGATCGTCCGCTTCACGCCCCGTCGCGGTGACGACGAGCACCTGCGCATGCTGCGCAATCGCGGCAGCGACGAACGGACGCGAAGAATTCGGCGCGACGAGCGTGTACTCCGCAGTTCCGACGGCCTCGCTTACGGTCATCAAAGCGGAATCTGCCAGAGCGACGCGTGCGACGCCCGACAGGTGAAGCGAAGAATCGGAAGACAACAGCAGGGCTCCTGAACGAAAGACGACACGAAGGCAGCCCGGTTCGAAAGTGCACCAAGATCATGGCGAAACGAGCGAACCGGCGGTCGCGACCAATTCTATGGGAGCAGACCGACCCGGCGACGGCTGGGCAGGCCCACCGAGCCGAGGAGCTAGTGCCGGATGACCCGTCGTGCAGCAAATTCACGGAAGTAGTCGAGCTTGCCTGCCGTGACGAGTGAGGGAAGCAGGTAGTACCAGAGGCGCTCCAAGCGTGATGGCAACTCCTCGGTGGTCCCGGTGGCTACGGCGACCATGTGCACACCGGTAAGGATCTCGAGTACGAGAGATCCGATGGTGTTCGGGTCTGCATCCGGATCTACATCGCCCTGCTTGATCGCCTTGGCCGCGAGCGCATCGAACGCGACGCTCCAGCCGGCCATGACGTTGCCCTGGGTACCCCGGTAGTCACCGATCTGGTGGCTCAGACGCATCATCGCCGAGACCATGGGGTCGGTGACCGACATGTCCACGACGATGTAGGAGATGCCGATGGCAGCTTCGAGAGCCGGGATACGGCCGTCGTTGAACTGCAGGCACGCGGCGGTGAGCCTGGCATTGCCCTCGTCGATCACAGCACGCGCGAGTTCTTCCTTCGACCCGAAGTGGAAGTAGAGAGCACCCTTGGTGACCTGTGATTGAGAGATGATTTCGCTGAGACTCGCGTTCGCATATCCGAGACGCAGAAACACGTTTGCTGCACCGGACAACACCGTATCGCGAGTAATCTCAGCGCGGGCCTGTCTGACCATTGGATCCGCCTTAGGAATACTGGGACTGCCATTGCGCAATGCTGCGAACGGTACCATCCAGTGGTTTTCTCGCCTCGGTCAACTTGCTAACGGTCTGAACAATTAAATCCAGCGCCTGTGACGTAACTCTCAGTGCTGCAAATTTGACCCTACCCGCTCTTTCGAGCGGTAGTGCGAAAATCGACCGCTCATTTGCCGCCCAATTGCGGCGCAGCCTCCAGATTGGTCAATCCGTTCCAACACAAGTTGACAACGTGAGCCGCAACAACTTCTTTCGAAGGTTCTCGAACGTCGAGCCACCACTGTGCCGTCATCGAGACCATTCCGACCAGCGCTTGCGCATACAAGGGAGCAAACCCGGCATCGAATCCGCGTCGCGTGAAGTCCGCAGCCAGAATGTGGCCTACCTGAGAGACGGCATCGTTCAACAACGACGAGTACTTGCCATCAGCAATGGCGGCGACCGGTGAGTCCCGAACCAAGATTCGAAAGCCGTCCGTGCGCTCCTCCACATAAGTAAGCAGAGCCAGAGCGACTCGCTCGACGCGGACTCGGGAGCGATTCTGTTCGAGCGAAGACGTGATCATCTGCAGCAGCGTCGACATCTCGCGATCCACGATCACCGCATACAGGCCCTCCTTCCCGCCGAAGTGCTCGTACACGACGGGCTTGGAGACGTGGGCCCGACCTGCGATTTCTTCCACCGAGGTCGCCTCGTACCCGCGCTCGGCGAAAAGGGACCTCCCGATCTCGATCAACTGCTCACGGCGCTGCGTCCCAGTCATTCGAACGCGCGGTACCCGCTCGGGTTCGGACAAAATGCCTCCCACCGAAAGTCTTTGCCCGCTTGCTTGCAAGGAGCCTCGTTCGGCAAGCCTAGTGGTCAATTTTGGGCGCGGTTCGACTGGCAACTACCGTTCATGCGAGACTCGTTGCGCTCGGTGGGAGAACCGCGGCCGCAGACCTGATTCACAAAGGTCTTCGGTCTCCGGAGAAACCGCTGGTCCACGATCCGCCGTGGTGTAATGGCAGCACCTCTGATTTTGGTTCAGATAGTTCAGGTTCGAGTCCTGGCGGCGGAGCGAGAAGAATTTCTGTCGAGAAAGTAACCAGCAATTCGCAAGGAGCTCAGTTGCCGTTGCACACCGCCGTGGTCGTTCTCGCAGCGGGAGCAGGCACCCGGATGCGGTCCAAGACGCCCAAAGTCCTCCACCCCCTCGCCGGCCGCACGATGCTTGCCCACGCTCTGCATGCCGCTGCCGATCTAGGGCCCGACTACCTGGTCACCGTTGTCGGGCACGATCGTGAGCGAGTAACCGAATCGGTCGACGAGTTGAGTGTCGAGCTCGGGTGCACCATCTCCACCTCCGTTCAGGACGAACAACTCGGTACCGGCCACGCAGTGCAGTGCGGCTTACGTTCATTACCGGACGACTTCGAGGGCACCGTCCTCGTCACAGCCGCCGATGTGCCCCTGCTCGACGGCCACACCCTCAAAGCTTTGCTCGACGAGCACCTGAGCGCACCCAAACCTGCCGCGGCGACGGTCCTCACATTCGTGCCCGCCGACGCCAACGGATACGGCCGAATCGTACGTACCGACGACGGTGAGATAGCCGAAATCGTCGAGCATGCCGACGCGAGTCCGGCCCAGATCAGAATCGATGAGGTCAATTCCGGGGTCTACGCGTTCGATGCCGTCGCACTGCGGACTGCACTGGGCAAGCTGAGCACCCAGAACGCTCAGCACGAGCTTTACCTGACCGACGTGGTCAAGATCAGCAAGAGCAGCGGCCTGGCGGTCTACGGCACTCAGCTCGCCGATCCGGACCTGGTTCTGGGTGTCAACGACCGAGTTCAGCTCGCCCGCGTCACCGCAATCTTCAATCGTCACATCATCGAGCGACACATGCGCGCGGGCGTCACCGTCGTCGATCCCGCCACAACCTGGATCGACGTCGATGTCACTCTCGGGGCAGATGTCCGCCTCGAACCCGGCGTCCAGTTGTTGGGAAGCACTCACATCGGCGAGGACTCCGTCATCGGACCCGACTCCACCCTCCGCGACGTCGTCGTCGGCGAGCGCGCGTCGGTGATACGCACCCAAGCCGATCTCGCAACCATCGGCTCCGGTGCCACTGTTGGACCGTTCGCATACTTACGTCCAGGGTCCGACATCGGTAACGGCGCCAAGGTGGGAACCTTCGTCGAAACCAAGAATTCGACAATCGGAAACCACTCGAAGGTGCCGCACCTGACCTACGTCGGCGACGCGACCATCGGTGAGTACTCCAACATCGGCGCGTCGAGCGTGTTCGTGAACTACGACGGCGTCGGCAAGAACCGCACCATCGTCGGTTCGCACGTCCGAACTGGGTCGGACAACATGTTCGTCGCCCCGGTTCGAGTAGGCGACGGGGCCTACACCGGAGCTGGAACAGTGCTCCGACACGATGTACCTCCGGGGGCGCTCGCCGTCTCCGCGGGTTCCCAGCGCAATATCGAGGGCTGGGTCGAAAAGAAACGGCCAGGAACGGCGGCGGCGGAAGCTGCTGTTCGGGCTGTGGCTGCCAAGTCGACAAACGCGCACGAATCAAAGGATGGCGAACAGCAGTGACCACCCCCAATTGGATCGACAACCAGAAGAACCTCATGCTCTTCTCGGGTCGAGCACATCCAGAGCTTGCCGAGCAGGTGGCAAAGGAGCTGGGAATCGGCCTGACCCCGCAGACCGCACGCGACTTCGCCAACGGTGAGATCTTCGTTCGCTTCGAGGAATCGGTCCGTGGATCCGACGCCTTCGTTTTGCAGAGTCACCCGTTCCCGCTCAACACCTGGCTGATGGAACAGTTGATCATGATCGACGCGCTCAAGCGCGGATCGGCCAAACGCATCACCGCGATTCTGCCGTTCTACCCGTACGCCCGTCAGGACAAGAAGCACCGCGGACGCGAGCCGATCTCCGCACGTCTGGTCGCCGACCTTCTCAAGACAGCCGGCGCGGATCGCATCATCACGGTCGATCTGCACACCGATCAGATTCAAGGCTTCTTCGACGGCCCCGTCGACCACATGCACGCGCACAGCCAGTTGGCCGAGCACATCCGAAGCAAGTACAGCCTCGAACACATCACCGTCGTCTCCCCTGACTCGGGGCGCGTTCGCGTCGCCGAGAAGTGGGCCGACAGCTTCGGCGGCGGACCGCTGGCATTCATTCACAAGACACGCGACCCCTTGGTGCCCAACCAGGTCAAGTCGAACCGGGTCGTCGGAGACGTCGAAGGACGCACCTGCATCCTGATCGACGACATGATCGACACCGGTGGAACGATCGCCGGAGCCGTGAAGGTGCTCAAGGAAGCCGGAGCCGGTGACGTCGTCATCGCAGCCACCCACGGCGTCCTCAGCAGCCCTGCCGCCGAACGTCTCGCAGAATGCGGGGCAAAGGAAGTTGTCGTCACCAATACCCTCCCGATCAGCGACGACAAGCGCTTCGACACGCTCACCGTGCTGTCCATCGCTCCGCTGCTTGCTCGCACCATCCGCGAGGTCTTCGAAAACGGTTCGGTAACAAGCCTCTTCAACGGCGTCGCATAGCACCCAGCACTATTCGATTCTTCGCAGGCTCGGTTTCCATACACCCGCTCCGCCATCTCTCCCCCACTGCATGAACTTGGTCACTAACAGGTTCGAAAACCGCAGTTCGACCGGGAGGGGTGTGCGGGGCGGGTTTCGTTGTAACCTAAGATGACTCGTCGTGATCGACGCACAAACTATGGACAGCCCGACCGCAACTTCTACCGTCCGAATCGCCCGCTGGACTCCGGGCGCGTGCGTGTGGTGTGGGAGCACCGATTCGATCGAAATGTATCGAAACGAGCCACGCTGCGGCCAATGCCGCGAACACGAAGCCATCATCGATGAGGCCAAGCACTTCATCGGAATGTATGGTTTGCGCCCCCTCGGTGGGACCCTCGCGTCAGAAGACGAGGAAGAGCGCGAGTACCGCGTAACCGCACGCGACGCACGCGAGGTTCTCAATCGCATCCGCCTCGAGAAGCTTCCCGATCCGGCCGCAGTCCGCAAAGCATTGCGGCCGAGGGCAGCTGCTGCGGTGGCCGCAGCACCGACGTCGGCGTCTGCATCAGGGAAAGCAGCTCCCAAGAAATCCCAGGCAGGTGTGAGCAGTGTCGACCTGATCGAACTTCAATCACGTGGACAAAAACTCCTCGAGCAATTGGCGAGCATCGACGAGAAGATCGCCGCACTCGACGGTAGCTCCGGATTGCCTGCCCGTGCGCGACTCAAAGACCTCACCAGTCAGCGCACAAGCGTGATGGGGACGCTGGGCGCGCTAGAAAAGGCTCGCCGCCGTACCAGCTGACTCCCCCTCCCTCCGCACACCGAAGCGCGTGTGCTCGAGGGGAGGGTGGTTCTGATCGGCTATGGAGTGCGCTGGCGCGTCGGTACACCTGAGTCGACGCTCAGGAACCTTCGGGCACCGACACGACAACCTCGTTACGACGCCGGAATGCCAGCGTCCAGGGCGGATCGTAGAACCAGGTCATCGGCTCATTCGACATCTCGATATTGTTGACGTGCAACACCTCTGACAATTTCGCCATCTGCGGCGCAACGTTGCCTCGGGCGCGGCTACCGCTGAAGCGCAGCACGGCGACTGTCTCCGCCGGAACCTCGACCAACTTCACGCGGTCGTCATTGGGCGTCGGCAGCGTCTCCATCGACCATGAGGACGGCATGAAGAACCGGATCACCCATTTGTCGCCGTCTGCGGTGCTCGACACGGGCGCCGTCATCGCGATCCGCTGGGAGTCGGCAGACGATTGACTGACAGGCGCTGTCATGGCGACCTTCTGTGAGCCCGTATTGCCACCGAAGATGTACCCGGCGAGGCGCCGGAACCCGTCCTGTCGTGCTTGTTCTTCATCCGCGTCAACCGTGGTCTGCGCGGCAATTCGCGGTTCATAGCGACGGATCTCCACCATGTCGGTCAACCGCCGACTGGTATGGGCAGGTTCCTCGGTGCCTATGCGAACACCGACGATGCCCAAGGCCGACTTGGCCACCTGACCGATCGTGGACACAATTTTGTTCGACATCGTCTCGTCCGATCTATTGTCGCGTGGTACCTGACTCATTCCTACCAGCGACGGCCACGTGCGGTCGGGACGAGCGATGCGGGAAGGAAAACGATCAGCGGCCGCGACGAGCAAGGATCAACGCAAATCGCTCCTTCGGGTCCGTCCAGAACTGATCGACGCCGAATCCGGCGTCTGCCAGTTCTGCCGTAATCCCCTCTTGACGAAATTTGGCCGAAATCTCGGTACGCAACTCTTCACCCTTGGCAAAGTCGATGTCGAGGGCCAGATCCGCGATGACAATATGCTGAGCCTCTTTCGCACGAAGTCGCATTTCGATCCACTCGTTGTCTGCATCCCACACGGCAACGTGTTCGAACTGGGAGCGATCGAAATTCGCCCCTAGCCGATCGTTGAGTACCGACAGCACGTTCACGTTGAACTCTGCCGTCACACCGGCTGCGTCGTCGTATGCCGGGATCAGTACGTCCGGGTCGATGACGAGGCCCACTCCGAGGACGAGAAATTCGTCGGCAATCAGTGCACCGGCGATGTCGGACAGGAACCCCGCGCGCTCCTCGGGAGTCAAATTGCCGAGCGTGCCGCCGAGGAAGGCGATAGTTCTCCGCCCGTCGGCGGGCAGATTCTGCAAGGTGTCCGTGAAGTCGCTGACGATCCCGTGGACTTCTAGCGCAGGAAATTCGCGCGAAAGCTGCTCGATCGCGCCGGACAACGCCGACGGCGAGACATCCTGCGGAACGTACTTCGCAAGCGAGCCATGTTTGATTCCGGCCTCTATCAGCAATCTGGTTTTCTCCGAAGAACCGGAACCGAGTTCGACGAGGATCGCCGCGTCGGTGCGCTCGGCGATGTCTTGGGCATGGGCCTCGATGAGTGCCCGCTCGGTTCGAGTCGGGTAATACTCGGGCAACTCGGTGATCCGCTCGAACAATTCACTGCCGGTGGTGTCGTAGAACCACTTGGGCGAGAGCCACTTCGGTGACGCCGTCAGACCCTGCCTCACATCCGATCGCAAGTCCTCCAGTAACCGTTCCGGCGAGATGTGGACGTCCAACGCACTGTCTGACACGAAAATGCTCCTTCAATCGAGGTCGGTGATATCGAGGTAACCGGGCCGGGCCACCACGAACTGGTGGTCCGCAATCGGTTCCCACGACGGATCGTCGTCCAGCGGTTCGGACGCGAGGGTGACCGCGTCTTCGCCTCGCAGTACGGACAACGAGTGATACACGGTCGTGGCATAGAGCGTATGCCCGTCGGAGAGCAGGAGATTCAGCCGCGAACTCGGCGAAACGGATTCGACGCGGTTCACCAGGATGCGCAACGCCTTGTCCGCTTCGTGTTCACGAAGAAGGTTTTGCAGGATGACCCACAATGCTGCCGAATCCGTTGGTGCCGGTAGACGCAGAAGGTCCGCCAACGGCACTTGCTCGGCGAGGTCCGTCATCACCTCCGGCCAACCGAAGACGACACCGTTGTGACTGAAAGCCCAGGTGCCGTCCGTGAACGGGGCACACGCACTGCGCTCCACCGGCATTCCGACGGTCGCCGAGCGCACCGCCGCAACAATCGCCGTCGACTGTGCGGCGACAAGGACCTCGGCGACAGCTGGGTCCGACCACATCGGCATCGGATTTCGGTAGCTGCGCACGGTGCCTGCATCCCACCACGCGGTACCGAAGCCGTCGGCATTGATAGTGCCTCCGCCCCGCATGTCCTTGGGCGCCCACGATTGAACACGCAGGGAATTGCTACCCGCCGTCACAGCGTCGGCGACGCTGCGCTGCCGACCGAGGTAACCGAGATGACGGCACATTCAGCGTGACTCGACATCGCGTGCGCACCGAAAGCCGGCGAAGATCTGCCTACGAATCGGGTGATCCCAATTCCGGAACGTGCCCCGGCACGCGACCTCGTCGGTGCCGAACGAACCTCCGCGCAACACCTTGTAATCACCGCGCAGAAACACCTCGGAATATTCGACATACGGAAACGGCTCGAATCCCGGGTAGGGCTCCAGATCCGAAGACGTCCACTCCCACATATCACCGATGAGTTGCTGCACACCCTGCGGTGTCGCCCCCGCTGGATAAGCCCCGATGTCGGCTGGTTCCAGGTGCCGCTGACCCAAATTTGCGTGAGCTTCCGTCGGCTCGGCATCTCCCCACGGATACTTGCGGACCGAGCCGGTCGACGAGTCGAAACGCGCCGCCTTCTCCCACTCCGCCTCGGTGGGTAGGCGCTTGCCTACCCAGCGCGCGTACGCCTCGGCCTCGAAGAAGCCGACGTGAACCACAGGCTGGCTCGGCCGAATCGGGGCCGTGACACCGAATCGGCGACGCCACCACGCACCATCTGCGTCACGCTCCCAGAACAACGGCGCTCGAAGTCCCTCGGTGATCCGGTGCGACCAACCGCGCTCACTCCACAGATCTTCTCGGTCGTAACCACCGTCTTCGATGAATTCCACATACCGACCGTTGGTGACCGGTGCGACGTCGAGGGCAAATGTGGAAACGAATACCGCGTGCGCAGGCCGTTCGATGTCGAGCGCCCACGGATCGAAGGTGGTGCCCATCGTGAACGGGCCGCCCTCGATCACGACCTCGCCTGCCGCTTCGACGGTCGGGGCGGGAGGCGCGGGCGCCGAGAGGACCGCCGGTCCGAGCCGAAGCTGGTGCGTCGCAAGCATGGTCTCGCCGTGCTGCTGTTCGTGCTGCGCAACCATGCCGAACGCGAATGCATCTTGCTCGAGCCTGCGCCCATCGAGCGGGCTGGACGCGAGAATGTCCCATACCTTCTCCCGCACGGTGCCGACGTAGGCGCGAGCCTCATCCGGTGACAACAGAGGCAGCGAACGGCGGCTCGAACGCGAGTGCTTGAACGCGTCGTACAGTTCGTCGATGTCCTGGCGCACCGGATCACGGCCTCCGACGTCGCGGACGAGCCACAACTCCTCTTGATTGCCGATGTGCGCGAGGTCCCACACCAGCGGGCTCATCAGCGGCGAGTGCTGCGCGGTCAGCTCATTCTCGTCGACACTCTCGGTCAGCAGCGCACTACGTGCACGACTACGGGAAAGTACGACCTCTACTCGATCACGAAGATGCTCGACTGTCACGACACCGTCTCCTTGCTCGTGAAATGGCATGCGTCGATCGAACGGGCCACTGCGTCCCCTGGTTCGGGTGACTCACCCCGGCGACATCGCTCCGAGGCCGCTGACAACGAGTCCGCGTGATCACCTCCCGCGCGTGCAGCCAACCGCAGCAGTTCTACGGCCGTCTCACGCAAGTCGGCATCCGCCAACCCCAACTGTGCGGCATCGATCCATCGGCCTGCAGTCCGGTGGGCGAGCGCGGTTGCCGCCTCGGTGACTGCCGGGGTCGACAACAACGATTCGAACGCCGATGCCGGAACGACCCATTGCCCATCGGGTTGGGCGTCGAGGTACCGAATTTCGAGGTGTCCGCAGGCTCGAACGTGCGGAAACAGTGTGGTCAGGTGGTAGTCGAGGTCGACGGTGGTCGGCTGTCTCCCTGCCAGTGCCGCGACATCTCCTGCAAGCCAATCCGCAAACGTGGATCCGAACGGCGCCTCCCAGCTTTCCCCTTCACTGCGAATGCACAGCAACGGGACGTCGAGCGCCCATCTCGCATAGGCCGCGATGGGATCACCGCTGGCGGGAACGGCGGTGCGACTGCCGTCGAGTTCGAGCCAGGTGCGCATGCGCTGCGACGCCCAGGTGCCTTCCGGTGCGCCACGCAGACTGGGCGAGGATGCGAACGCGGCAACGAATGCGGGACCGATGGCCTCCAACATCTCCCACCGTGCAGCAACCTCGGCACGATCGACCCCGGCGTCGACGCTGACCTGAGCTGCAGCGGTGTTGCACATCATCAGCTTTCCGAACGGGCCGATGGTGGTGAAGCGTTTCTCCATTGCACAGTAGCGCGGTAGGACCAGCACCCGGTGCGCCTCACGCTCGGTGTCCGCGGGCACCGATGCCATATGGATGCCGGCTGCCTCCATGACGACGGTGACTTCACGGGAGTCCGAATCCAACGCGTTCTGCAGTTCGGCCACCGACGCATGCGGCGAGCTGGAGAGTTCGATCTGGCCGCCCGGTTCGATCGTGACGACGCTTCCGCCCGGCAACGTCAGGGCGGGTGAATCAGGTGCGATACTGCGCGGTGCGTAGTCCCCCAGCGCGTCGGCAAGATGTTCGAGTGACGGTCTGTCTCCGTCCTCGGCGAACGTCAACCATTCCAATTCGGCACCGATGAGCTGCGGCGGACCGAGCTTGAAGCAGACCCGAGACACATAGGCCTCGGCCGCAGGCCGAGAACTGAGCCCGAGCGACTTCTCGTTGGACGACAAAAGTGCCTCCTTGCATGACCCGCACTCGCCCGTACGAATGTGAATCGGACCAACCCGGGGACCGAACTACCCGACGCCGTGCTGCACGAAACGCGGATGCTGTGGAATCCTGCATCGACAATAGCCAGAAGTGCATCACAGCGCACCGACAACTTGTCGTAACCTGTCGTAAAGGAAGGCTCACTTACGGTGATCGATCTCGAGAGAATCCGCCGCGACACCCCTGCCGCAGAGACAGCAATCTTCCTCGACAGCGCCGGGTCCTCGCTGCCCCCGACGCCCGTCGTCGAGACTGCGGTTGCGCACTTGCGTCGAGAAGCCGTCGTCGGTGGCTACCGCGCTGCCATCGAGCGCAAACACGATCTCGCCGCCGTCAAGACTTCGATCGCGACATTGATCGGCGCTGAGGCGTCGGATATTGCGTTGAGCGACAGCGCAACTCGCGCATGGAGCGACGTCTTCTATTCGATTCCGTTGACCGCGGGCGATCGAATTCTGATGTGCGAAGTGGAGTATGCCAGCAACGCGATCGCAGCCCTGCAACGCGCGGCGGCGACGGGCGCGCGGGTCGAGATCGTGCCGAGTGATCCGACAGGGCAGATAGATCTCCTTGCGCTGGAAGCATTGCTCGACGAACGGGTCCGAATTGTCTCGCTGGTGCACGCTCCGACCAACGGTGGTCTGATCAATCCGGCGCGCGCAGTGGCCGATCTTGCGCATCGATTCGGCGCACTCGTGTTGCTCGACGCGTGCCAATCGATCGGTCAGATTCGCGTGGACGTCGCCGAGCTCGGAGTGGACGCTCTGAGCGCAACCGGACGAAAATGGCTGCGCGGGCCCCGTGGAACCGGTTTCCTGTACCTGCGCCCAGAACTGTCGGTATCACTGGAGCCGCCGGCCCTCGATCTACACAGCGCCCAGTGGACAGGAGAGTCCGAGTACCGACTCGCGCCCGATGTCACCCGATTCGAATTCTGGGAATGCGACGTCGCAGCTCGGTTAGCGCTCGGTACCGCCGTCGACTACTTGCTCGATATCGGCATCGACAACGCAGAAGAAGCGATATCTCAGCGTGCCGAATACCTGCGGACCGCGCTACGTGGTCTCGATGGTGTGTCGGTGCACGATCTGGGCGACCGCAGGAGCGGCATCGTCTCCTTCACAGTCGACGATCTGACGCCGACCGACGTCCGCGACTTCCTGGCTGCCAAGGGCGTCACGGTCACCGTGAGTCCGCGCAGTTCGACGCTCCTCGACATGACGCATCGGAAACTCGACGCCGTCGTACGGGCGTCACCGCACTATTTCGTCACGTTCGCGCAGCTGGACGAGATGGTCGAGGCACTTCGGACCCGGTGAGTTCCGGATGCGCTGGACAGGCTGGTCGAGCCGTCGTGTAAAGTCTTCCGGGTTGTCTCGGCGAGGGTAGAACCTACACAGGATCTACCGTGATCGACGCGGCTCGGCCCCTGGCCTTGCTCGTACGTGTCAGCCCCGACGAGTCTTTATCCGCCACAAGCGATACACCAGGAGCATTCACCACATGTCGAACGAAGCTAACAATCTCAAGGCGATCGTCCGCACCGAATTCGGCAAGGGTGCCGCGCGCCGTGCACGTCGCGACGGCCTCGTTCCTGCGGTTCTGTACGGACACGGAACCGACCCGCAGCACCTTGCACTCGATTCGCGGGCCTTCGCCAAAGTTCTCCGTAACCACGGCACCAACGCCGTGCTGACGCTCGACATCGACGGCGCAGAGCAGGTCGCGCTCACCAAGTACATCGTCGTGCACCCGATCCGCCGCAGCATCGAGCACGCCGACCTGCTCGTCCTCAAGAAGGGCGAGCGTGTCTCCGTGGAGGTCAACGTCCTGATCGAGGGCGACGCCGCTGCAGGCACCCTGGTCTACACCGACTCGACCGTCATCGAAATCGACGCGGACGCACTGTCGATCCCCGAGTCGATCACTGTCTCGGTCGAGGGTCTCGAAGCCGGAACTCAGATCCTCGCAGGCGCGGTCACGCTGCCTGAGAACGTCACCCTGGTGTCTGACGTCGAAATGCTGCTCGTCAATGTCGTCGAGGCTCCGTCCGAGGAGGACCTCGAGGCCGAAGGCGAAGGCACCGAGCCGACCGGCGAGGCCGCTGAGGGAGCAGCCGAGGAAAGCTCGGAAGAGTCCGAGAGCTGATCTCAGCCCTTTTACTACCGACGCGCCGCTCCCCTGCACTGGGGAGCGGCGCGTTGTTGTTTGTCACCGCAATGGAAGCATGGTCGCCGTGAATGTAGAGCCAGCCCTGATCGTCGGACTCGGGAACCCCGGACCTCAGTACGAGGCGACGCGGCACAACGTAGGTTTCATGGTCGCCGACGTGTTGGCCGCTCGAATCGGTGCAAAGTTCTCTTCTCACAAGAAGTCCAATTCCGAGGTGATTCAGGCGCGACTGAGCGATCGCCCGGTGGTGGTGGCCAAGCCGCGCACATTCATGAACCTCTCGGGCCAACCGGTGGCCGCACTTGCCCGATTCTTTTCCGTAGATCCGGGCAACATCGTGATCGTGCACGACGAACTGGATATCGAGTTCGGATCGATTCGCCTCAAGCTCGGCGGCGGCGAGGGCGGACACAACGGCCTGCGCTCGATTTCACAGCAGCTGGACACCAAGGACTATTTGCGCACGCGCGTCGGGGTCGGCCGACCGCCGGGTCGAATGGATGCTGCCGCGTACGTCCTGAAGCCGTTCTCCGCAGCCGAACGCAAAGATCTCGGCGTGATATGCGAGGAAGCTGCCGATGCGGCGGAACTGCTTCTACGCGTCGGGCTCGAAGCTGCGCAGAACCAGGTTCATCCGCGCTGAAGCATGTCGCGAAGCTAACACCGTTTTTGCCAACCTTCGCGCCCTGTTCACGTCCGAGCACGTGTGTGCGCTTTGCAAAAAGGGTGCGCGCTACCCCAGCAGCGCAGCCGAATTGGCCCGACGCAGCTTGCCCGAGGAGGTCTTCGGAATCGACCCAGGCCCCAGGACAGCGACCGTGCGTGGCCGCACGCCTACCTCCGAGTGCACGGCATGGACGACTTCACGCTCGATTCGCTTGACCTCATCCGGATCCTGAAAGTCGTTGGTTTCCACGGCAACTGCGAAACTTTCCCGCTTGTCACCGGCGTCGAGACGGATTGCGACGGCGTTGCCCGGGCGCACTCCGCGCACCGACCCTGCGGCACGCTCGATGTCGGTCGGATAGATGTTGCGGCCGCCCATGATGATGACGTCCTTGATGCGCCCGCACACCACGACCAGACCATCCTCGGTGAAGTAGCCGACGTCACCGGTGTCGAGCCAACCGTCCTCGTCCTGGGTTGCTACCGGGCCGTCGACGGTGATGTATCCGGGGGTCACCGCTTTGCCTCGTACTTCGATGATGCCGACACCGCGCGGTGTCAGTACCTGCCCTTCCTTGTCCACCACGCGCCCTTCGAGGTTCGGCACCATCTTGCCGAGCGTCGCCAGGGTCCGCACGTTGCCCTTGGTAGCCGGTACTGCGCGACCCATCGCCTCGAGCAGGTCTGCGTCGACGACGTCGAGCACCTGTCCTTGATACGGGTCCGGAATGGACACGGCCAGAGTCGTTTCCGCCATACCGTAGACAGGGGCAAGGGCAAGGGGATCGAGTCGGTACGGCCTCCCGGCCTCGGCGAGCGCCGTCATCGTGTCCGGATCTACCGGCTCGGCGCCGTTCCAGGCATAGCGCAGTGAGCTCAGATCCAAATCGAAATCGTCCGCGGCTTGCCGTAGCCGTCGAGCGAGTAGCGAGTAAGCGAAATTCGGTGCCGCCGTGACAGTTCCACGGTACTTGTCGATCAGCTTGGCCCACAGCAGCGGTGACCGCAGGAAGTCCAGTGGGGTGATACTGACGACCTCGGCCCCGACCTGCATGGGCACAGTAAGGAACCCGACCATACCCATGTCGTGGAACAGCGGCAGCCAACTGACCATGACGTCGCGGTCGACATCGAACTCGATCCGATCGATCATGGCGTACGCGTTGACGAAAAAGTTTTCATGGGTGATGCGCACCGCTTTGGGTGACCCCGTGGACCCCGACGTCAACTGTTGGAGCGCGATGTCGGACTCCGAGGTCTCGATCGGGTCGATGGGAGTGCCTCGACGCATGTCTTCGATTTTCAACACGGTGATGCCCCGTTCCTCGAGAATCGGGGCGGCGACGTCGAAAGGTGCTCCCAGAACGACTGCCTTGGACTCGATCATCTTCACCACGGATTCGGTGTCCTGCCCCCACACGGCAAGGTCGGTTCGCGGTGTCGGCTGATGAAGCATCGTGACCGAGCAGCCACGCATCCACGCGGCCTGACAGGCGGGTGCGATGTCCACCGGCTGCCCGGCGAGGACACCGATCGCGTCTCCGTGCCCGATCCCCGCCTCGGCCAGAGCGCCCGACATCGCGCGCGCATCCTGATGGATCTCACCCCAGGACTGACGGAGCGGCTGGTCAGGCTCGCCGGTCACCAGTCCACGACGACTGGATTGTGCAGTCGCGAACATTTCTTCGGTGAACTTACTCAATGCCATCTCCTCGTCGAGCGGGCGTGGTCACGGCAGGTGGTATTCAGGTTATTCAATCCTCGCGCGGAGGTGAACCATTACCGCCTTTTCGTCCGAGTATCCTGGTACGAGCCCGATGCCGTACAACGTGAGATTGAGGTTCGTTTGAGTACGCCGCCCGATTCGGTAGACGCTCCGGTCGACAAGAGCAGTACCGCCACCGAGTCGACGGCGCAGCCGAAGAACCCGCACAAGGAACTCGTCCACGAGGTCCATCGCAGGCGCACCTTCGCCGTCATCTCCCACCCCGACGCCGGTAAGTCCACGCTGACCGAAGCGCTCGCGCTGCACGCCCGAGTGATCTCGGAAGCCGGCGCCACCCATGGCAAAGCCGGTCGACGCGCCACGGTCTCGGACTGGATGGAGATGGAGAAGGCACGCGGCATCTCGGTGAGTTCGACCGCGCTGCAGTTCAATTACCAGCTCGACCGGAGCGTCGACGAGATCAACGTCATCAACCTTGTCGACACTCCCGGCCACGCCGACTTCTCCGAGGACACCTACCGGGTTCTGACCGCTGTCGATGCGGCAGTCATGCTCATCGATGCAGCCAAGGGCCTGGAACCACAGACGCTCAAGCTCTTTCAGGTGTGCCGCCAGTTCGGCATTCCGGTCATCACCGTCATCAACAAGTGGGACCGGCCGGGCCAGTCCCCACTGGAACTCCTCGACGAGATCGAACAGCGCATCGGACTGACACCGACACCGCTGTACTGGCCTGTCGGCATCGCCGGAGACTTCCGTGGTCTGCTCGACGTCAGGGCAGGAAATTACATCCGATTCACTCGAACCGCTGGTGGCGCCACTATCGCCCCCGAGGAATTGATGGATGCCGACGCTGCCGCTGCGCGCGAGGGCATCGAGTGGGACACGGCAGTCGAAGAGAGCGAACTCCTGGTTGCAAGCGGCCAGGGTCACGATCAGGAAATGTTCCTCGGCGGCCAGACATCGCCCGTCATTTTCGGTTCGGCGATGCTCAACTTCGGGGTTCGCCAGATCTTGGACACCCTGGTGGCGCTTGCGCCGCAGCCAGGACCGCGGGAAGACATCAAGGGTACGGCGAGGGAAGTGACCGATCCGTTCAGCGCTGTGGTGTTCAAGGTGCAGGCTGGAATGGATACTGCGCACCGGGACCGGTTGGCGTTCATGCGCGTCGTGTCGGGCGTATTCGAGCGCGGCATGGTCGTGACGCATTCGCAGACCGGTAAGCCGTTCACCACCAAGTACGCCTTGACGGTGTTCGGTCGGGAGCGGACCACCGTCGAGCACGCATATCCCGGCGACGTCGTGGGACTGGTCAACGCCACCGCTCTCGCGCCTGGGCATACCTTGTACACGGAGAAGAAGGTCGAGTACCCACCGATTCCTTCGTTCGCGCCCGAGCACTTCGCACTGTTGCGCGTGGACAGCGCCGACAAGTACAAGAAGTTCCGTCGCGGCGTGGAGCAGTTGGACTCCGAGGGCGTTGTCCAGGTGTTGCGCAACGATATTCGCGGTGACGCTTCGCCGGTTCTCGCAGCTGTCGGTCCCATGCAGTTCGAGGTGGTCATGGCCCGAATGAAAGCTGAGTTCGGTGTCGATGCTCGTCTGGAATCGCTGGGCTATTCACTCGCTCGCCGGACCGACACCGAATCTGCGGTCGAGTTGGGTCGCCAGCGCGGGGTGGAGGTTTTCACGCGGACGGACGGCGTGCTGCTCGCTCTCGTCAGCGACAAGTGGCGTCTGCAGTATCTCCAGAAGGAGATGCCCGAACTGACGCTGGAGCCCCTCGTCGCTGCCGGTGAATGACCCGCAACGGGAAAATACTCGCAATCGGACCGGTTAAACAGTCATAGTGTTACGCTTCCGAAGTCCGAACGGGCTTCGGGTACGTTTCATACTCGAGCGCAGCACATTGCACGCCGAGACGTGGCATGACACAGGTTCTTCACGACGCGAGGTCTTCTATGACGCAGGGTTCCAGCTATCCGCAGGCGGGAATCAAGATCGGCCAAACACCGGCCCACCGGTTGAGTACGCCGACCCCGAAATTGGCCGCGGATATTTCGCCGCCTTGGGCGGACTCGCCTGCATCGACCAATCCGAAGACCGCTACACCTCCGGCGAAGGATCCCGCCGAGATGGCACCTACTAGGCCCGCAAAACCTGCGATCACGCAGGAACTGGAGCAGCCGGTCATGAAGCAGGAACCCCCAAGTGCCGGCCCCGAGCAGCCGTCCAAAGATTCGAACGAGGTTGAAGTGACTACTAGCGATCAGATCTCCGAGCACGGCCTGCCGACCAACGGCCGATCGAGCACCTACGCATCGAACGGCGCCAGTAGCGGCCCGTCGTCGAGCCCGGCACGCGGCGCAGCACCCGACCGCCGCACCGCGATGGGTGTTGCATCGGTACGCATAGCGGGCCGACTCACTCAGAACGAGCTGGGCAGCCGCACCGGTGACATCCGTACGCCAGACACTTCGGTCGGCCCCGACGAGCTACTCCAGCTCCTCGGTGAGTACCTCACCTCCGGTGGACTGCAGAACCCTGAGATACATGTCAGGTCCAACGGTCAGACCATCGTGCTCGATCTACTCAACCCGGCCAAGGGTTACCGCTGATCTCTCACCGCATGTGACGGAACACCTCTGGCTCGACTATGTCCAGTATCAGAGGGTTCCACCGCTTCCAGTGCTATTCGTGCTCTTCCAGCCTCGACGGCCGTGCATCTTCGGGGATGTCAGCGGCCGCGCACGGACGTTCCTCTGCTGTGAACCATCCTCGGTAGTGGAACAGCCGACCCAATATCGGGCTGGTGACGTCGATCTGGATGCGATGCCGCTGCTCGCCCTCGTCCCACCACTCGCGTCCGGTTGTCAGGGCAGATGCGAACGCGGGGACACGTAGCCCGCGTATCCGTGGAGCGCCGCTCTCGAGCAGGATTCCACCATCGGAGTCCGCGCTACATCGAGTGTGTACCAGCATGTCCGAGCTGTATCCCAGATAGTCCAGCGCAACATCGTGCCCCTGGGACACAGCCGGTGTGACCATCACCGAGTTCATGCCCTGTGGCTTTCCGACGAAGGCAAACCTGCGCACGAACGACATCGTCTCCCGACCCAGTTCGTCGGTATACGCGTAGTTGGCGACGGTGAAGGGAACGTCGGTTCCTCGACCCCCGGGGAACAAACCCCGCCGGGCCCCGAGCGCAAGAACGGGCCATGGCACCAACGCCGAATGGGTCATCTCTTCCATGACGCCGACGCCGATCTGGCAAAGCCCGTCCGCTGCGGAGAGTCCGAACCGCCACTGCACCTTGGGATGCAGATCCTCGAACGAATCGCCCATGGCCTTGCGCACCACGGACGTCACTGAGTGGACCCCATCTCGGCCGTCAGTTGGAAGGTCGGTATGAAAAGTATGGACACGATGTACTCGTAGGTCCTCTCGTATCCGGTGTGCGCGGTCCGCCGAACCGTCCTGCTATCGAAAGTACCTACTGCCGTCGTGCCCCGCCATCATGTGCAGGTCACTCCAGCTCGGCGGCCAGCTCCATCCAACGCTCCTCGGCGACGTCCTTGTCCGCCACCACCTGCTTGAGCTCGGTATCCAATGCCACGAGCTTGCCCGGATCGGTGGCCACCTCCGCCAGTTCGGCGTGCAGCTCCGCTTCCCGCTTCGACAAACGAATGACGGACTTCTCCAGTTTGCTGAGCTCTTTACGAGCAGCCCTCTCGGATCCTGCATCACGTACAGCGGTCTTGACGACACCGCCCGTGGTCAGCGAGTCCGGTGTCGCCTCGGCCGCCATCACCGCGCGCCGACGCAAGTACTCCTCGATGCCACCGGGAAGGTTGGTGAGCTTGCCATCGCCGAACAGCGCCCAGGTCGAGTCACAGATGCGCTCGATGAGGTACCGGTCGTGACTGATGACCACCATGGTCCCCGCCCAGCCGTCGAGCAGGTCCTCGAGCTGTTGCAGCGTGTCGATGTCGAGATCGTTGGTGGGCTCGTCGAGCAACAGCACGTTGGGCTCCGCCATCAATACCCGTGTGAGCTGCAACCGTCGACGCTCGCCGCCGGACAGATCACCGACCGGAGTGCGCTGACGGGCCGGGGTGAACCCGAGACGTTCGGCGAGCTGGCCCGCCGATACCTCTTTGTCGCCCAGGGTAATTCGCTCAGCTACCTCTTTGACCGCGTCGAGAACTCGCAGCTTCTTGGGCAGATCGTCCAATTCCTGCTTGAGCCAACCGATCTTGACGGTCTGGCCTTGAATACGCTTGCCAGTGGCGGGTTCCAACTCACCGGCAAGGGTGCGCAGGAGCGTGGTCTTACCGGAACCGTTCACCCCGACCAGACCCACTCTTTCACCCGGCGCCAGGCGCCAGGTGAAGTCGCGGACCAGTTCACGGCCGTCCGGAGTTTCGAGTCGCGCATCTTCCAGTTCGATGACGACCTTGCCGAGTCGACGCTGCGCGAACGACGCCAAGGCAACGGAGTCACGGGGCGCAGGCACGTCGGCGATCAACGCTTCGGCCGCTTCGATCCGGTACTTGGGCTTCGAGGTCCTGGCCGGTGCGCCGCGACGCAGCCACGCCAACTCCTTACGCGCAAGGTTGCGTCGACGTTCCTCGGAAGCATCGGCCTGCCTACTGCGCTCGGCACGGGCGAACACCCAGTCGTTGTATCCACCCTCGTAGGTTTCGACGCCGCCGCCGACGACCTCCCACGTCTGGTTCGCCACCGTGTCGAGGAACCAACGATCGTGGGTGACGACGACGAGAGCGCTGCGACGCGAAACCAGATGCGCGGCGAGCCACTGCACGCCTTCCACGTCGAGATGGTTGGTCGGCTCGTCGAGCACCAACAGGTCGAGATCCTGGACCAGCGCCGCCGCCAGCGCGACTCTTCGGCGCTCACCGCCGGACAGGTTGTCGATGGAAGCGTCGAGGCCCGAGCTACCGATAGGACCGAGGTCGGCAATACCGATGCCGGTCAGGATGTTACGTACGCGCGAGTCGCCTGCCCACTCGTGCTCGGCCATGCCGAGTGGGTCGAGAACGACCTGCCCGACGGTCGAACCCGGAGGCAGCACGCCGCGCTGGGTGACGACGGCCATCCGCAGTCCACCGACCCGGCTGACCCGCCCCGAGTCGGGCGGCTCGATGCCGGCAAGAACCTCGAGCGTGGTGGTCTTACCACCACCATTGAGGCCGACCATGCCGATGCGTTCGCCCTCCTGCACACCGAGGGAGACTCCGTCGAGCAGCGGTTTGACGCCGAAAGACTTGGAGACGTTTTCGAGATTGACGAGATTGACCATCAGGAGAAACCAATCGATTCACTAGTTACCACGCGAGCGCCGGGAACCGGGCCGCTCGCGACACGCACGGTGCGGCAGACACCCGCACCGGATAGTTCAGCACTGACCGACACTGCGGTATCAGCGTCAGCACACAGAAAAGCGCACGTGGGACCCGACCCCGAGACGATCCCGGCCAGAGCGCCTGCGCTCACCCCTGCGCGCAAGGTGCGGCGCAGTTGCGGAAGCAGCGATAGCGCAGCAGCCTGCAGATCGTTACCGAGAAGCGGCGCAAGCGCATTCGCATCACCGGTCGCGAGCGCATGCATCAGAGCCTCGGGCTCACCGACGCGCGGCGGGTTTCCCTTGGCGCGCAGCTCGTCCAACTCGGCGAATACGGCTGGGGTCTGCAGGCCGCCCTTGGCCAAGGCGAGAACCCAATGAAATGTGTTGCGCGAGAGTATCGGAAGTAGCTTCTCCCCCCGGCCGGTACCCATCGCGGTTCCGCCGTGCAGAACGAACGGGACATCGCTGCCGAGCTCGGCGGCCAGATCGGTCAACTCCGCTCGGGAAAGATCCAGATCCCACAGGGCGTTGAGCGCGACGAGCGTCGCCGCTGCGTCCGTACTCCCACCTGCCATACCGCCTGCAACCGGGATGCCCTTGTCGATAGTGATCTCGACGCCCGGCTCACGTCCGACGGCATCGGCCAACAGGACCGCTGCCTTCCACACCAGATTGCGCTCGTCGGTCGGGACCGACCGCGCATCATCGCCGCGAACGGTCACGCGCAAGGTCCGAGCCGGCACCACCGAAACTTCGTCGGCCAACGACAGCGCCTGAAACACCGTGGTGAGCTCGTGATAGCCGTCCTCGCGCAGGTCACCGACCGAGAGGTGCAAATTCACCTTGGACGGAGCCCTGACGACTACGGGGCTGGGGACGACTGAGAGCACGAGGGTCAACAGTAGTGGAGAAATCGTGGTACCCCACATTCGTGTGGCCGTCCTAACTCCCCGATCACCCCGACCGCGGACAGTATCGGTCCGCAATTACTGCCATTATCGGGGTATGCGGGAAACCTCGGCACGACTTCTGAAGTTGCTGTCCCTGCTCCAGACACGACGTGACTGGGCAGGGGCCGACCTCGCGGACCGACTGCACGTCACCCCGCGCACCGTCAGACGCGACGTAGACAAGCTCCGCGAGATCGGATACCCGGTCCACGCCACCGCAGGTGTCGGCGGCGGCTATCAGCTGGGTGCGGGCGCCGAAATGCCTCCCCTGCTACTCGACGACGACGAAGCACTCGCAGTGGCATTCGGACTCCAATCCGCGGCCGGCGGCTCGGTAGCGGGCATCGGAGAGGCGTCGTTGCGCGCGCTGACCAAGTTGCGCCAGGTGATGCCGTCGCGCATTCGGCACCGACTCGACGCACTACGCATCGACGTCGTAGACCGTCCGGACGCACTATCCGCCGTCGACGCTGCGGTGTTGTCGGCAGTTGCGGGCGTGTGCCATGGCCATGAACGACTGCGATTCGACTACCGCAGCCACGACGGGACCGAGACCCGGCGCGAGGTGGAGCCCTACAGCCTGGTGCGGGCGGGCTCCCGGTGGTACCTACTCGGATGGGACCTCAACCGTCAGGACTGGCGATCGTTCCGCGTCGACCGGCTCCAACCGAAGATTCCGACGGGTCCACGCTTCACCCCACGAGAATTGCCCGACGGCGGGGCAGCGGCATTCGTCGCGCGGGGAATCGACCGTGCACTCGCTCAGGCGCAGGCACGGATACGGCTGCATTCTCCGATCGAGACGATCACACCGATGGTCGACGCGGAATGGGGCACTCTCGAGTCCGAAAGCGACGAGACCTGCATCCTCGCCTTGGCCGGAGATTCACTGCCCTCGATCGCTCGATGGCTGTCCGCCTTCGACACGGACTTCACGGTCCTCGATCCGCCGCAACTCGCCGACGAGTGCCGGGTGCTCGCGGAGCGACACATAAAGCTCAGCCGTCGGTACCGAGCGGGTGCGGACGGGGTCGCTTGAATGAATCACTGAAGTTATCTGATCGTATGAGTGGACCATCGAAGCGATCTGGACCGAAGCGATACGCGGGTCAGGCTTCGGTTGCCGCCAACCGCACGTAGGCCGCAGCGTCGAGTGTTTCCCCGCGAGCAGATGGGTCGATCCCGGCTTCGCGTAACCGGCGCTCCGCGATGACGGGCGAGCCGGCCCAACCGCTGAGTGCTGCACGGAGGGTTTTGCGACGTTGCGCGAATGCGGCGTCGATGACGGCGAACACGGCACGTCGATGGGCGTCGTCCATAGACCACGGTGGCTCGGCGTACCGGTCGAGCCGTACCAGCCCGGACTCCACTTTCGGCACCGGCCAAAATACCGAGCGCCCGACGGATCCTGCTCGTTTGACGGTTCCGAAGAATCCTGCCTTGACGCTGGGAATGCCGTAGATCTTGTTGCCGGGGTCTGCAGCGAGTCGATCGGCTACTTCTGCCTGCACCATCACCAAAGCAGTGCGGAGCGACGGTAGTTCCGAAAACAGGTGCAGCAGAACCGGAACCGCAACGTTGTAGGGAAGATTCGCGACGAGGGCAGCCGGCTCCCCCGGGATGTCGGCGGCCTTGATTCGTAGCGCGTCGTACTCGACGACGGTGAGACGGTCGGCCAGCGACGGTGCTCGCTCGGCCACTGTCTGTGGCAACCGCGATGCCAGCTTGGGATCGATCTCGATGGCAATGACGGAGTCTGCGACGTCGAGCAGGGCCAGCGTCAGTGAGCCCAGACCGGGCCCGACCTCGAGGACGGTATCGCTGCCACAGATGTCGGCTGCGGCCGCAATGCGTCGCACTGTGTTGGCGTCGTGCACGAAGTTCTGGCCGAGTTGTTTGGTAGGACGCACGTCCAACTCGGCAGCGAGAGATCGCACCTCCGCAGGCCCTAGCAGCGCCGCGGGTTCCCGCACATGTTCTTGCACTGTGAAAACTCTACGCACCTGTCATCGGTAGCCGAGGCGGGAGGTGCACGCCGGCCACGCTCCCCATCCCTGGGACTTCTGCGTCACCGAAGCGATGGCGATCTGCTCTTCGCGGCTCGCAAGGTCAGCCCGGGGCGCGTACTTGAGGCCGCCTTGGCGCTCCCAGGTGTTCTG
The DNA here is from genome assembly GCF_004795915.1 of Rhodococcus sp. PAMC28707. Lineage (NCBI taxonomy): Bacteria > Bacillati > Actinomycetota > Actinomycetes > Mycobacteriales > Nocardiaceae > Rhodococcus > Rhodococcus sp. PAMC28707. Next base: position 1,125,220 of record NZ_CP039253.1, read on the forward strand.
GTCGAACTGCACGCCACCGAAGAATCCGTTGCCGGTATTGATGGCCCAGTTACCTGTTGCTTCACATTGTGCGAGTGAGTCCCAGGTGCTGCCGTTCTCGACGGGCGGGACCTCGGTGCCAGGCTTGGCACCGACTCGAACTACTTTCGGTTGCGCCGGAACCTTGACGGTCTCGGTTACCTTTTCGCGGCCGACTTCCTTGCCGTTGACGGTGTTGATCGCCCAGGTGATGTCGGAGATGCCGGGTGCGCCCGGATTCTCGAGGACGGTACGGCTCATGTTCATCGTCGGGTCCTCGATGCGCTGCTCGGGTGGCGCTACATCGGCGGTCTCGGACTTGGTCTCGGTTCGATCTCGGGTGACGATGATCGACGCGCCCTCGGTAACGATCTCGTCGGGTGCAGGGACCACTGTGTCAGCTTCTTGGAGTGGCGCGCCTGCCTGCTCGAGAAGTTCCCGGACGGTAGGTGCCGCCAGTGTCACCGGTGCGGCCGGAGCAGCTCCGTCGACGAGCGAGACCTGCTTGGGCAGTGCGATTTCCAGCGACGTACCTTCCAGTGGCAGTCGCTCACCGCGCGAAGCGGAAACGTGCACGTCCTGGGCCAGGTCCATCTGCGAAAGGGCTTCGTCGACCGTCAGTGCTGTGGTCCAGACCTCGCGGGGTTGGCCATCCACCGTCACGCTCAGTTCGCGAGCGCGCCGGAGGACGACCGTCTCGCCGTCGGACAGCGACGAATCGCCGGAAGGCACTACGAGATCCTTGTCGCTCGGTTCGTATCCAGCCGCACCCAACGCGCCGTTGACGTCGGACGTCATCGTGCTGAGCGTGATCATCTCGCCATCGACGTCGATTGTCACGGTTTTGTGACGAGCGACGGCGGTGGCGCCCCCGACGATCAACGTCGCCAGCAGCGCGGCGACCACCAGGTAGAAGGTCAAAGACCTGGTGGAGTTAAGGCGGGCAATACTAGACACAAGCGATTCCTGGATTCTGGAGCGTTACCTTCTGTTCGAAACGCCCGGCGGTCGGTCACGGTACGGTAACGAACTGATGGATATCTCGCAACCCAAGCAAGCAACCGACTGTAAGTGAAGTCGAGTTATGTCTTTCCGCTACCGGCCCGGCGGGAGCGAGTACACCCGTTCCGCATTGGCAGTGACGTGGGCGGCAAGATGCCCAGGGTCCTGACCCCGGATCTCCGCGAGCACCCGGGCGGTGTACGGCAGGCAGTAGGACTCGTTCGGGGCCCCACGGTAAGGATGGGGCGTCAGAAAGGGAGCGTCGGTTTCCACCAGTAACTGCGCATCCGGGATCAGTGCGGCCGCTTCTCGTAGAGCGTGAGCGTTCTTGAAACTGACGGTCCCGGACAGGCTCAGCACGTACCCGGCGTCGATGCATGCCCTCGCCATCTCCGGCCCCGAGGAGAAGCAATGGAAGATCACAGTCTCCGGGGCGCCTTCGGATTTCAGGACCGCAAGCAGATCGTCGTCGGCCTCACGATTGTGAATCATCAGCGGCTTGCGCAGCCGCTTCGCCAGATCTATGTGCCAGCGAAAACCTTCGTGCTGTTCCTCGACCGTCGCGCACCCGTCGAGTTTGCCGGGCCAGTAGTAGTCCAGGCCTGTCTCCCCCACCGCGACGACCCGAGGATCGGCGGAAAGCTGCTCGATCTCGGTGCGGGTCGTCTCGTCGAGCACGTTGGCTCGCGTCGGATGTATCGCCGTGGCCGCCCACACTCGCCGATCCCAGTGAGCTGCGTCGACAGCGAAGCGTGCGGCGGCAAGGTCGTCGGCAACGGTCACCACGCGAGAAACGCCTACGGACTCGGCTCGGTCGAGGATGGAAGCCACACTGGCCGCATCGACGGCACCACATGCGTCCAGGTGGGTATGGGCGTCGACGAGGTGGCCGAGCGGCTCGGGCAATGGTGGTGCGGGACGGTCTTTGCTCACGCCGATAGAGTAGGCGAACCATGACTGCGCCAGCTGATGCCTCACGGCCATCCTTCTATGTCACAACTGCCATTGCGTACCCGAACGGCGTTCCGCACATCGGACACGCCTACGAGTACATCGCGACGGATGTGATCGCCCGATTCAAGCGACTCGACGGTTTCGACGTCATGTTTCTGACCGGAACCGACGAACACGGCCTGAAGATGCAGCAGACGGCCGTCAAGGAAGGCATCGACGTCGTCGATCTCGCTGCACGTAACTCCGATGCCTTCGAGGAGCTCGACAAGGCTCTCGGCATCTCCCACGACAGGTTCATCCGCACCACCGACGAAGACCATCACGCCGCCAGCAAGGAGCTGTGGAGGCGCATGGAGGCCAACGGGGACATCTACCTCGACGCATTCTCCGGTTGGTACTCCGTTCGCGACGAGGCCTTCTACACCGAGGCCGAGACCACAGTCGCCGACGACGGCACCCGGGTCGCCACCGAAACGAACACTCCGGTCGAGTGGACCGAGGAAGCGTCGTACTTCTTCCGCCTGTCTGCGTATCAGGACAAGCTCCTCGCGCTCTACGACGCGCAGCCCGACTTCATCGCACCTGTCTCGCGCCGCAACGAGATCGTCAACTTCGTCAAGGGCGGGCTGCGAGATCTGTCGATTTCTCGGACGACGTTCGACTGGGGAATTCAGGTACCGAACGATCCCGAGCACGTGATGTACGTGTGGGTCGACGCATTGACCAACTACATCACCGGCGTCGGCTACCCGGATACCGAGTCGGCGAAGTACCAGAAGTATTGGCCCGCAGACCTTCACATCATCGGCAAGGACATCACGCGTTTCCATACCGTGTTCTGGCCTGCGTTCCTGATGTCCGCCGGTGTCGAACTACCCAAGAGGGTGTTCGTCCACGGTTTCTTGAACAACAAGGGCGAGAAGATGTCCAAATCGGTCGGCAACGTCGTCGACCCCTTCGCATTGGTCGAGGAGTTCGGACTCGATTCACTCCGATTCTTCCTGTTGCGCGAGGTCTCGTTCGGCCAGGACGGGAGCTACAGCGCCGAGGCGATCGTGACGCGGATGAACGCAGACCTGTCGAACGAACTCGGCAACCTGGCGCAGCGATCACTGACGATGGTCGCCAAAAACTGTGATGCAGTAGTGCCGACACCGGGCGAATTCACCGCCGAGGACTCCGCGATGCTGGCACGCGCAGACGAACTGCTCGAGATCTGCCGACGCGAATTCGACGTGCAGGCACTGCATTCGGCCGTCGAGGCAATCTGGTCGGTTCTCGGCGAGACGAACCGCTACTTCTCGCAGCAGGAGCCATGGGTACTGCGCAAGACGGACCCGGCGCGCATGGCAACTGTGCTCTACGTGACGATGGAGGTGCTGCGCATCGTCGGCATTCTGGTGCAGCCGATCATGCCTGACTCGGCCGCCCGGATCCTCGAACTACTCGGCAGTCCAGCGCACGAGTTCGCCGATATCGGCACCCGAATCGTCGTAGGTACGCCACTGCCGGCCCCGTCTCCGGTCTTCCCGAAGTACGAGGTCAAGTAGCGCCCAGGGTGGTGGCGGCGGGGGTGGCGGCGTGGTCGTGCCGCTCCCCGCTTCGCTTGAATGGTCCATTCATACGATCAGATAACTTGAAGCGCACATTCAAGCGGCGGTAAGCGGGCTGAGCGGCTGCGGAGCATACCGCCGCCGCCTATAGGGTCTTTTCCAACTCCTCCAGGGAGTTCTCCAGGTGCGTCAGCATTCTCTGCAGATGCGGGACGCTGCGCCGGCAGCAGATGAGCCCGAAGTTCAGGGAATCGCCGTTGCTGGCGACGGTGATGTTCAACGCCATTCCGTCGCAGACGATCGAAGCCGGGTAGATACCGTCGAGTTTGGCTCCGTTCCAATACAATTCCTCGGAGGTGCCCGGCACGTTCGAGATGATGACATTGAACGGCGGGGGTGTGTAGTTGACGAAGCCTGGTACCGGTCCGAACAGCAACGGCGCCACGGTCACTGCGCCGATTGCCAGTGATTCGAGGGTGTTGAGTTCGCGCATCATGCTCTTGCCCTTGGCGGTGGAGTCGGTGATGGCGTCGAGTCGGGCAAGTGGGTCGGATTCGTGGGTGCCGAGATTGCACAGAATCACCGAGACCGAGTTACCGGGCCCTTTGTCCTCCCCTGGTGTGCGGAGGGATACCGGAACCATTGCGATCAAGGGTGCTCGAGGGAGCGCTTCCTGGTCGATGAGGTAGGAGCGCAGCGCACCGGAGCACATTGCGAGCACGATGTCGTTCAGCGTTACCCCTCTGGCTTTGGCCACCTTGGTCATTCGCTCGATGGACCAGCTTTCGGCCGCGAAACGTCGAGCTCCGCCGATCGGTACGTTGAACATCGTGCGGGGTGCGCGCAGAGGGAGTTGCGCCCCTTCGTTTCGCATGGCGCGCAATCCGATTCGGGTTGCAGCGGGCAAAAAGTCCATGAGATCAGCGGCAATTGTGCGTCCTAGAGTCAACCCGCCGGTGATTCGTTCGAGTGTGGACGGTGTTTCACGCGCCTTCTTCTCGCGGAACAGGGACGGATCCCATGTTGCGACACCGTTTCTGTCATCGGGATCGGTACTGAGAGCGTTGAGCGTCAATTTCAGGGCCGACACACCGTCGACGAGGGAGTGATGCACCTTTGTGTACAGCGCGATGCGGCCGTCGACGAGACCTTCGATGATGTGTACTTCCCACATCGGCCGGTACCGGTCGAGCGGAGTGCTGTGATTGAGCGAAAGGAACTGGAACAGCTCTCTGATTCGCCCGGGAGAGGGCAGAACTGTCCTCCTTACGTGGTAGTCGAAGTCGATGTCCGGCTCACGTGACCATGCGAGGCTGCCCATCACGTTGACGGGGCGACCGGGGCGCTTACGGAACAACTCGTGGACTTCACCCGTCGTCAACTTGTCGTGGACCTCTTGTGCGAACTCGTGCGGATCCCCGGGTGGCACGAACAATTGGAGACTTCCGACGTGCATCGGATGCTCACGCGATTCAGCGATCAGGAACATGGATTCGGTAACGGGCATGAGCGCCATGTGGATCACCTTTGAGCCTAGTTTCGATTACGGTGTGACATCGAACACGACCTTACGTTCGGGCGATATATGTCACACGCTAAGGTCCGTTAGTAGGAGTTCCAAACAACTGTCGAATCGAGGCGAGGACGATGAACACAGCGCTCACCGCACTGCGGCAGCCACAGTCGACGCCTAACCGTGCGCCACGCAGGCATGATTTTCCTGGTGGAAGCCTGAGCTCACGAGCGCTGTCGACGGGCCTGCAGTACTCGATTCGACCGTTCTTGTCATTGTGGGCCAAGGCGCCACACCTTCCATGGCCGATGGGACTCGTCGACTACGCAGGCATGCTGTTGCCCGCAGTGAAGGGCGCGCAGTGCAACCGGATCATGCTGGCCGATTGCTACGCCGAATGGATCCGTGCCGAAGGGGTCCGAAACGACAATGTGGTGCTGTATCTGCACGGCGGAGCCTTCATCTGCTGCGGGCTCAATACCCACCGCAGGCTGACCTCTCGGATCTCGCAGTACGTCGATGCGCCCGTGCTATCGGTCGACTACCGGATGATGCCCCGTAATCCGATCGCTCATGCGGTCGAGGACGGCGTCGACGGTTACCGCTTTCTTCTCGATTCGGGATACCGCCCGGATCAGATCTTCATCGCCGGCGACTCTGCCGGTGGTTACCTCGCCTTCATGATCACCTTGGCGTTGGAGACGTTGGATCTACCGATGCCTGCCGGCATTTTCGCGATGTCACCGTTGACGGACATGGACCCGACGAACAAGCTCAACCACGAGAACGCGTCGAAATGCGCTATCTTCCCGCCCGAGGCAGTGCCTCCGCTGACTGTGCTGGCAGAGAGAGTCGAAGCCCGGATCGTCGTCGAAGGAGAACAGGGGCCGAGGGTTTCACCCGTCGACGCAGACCTACGCGGGTTACCGCCGGTGCTGATTCAAGCTGGTTCCACCGAGATGATCCTCGCCGACGCCGAGTTGATGACGGAGAGGCTCGGCGCTGCGGGCGTCGATTGCGAACTCCAAGTATGGGCGGATCAGGTGCACGTGTTCCAGGTCGCAGACTTCCTGCCGGAAGCACACCGCGCGCTGCAGCGGATCGGTGACTTCGTGCGCTCGCATGGCTCGATTCCTGTCGCGGACCGCTCGGCCTGAGTTACGTTGTCCACATGGCAGTCACAGCGAACAAAGACGTAGATATCGATGCCGATCCTGCGGCGGTGCTCGATGTCCTCGCAGATGTGGAAGGGCTCCCGTCGTGGTCGCCGGTCCACAAGAAGGTCGAAGTCATCGACCGTTTCGACGACGGCCGCCCCCATCACGTCAAGATGGCGGTATCGATCCTGGGAATCAGCGACGAACAGGTAGTGGAGTACACCTGGACCGATACGACTGTCAGCTGGGACCTGGTGGAGGGGTCGCAGCAGAAGGCGCAGCACGGCGAGTACACATTGACGCCGACAGCCAGGGGCACTCATGTGGCGTTCGAGTTGACCATCGATCCGAAGATTCCGATTCCAGGTTTTATTGTCCGCAAGGGCACCAAGACGATTCTCGAAGCAGCAACAGAAGGGCTGCGTCAGCAGGTCGTCGGTTGATCTCCGATAGAAGCGGCGCCGCGTTCGCATCTGTCAAAATCACTCCATGACTCCATCCACGCCACGCCGGTACGGCGGCATGAGCGCAGACCAACGAGCAGTCCAACGACGCGAGAGTTTGCTCGAAGCAGGGTTGGACGTGTTTGCAGCTACCGGGAAAAGTGGTGCCACGATGACTGCCATCTGTAGCCGCGCCAAGCTGACGGAACGATATTTCTACGAAAGCTTCACTGGCAGAGACGATCTCCTACAGAAAGTCCTGGACGGTATCGCCGACGAAGTTCGACAGGCTGGGTTGGCCGCGCTTCGATCGAGCACCGGAACACTGGAGGAACGCGTACGAAATGCCATCTCCTCCTTCGTCACCATCCTCACCGAAGATCCCCGCAAGGGTCGAGTTGCGATGATCGAATCCGCTGCGTTCGAGCCCCTGCGCACCCACCGTCGTGCAGCTCTACGGGGCTTCGCTCAGATGGTCGCAGACGAAGCGACCCGAATGTACGGCGATCGAGCGTGGCCACCACACCAGGGAGAAATCAACGGCCTGTTGTTCGTCGGCGGCTTGGCCGAGCTGGTCACCGCATGGCTGAACGACGAAATCACCATCACTCCCGAGGAGATCGTCGATGCGGCGACCTACCAATTCACCTCCACGGCCCACCGCTGAAGGCCAGTCCGAAACTTACGACAGTGTGTCCTGCGCCGCTTTACGAGAATCGAGAACTGCCTCGTACAGCTCGCGTTTGCTGACGCCGCCGACGGCCAACTCGGCGCATGCATCCTTGAGCCGCATGCCCGACGCAACCAGTTCTTCTACCTCACCGATCAGATCTTCCGGTTCTGCGGCAACGGGCTGCGCTCCGGCGAGCACGACGGTGATCTCGCCGCGAACCCCGTCGGCGGCCCACACTGCAAGCTCGCCGAGCGTGCCACGCTTGACTTCCTCGTAGGTCTTCGTCAGCTCCCTGCAGACCGCAGCACGCCGATCCGGGCCGAGTACTGCGACGGCGTCGTCGAGACTGGCAGCGAGTCGATGAGGCGCCTCGAAGAACACGCAGGCGCGCGATTCCGTCCGCAAGGACTCGAAAAAGGTTCTCCGTTGGCCTTGCTTGCGCGGTGGGAACCCGTCGAAACAGAACCGTTCGACGGGTAGTCCGGACAGCGCGAGTGCGGTGGTCACCGCGGAAGGGCCCGGCAGACAGGTGACCGGAAGGTCGGCGTCGACGCAGGCGGCCACCAGCCGGTACCCAGGGTCGCTGACGGACGGCATGCCCGCGTCGGTGACCAGCAAGACCGACTTCTCGGCACGGATCGCGTCGAGCAGCCCGGGAAGACGCGCGGTTTCGACCTGGTCGTAGAAGCTGATCACTTTGCCGGTGATGGTCACCCCGAGCGAACTCGCCAGCTGTTTGGTCCTTCGGGTGTCTTCTGCTGCGACGACGTCGGCCGTGGCCAGTGCGTCGCGCAGTCGCTGGGACGCATCACCCACGTCGCCCATGGGTGTTGCGGCAAGGATCAGCATGCACCCATCATCCCCCACACCGACCTTCTCGCATTCCGCTGCGCCGCCTACGATCGGCATGTGACCCTGTCGACCGATGCGCGCCCCGTCGTCAGTCCTGGGCCCACCACTGCGGCGGCCGACTTCTACCGCGATACCGATCGGCGACGCGGATGGATCGTCACTCTCGTTCTCACTGCAATCGCCGCCATCACCCGTTTCGCGATTCTGCGTTACCCCACCGATGCCGGCACGCCGGTCTTCGACGAGAAGCATTACGCCCCGCAAGGATGGCAGGTGCTCACCGGCGGTGGGGTCGAGGACAATCCCGCTTACGGGCTCGTAGTGCATCCGCCCGTCGGCAAGCAATTGATCGCAGCCGGGGAAGCACTGTTCGGCTACAACGGTTGGGGTTGGCGGTTCTCGTCGGCGCTCTTCGGAACTCTGTTGGTGCTGATCGTGATTCGGATAGTACGACGGATGGCGCGGTCGACGCTGGTGGGCGCGATTGCCGGCGTCCTACTGATCGCCGACGGCGTCACATTCGTCTCCTCACGCGTCGGCATGCTCGACATCTTCCTGGCGTTCTTCGTGACCGCGGCGCTGGGTTGCCTGGTGGTCGATCGAGACGATGTCCGTGAACGTATGGCGAAAGTGCGAAGCGAAGGACGTATCAAGGCAAGCGAATTCGGGCCGAGGCTCGGTGTCCGCTGGTGGCGTTTCGGCGCCGGAATCATGCTCGGGCTTGCCTGCGGAACCAAGTGGTCCGGGATGTACTTCATCGCGTTCTTCGGACTGTTGTGCGTCGGATTCGACGTCGCGGCCCGCCGCGCGAACGGAGTATCTCGGCCCTGGATCGGTACGGCACTTCGAGACATAGGGCCGTCGCTGTACGCCCTCGTCGTGGTGCCGTTGATCGTCTATTTGTGCACGTATTCAGGGTGGTTCGCCAGCGAGACCGGAGTCGATCGCCATGCCGTCGGGAATCAGGTCGGTACGGGCGGGCTGTTCTCGTTCGTCCCGGATGCACTGCGCTCACTGTGGTATTACAGCGGCAATGTTCTGACTTTTCACGAGGGTCTCACCAATTCGGTGGGCAACCGTCACCCCTGGGAATCGAAGCCGTGGACGTGGCCGATGGGCTTGCGCCCGATGCTGTACTACTTCGCCGACGGTGAGCAAGTGCAGGGCTGCTCGACGCAGTCGTGCGTCAAAGCCATCATGCTCATCGGCACGCCGGCCATGTGGTGGCTCGCGGTGCCGATGCTCGCGTGGGGATTGTGGATGTTCCTGGTCCGCCGAGATTGGCGGTTCGCCGCAGTCATCGTTGGGTACGCCGCAGGATTTTTGCCATGGTTCATCACGCTCGATCGGCAGATGTACTACTTCTACGCAGTCGCGATGGCCCCGTTCATGGTGATGGGGCTCGCGTTGATACTCGGGCAGATCATCGGGCGCGCACGCGCGTCCGCCGAACGTAGAGGCACGGGGCTACTACTGGTGTGTCTGTATGTCGGCCTGGTGGTTGCGAACTTCATCTGGTTGTGGCCGATCCTGACCGCGATGCCGATCTCACCGGAGCTGTGGCAGCAACAACTCTGGCTGCCGAGTTGGCGCTAGGGAACATCTTTTTTGCAGGCTGGGGACCTCACGATCCTTGCTCGTAAGCAAGCCAGTTGTCGGCGGGCGAGTCCAGCGATCGCAAGGTGTTCTTGTCAGGAGCGCACTGCGCTGTGTACATCCAGCCATGACGCGAAATCACATCGCTTCGCTTTCCGTCTACGAAGTACACACAGTTGTCCTCGCCAACGTAGATGACGGAGAATTGCACACCGTCAATCTCCGTTGATGCGAGGCGAGAATTTCCGTCGCGCAGCATGGTTCGGGCGAGTTCTTCCATCTGACCGTGTGCGCGATCGAAGTCCCGGTGCACGGGTAGATCAACCAGTTCGAACGCAGCAGCAGTAGTTAGGACGAGCAGCGGTGTGAGCGCACTTGCCCACGTCAGTCTGCGATGTCGTGTCCAGTACTTGTACAACCTGACTGCCCACACGCTGCCAGTGGCGACGAGGCCGAAAAGTGCCAGCCACACGGTTGCGAAGTCGAGAAGTGTGTCCTCGGGTGAGGGGTATTCCCACCACTCGTATCGCATCCCGGCAAGGAGGACGAGGAACAGAACAGCCGCGAGCGCAGTGCCAAGCCCCCGACGACTACCTCGCCGGGGTTGCTTATCGCGCGTCTCGCTCATGCGGCTGAGGTGCGCGGGCGCGACTTGTGCAGTGCAGCGGCAACCGATCCGAGGACGACCAGGGGTACTGCGGAAAGCAGCTCTCCCCAGTACGAGGACCAATTGATCAGCCCGATGATCGACACCCCCACCAGTATTGCGACGGCCAACCAGGAAACCCACTGTCGCATCGCCACTGCCGCGACCAGCGGCGGTGCTGTGAGCAACAACCCGAGCCCGACCACCGGCCACACCCCGATTACGTCGACGATACGGTCTTCGCACCGATAGGAGGACCGGCTTTCTCCGATCTTCGAGCACTCCAACGACACATCACTCATCGACCCCGACGTCCACACCAACGCGCCGAACGCCAACGCGGCCACAGCGGTGAACCACCATATAAATCTCGACACGTCGGCAGCGTATCCCGTCTCAGTTCCGCGATTCGTACGTCTACAGCAGACCGGATCGTCAGCGACACCGGTACCGAGGCGATCTGCTCATACGGTTCGGCACCCCGTACATAGTCGGCAGGCCAGACAGCCACCCGACACGAAATTTGTCACGGTTCCGGACTGCCCTCGTGACCTCGATGACAACACTCACTGGGGCGGCCCCGCTACGCTCCGAAGATGGCCGTAATGAAGGAGATCAACAAGTGGATCGGTAGCCGGCCGACGGGTCTGCCTACTCGGTCGAAGCCTCCCGGCCCAATTCTGCTGGCGTTCGTCACCGTCGCAGTCATCGTGTGGGTGTGCCTGGACCGGAATTGGTGGTCGTCCCCTTTCGGTTCGTACACGTGGCTCGATCCCCTCCTCGCCGCGATGGCGTGCGTGCTGATATTTCTGGTGACCGGTCTGGTCTGGGCTATTCGCACCCTCTACGTTCTGGGTCGGGACCAGCGATGGGCGTGGTGGGTCGTACCGGCCCCAGCAGTCGTCCTCACCGGACTCGCCTTCCTGGCGCTGATGCCATCGACGTCGTTCCTCGATGAGCGGAGCGAATTCGAGGCCATTGCAGTCGCCATACATAACAAGCCCGGGGCCTATCGAGAGCACTTCGAGATCGGGCCCTTCGACATCAGAAGGGCCAGCAGTTCACCGACGGGTGAGGTGTATTTCGCCGGCAACGCAGGCATTTTCAGCACCTCCACCGGATGGGTCTACTCCCCAGACACCGAACCGGCAGGATTCACTACCCTCACCCACCTCGGCGGCCCCTGGTACGAGTACGAGTACGAGTACGCGCGGGGCTGACTATATGGCCCTTGCCGAAAGAGGAGAGCAGCAATGACTTTCGAGCTGTGTGCCGATTCGACACCCGCGCTGTGGATGACTTCTCAGAACTTGCCCTGGTACCGGCTTGCCGGGCGCGGACCGATCGGCTTCGAGAAGTATGCGCGACTGTTGTTCATCCCCGACCCGGAATTCTCCGGACAGAAAACCAGCGACATCGAATTCGACGGAGACGGCCCGAGCGAACTCATGCAGGTCGCAACAGCACTCAACGTCCTGACTGGGCACACGACCACCCCGGACGAATGCTACTTCGCAATCTGGGACGGATGGGATTCCATCACCATTGCACCGTGGCCGAACTTCAAGATTCCCAACCGCGACTACTGGCTCATACGCGGCACACTCGCCGACTACGAACACTGGAACAGCGACAATCCAGCATTGTGGGCTTACGGCGACACCCCTGATCCCGCCTTCATCTTCCCTGCCGACCACGCCTGGTGCATCACCAACGATGTCGATCCGCACTTTGCCACCATCGCAGCCGCAGCTGAGGCAATCGACGAGATTCTTGGAAACGATCAAATCGACACTGTCCTCGACGACCCCGATAGTGAACCCGACTACTGGTATTAGTTTCTCGCGCAATGGAAGTCGGCGGGCACTTTATGAGCTCACGACCGCGGACTGCTGGCGCGTCGTCCGAGCACCGCAATTCTTACTACGACGACAGCCACGGCTGTCAGTCGACCCGCAACAAAACTTTCACGGCTGCAGCCTGACGCGGCCCGACTCCACACTTTTTTGCGGAGTTGTCATTGAATTCGAGGGGTCCGTCGGTACAGTAAACATACGGTGACCCGACGCCCGTCACGCCTCGTCGTGCGGACTCCCCTACTGCGTCGGGAATTGGATGAACGCTACAAACCCACGCACCCTCCGCGTTTTCATTGCAGGGTGGGTCATTCAGGACGGTTCCTTTCCCCGTGCATCGATCGGAGACGCTGCAGACGTCGTCCTCGAGCACTGTTCGTCGGCGGATGCACCATCAATCTGCGATGAGACCCGTACTGCAACCGCCCGACCGGCCTACGGCAGAGGACCTACCCGGCACCGCGACGGCCAATGGCGGTGGCTTCATCTCCTCTACGGCGACGGTTGGAGCAGCAAGTGGTGGACAGATGAACCCACCCACGGTCCGGTCACACTGACGGGTATCTTCAGCGCTGGATCAGGTGAGCTGAACGGCATCGACACTCCTCCCCGCGTGTGCGGACGCATCACTCGAATGCATCTGGTGCACAAGCAGGTAGAGCCGATGGACAACGGTTGGACCGGCGTTGCCGGCACCGATCGACTTACCGAGATCGAGACGGTTCCTGCCGCTGGCAGATGGTGGCCCACCGAGAAGACCAAAGACGGCGACTTCGTCGAATCGGGTGTCCTGCTCGAACTCGATCTAGACAATGTACCCACGAAGCCAACACCTTTCGCGGCCGGAGCAGTGACGCTCGACGGCAATACCGTCTGGGTTATGCACCAGTCGGATCCGATCCTGCTTCGCGTTCGGACTGCGGGCGCAACGCCGATCATCACCCGCTACGTTCTGCCGCTGACGATCGAGCCACCTGTCGACCGCTGGGCACGTCGAATACATACCGACGACGGGATCTGGATCACGTCCGAGCACGACACCCACTACTGCACCATTGATCCCGACGGGGCGTTGAGTGTCGACCGAATCATCACCGAAGGTGGTTGGGCAAGCGCAGTCCACGACGGACAGCTGTACTACCTGGGATCCACCCGATCGGCCATGAGTAGCGACCGGCGGTACGGCATCATACGCACCTACCCGGATATGCAACGAGTGCGGTTGGTGGACAGAAGAGCTCGACGCATCGTGCCGGTCGACGAACCAGAAGGCATCGCAGGCTCTCGCGCGGATCGAGCAACCGGCCCTGACGGTACGCAATGGTGCGTCGACGGGACGGAAACTTTGCGACGCATCGACCCCGACGGTACGACATCGTCCATCGACCTGCCAGGTGAAGCAGTGACCGGCACCGTCGAGTGGACGACACCGGATGCGTTCGAGGACCCGGCCAACGAGGATGTAGTTTCTTCTATCACGGTCGACGATTCTCGCTTCATCCGAAAGACGGAGTAGCTACTCTGTCGGCCTTGTGCATCTGGCAGCTCTGGTCCCGCCTCAGCCGGGGGAACGATCAGGACTCGTCGCCGATATCGAAGGTCAATGAATGTCAAGCAAACGTTTGGCCCCAATCGCCATCCAGGAGACACCCGCTAGCGGCGTTTGCGCATTTTCGCCAAGCTCGTCTTGCCTCCGGAGACTCCGTCGAGGCTGAATCGCCCTGCGCCGACGGCCGCCAACAGTAGGGATCCGACTCCGAGCGCTACTACCAGCTCGTAGCCGCCCTCACCGACGAAGACCCCCATGTCGTAGTGGACGAACAGGAATGCCCCCAGCATGTCGACGAAGAGCAGAATGCCGACGATGGGAGTGAAGATGCCGAGAACGAGTGCGACTCCGCCGATGAGTTCGACGAAGGTTGCGAAGTAGGCGGATAAGCCTGGTAGAGGGACGCCCATGCCGTCGAAGGCGGCTTTCGTGGCGTCGAGGCCGTTGGTGTTGAGTTTTTGCCAACCGTGGGCGATGAAAATGATGCCGAGACCGAGTCGGGCCACCAGCGTTGCTACGTCACGGAAGATGTTCGAGTTCATGTCAGTTCCTTCGGGGCGGCAGCGAGACACGGCAACTTTGACACAACGAGGTTGAAGCGTCAACTTGACGCGAGAGCCACATCGACGAGATCTCGCACTCGGGCGTCGGACAACCCTAATGCCCGAAGCTCTGCCACATACGACATCGCTGCCCGGGCGGCATTGTCCTCGGTGGGATCTCCTCCGGAAGCAATGAACGTACCGAGCCTGCCGCGAGCCTCGATGACTCCTTGCTGCTCGAGTTCCCGGTAGGCCTTCGCCACCGTGTGCGGCGCTATCGAAAGCTCCGCAGCCAGGCCCCGGACCGTCGGAATCTTCGTCTCCGCGATCAATTCTCCGCTTCGCACGAGATCGAGAATTCCACTGCGGAGTTGCTCGTACAGTGGGGTTTTGGATGCTGGATCGAGGTGCACTCGCATATGGACCCTTTGCTCAGGTGCCCCTGCAGAACCAGGACAGTCAGAGGGCATCTTCCAGGCGCACCCCACCAGAAGTCAACATCAGGGTCTTCCCGATCGTCGACGGCGTTTCGAGCAACGCGGCAATCACCTTTGCAACATCGCCGCGCGGCACCGTCCCTCGCTCGAGCGGTGGCTCGGACAAGGCAATATGCGCCGTCGCGTCCTCGTCGGTCAATCCTCCAGGACGAAGAATGGTCCAATCGAGTTTCGTTCTGGCTTTCAAATCCTCTTCGGCCGCCGTCTTGGCAGCCATGTACGCCTTCCAGCTGTCCTCGGCGTCATCGGCTACCGGCTCACCTGCACCGAAGGAACTGATCTGCACGAAACGCTTGACTCCGGCCCTCTCAGCGGCGTCGGCCAGCAGCACCGAACCTGCCCGGTCCACCGAATCCTTTCTCGCGGCCCCACCCGATCCACCCGACCCGGCAGCGAATACTGCGGCGTCGGCACCGGCGAGAACTGCTGCCACCTCGTCGACCGTCGCTGTTTCCAGATCGAGCACCGCGGGAAGGGCACCCAGCGACTCCACCTCACTCGCGTGCTCGGGATTGCGAATCAATGCGACCGCGCGGTCGCCATGCGCAGTGAGCACCTGAATCAGGTGTTGCGCGATCTTTCCGTGACCTCCAGCGATAACCACTCTCAGATCCGTCATGTCCAGTCGCCTACCCGGGTGGCAGAATCAACAAACATGGCTTCTACTGCGACTATTTACCACAACCCTCGCTGCAACACCTCTCGGACTGCGTTGAAGATCATCGAAGAATCCGGGCTGGAACCGACGATCGTGAAATACCTGGACACACCGCCGACGAAGGACGGTCTCCGCAAGCTTCTCGACGACGCCGGCCTTTCTGCGTCGCAAGCAATCCGCAAGAAGGAACCGGTCTACAAAGAACTCGACTTGGCACACGCCTCCGAGGACCAACTCATCGCGGCGATGGTCGAACACCCCATTCTCATCGAACGGCCGATCGTGGTGACGGACCAGGGAACGGTGCTGGCGCGACCAGCGGAGAAGGTCCGCGAAATTTTGTGATGCGCGGGTTCGCCGTGGGCATCGATGCCGGGCCTCCCACTCATACAGGGGGCTCGAGCGCATCGCGTGCCACGGGGCACGACATGCACCGCGGACCGCCACGTCCAGAGCCCAATTCCGAACCACTGATCCGCAGCACCTCGATGCCCGACGCCTCCAACCTGGCATTTGTCTCGACATTGCGTTCATAGGCGACGACGACACCGGGGGCAAGGGCGAGGGTGTTGTTGCCGTCGTCCCATTGCTCGCGTTCGGCGGTGACATGGTCGAGTCCGGTATCGATGACTCGGAGCTTGCCGATTCCCATCGCGGCCGCTGCAGCCTCCAGAAACGGATCGGCACCGCGGATGGAAACGCCGGCATCTTCTCGACGAATCGTGTACGCCGACAACGTGTTCTGAACGGCCGGATACATCACGACGGCATCGACATCGACCATCGTGCACACGGTGTCCAGATGCATCGACGCCCGCTCCTGCGCAATAGGAACGACCAGCACCGTATGTGCCAAGTCATCCTCGATCAGGCTGCGAGACAATGCTTCTGCACCGGCAGGAGTGGTGCGCTCCCCTACCCCTACGGCCACCACACCCGGGGCGAGCAACAGCACATCGCCTCCCTCGACCGGGGCCGTCCGCGATTCGTAGGCGCGCCGAATGCCGAGGAACCTGGGATGGAACGCATAGATCAGATCGGTCAACGTCGTCTCGCGCAGTCGAGCAGGCAACGCCAGGGATGTGATCGCGACGCGGTTACCGATCCAGAACGACGAGTCACGCGTGAACAGCAGATTCGGCAGCGGGTCGATGATGAAATCCGCTCCGTGGTGCATCCGACGAACCAGTGACGCATCACTGAGTTCGGGGTCACCGCTCTCCGCCTCCAGAAGCTCGTCGAACGTCATGCCTGCCATGAGGATCTGCGCCAACTCCGCTGCCGGGACCCCTCGCAGATGTGCGGAAAGATCGTGCGCCAACGCGCGGCCGAGACGCCGCTCGTTCACCGCCGCCGAAATGCCCTGCATCCGCGCAGCTCCGCTCACCGTCATCGCCTCGGTGAGCAACGTCGCCAACAACAGCACTTCGACGTCGCGGCCTCGCAGCAGTTCCGCGAACGCGTCGTGCTCCTCCTGCGCTCGATCGACCCACGGGATGCCGTCGAACAGCAGTTGATCACTGTTGCGGGGTGTGAGACGTCGCAGTTCGTCGCCCGGGCGGTGAAGCATCACCGTACGTAGCGTTCCTACCTCGGAATCAGCGCCGAGTTCTGCAGTCATCAGTCAACCGTAATGCGCTGTGCGCAACCTTGGGTCATTCGCTGAACTGTCGAACTATGTCCGAAGCAGCTTGCTGAACTGATCGTTGGCCTTCTGCAGCACGAACTCGTACGGTGGTGCGAACTTGCGTGCCCACCAATAGGCGAACCGAATGTCGTTCGACGAGTACACCAGATAGCGATTCTTGACGATGCCCGCCAGGATCGCCTCGGCCACCTTCTCCGGTTCGACGGCACGCGCTTCGAACCGATGTTGCAGCTTCTGCACTCGCGGATCGTTACGGTCGACGCCCGCGATGTCCACGGTGTCGACCAGGCCTGTCTTGACTCCGCCCGGCACGACGAGACTCACCCCGATACCGTGCCGCTTCAGGTCGTATCGGAGCACCTCGGATGCGCCGCGCAAACCGTATTTACTCGCACTGTAGGCGGCATGCCACGGCAATGGGATCAGCCCGGCGGCCGAGGAAACGTTCACCAGGTGTCCACCCCGGCCGGCTTTCACCATCGGCGGCAGGAAGTTCTCGATGACATGGATCGGCCCCATCAGATTTACATCGATCATGGACTTCCAGTGCCGATGCTCGAGGTTTTCCACGGTTCCCCACGCGGCAATCCCAGCGACGTTCATCACGATGTCCAGGCTGCCGCCCTCTGCGTGAACTTCGTCTGCGAATGCCGTCACATCTTCGAACACGGAAATATCGATCGCTTTTGAGCGAGAAACTATTCCACTTGCAGCCCGGACGGCGTCGACGGTGCTCTTCAGACTTATATCGTTGATGTCGGTGAGTACGAGTTCGGCACCGGCCGCACCGGCCGCGAGTGCTGTCGCACGGCCGATCCCGCTCCCAGCCCCGGTGATGAACGTCTTCTTACCGCGTAAATCGGTGATGCCCATGTCGGTGTCTCTTCTCCCCCACTCTCGGCGGCGTCCTGCGATGCGTTCCTGACCGCACCCTACGCGTCGACCGAGTTGCCACGGGGAACACCGAGTTGTCACAGGAAGCAAAGGCGGAGGACACTGCCAAAGCAGACAAGACGAGGAGATGACCATGGCACTGGTGTCCCGAGGATTCCACGGAAAGCGTCGAGGCAACGACGGCCGCACCCCACCAGGTCAGTATCTGGTCGACGATTTCCCAGTCTTGTCCCTCGGTCCGACACCCAGGGTGGACACGGACCGGTGGCAATTCACCATCTCCACCGAGATGGGTTCGAAGCATCAGTGGAGTTGGCAACAGATGCGTGCGCTGCCGGAAGAGAAACCGACAGTAGATATTCACTGTGTCACCAAGTGGTCGAAACTCGACACTCGATGGCGTGGAATCTCGCTCGACACGCTTCTCGCCGGTATCGAAACGCAGGCCACGCACGTCATGGCGCACAGCCACGACGGCTACACCACCAATCTCCCCCTATCCGATCTGCGGGGCGGAAAAGCTTGGCTTGCATACACATTCGACGGCAAACCGTTGTCTCCCGAACACGGAGGACCAGCTCGACTTCTGGTGCCGCACCTGTACTTCTGGAAGTCCGCGAAATGGATCGAGAAGTTGACGCTGCTCATGCGGGACGAACCAGGTTTCTGGGAGCGCAACGGCTATCACGACTACGGCGATCCCTGGCAGGAACAGCGATACCAAGGAGATTGAGCGCACCATGGAGTGGCTCGTCGCGACGCTTGTCGAGAAGATTCTCGAAACGCACACTGCCTGCACGCTGATCTACGACGTCGAAGGTTGGCCCGGACACCAGCCAGGTCAACATGTCGACGTGCGTCTCACCGCCGAGGACGGGTACAGCGCGCAACGAAGTTACTCTCTCGCCCAACCGGGCGCCGGTGACCGAATTGCGTTGACGGTTCAGACCGTCGCCGACGGCGAGGTATCGCCCTACCTGACGTCCACGCTGGAGGTCGGTGAGCAGATCGAGCTGCGCGGGCCGATCGGCGGTTGGTTCGTCTGGAACGAGGCCCGCCCGTCACCGGTCCTGCTGGTTGCGGGAGGGTCCGGCATCGTGCCGCTGATGGCGATGACGCGGGCCCGCAGTCTCAGCGCGAGGAAGACTCCGTTCCGGTTGATCTAT
Organism: Rhodococcus sp. PAMC28707; assembly: GCF_004795915.1. Taxonomy (NCBI): domain Bacteria; kingdom Bacillati; phylum Actinomycetota; class Actinomycetes; order Mycobacteriales; family Nocardiaceae; genus Rhodococcus; species Rhodococcus sp. PAMC28707. Next base: position 1,144,437 of record NZ_CP039253.1, read on the forward strand.
TCGGCCAGGTCTTCGGACGACTTGATATACGCCCGAGAGCTCCGCTCACTGCCGGAGGGCGTCGAGGTCGATTATCGCTTCACCCGCGAGGCGCCGCCCGAATACGACGACCGGGTAGGCCGTCTGACTGCGCAGGATCTGGCATCGGAAAAGTGGCAACCAGACTCCTCGCCGGACTGCTTTGTCTGCGGTCCTACCGGTTTCGTCGAGTCGACTGCCGACATGCTCGTCGAACTAGGTCACGCGCCGTACCGGATCCGAACGGAACGTTTCGGTCCGACCTGAACCGGTGGCTCACAAGCGTCGTGACATCTCGTCGCGATACTCGTTTACGGTCTGCTCGATCCGCTCGGCGTCGGCTTCAGCTCCGCGCCGACGTGCGTCGTCGGCGCGGCTCTGCAGAGTACCGATTGCTTTTCGGAGTTCGGTGTCGGACATTACGCGGTAACTCGTTGCGTGGCTCATATCACACAGTGTCCGCCGGGCAACGACCCTTAGCAAGCCTGCTCAGACGTGAGCGCTACGCGTTGGAGAATTCCTCGGACGGCACGAAGCTCGAGAGACTGCGCGCTGCGAACTCGCGGAAGTATCCGAGCTTGTTCGGTGGAACGAGTGACGGAAGCACGGTGTTCCATACCTTCTCCATGCGGGACGGTGCACTCACCAGTGCGGACTGAGCCTCGGACACCATCAGAACACCGGCGAGCATTTCGCATACGAGGAGCGAAGCGTTTCCGGAGTCGAGGTGATCGGCGACGTCACCGTGTTCGATCGCCCGATCGAAGAGATGCTCGAAGATGTTCCCCCAGGTGCAAAAAACACTGCCCCTTGAAGTTTCGGATCCATCGATCTCCATCTGCAACCGATACATCACCCGGACCAGAGGATCGGAAGCCGCCAGCTCGAGCACGGAGTACGAAATTCCGATGACCGACTCCAGGGCAGGCGATCGACTGTCGACCAATCCTGCGCACGCAGTCGATACGCGCTCGTGACCCTCGTCGACAATTGCGCGGGCGAGCTCTTCCTTCGACGCGAAGTGGAAGTACAAGGCGCCCTTCGTGACGCCCGATTGCGCAGACACCTGACTCAGTGTCGCATTCGCGTGCCCGACGTCGAGAAAAAGATCCGCTGCTGCACGAAGCGCGGCCGCGCGTGTAGCTTCCGCTCTCAGTTGCCTAACCATGATCGTTCACCCCTGCCCAGTTGCCTACCATGACACCTACGCTATTCAGCGTGGACATCCGAGTCACAAGGAATCCGTAGTCTCGAACTCACTGAACCCGTATCTCGCAAGGTAATACTTACCACAAGTAAGTCCACAATGTGATTTACAGTGACCTAAAGCGGGGAACACCTCACGAAATTAGATTACGATCGAGATAAAGAGTTCCACTTCACCGGATTGTGTAACGACTTCGATATCTTCTTTGTATGCCCGAAATAGCATTCCGGATTCCGTTGCCTCATCGACCTGCACCCAGACATCGTCGATAGGATCGCGAAGATTACCGGTCGGTACGAACTTTGCGAATACTCCGCTCGGAACTTGCAAGAACACGTCCCCCACGGGCACCTCGCTCGGTGACAAATACGGTAAACCGATCAGCGCGTTGTAGTCACCGAACTCATCGGAAACGAAGACCGTACTGACTGCAACAGGATCGGCCGATCTGTCTCGAATGCGTTCTCTTAGAAAGCGAATCAATTCACTACCACTGGATTCGAACCCTGGAGCGGCAAGTGGGGCCACCAACCCGCCGAACAACTCCGCACCCCGCGCGGTCACGCTGTGCGTCATGCTGAAGTCCGCGAAGAATCGAGCGGCAAGTACAGATCGATTTTGTAAGCGTGCGGGTAGCACTCGTAGTCGCCGGTGTACAACCGTTTGATCTCACCCTGGTCTTCCGCGTGGTCGATCTGCTTCCACAACCGCGTCATGACGTCCGGAAAATGACCCACTGCGGAGAATTTCGCATACTTGGCACGCGGCACTCTGGCTACGAGATGCCCCCGAGTCACTTGACTCAAAGAAGAACATCGATAACCGACTATTTGCGTATTATACGATCCGATACCGGACGCGAAGTCTGTATAGATAGACGCGAGCGGACCAGAGATTTCCTGTTTCAGGACAGAAGACCATGCTTGATTCAAAGCCGGATCATCAAGCCTTCCCAGCGCCCGCTTCGGGCTACGCACCGGAAGACCGGCGACCCACGTCTCCTCGAGGTCGACAATCTCGAAAGTCATTCACTCTCCACAAGCTCTCGGTGCGCACGTTCGAGACTGCTAGGCCGGGCTGACGTTTCCCGGCAGACGTCGAACACAGACTCTGATCTCAACTTTTAAGCAAGACTACCGGTCGGAGACCTTTTTCTTCACATGACGCTCACGGGTCGATTCAAGTATTGCCCGGAAATCATCCACTCAAATGAAACAGCGACCTTCTCCGGTTACCCGAAGAATGGTCGCTGCCGTGTTTCGTACTGCCCTACATCTGGTGGAGCTGAGGGGAATCGAACCCCTGACCTTCTCGATGCGAACGAGACGCGCTACCAACTGCGCCACAACCCCTGGTGCAGCGTTTCTCACTGCTGCTCAACCCTATCAAAGGGATCGGAAACCGCGGAACGTCAGGCCCCCGATGCCCGTCGGACGCCATGGCTCTCGCGCGCCGACTGCTGAAATGGCTCGTCGTAGTGATCGAGATGCTCGAACTCCGGGTCCTCGTCGTCGATTTCCAGTACCACGGCGCCGGGACGACGCAGTCGCTGTGGAACCAGCCGGAGCTCTTCGTCGGTGCGTGATTCCACACCGAGGCGTGAGCGACCCGCTCGGGTCATCCGACGCCGTCGGATCTCCTGCTCGATCTGGACCTGCCGACGCAGGTAGTAGAGGTATCCAACGAGGGCCGCGACCGAAAGGGTGCATGCCCACCACAACATCGGCATCATGATGACTGCGAGAGCGCCAGTAGCGATTGCCGCGAACACCAACCCAAGTACCGCGCGCTGCCGGAAAGAGTATCGAGCGGCGCTTGCAATCGCATCGGCTTCGGCGTCGAAGCCGCCGCGTCCGCGACGGCTCGGAACGTAGGCACGTTCGACGTCGCCTGTGTCGATTTCTTCGGTTTCTGCGTGAGTGTCCATCGGGTCCTCCGCGTCGGTGCTTGGTGCGTTACGTCCGAAGACGACACCGGCGGGTGCCGATGTGCGCTCGTCGTACTCGGGTCGCCAGTCGGGGTCGCTTGCGTGTCCGGCGGCAGGTCCACGTTGGGGCCTCGAGGATCCACCGCGGTACAGAACGCGGGTCGCGAGGGCGACATCGGATGTTTGCATGATGCGTGGGCGCTTACTCATCATCATCGGCAGCAGGACGAACAACCAGATTGCGACGAGACCGATCCAGATGATCGAGTTGGGCATATCGGCGTTCTCCTCTCATGCCTGTTGGGTCCGACATCTGTGACGTCTTCAGGCTATGCGGAAGTTGCTGCCGAACCTCGCCGACGCGCCGACACCAGATTACACACAGGCAACTCCAGTCACATCCGTCACGAGTGGACACGTCCGAGTTCTAAGCCCAAGCCGCCCGTCCAGTGCGCACCAACCGGTCTGCGACGGTCCCCTGAACCTCGTTGGAAGTCAGCGCCACCAGTAGGTGATCGCGCCAACGCCCATCGACGTCGAGGTAGTCCCGCAGGAGTCCTTCCTCACGGAACCCGACGTTACGTAGTACAGCCTGGCTCGGAAGGTTCTCCGGTCGCACTGTCGCTTCGACACGGTGAAGTCCGAGCGGACCGAAACAATGGTCGAGACCGATGGCCAACGCTGCCGTGGCAACACCGCGACCATTGACGTCCTTGGCCACCCAATACCCGATCCAGGCAGATTTAAGCGCACCGCGAATGATGTTGCCGACAGTCATTTGTCCACAGAATTCACCGTCGACCTCGATGGCCATCGGCAGCATGTGGCCCTTACGTGCTTCGGACTTGAGCCCGGAGCACAAGGCGGGCCATGACGAGATGTGGTGTCGCGCGGCCCACGAGCCCTCGCCGGTCGGTTCCCACGGCTCCAGGTGATCGCGATCGCGGAGTCGGAGCCGACTCCAGGCACCCGCGTCCCGAAGCTTCACAGGACGGAGAGTGACATTGCCCCCGGCAACAGTCAGAGGTCCCAATTTTGCCGGCCAACCTGGGTGGCTCGACCACGTGCGCGGCATCTGTCGACATTAGCGCCTTCGGCGAGGACACTGCACCATCTCCGCGGAGTCGCTACCCCCGCTGGGCGAGGAAAGCTACGTCGACTTCTTCACCTGTTCTGATTTCGGTGACATTCGGCTCGATAACCACGAGACAGTTGGCCTCGGCGAGAGTGGCAAGCAGATGCGAGGAGGATCCGGGCGCACCACCGAGCGCCTGGACGAGGTACTCACCGGAGCCTTCGTCACGCATGAGTTGACCGCGCAGGAACCCTTTGCGGTCCTCGATCGAGGTGATCGGTGCGACCGTTCGCGCAGTGACGGTGCGACGCATCGGCTGGCGACGTCCGAGCGCGATGCGGATCAACGGCCGAACCATGATTTCGAACACCACGAGTGCACTGACCGGGTTGGCAGGAAGGAGAAAGGTCGGTACTTCGTCGCGGCCCAGCTGCCCGAAACCCTGCACCGAACCTGGATGCATCGCGACACGTTCGACTTCGAGATCGCCGAGGTCCGACAGAGCCTCCCGGACACTGTCCGAGGCGCCGCCACCGACTGCACCGGCAATGACGACGATCTCGGAGCGAATGAGCTGGCCTTCGACAACTTCACGCAACCGTTTGGGGTCACCGCTGACGATTCCGACGCGGTTGACGTCTGCGCCGGCATCACGTGCCGCGGCCGCGAGCGCATAGGAGTTGACGTCGTAGACCTGGCCGGGTCCCGGGGTGCGATCGGTGTCGACGAGTTCTCCGCCGACGGAAATGACCGACAGGCGCGGGCGCGGATGGACCAGCACCTTGTCACGCCCGACTGCAGCGAGTAGACCGACCTGGGCTGCGCCGATGATGGTGCCTGCCCGCACGGCAACGTCACCCGGTTGTACGTCGTCACCGATCTTGCGGACGTATTCGCCCGAGCGCACCGGTCGATATACCTGCACGCGTGCCCGTCCCGCGTCGGTCCGGTCCAGCGGGAGTACCGCGTCGGCGAGCGTCGGGAGCGGTGCCCCGGTGTCCACCCGAACAGCCTGCCGCGGTTGCAACCGAATGGGTTGCCGTGAGCCGGCGGTGACCTCGCCGACCACAGGCAGCGTCAATTCGATCCGCTCGTCGTCCTCGTTGCGCAAGTCGGTTCCGGCGGATGCGACATCGACACTGCGCACGGCGTAGCCGTCGATGGCTGCTTGGTCGAAACCTGGCAGTGGACGCTCGGTGACCACTTCCTCGGCGCACAACAAACCCTGCGCTTCCGAAATCGCTACTCGGACAGGCCGTGGAGCGACCGCCGCAGCGGTCACTCTGGTCTGCTGATCTTCAACCGAGCGCATCTGGCCCCTTCTCTATCTCTGTACTACGGGCCTATTCATACGTGGTGAGTTGCGGCGCCCAATCGTCACTCAGTCGTTCGGTCAGCCATTCACGCAACGACGGACCGTAATCATCGCGTTCGAGTGCAAAGTCAACCGCAGCGCGTAGGTATCCCCCGGGATTTCCGAGGTCGTGTCGGGAACCGCGATGTACGACGACGTGAACCGGATGGCCCTCATCGATCAACAATGCGATGGCGTCGGTGAGCTGAATCTCGCCACCAGCGCCAGGCTTGATGCGTCGCAAGGCGTCGAAAATCGCTCGATCGAGTAGATAGCGGCCTGCCGCAGCGAACAGTGACGGCGCGTCTTCACGCTTGGGCTTCTCGACCATGCCGGTGACCTTGAGGACATTCGGGTTCACCGCATCGGGGACGGTTTCGACGGAGAAGACTCCGTAGGAGGAGACGTCTTCTTCGGGTACTTCGAAGGCACACAGCACGGTGCCGCCACGCTTGGCCCGCACCCGGGACATCACGTCGAGCACGCCGCGGGGAAGAACGAGGTCGTCGGGCAGCAGGACTGCCACGGCGTCTTCGTCGTCGTCGAGTACTTCTTCGGCACATGCGACGGCATGCCCGAGCCCGAGCGGCTCGGACTGCACGACAGATTGGACATCGAGTAGCGAGGGTGCCACGCGGACCTTCGCGAGCATCTTCAACTTGCCGCTCTTCTCGAGCTTCGTCTCGAGAACGAGATCCTCGACGAAGTGCGCGACGACACCGTCCTTGCCTGGCGAGGTGACGATCACGAGACGCTCGGCGCCGGAATCGGCCGCTTCACCTGCAACGAGTTCGATTCCTGGTGTATCGACGACCGGAAGCAGTTCCTTGGGGACGGTCTTGGTGGCAGGCAAGAAGCGTGTCCCCATGCCGGCGGCCGGAACGATCGCTGTCCGGAAGTGCCCTTGATGCCCGACACGCGTTGTCGGAGCGCCTGCTGCGGCTTCTGTCATGCTGCCCACCTTATCCATGGTCACCGCGGATCTCGCTCCGCGCCTGCCGACTGTTCCCGAGGTGCCTAAGCTCGACCCATGCTGCTAGAGACGATGCTGCTGGTAATACTGTGAAACCGATCTCGAAGAAAGAGTGGCGCCTACGCGTCCTAGCCTCTCGTCGGGCCTCGAGTGCGCTCACACGTGAAGACGAGTCGCTGAAACTCTGTCATGCCGCAGCAGATTCGGTGCGTGGCGCGTCCGTTGTTGCCGCATATATCCCGGTGGGAAGCGAACCTGGGTCGCTCGACATGCTCGACGCGCTTCGCCTTCGATCCCCGATCGTCCTGGTCCCTGTGGCCAGGGAGCCAGGGCCGTTGCAGTGGGCAGAGTTCACAGGGCGTGAGAACCTGAAGGCTGCTTCCTACGGCCTGTCCGAACCGACCGGACCGCTACTGCCTCCCGCGCGAGTCGCTACGTGCGATGTGGTGTTCGTGCCCGCGTTGGCCGTCGATCGGCGCGGGGTCAGGTTGGGTCGGGGTGCCGGCTTCTATGATCGAACACTCGATCTGGTGCCTCCGGGGATCCCCGTCGTCGCTGTCGTTCGCGACTCGGAGCTGGTGGACGAGCTACCCGAGGAACCGCATGATCGACGCGCTTCGCACGCCCTGACGCCTTCCGGGGGTCTCATTGCCTTGAATCGGGAATAGCTGCCTGAATGGCAGCGTTGGCAGTCATGACTGTAGAGTGCTAATGCTCTCTCCTTCTCGGAGAAGTTCCAGCAGTTTTTTCGGCACACCAGCGGTCTCGACTAGCAATGGCGAAATCTCCATGGTGACCAGTCGAGCAGTTGACCAGTGGACCAGCGCGGAGGAACATCGATGCCCACCTATTCATACGCCTGCACCGAGTGCGAGAACCGGTTCGACATTGTGCAGTCGTTCAGCGAGGACTCACTGACCGTGTGCCCTCAGTGCAGCGGCAAGTTGCGGAAGCTGTTCAACTCGGTCGGAATCGTTTTCAAGGGAACCGGGTTCTACCGGACCGACAGTCGTAGCGGAGCGAGCACCGCCAGCGAAAGCGCGGGCGGATCGAAGAGCGACAAGAGCGATTCGGCACCGGCGAAGACGGATACGAAGGCCAAGGAATCCAGCTCGAGCAGCGCGTCTTCGACGCCGAGCACCTCCTCTTCGACACCGTCGAAAGCAGCAGCAACCTCGTAGTTTTCTTAGTTGTCCACAGGCCTCGGCGTTATCCACAGCCGAGGCCTGTTTCTCTGTTGATGCACACTTTCCGTCGTTACGGTGACTTTCATGCCACAGCGACGTTCCCGTCTCGACTCCACGATGTTGGATCGACTCCTTGTTCGGCCTGGCTGGACTCGTACTGTCCTTGTCCGCCGCGTGGCCGCCGGGGCCCTTGCCTTCCTGGCGGCTGTGCTGTTCGTCAGGGATGCCGCCGCGACAGATCGAGTACAGATTGTCGTTGCGGCCCGCGACCTGGCTCCGGGGCGGCCACTCGGGCTCGAGGACATCCGAGTTACCGGTTACGAGCCTGGAACTGTCCCTGAGGGCGCGATCACTGATGTCGACGACGCCACGGCCCACACCGTGGCAGGCCCGATCCGTGCCGGTGAGCCTCTCACCGATGTTCGACTCCTCACTCCGCGGTTGGCTGGGGCAGCTCTCGGTTCCGCCGACGCCCGAATCGTGCCCGTCCGGCTGACCGACGCCGCGGTCACAGATCTCTTACGGGAGGGCGACATCGTCGATGTGCTGACTGTCCATGCCGACGGGGACGGCGGTGAACAGAGCGCGCGTATATTGACGACGGATTCCGTCGTCGTTCTGATTTCGGAGAAGGACGCGCGTCAGCGCAGCAGTGACCGAGTGGTGCTTGTGGCGATGTCACCTGAGGATGCGACGGCTGTGGCCGCCGCGTCCTTGGTCAGCTCACTGACCGTGACGTTTCACTGACGGTGAGCCCGTGCATGCCTTCCGACGGCGGATCCTTCATATCCGACGCCGCTGTGTCGTCGACGTCTGCCGAGCGGGCATCGAGGTGACCGGCGTAGGTCGCGAAAGTGGTGAATACCAGTGCGCCGATCCGATCGGTGAAGACGATTTTGACGCCGAAGGTGTCCGAGTTGCTCTCACGGCCGTGGCTCTCGAGGAAGACATCGCTGTGCAGACTGTCCTCCGAGCGCAAAGGTCGATGCTCGATGGTGCGCTGCTCGGTCAGGCTCAGGACGTAGGAATCGAATTCCGCGAAGACTTCCCGGAGCACACGTGAAGCCGCGGACGTCGCAAGGTTTCGTTGCGCGTCTGCACGGTACGCAGTGTCCTCGACGTCACCTGCTTTGGAAAACATCCAGAGCAGGTCAGATTGGTCTGCGCGCGTGGCGGCCGGATCGTAGAACTCGGACAACCGGTGCCGCTTGCCCAGTACGCCTTCGATCCAGTCGCTCGAAGGCGCACAAGCAGCGACTCTGTGACGACTCATAGCGGCATCGTATCCCGCCACGAGTTTGCGCATCGACTCCTGAGACAGATCACAGAAACTCGTGAGATCTTGATCCCTCGCATCAACCGATGCTGAAGGGCTGTCCCCAGAGAGTGACGGTCGAGGTAACTGCATCGTTCTCGATGGTGACATCCACGTACGAGCGGGCCTCTGCGAAGCCTGCGCAACCGGACACGCTCAAGGTTTCGTCGGCGAAAGTGAATCCGCCTCCGTTGCCTTCGAACGGGAAGTCGTTGTCCGTTTCGGTCGCAACGGTGATGCCATCGATCTTCGCATTTGTCTCGTCGGCGACCAGCTTGACGTCGTTGAGCTGTCCCGGCGCGAGCTCCAGGTTGAGGCCCGCGCCGATCTCGTAGGTGTTCGGCTGCGTCCGGTCGATCTTCAGCGAACTCAAGTTACCCGGTTCGAGCGAAATGGTATTGCCCTGACCGAACGTGGCGCCTACCCCGCCGCCGATGCCTGCTGCAAAATCGACTTGGCATCCGACGAGGAAGCCTGGTTCGATCTTGCCGCCACCGGGGTTGGAGGTCTCGACGGTGTAGTTGCCCGTCACCCATACGTTGCGCTGTGTCGGCGTTGCGCCCATGGACGGAGAGATGAGCCCACTCTGGCCGAAGCCCTTGACGGTCACCACTGTTCCGTCGATGAGAGTCTTGCTGATCTCGTTGTCAGGCAACGGTACGAAAGTATCCGCGCTCGCTGCACCTGCCGACCAGAATCCGATTGCGAGGGCTCCGACTGCCCCGAGTGCTGCGATGCGCGCAGCAACAGTTCTGCTGTTCTTCACTGTGTCTGTTCCCCTCTAGGTCCTGCGAAGTTTCGAAAGTCTCAGCCGAGGCTGAACGGCTGGCCGTACAGAGTTCCCTTGTATCGGTAGTTTCCGGTGAGCTCGAGTGTCGTGTAGGACCGCGCCTGGGCGAATCCTCCGCAGTTCTGGACCGAGATCGCGACGTCCTGGTACTGGATTGCCGTAGTCGGTCCCAACACATCCTTGGATGCTATTTCGATCGCGGCGACTTCGCGGTCCTGCAACGGAATGTCGAAGTCGGCGCCGCCACCGATCTTGTTCTCGGTATTGCCTTCTCCGCCGATCAAGAACGGGATGGGAAACAGAGTGATGATGTTGGTGTTGCCACCCTCGATTCCGGCATCGAAATTCAACCCGAATTCGAGGTCGGTCATATCGAGCTGGCAGCCAACCAGGTAACCGGTCTTCAATGTTCCGGTCGAGCCTTCGGGGACCTCGGACAGGGCCGTGCCGGTGGCCCACGCGTTTCGGTTCAGTCCGTTGAAAGCAATTTGAGGCGCAACCTTTGCGGACTCGTCGAAGTGCGCAATCTTGTAGGGGCCGACTACCTTCTCGCCGTTGGCCAATGGGACGAAAGTTTCTGCGTTGGCGGCACCGGTGGACAGCAGTCCGATAGCGACGGATGCCACGGCACCGAGCGCGGCCAGCCTGCCGAACCTGCGCAGCGCGGAAAAGCGAGACTCGTTCATGGTTCCCCTCATGCAGCGTCAACTTGAAAAGACTTCGAGATCCGACCGCCCTCACATGAAGCGAGGCGTTTCCTCGGGAAGGGTACTGGACATTCGGCATGCCGTCATGAACAAACGGAATCAAATTTTACAAGACCGTTATAGAGACGACAATCGAAGGACCAGCCAAGTTATGCCCTGAACGTCCCTCATTCCGTTACCCTTTTTCCAATAGTGCTATGCCGTCCATCGGCTCGACTGGACTCGAGGAGAAATATGCTCAAGGGATTCAAGGACTTCCTGCTCCGCGGAAATGTCGTCGATCTGGCCGTCGCGGTGGTCGTCGGAGCTGCGTTCACCGCCATCGTCACCGCGTTCACGACCAACATCGTCAACCCGCTCATCGCGGCCCTCGGCGGTTCCAACGAATACGGGTGGGGATTCAAAATCACCTCGAGCCCTGAGACATTCGTCAATGTAGGCGCCGTGATCACGGCGGTCATCAACTTCATCATCCTCGCTGCAGTGGTGTATTTCGTACTCGTCCTGCCGGTGACCACCGCCAAGAAGCGGTTCGTCAGCGAGCCCGACAAGGAACTCAGCGACGTAGACGTCCTCGTTCAGATTCGAGACATGCTGGCCGGTGGAACCGACGTCGGCCGCAGGCTTTCGACACCCGCGGATGACACCGGTGGCAGCGGCGAGGCAATAGCCGATGCCGATGATTCGGGCGGCGGGTTGCACAGCAAATAGGCGTACCCCCAAGCCCAGAAGGCCCGTTTCTGCTGATCCCCTCAGCAGAAACGGGCCTTCGGCCTACCTGAACCATCCGAGAGGTTGTACCGCCATCCCTCGGATAGTGAGATTTCGAAACTCCTTTGGTACAAGACCTCACAGTCGCGTGAGCTACCGCCCGAATCCCACCAACCCGCAACCCACGAAGCCGATTACACACATGCTCTTCTCGAGCATGTGCACTCCTAGACCCGACGATGATGAACGGGAAACTAAACGGAGTAAGTGCAATGCGAATCACATAGAAGCGTGACAATTCCCCGGTTCACTCCAGGATCAGAACTTTTGTAATGGAAACTCAGCCAAAGTGACCGTCGTACCGTCGTTGCCGCACGATGCTGCCACCGCCTCCGAGTTGTCGACGAATGCCTGACCCGAGGCGCTGTCGGCCTCGGTGAGTTCGAGCGAATCCTTCGGCAGCGCCGAGACAAGCGCTTCGATGTTCGTCTTCACCTCCCCCTCGGCCTGATCGGCGAGGGGGGAGATCTTGGCGAGCGCCGCGTCTTTGTCCGCGGTCCACTGGACGGGGTCCCCGCCGACGCCGGGGCCGGTTGTGGCGAGTGTCGTCAGTTCGTCGTGCGCAGATTTGAACTGTGCGCAGACATCGGCGTTCGCGCCCGAGGCCGAGCTGTCCGCCGATTCGCCACTGCCGCAACCGACTAGAGCAACCATGCCGGCAAAAGCTACGACGGGAATGAAAGTGAAGCGCATTAATTATCAGCCGTTTCTCGTGCACCGGAGCCCGCCGGGTTCGGTGCACGCATTCAGAGGAAGTTGGGGACGAACAAATCGGGCCCGTCCGGAATAACTCCGGACGGGCCCGATCGGGTTCAGCGCATCAGCGCTGGGGTGTGAAGCTTTCGATCAACCGATCGAGATCAGTTGAAGGTCCACGGGACACCGTAGGTGACAGCAACGTCACCGGTGGAGCTGGTGACCGAGACATACGGGCGAACGCGAACGTTGCCGAGGATGCCGGTCGCGGTGCCGTGAGCGTTGGCGATCTGAATGGTGCCCGAAGCGCCTTCGGCGTCACCCTCGGTGCCCTGGACACTGCCCGAAGCAGCGGTAGCGTCGACGATGCCAGGTCCGGGAGCGATATCAGCCGAGAAGCCGACCCGGGGGACGATGTCGCCGACGGTCACTGAAGGACCGGACTGGGAGATAGTGGCACCGAGTGACGGCGTCTTGTAATCGAACGTGATCTTGCCGCCGAGGCTGGCAGGGTAGCCGACCTGGTAGCCGATGGCCACGGTGCCGTCGAAGTCTGCGGCGTCAGGTCCGGTAACGGTCCAGCCGGCGGTGCCGTTGGCGAACCACTCACGGGTGAGCGGGTTGCCGTCGAGCGGCGACACGCTGTTGATGAAGGTGTCGGACAGCGACACGGTGATGGTGTTTCCGTTGGCGTCGACGACCGTGTTGGTGCTGTCGACTGCTGCGGAAGCGGTACCGGTACCGAGTACCAGGCCGATAACCGAAGCGCCTGCTGCAACTGCAACGCTCATGGACTTGAACCCACGGCTACGCCGCGACTTCTGGATCTCCGTCATTTTTTCCTCATCATGTTCAGTCCCAGCACAGTCGCACGGGAAGCTTGTGGCTTTCACCCTCGGTTCACGACGGCAGCATTGCCGAGAATCCCCGAGCAGAACTTCGATCCTCGGATCGCGTTCTTTGTCAGTTCCGACCCAAGAGCGTCGAACGTGTAAGTCCACGTCCTTGAAGTTGGAAGCTGAGGGGAACATTAGAGGAGTTGCCGGATCGTGACAATCCCTACGAATTCACGTCGGAGGTGTCCCATTCGTGATGTGTTTCGGGCAGGTGAACGAGTTTGACAACATACTGACGAGTAACGCGGATCACATTGCTGACGCCCGTGGCCGACCCGTCACAAACCTCACCGAAGACCGCACATGGTTTGAAGTGGGCAGACACTCAAGTAACAAGGCTCACACCGATGCCGAACGCCCCGAATGCGGGGTTTGGAATCATCGTGATCGGAAGCGCGACACCCATTTCGGGCTGACAAACAGTGCTAAAAACACGTAAACAACGAATGAACACTTGTTCGATGCGACGCGAAAAACGTGTCTTAGATCACATCAAAAGTGGTGTGGCGGACGCTCCCGATCGAACCACTCGTCCGATCTCGTGTCCTCTGAGCCCGTCCGTTCATCACTTGTCGTCTCGGGGAGGACGTCCCCGAAGATACGAGCGAGCCGAGCCCGTTCGATTCGGGCTCGGCTCTCGTCGTCGTGCATGTCGTTTTTGTGCTCGGCCATAGATGGAGGCCGCCTACTCAGGCGTCCAGGACGGAAAGGTCGGCGATGACCTGTTTCGCCAACGGGGTCAACGTCGCCATGCCGTCACGGATCGCGGCCCTCGAGGACGCGAGATTGACCACCAACGTGCTGCCGGAAACTCCGACGAGCCCACGGGACAGACCGGCGTCGAGAGTGCCCGCCGCTATCCCGGACGATCTAAGAGCCTCGCTGATGCCCGGAATCTCTCTGTCCAAAACCTCGGCAGTGACATCCGGCGTCACATCTCGCGGCGAAACTCCGGTCCCGCCGATCGATACGACAAGATCGACGCCACCGATGACAGCGGTATTGAGCGCATTGCGCACATCGACCTCATCCGACGTCACGGCAACCACGCCGTCGACCAAGAATCCTGCTTCGGTGAGCAACTCTGTGACCAATGGGCCGGTCGAGTCCTGTTCGCTGCTGTTTGCGGTCCGATCGTCCACGATCACGACCAACGCCCGTCCAGCCAGAGGTGCCTCTATTTCCATAGTGCTTACCGTAGTAGTAGCGCGCTGTTCGGTCTCACGCTGTGCGTAAATCGTTGCAACTGTCGCCAAGAGATCGGTATCGGACAACATCAGCGGCCACCGGGGAATCCGGGGATCTGCAGCGGTGACTGCGACTCCGATTCCGGCGGCGCCTGGACGGCGGCGGTCTGCGGCTCGGCGGTTCCGAGGGTTACGTCGACGGTCTTGTCCTTCCCGCCTTCGCTGTACGTGATCTTCACCGAATCACCGGGGGCGTGCGAGCGCACGGCCGCGATGAGGGCGTCACCACTGGAAATCACTCGATCGTCGACCTTGGTGATGACAGCTCCCTTGGGTATGCCCGCCGCGGCAGCCGGCCCGCCCGCGGTCACTTCCACTACCGTCGCACCGTTCGCGTCGTCCTTCGAGGGAACCTGCACGCCGATCATGGCCTGCGTCGCCTTACCGGTCTTGCTCAGCTCGTCGGCGATGCGCTTGGCCTGATCGACCGGGATCGCGAAGCCGAGTCCGATCGATCCGCTCTGTGCACCAGAGGACTGACTTCCGCCGAGCGAGGCGATGGCGGTGTTGATGCCGATCAGCTGACCGTCGGTATTGACCAGTGCGCCACCCGAGTTACCGGGGTTGATGGCGGCATCGGTCTGGATGGCATCGATCACCGAGTTCTGGTTACCGGACTCACCACTGGTCGACACCGGGCGGTTCAGCGCGGACACGATGCCTGTCGTCACAGTTCCGGCGAGCCCAAGCGGTGAACCGATTGCCACAACCTGCTGCCCTACTTGGAGATTCGACGAAGAGCCGAGTTCGATGGGCGTCAGGCCTGTCTTGCCTTCTGCCTTGATGACAGCCATGTCCGACACCGCATCCGCGCCCACGATCTTGGCGTCTGCAATCGACCCGTCCGAGAAAGCAACGCTCAGTTTGCCGTTGGCTCCCGCACCGGTCGCGACGTGATTGTTGGTGAGGATGAGTCCGTCCGAAGACAAGATGACGCCGGAGCCCTCCCCCTCTGCTTGGCTGCCCTTGACCTGAATCTGCACGACGCTCGGGAGAACCTTGGTCGCCACGGCCTGGACCGAGCCGTCGGGGAAGTTGGCGGCAGGCTGCGCCGCAGTGGCACTGGAGTTGAGCGAATTGGACACGGTGCCAGTGCCGTTGGCGTTGTTGGTAGCCATTGCCCCTACCGCGCCACCGATTCCGCCGCCGACCAGAACCAGCGCGATAGCTCCGGCGACGAGAGTGGTTCGGCCGGGCCGGGCCTTGAGCGCTGCAGGCGCCTGGGTTGCCGCCTCATGATGCTGCGGTGCAGCGTGTTGGTTGTAGCCGTACCCCTGCTGGGGGTACGGATTCTGACCGTATGACGGGCTCCCGTACTGCCCGGCGGCCTGCTGTTGGCCATATGGAGGTTGCTGCGGAGGAAACTGCTGGGTGGAGTGCTGATCCGAGGGGCTCTGCGCAGTGGGATGCTCAGCCGCTGGACGCTCGGGGTTCTGCCCTGAGTCTGTGCGATCGTCGGTCATCAGTGAGTACTTCTTTCAGTAGAAACCTCGGTAGAGGTCGCCCGCGTTGTTATCGGTAACAATGCCGGTTACTTCTGAGAGCGTGCTGAGATGTACCTATTGATTTCCCGAGACTCTCTGAATCCAATCCGGAACGAGAAAGTCAGATATCCGAAGCCGTAGGCACGATGTGCGGATCCACCTCACCCGGCAACACGATTCGAATCAGCGCACCCCCACGTTCGGACACCTCCACACCGATGGTGCCGCCGTGTTTGACCACAACTTGCCGAACTATCGCAAGCCCCAGCCCGGACCCTGGCATCGACCTCGACGCAGTCGATCTGTAGAAGCGATCGAACACGAGCTCGCGATCCTCCTCGGGAATCCCCGGCCCGCCGTCGTCGACGGTGAGTTCCATGAGCCCCTCACCGATCTTGCGCATCACCACGCGAACCTCACCGCCTGCAGGACTCCACTTGGCAGCGTTGTCGAGAACATTGAGCACCGCTCGCGACAACCCGGCCTGATCCCCGTAGACGAACCACGGCTCGAGGGTCGCGACGAAGGCGATTTCGTTGCGACGCCGTCGTACACGCTCGAGACTGCGGGCGACGGCATCGGCAAGATCCACGCGCTCGAATACCGTCTCAGGTGTGTCTTCACGGGCAAGGTCGACGAGATCTCCAACGAGTGTGGACAATTCTTGAATCTGCGCGACGACGTCGGTGCGCAACTCGGCCATGTCCTCGTCCGGAATCGACGGGGCGCCGGGGCGGCCCGCGGCGATCAGCAATTCCATGTTGGTGCGAAGCGAGGTCAACGGGGTACGGAGTTCGTGACCGGCATCGGCGACGAGTCGACTCTGACGGCCTCTCGATTCCGCCAAGGCGCGGAGCATCGTGTTGAAACTCTCGGTGAGACGAGCCAATTCGTCGTCGCCGGTGACCGGAATCGGCGTCAGATCATCGGTACGGGCGACGCGTTCGGCGGCTGCGGTCAACCGCGCAATCGGGCGTAAACCGGTGCGGCCCACAGCCATTCCAGCGCCCGCCGCAAGTGCGACACCGCCACCACCCACGAACAGCAGAACCCACGCGAGTCGATCCAGTACCTCACCGGTGGGTGAAAGCCGTTGCGCAATGACAATTGTGCTGCCGTCCTGCGTGCGCTGGCTGAGCACCCGTTGCCCGTCGACCGTCCGCAACGAAAGATCACTCTTACCCTCGGCGACAGCAACTTCTGCGGCTCCGATCGGCACCATGGAACCCGGCGGCACATATTTGGTGAGATCGGGATAGATCAGCGCAACCGAGACGTCGGTGCTGTAAAGCGTTGCACCGGCAACGTAGCGGGGGTCGAACGTCACCAGATTGCTGTTGATCAACGCATCTGCCCGGCTACGAAGCTGGTTGTCGACGTCACCGTACAACGCTCGCGACACGACGGCGTAAGCCGCAATCGCCATCACCGCCACAGCGATAGCGACCACCGACGCGGCCAACAACGTCACCCGCCAACGCAACGACACCGTCCGCGTCAACGGCATCGGAGGACGCATCGCCGACGGGTCCGACACCGCCCGCGCGGGCGGCCGACGCCCGAAGGGAGCAACCATTACGGAGGCGTCTCGCGGAGCACGTAACCGACTCCTCGGACCGTATGAATCAGCCGAGACTCCCCCTCTGCTTCGGTCTTGCGTCGCAGATAGCCGACGTACACCTCGAGAGCGTTCCCCGACGTCGGGAAGTCGTATCCCCACACCTCTTCGAGGATTCGACTGCGCGTCAGCACTCGACGCGGGTTCATGATCAACATTTCCATGAGCGAGAACTCGGTACGCGTGAGGCTGATCGACCGCTCCCCTCGCGTCACCTCTCGGGTGACCGGATCCAGCGACAGGTCAGCGAACTCCATTGCCTCCGATTCGCCGTCGGCTTCCATCGCAGTGCGTCGAAGCAGCGCACGCAGTCGAGCCAACAATTCCTCGAGCGCGAACGGCTTGGGCAGATAGTCGTCGGCCCCGGCGTCCAGACCGGCCACGCGCTCGGACACCGAGTCACGGGCAGTGAGCACCAGAATCGGTAAGTCGTCGCCGACACTGCGCAGACGTCGGCAGACTTCGAGACCGTCGAGACGAGGCATCATCACGTCCAGTACCAGCGCATCAGGGCGTTCCGCGGCAATCTTCTCGAGTGCGTCCAGACCGTCGACAGCAATGTCGACGGTGTAACCGTTGAAGGTGAGGGATCTCCTGAGCGAGTCACGGACCGCTCGATCGTCGTCGACAACCAGAATGCGCATTCGTCTAGTTTGTCCTGAAGGACTGAGATATGTCTGAGAAGGGTCCCATTGTGTTCTAGTCCTCGGCAGGCAAGCGTCGGGCGATCGGCAGATTCCACCGTCGCCACAAAGCGAGGACGCGCAGCCCTGTCGCCGTGATCGTGCCGATGACCAGGCCGATATTCTCGGTCCATCCGATCGCTTCCGTCACCGCAACCGCCGCCGAACCCAGCAGTGCCGGCACCGCATACAGATCGCGCCGAAGCAGCAGCGGAACCTCGTTGACCAGGACGTCCCGAATGACGCCTCCCGCCACCGCGGTCGTCACACCGATGAGACACGCTGCGAGTGAACTGCCCCCGCTCTCCAACGCGATCGTCGCACCCGTCGCCGCGAACAAGCCCATGCCGAACGCGTCGAAGAGAAGAACGCCTTTCCAGACACGATCGATGACCGGATGCGCAACGAACACCACCAGCGACGTGGCGAGCGCGACTGTGAGATTCGGCCATTGATCGAGCGACGTCGGCGGGTGGATCCCGAGCAGGAGATCGCGGATGATGCCGCCACCGACTCCCGTCGTGATTCCGACGACGCACACACCGAAGAGATCGAGGCGTTTACGAACACCGATCAGAGCGCCCGACGCCGCGAACGCCGCGATTCCCACATAACCCAACACATCCACGAGCACCCGGTAAGCGTCCCATGGCCGCATTCACCACTGCTGTGGCACGCTGAGTTCATTCGAGGAGCGCCACAGGAAAGGTTGGGTTCACGTTGCCGATCGTCGACAACGCCGTGTACGTCGACGGCAAGAGGACAGCCAACCCGGCCAGTCTCGACATCACCTACGAGGTGATGCGGCAACGCAAAGGGATGGCCTGGATCGGCATGTACCGCCCGGGGGTCGACGAAATCGACTCCGTCGCTGACGAATTCAGCCTCCACCGCCTGGCCGTCGAGGATGCCATCGCCGCACACCAGCGTCCGAAACTCGAACGTTACGACGACCAACTGTTCGTCGTACTTCGACCTGCTCGGTACATCGACGAAACCGAGAAGGTCGAATTCGGCGAACTTCACATCTTCCTGGGTCCGGACTTCGTCATCACCATCAGGCACGCCGAATCACCGGACCTCAAAGTGGTGCGCGAACGACTAGAGAAAACACCCGCACTGCTCCGCCAAGGTACCGAGGCTGTGCTCTACGCCATCCTCGACCAAGTCGTCGACGAGTACGAGCCCGTGGTCGAGGGACTCCAGCTCGACATCGACCAAATCGAGGACCAACTGTTCTCGAGAGACGAATCGGTGTCCCGACGCATCTACACCCTCTCCCGTGAGGTCACCGAGTTCCAACGCGCAACCGGGCCACTGGTGACGATGATCGAGCACCTCGCCAAAGGTTCGGACAAGTACCACGTCGACATCGAACTCCAACGCAACCTGCGCGATGTGCTCGACCACTGCGTTCGGATCGCAGAACGC
This sequence comes from Rhodococcus sp. PAMC28707, assembly GCF_004795915.1. Taxonomy (NCBI): domain Bacteria; kingdom Bacillati; phylum Actinomycetota; class Actinomycetes; order Mycobacteriales; family Nocardiaceae; genus Rhodococcus; species Rhodococcus sp. PAMC28707. Next base: position 1,163,816 of record NZ_CP039253.1, read on the forward strand.
GTCGAAACATTCCGGTCGAACCTGCAGAACGCACTCTCGGTCAATTCGACGATGGTCGCCCAGCAGCAGAACGATGAAATTCGCGCCATGACGCAAGTCAGCCTGGAACAAAACGAGCAAGTGAAGAAGATCTCGTCATGGGGCGCCATTCTGTTCGCGCCATCACTGATCGCCGCGATCTACGGAATGAACTTCGAGGTCATGCCGGAACTGAGCGTGCAGATCGGATACCCGCTTGCACTACTGGCGATGGTCCTCTGCTCGAGCGCACTGTATGTCACCTTCAAGCGACAGAAGTGGCTGTAGCTCTCTTTCAGAAGCTGAGGCCCCAGGGCCCCTCCACCTTTCCGACAGGACAGCCGGTAGAACCACAATTGTTCAGTGCCCCTTGGAATTCGCCGCCTGGTCCAACTGGATGTCGAGGCCGGCAATCTCCGCGAATGCTTCGAGCTGCTCCAGGTAATGGGCAAGCGATTCGTGCCGAACCGTCAGGTTGATCCGGGTCGCCCCTGCCTTCTCTGCGGTGGCGATGACCTCATTTACCAGGCCAGGCTCCTCGGTCGGGTCCAGGCGTTCGCCCGGGGAGAAGACGACATCGAAACCCTCCGGCAGGTCGTGCCGGTCGAGCATCTGCCGCATCAGTTCCGGAGTCGGTCCACGGAAGGCTTGCGGAGCCGGGGCCCAACCGTCGGCAAGGGTCACCGCGCGGCGCAAGGCGCGCTCGCTGTGTCCACCGATCCACATCGGTACCCGAGACTGAGCGGCGTGTGGGTCGACCACCATATCCTGGAACGAGTAGTACGGACCGTCGTACGACACCTGTCTGCCGGACAACGCTGCCCGCAGTGCCCGGAGGGCATCGTCGGCTCGCGGCCCGCGGTCCTCGAAGGGGACTCCGAGCATGTCGAATTCCTCTTTCAGATTCCCCACTCCGAACGCGAGGATCAATCGCCCATCGCTGAGATGGTCGAGTGTCCCGTACCGCTTGGCGATCTCCAACGGGTGGTAGAAGGGCAAAACCAACACGTACGGCATGAACCGGAGTCGGCGCGTCTGCCCCGCCAGGAACGAGAAGGTCGCCAGGGGGTCGTAGAAGCGTTCGCCGCGCGGGAGCCCAGGCGGTACGGCCACATGGTCACCACACGTCATGTACTCGTACCCGAGTCGATCGGCGGCCTGAGCGACCTGGACGAGCTCGGCAGTACCGGCGGCGGCCTCCCATGCGGGACGATGGCCTGCCAACGCCACGATCGGCGAGCTGATTCCTACCTTCATGCCTCGGCCTCCGTTGCGTGTAGCGTTCGCTGAAGCCGAATCAACGGATCGTCCCCGTCCCTGCTTCCAGAGGGTCCCGCACCCTCTTGGGGCATCAGCCGGCCGGCATCCGATCGGGTCCATTCCCGCACAGCCCACCGCTCGGCGATAGCCCACCGGCCGTCTCTCCAAGTGAAGTGGTCGATGAATCGCACCCCGCTGGTGAAATTCACCCGGGAATCGTCGGCAGGTTCGCCCCAGTGAACCGACGTCCCGTACGTCTCGCTGATCGCACTATCGCCGAGCAGTTCAACCAGATGATTGCCGAGGATATGCATCGTCCCACCGCGCCGAGCCCTCAACTTGGGTTCGACCCAGGCGATGTAATCCTCACGCGTGCCCTCGAAACCGGTGTGGTGGTCGATGGCGTCCACGTGGTAGGCAGACCGGACGAGATCGAAATCCAGCCGGTCGATCCCGCGGCAGTACCGCAACACGACATCGTGGATCTGTTGGCGATCGGACCACTCGCTACGTTGAACATTCATACCGACCGACGGTAGCGAAGGCGGCACCGTTCACCACCGTGAATCCCGCTGTGTGGTTTCGCGCGGCGGGGCCAGCCGATCGATCCAGCACCCTCGGCCGTTCCAAGGAAGATTATGATCTCACTCGTTTGATGGACCGAACATCGATCATATCGATGCATATTTCGCGTCGCGCAAGATGCCATTTATTGTCGATTTTACGGTAGCTGTCGCTATAGTGCAGATGCCACATCAAATCGGTGTTTTCCGACCCCTTCCGCATGACATGATGCGCAACGCATTTAATTTTTCCGTATGCATATTCCGGGCTGTCGCCCAATTCGAATACCGTTCCGACCAGTTCATGGAATGTCAACTCGAAGTCGATCAACCGAGATAATTCGCTTTTGATACTTTCCCTACCGAAAAGTCTCTTCACCGGCGCCATGCTGCTCGGCGGCTCGGGAACGATCAGCTCGCCGTCCTCTGCGAACAGGCTGGCTACGTCGGAGAAAGATCGGCTGTCCACAAGTGAAGCGTATCGATTGACCAGGTCGGACAAAGCGATGTAATCGACAATTTCTATAGTAATTTCGATCAGTCCTATTCTTCAAAGGTAAAGATCCGCATGTCTACTTCCGCAGTCAGCCTCGAGCTTTGGTGGCCGCGACTAGTTCGCTGATCACCCGTTTGACATCGCCCTGGGTGTAGCCCAGGGTCGCAGTCTCGACGGCATCAGTCTCGTAGGAGATTGTGTTGCCGCGGCCCTGCACAATGAACGCATCCGGCAGAAGGGGGTGTTCCTCATCCCGCTCCTCGAGCTGGATCTCACTGCCCGCGGCGTCGAAGATCGTCTGAAAGTACTCGCGGAACGTCAGATTTACGTCGCCGATGAGATATGCCTTCGATTCACCGTGCTGAAGTGCGCCCCGAACGGCTTCCGCGAGGGACCGTGCGGACATGTAGTTGGTTCCGCCGGCAGGGGCGAAGTTGGGGATGTCCGGCAAATTTCCCGCGCTCCAGGCCAGAACTTTACCCAAACCCGACATGGTGCCCCCCGGATTGGCTCCGAGTATCGACGGTGGGTTGAGCGTCGACACGGTAAAATCCGCGTCTGCCAGCGCTCGTGAGCCCTCGTCAGCAAGACACCTGGCCGCAACATATTCATTGGACTCGACCAGCTTCGGAAGGACCTGGTGGTAATAGCTGCCGATCTGAACCAGGCGGCGGACGCCAGCCTTCTTGGCGAGCGCGACAAACCGGGGCACGCCGCCACTCTGCGTCTTCTCCCAGAAGTCGGCAGTGTCGATGCCCCGGGGGATGTGTCTGATGTCGTTGCCGGCCGCGAAAACCACAGCCTCGAAGGGTGCGAGATCCTGAAGCGAGAAGGTGCCGGCACTGTAGTCACCGAGCATCACTGGGAACTCCGATGCGAGAGAACCCGGCTTCGGTGCGGTACGCGCGGCTACCGTGATGTCGTTTCCCTGCTCACGCAGAACTGCGGCGATATGAGTACCGATCATGCCGGTGCCGCCGACTACCAACGTCTTCATTTCTCTCCCTACTTTTTCCAACCCTGACGATCGGGACTGTTGTGCGATGCCACCAACCATCCTTGCCCTGGAGGACCCTTCACTCGCGAAACCAATCACGCCTGGGCGTCGAACATCGGCTGACTCCCGTTCAGCGAGACAGCGACTCGGCCCGCACGAGAATTCGCGGTGCTCGCAATGCGAAAGGGCCTATCATCGCGATGATGCTCCTGACTATTTGCGCCATACCATCGAATGTGGTACAAAATTTACGCGACTCATTCCCACTTCTTCACGGTACATTTCGGATGTGCAGGGAAGAGATCAATTAACGATTTCTACCCAATATCTTGCTGAGCCACATCAATCAGTACCTGCGACGAACTGAGCGCAAAAGAAAAGGTCCTAAAGATAAAATATCGGGTTCGATACTCACCGAGTAGAGTAAAGAATTCTTCGGCTCGCATTTGCGCCAGCGTCCGTCGAGTAAGAATCATATTTTTTAGATACCTATTATCCGCACCGTCCTTGTTATGTTCGCTCACGTATCGGAAGGTTGAGAATCATGGCTAAGACGCTTGCTGGCTCTGGAGCTTTGATTACGGGCGGTGCTGGAGGTTTCGGGGCCGGGATCGCGTTACGCCTAGCTCGAGATGGGGCGGCTGTAACTCTGATGGGGCGGACAGAATTGACACTGAAAAGCGTTGCTGAGTCAGTGTCGTCTGCCGTGAAAGATGCTCCGCCCGTGAACTGGGTCGTGGGTGACTCTGCCGATGAGCAGGACGTGGCCAGAGCGGTGGCGGTTGCGGACCAGACCCCGTTACGTATTTGCGTGTGCACTGTCGGCGGTGGCACGGTGGCACCCGTAATGAGTCTGGAGAGCGAAGTCCTCAGCTCGGACTTCGAACGCAATGTTCTCACCTCGCTACTGGCGATTCGGCACAGCGCAGCCGCGATGGTGTCGCACGGCGGTGGCTCGATAATTTGCCTGTCCTCGACCGCTGGTGGCTACTCATTTCCCTTTATGGGGTCCTACTCCATCGCCAAAGCAGCACTCGAAGCGCTGGTGCGAGTGGCAGCTGACGAGTTGGGCGCGCTCGAAGTCCGAGTCAACGCGGTGAGACCAGGGCTCGTACCGACGAAGGCCGCGAAACCAGGCCTCATTGCCTCGGATGAAAAGCAGCGGGAAAAAGTGTTGCGGGAGAAGCCTCTTACGCGAATGGGTACCGTCGACGATATCGTCGAAGCTGTGCGCTACCTTGCCGGTCCGGAATCTGGCTGGGTCACCGGGGTCGTGCTTCCAGTTGAGGGCGGCAGTCACCTTCGTCGCGCCGCCGACCTTGAAATCCTTGCGAGGAGTATCTGCGGGGATGACAGCATCGACCGCGCACTTCGAGGGCAGTTGCCAGCAAGCTAGCCAGGACGCGGCACGAACGTTAGCAACGCGGCGCCGGCGGTAAGCAAGTTCTTGCTCAAAGCTCACTGGGCCCCGACAGCCTGGTCGACGTTCCTCGAAGCCATACGGCCGATCCGACGAAGATGCAGAAAGACGGAACCAAATCCCGCGACCCCGCGTCTAACCTATCGACGAGTCCAACGGATAGGGGTCCGATGCAGCGCCGATGGCCGGCAGTTCTGGCGGTAGCCACAATGTTGTGCGCCTGCGCCCAGCCTGTAGACGGCATAGCTATCGCAGGAGTCCCAGGGATCACCGAGCAATTCGAGCCCTGCAGTATCCCCGACTCCGCCATCGCGGCCACAGGGTTGGATCCGGAAGAAAAGCAAGTCGGGTGGGGCGAAGGAATCAATGTCCACGAGTGGACCCTCTGCACCTGGTCCGGACCTGCAGGTGACGCTTGGTACTACTTCAGTATCTTGTTTTCCTTGCAGTATTCGATAGATGATGCCCGTCGCAACCCGGACTATTTAGATATCGAAGACGTCGATATCGGTAGCCGAAAAGCTATTCAATTCCGATACAACGGAGTGGACCAGGGTGACGGGTGTGACGCAGCTATCGACACGGAGGAGGGCCTTGTACAGCTTTCCGTCTACGCCATGGGAGGTCTGACACCACATTCCCACCCGTGTCCAATACTCCTGAGCCACGCAGCCGATCTAGAGAGCTACCTCCCCGCACCAGTCTGACTGCAAAGGACCACAATGGCCATCGATTCACCACTTCAGCACTGGGGCGACCTCGCGACCGCCGCCGATGCCGGACAATTGTTTCTCGAACCAACTGCTGCCCGAGATTGCAATCATGCGTGCGAAGATTACCTGTCCGTACTGAGGGTTCAGAAACAGAAAGCGGCTCTCCTCGGCAATGTTCGAGGAATGGGCGAATTCCCCTCAGGCATTGCACTGGCCAAGAAATTTTCGTTGAAGGCCGTCGGTGGCCAAAACAACCTGGTCGACGTCCTCCAAAGCCACATCGACGTCGTGATGGCAATGCAAGCGGTCTTCCGGAAGTTCTTCGACGCGACTGCTGATGTCGATGACTCGAACGCTGCCGTGATCGGCCAGGACGGGCCCAGATAGCCGATCGAACACCAACCCCGACCCGAACCCGTTATGACACCTCGGTCAACCGGACGTTCCCGTTGTCGTCGATGCGCCAGCCGGGGTTGTGACAGATTTCCCAGATCAATCCGTTGGGGTCTGCGAAGTGTCCGTGGTATCCGCCGAAGTCCGCGCGGCGAGGTGACTTGATCAGCGTCGCACCGGCTTCCAAGGCTGCTGAGACAACTGCGTCGACCGCCTCGGGGTTGTCGACATTGTGCGAGAGCGTCAGGCCGCTCACCGAAGCAGGGCCGCCGCTGTGTCCCATGTCTTCGACGAACTTCTGGGCGTCGAACAGTCCTAGTACCAACCCGGGTGCGGTTTGGAAGAAGATGATGTCGCCCGGCACGTCCAGCAGAGGCGTCCACCCGAGCCCGTTGCAATAGAACGTGCGCGCAGCGTCGAGGTCGGGAGTTGCGAGGGTCAGGAAGTGAATTCGCTGGTCCATACCCTCAGTCTCACACCACCGAGCACCTAACGAAAGAGCCCTGCGACGAACGGGATCGAGTCTGCCTGTGATGCGAGCATCGCGCCGCTGTGGTCGGTGGGATACGTATGCAACGTTACCGGCTGACCGTTGGCGATCATCTGCGCAACCAACGAAAGTGCCGACGGCGCAGGCACATCCGTGTCGTAGAGACCTTGAGCGATGAACACCGGTCGGTCGTAGCCTGTGAACGGAACCCCCATGTAGTCGTTGATCAGTCCGTAGAAGTTCGGTATCTCGTTGAGCGGGCGAGAGAACAAGTCGCCGCTGACAATGCCGTCGAACTCTTCCTCTGCTTCGAGGACGCAGAGTGTCTGAGCTCGGTCGACGGTCTCGCGTCCGAGGGGCGTCAGGTAAGAGTCGATGTCGATCTCCGGATGAGCCGAACGCAACCCCGCAAGGATGTACAGCAGGTACGTCGTCAAGCCTTTACCGACGGCGATGGGAAGAAAGCCAGGGCCTGCGGGCAGAAGCGCAAGTTCGATGTTTGCCGGCACCCCGGTCCCGACGCCTCCCCGGTAATCGAGGTCGGGGCCGCCGAACTCGGAGGCGTAGCGCGCGGTGGTGATCGCTGCACCACCGCCCTGTGACTGCCCGACGACGACCCACTTGTTGGACAGTGACTTCTCGACAGTTCTCGAGGCCTTCACCGAATCGACGACGTTGTGCGCCTCGAGTTTGCCGTCGAGGTACGACATGATGCCGGGGGTTCCGAGTCCGACGTAATCCGTCGCGGCGACCGCGTATCCCTGCCCGAGCCAGGTTCCGAGGTACTGCCGATCGCGCGCTGGATCGGGCGGGCCGACGAGGGACGGTGTGCAATTGTCGTCGAGACCCGATGTGCCGTGGGCCCAGGCGATGACGGGCCAGCCGCCTTCTGGCGCATTCCCCTCGGGCACGAAGAATGCTCCGGTGCTCAGCGCGGGCGCTCCGTCGGATCCGACAGTCCAATAGGTGATTCGTTTGGCGTCGCCTGCGCCCGGCAACCACAGTTCCGAGGCAAGATCTTCTACCGCGACCACGGTGCCGGGCGAGTTGTTCACCTCCTCTGCACTGGCGTACGCGACCGACCCTGCGACGAGCAGGACGGCAACTGTTGTGACAGCGGCGAAACGGCGTACGGCAGCGAGCATGGCAGGAACTCTAGCGTCAGAAAATGCGATTCCGACCGAATCAGACGCCCCCGCCGAACAAAGTTCCGAGCAGGTAGGTCGCGCCTGCGGCTCCGTAACCGATGGCCAATTGACGCAGCGCTCGCTTGACGGGTGGTCCGCCACTGAGAAGGCCCACGACGAGACCAGTGCAGATCAACGCAATTCCGACCAGTACCGACGCAACCACAAGTGCTGCAACGCCTTCCATTCCTACGAGGTAGGGCAACACTGGGATGACCGCGCCCGATGCGAAGAAGCAGAAGCTCGCGATTGCAGCCCCGACGCCCGTGCCGACGGATTCGTGGGTGTCGGCCGCTGGACCCAGGTCGTCGTCCCCCGTCATACTCTGCAGCACCTTCGAGGCTTTCGACTCGGCCTCGTCCGAGCTCATTCCACGTGCCCGATAGACCAGTGCCAATTCGTTGGCGTCGACGTCGAGGTTGTGCAATGCATCGCGCGCTCCCAGGTCGGGTGACGAGGCTTCGAGCAGTTCCCGCTGCGAGCGCACCGAGACGTACTCCCCTGCCCCCATCGACAACGCCCCTGCCAGCAGGCCGGCGAGTCCCGTCAGCAGGACAATATGGTTGGAGACCCCGCTGCCGCTGATGCCCAGCACCAAAGCGAGGTTGCTCACCAACCCGTCGTTCGCGCCGAACACTGCTGCACGGAACGTCCCCGACAACCTGTTGCGCCCACGTGCGGCCAGAGCCCTGACCACTTCGGCATGAATCTGCTCGTCCGCGATCATCGCTTCGGTCGCGTCGCCGTCGAGTGCATACGGTGACCTGGACTCTGCCCGCTGCGCCAACGCCAGCACGAACACCGACCCGAACCGCCGCGCGAGCACCCCCAACAGCCTCGTGCGGAGGTCGCCCCTCAGTGGCGTCCCGACGCGATCGCCCAGCAAGGTGCGCCAATGCCGCTCGTGCCGACCCTCGGCTTCGGCCAGAGCGAGAAGGATTTCTCGCTCCTCACCGCTGCGACGCTCAGCGAGATCGCGGTAGACAGCGGCCTCTGCCAACTCGTCGGCGAGGTAGCGTCGCCACCGTTCGACGTCTTTGGCTGACGGGGCGGGTTGGACCATGGAGTCAACCTACCGGCGTCTACCTCGGATCGTAGACACCCGTTGATACTGCCTTGACCAACCTGCGCGGCACCTGAAAACTAGTGCCGTCTACCCGCACGGTCACAAGATCCGGTACCACTGCCTTCCACTGCGCCCGCCGATTGCGAGTGTTGGAGCGTGACATCTTTCGTTTCGGCACGGCCATGTTTCAGGCACCCTTCCTGGTTCGACGTCCATAACGCTTTTCGAACTTCTCGACGCGCCCCTGGGTGTCCATGATTCTCGTGGCACCGGTCCAGAACGGGTGAGATTCGCTGGTGACGTCGACGACCACGAGCGGATAGACGACGCCGTCCTCCCACTCGACATCGCGGGCGGAGGTGATGGTGGAGCGAGTGAGGAACTGTGTTCCCGTTCCCGCGTCCCGAAACACCACCGGGTGGTAGTCAGGGTGGATACTCTTCTTCATTCTGTTGCCTCTCTGTTGACATCCGAATATGGGGATTGGATTCTGTCGCAGGGATCTTCGTGACTGCTTCCGAATGGGTCCGCCCACGTGATCCACGTCTCGCGCATCAGCATTTCGTCGTCGGACACCAGCGCCCACCGCAGTGTTCGATCGATTTCCGACGGATCGGCAGTGTGAACCAGCACCACGAGAGAGGTGTCGCGATCACCGAACTCCTCGTCCCACCGCAGCGCGGCCATCGCACGTCTGGTGAAGTCGGCACGGTTCAGTTCATTGGAGTTCATCGCCGCCAGCCACTTGCCCGCACTTGCGACGCGAAGGCCCCCGCCTGCGGATTCGACCCACAGAGCCTCGTTCGGTTGCGTGGCCACCCAGGCTCGCCCACGGACACTGACGACGCCGTCGAGCAGTACGTCGACGGCCTCGTGGAGCCGCTCCGGGTGGAACGGACGTGATGCGGTGAACTCGACGAGCGAAACGCCACAGTCCTCGGTGAGTGGCGGCTGCCCTCGCAGCAGCGGTGAGTGCGCATCGGACACCGCACCGCGTCGCGCGTCGAAAGGCACTGCGCTGAGCAGCATTTCACCGTCGACGATGGAATCGACATCGATCCACGCAACGGGGGCGCCTGGCGCGAGCCGCGCCAGGACTGCGGCGAGCGGTCCCCGATCCCAGCTTTCGACGTCGAAGCCTGCCGTGACGACGAGCGCGTCGGCGTACTCGACCTGCCCGACTACCAACTGGGCAAGCGTCCGCTCGTCGTCGTGACTGGCTGGCGCACCCCGGTCGGCGAGGGAATCGTCGCCGGTCGCGTCGTCGAGCCACGTGGCTGCATCGAGGCAATTGATGACGGCTTCGATGCGGACGTCACGCGAGGCCGGTCCGTCGACCCGACCGACGATGCCTTCGACGACGATGTGCCGGATCGCCCAGCACAACACCGCTGGTTCGAGAGCCGGGTCCATGGCGAGCACTATCCGGTGGATGGAACTGCGGTTCGAGAGTGTGCGGAGCAGCGGCAGCAGGTCTTGGCGCAGAGTGCAGGAAACGCATCCGTGCGCGAGTTCGAGGATCGTCTCGCGCGGCTGCTCTCCCGTCGTATAGATGGTTCTGCGCACGACACCCTCGCGTACGCGGTCGAGGTCGTGGCGCACGGTGACGGTTCCCTCGGTGAGAAGTGAGGTCACCACCGCATCCATGGCTCCGGTCCAGCCGGACACGAGAACCACCGGTGTGCGGCGGTCCGTGGGGAGATTCACTGAGGCCCTCTCTTCGACAATGATTGTCATTGCGTCCCAAGGCACGCTACATTCGTCGCGTCCAGTTGTCGAATACGATTTTCATTACCGATAGAGAGGGGCGCGTATGTCCGCGCATTGCCAAGTGACGGGGCGAAAGCCGGGATTCGGCAAGACGGTTTCACACTCACACGCCCGAACCAGCAGAAGGTGGGACCCCAACATCCAACGGAAGACGTACTACGCCCCCAGCCTCGGCCGACGCGTCACGCTGACCCTGTCCACCAAGGGCATCAAGACCATCGACCGCGACGGCATCGATGCCGTCATCACCCGGATCCGCACCCGAGGGCACAAGATCTGATGACCATCATCACCAAGTCCTCCAGCCACGATTCCGGGAGCACGGAGACGCGAGTGGCACTGCAGCGTTTGCCGCGCGCTTCGAGTCCGGTACGATTGCGCAATCGCGACGCTGCGGATGGACCTCCGCGCGGTTACCTGCGGAAGTGTGGACTCTCACGCATCGACATGTGCGAGCCCGCGCGCCGCGAGGAGCTGCATGGCGTCCATAAGTCGAGCTGGTAAGGGAAAAGGTAGAGATGGCAGTCAAGAGAGCACCGTCGAAGAAGGTCCGCGCAGAGGTTGGCCGTCGACCCAAGAAGAACCCGTTGAACGCCGCCAAGGTCACCACGGTGGACTACAAGGACATCAACCTTCTTCGTCAGTTCATTTCCGACCGCGGCAAGATTCGTAGCCGTCGCGTCACCGGCCTCACGCCGCAGCAGCAGCGTCAGGTCGCCGTCGCAGTGAAGAACGCTCGTGAGATGGCCTTGCTGCCGTTCACCAGCCGCTGATCACAGTCTTTTCAGAAAGGCCACGCATCCTTCGGGTGCGTGGCCTTTCTCGTGAGCCACTAAAGTTGGAGGCGCCCTACTACCGATCCGAATCGAGACCCTGAAACCTTCATGTCCGGAGTTCTCGAAGGTTTCACGGTCATCTTCGTCATCATCGCGCTGGGATACATGCTGGCGCGGCTCGCGGTTCTCGGTGACCACGGCCAATTCGTCCTGAGCCGACTCGTCTTCTTCGTCGCGACCCCGGCTCTGCTGTTCGTCACGATGGCGACGTCGGATCTCGCGGTCGTTCTCTCGCCGACCCTCGCAGTCGCCGGGGTGTCCGCGCTGGTGGTCGGATCCATCTATCTGCTCATCGCCAAGCTGGTGTCGAAACGACCTACCCCGGAAGCGACGATCGGCGGCCTCGCCTCGTCATATGTCAACGCCGCGAACCTCGGAATCCCGATCGCCGTCTACGTGCTCGGCGACGCAACTTTCGTTGCCCCACTCCTGCTCTTTCAGATCATGATCTACTCGCCGCTTGCGCTCACGATTCTCGACATCTCGACGATGGGCAAGAAGGCGTCACTGCGCAACATCCTCATCGCGCCGTTCAGAAACCCGATCGTGCTTGCCGGCGGACTCGGCCTCGCCCTGTCCATCACCGGACTCGAACTGCCCGAAGCCCTGATGCAACCCTTCGAACTCGTCGCGGGAACCGCCGTCCCCGGTGCACTGCTGGCCTTCGGTCTGTCGCTGTACGGGACCCGAGTACTCCAGAAGGGCGTCAGTCCGCGGCGAGACGTAGCACTCGCCACCGGCTTGAAGATGATTCTGCAACCCGTCCTCGGCTACCTGTTGGCTCGGCTCCTCGGCGCGGAGGGACACGAGCTTTTCGCCATCACCGTCATCTCCGCTCTCCCCACCGCGCAGAACGTGTTCGTCTTCGCCAGCCGATACAACCGTGGCGTCGTCATGGCCAGGGACACAGCCTTCGTGACAACGCTTCTCTCGATCCCTGCCATCGCACTCGTCACGGCATTGTTGGCCTGAGGACAACTCTTGCGCAACCCAAAGGTTCTACTCAGCTCACGGCGCTACCTTGGAAGCATGAGGTTTCTGGCTGCGGGAGTTTTGTTGTGCATCCTGCTCGTCGGCTGCGCGAGCGAGGCGACGACGGCAGGGCGCGTCGACGTCGATACCACTAGCAGTCCAGCCGCCACCGACCCATTGCGCTCCCCTAGTTCCCCGCCTGTTCCTGTCGAGGTCCCTGTCGGAGAGGTCGGGACGATGTTCGAATCGACACCCGAACTGATTCGCGCGGCGCCGACACCGTTCGAATCGTGGAGTCAGATCTCTCCCAACACCATCGCCATCCACTTCGTCACCGGTACGCCCGAGTGCTATGGCGCCGACGCGAAGGTCACCGAAACCGATACCGAAGTGGTGATCGCGCTAAGAACAGGCACACGCCAGGAAGCGGCAGACAAAGCCTGCATCATGGTGGCCGTATACGGCACGATGCAGATGACGCTGCACAGCCCGCTCGGAGATCGCACCGTCGTCAACGCGGCATAACAGGCGAAAAAGCCCGACAAAGATTCAGGACTTTCGACGCCGCTTCAGATAGTCACTGACCACAGCTGCGCCGAGACCATCCAGATCCGGCGCAATGACTCGCCCACCGACCCGTTCGGCCATCCGATCGACGACACGCGCAAGCCCCGGATCGTCACCGAGGCGAAAAATAGTCACCTGCGCACCGAGTTTCGCAATATTGTCCAACTCCCGGACTGTGAGACCCAGAGTGCGCGGACTCGGCGGATAGTCGAAATACGCATTCCCGTCCGGTTCCAAATGCGCCGTGGGCTCACCATCCGTCACGATCAGCACCACCGGTTGCGCGTTGGGATGACGTCGCAGATGCCGACCCGCCAACAGCAAGGCGTGGTGCAGGTTCGTGCCCTGATCGTAGGCGCCGTCCAAGCCTGCCAACTCCGACGCCGTCAACTTCTGCGCGTGACGCCCGAACCCGATCAACTGTAGATCGTCGCCCCGAAACCGCGTGCTCACCAGATGCTCGAGCGCCAACGCCGTGCGCTTCATCGGCACCCACCGACCGTCCATCACCATCGAGAAAGAAGTATCGACGAGCAGCGCGACGGCCGCCTGCGTTCGAGTTTCGGTCTCACTGATCTCGACGTCCGTGACCTGCAAGGACACCGGAAAACTCGCTCCTTGGGCTGCCGTGCGCAACACCGCGTTGTTGACCGTGCGCGTGACGTCCCACGGCTCGGTATCACCGAACTCCCATGCCCTCGACGCCCCGGTCGGCTCCCCCATCGCACCCGCCTTGCGGGTATCTCGCTCGCCACCGCGTCGGGAAAGCTTGCCTGCGACATCACGGAGCGCCGACTGTCCGAGCTGACGCATCGCCTTCGGTGACAGCCGCCACTGACCGTCGGCTCCCTTGTCCATGAAACCCTGCTGCTGCAAAGCCTTTTCGAGTTCCGACAGCATTCGCGCATCCGCTGCAGCTTCCGGGCCGAGCTGTTTGAGGAGCGATTCCGCATCGATATCGTCCAGCGCAGCACCGTTGTACTGTTGCGACAGTTGGTTTCCCAGATTCTCGAGGTCAGCGATGTCCTGCAGCGCACCCGTGCCATCGCCGAGGCCCATACCGTTCTCACCGCGGAAGTTCTGCGATCCGTCCCAATCCTCACCTGGCCTTGCCGCCTGTAGGTTCTGATCGAGTTGGTCCAGCTGGCTCAGCAGACTCGAATCACCGAATGCCTGTTGCGCCAGCGCGTCCAGCTCAGCGCGTTGCTCCGGACTGAGGGAGTTTCTCAGGCGCTGAGCTGCCGCAGCTCGCTGCGCAAGCGAATCGAGAAGCTCTTCCACGTTCTGTGGGTTCTCCGGGAAGTGCTGCCCATGCTTGTTCATGAACTCGTCGAACTGCGCGTCCGTGTCCTCGCCCTTGTTGTGCGCGTCGAGCAACTCGTTCAGATCTTTCAGCATCTCGCTGATCGCCTGCCGATCCTCATCGGTGGCACCTTCGAGCGCTTTCTTCATGCCGGCGAAACGTTGATCGAGCATCTCGCGACCGAGCAGATCCTTGATCTTCTCGTAGTTCTCCCGCGACTCCGACGAGCGCCAGTCGTAGTCCGCCAGTTCCTGCACTGCCTGCGCGGTGGACGGTGACAGATCGCCGATCTGCATCTCCTTGAAGCGCGCATCGTCATCCAGTGCGCGAGCGAGCGTCTTGCGTTCTTCGAGCACAGCCTTGTCGAGGAGCTCGCGAACCTCCTGAAGGGTGCCGTCCAAATTGTTCTTACGCAACATGTCTCGACGACGACGGTTGGCCTGAGCCGCAAGATCGTCGAGACCACGCATGTTCTGCGTACCGCGTCGCAACATCTCTTGCAAAGCCCTACGCGGAGATGCCCCCTCGAGGACATCGTTACCGATCGATTCGAGTGCTTCCCTCAGATCGACCGGAGGAGCCAGCGGATCGGGTCCTCCGTGATATCGACCGTATCTGCTGGCCGACATCAGCTGTACACCGTCTGACCGTCTTCGTCGGGATCCTTGGCGATCCGGCGAGCCAAATACAACCCTTCGAGTGCAAGCTCGGTTGCCGCGGCCCGCTCGCCATCGGAAGACGCATCGAGCCGAGCCGAAACCTCGTCGAGCACCTCGAGATCGGGAAGCTCTCCGAGCAACGCTTTGGCGGTGATCCGGTCACCCGTCACCACCGGCTCGCCCTGCTCGATCGCGGTCACCAACGGGGCCAAATTGATTCCACCGAGTTGCTCACGGACGGTATCGGCCGTGGCACGACGCAGCAGATGCTCGAGCACCTCGACCTCGCGGCCCTCTTCCCCTGATTCGAACTCGACCTTGCCGCGCAGAACCTCGATGATCGTGCCCAAATCCACCGGACGCGCTACCGCATCGGCCTCGCCGAGCACGGCCGCTCGATGAATGGCCGCAGCCGAGATGGTCTCGGCCGCCGCGATCGCGAAGCGCGCAGACACACCCGAACGCTGATCGATCGACGGCGACTCACGCAGAAGTCTGGTGAAGCGCGCCAGAACCTCGAGCAGATACGACGGAACCGTCGCTGTCAGCTCCGCCTCCTGCTCGATGACCGAGACCTCGTCGCCGAGCGCGATCGGGTAATGCGTGCGGATCTCGGCGCCGAAGCGGTCCTTCAGCGGCGTGATGATGCGACCACGATTGGTGTAGTCCTCGGGGTTCGCACTCGCGACGAGCAAGACGTCGAGGGGTAGCCGGAGGGTGTACCCGCGGACCTGGATGTCGCGCTCTTCCATGACGTTGAGTAGCGACACCTGGATGCGCTCGGCGAGATCGGGGAGTTCGTTGATCGCGACAATTCCGCGGTGACTTCGCGGAACCAGCCCGAAGTGGATGGTCTCCGGATCACCGAGGCTGCGGCCTTCGGCGACCTTGACCGGGTCGACGTCGCCGACGAGGTCTGCAACAGAAGTATCGGGCGTCGCCAACTTCTCCGCATACCGCTCGCTGCGGTGGCGCCAACCGATGCCCAGAGCCTCACCGAACTCGGCGGCCTTCCTGATACTCGCCGGGGTGATCGGCTCGTACGGATGCTCGCCCAGTTCGGAACCCTCGATCACAGGCGACCACTCGTCGAGCAACAGGTGCAAGGTACGCAGCAGGCGCGTCTTGCCTTGCCCTCGCTCCCCGAGCAGGACGACGTCATGGCCGGCAATGATGGCGCGCTCGAGCTGTGGCAGAACCGTCCTGTCGAAGCCGACGATTCCCGGCCACGCCGACGTCCCTTCGCGAAGGGCGTCGAGCAGATTGTCCCGGAGTTCTTCCTTGACCGAACGCTGTACGTGTCCGGATGCGCGCAGTTCGCCGACGGTGGTCATGCCAGGTTTGATAGAGGTCACTTCACCACGTTACGAGCGTTCGCACATTTGTGCACCCCCACCCTGATTCGGGTGTCCCGACGAGCGGGGATGCACAACTGCGAACTCTAGTGCGCGAAGTGCCGTGCACCCGTCAGATACAACGTGACACCGGCATCCTGAGCGGCGGCGATGACCTCGTTGTCGCGTACCGATCCGCCGGGCTGTACAACAGCCCGCACCCCTGCGCTCAGCAAGACCTGCAACCCGTCGGGGAACGGGAAGAAAGCATCCGAGGACGCGACCGAACCTTCGACGCGTTCGCCTGCCCGCTGAACCGCCAGATGAGCTGCATCGACGCGATTGACCTGGCCCATTCCGACGCCGACCGAAGCCCCGTCGTGCGCCAGAAGAATCGCGTTGGACTTGACTGCTCTACATGCACGCCAAGCGAATTCGAGATCCTTCAGCGTCTGTTCGTCGGCCGGCTCCCCGGCTGCGAGGGTCCAGTTGGCCGGATTGTCCCCATCGGCGTCGATCGCGTCCCGCTGCTGCAGGAGCGTGCCGCCCGAAATCGGCTTCAGCTCGATACCCTCCGGCGACGGCGGCGTAGTAAGGAGCACACGAATGTTCTTCTTACGCTGGAGAACTCCCAACGCACCATCAGCGTACGACGGCGCGACGATGACCTCGGTGAAAATCTCCGCTACCTGCTCCGCCATCTCGACGGTCACCTCGCGGTTGGCTGCGATGACGCCGCCGTATGCGCTGACCGGATCACAGGCGTGCGCTTTGCGATGGGCCTCGGCGATGTTCTCGCCCAACGCGATACCGCACGGGTTGGCATGTTTGACGATCGCAACGGTCGGTGCAGAGTGGTCGAACGCAGCCCGCCACGCGGCGTCGGCATCGGTGAAGTTGTTGTACGACATCTCCTTACCGTGCAACTGCTTCGCCTGCGCAATGCCGTCACCCGCTGGGTCGATGTACAGCGCAGCAGCCTGGTGCGGATTCTCGCCGTACCGAAGCACTGCCGACCGGTCCCACGTGCCACCGATCCACTCGGGGAATGTCGACTCGGGATCACTCACGAGGACACTGCTCATCCACGATGCGACTGCGACGTCGTACGACGCAGTCTGTGCAAACGCTTGCGCCGCAAGGGCAGTGCGTTCGGCGAGAGTGAATCCGCCACCGGATACGGCAGCGAGAACATCTTCGTACCGAGCCGGATCCACAACCACGGCCACCGAGGGATGATTCTTCGCCGCAGCGCGAACCATCGACGGTCCACCGATATCGATTTGCTCGACACATTCGTCTTCGCTCGCGCCACTACGAACAGTCTCGGTGAACGGGTAAAGATTGACGACGACGAGCTCGAACGCCTCGATACCGAGCTCTTCGAGCTGCGCGAGATGCTCGGGCCGACGCGTGTCCGCGAGCACTCCGGCATGAACGCGTGGGTGCAGGGTCTTGACCCGGCCGTCGAGCGTCTCGGGGAAGCCGGTGAGATCCTCGACCTTCGTGACCGGAATCCCCGCGTCGGCGATCTTCGACGCTGTGGAACCGGTGGACACGAGGGCGACGCCTGCGTTGTGCAAACCGGTCGCGAGTTCGATCAGTCCGGTCTTGTCGTAAACACTGACCAACGCACGCCGCACTGCTTTACGTTCACTCATCGCCTAATCTGAGCCTTTCGTCCATCGGAGACAACACCTCGGGTGGCCACGGCCGCGATCACATCGACCAGCAGCCGTCGTTCCACAGTTTTGATTCTCTCGTGCAGCGACGATTCACTGTCGCCTTCGTGCACTGCCACGGCCTCTTGGGCCAAGATCGGCCCGGTATCGACACCAGAGTCGACCAGATGCACCGTCGACCCCGTCAGCTTGACGCCGTATTCGATCGCGTCCCGGACAGCATGTGCACCGGGAAAGGACGGCAGCAGCGCCGGGTGTGTGTTGATGATCCGCCCGGCGAAAGCATCGATGAAGCTCGGGCCCAGGATCTTCATGAATCCGGCGGTGACGACGAGATCCGGCTGATGCTTCGCGACGGATTCGGTGAGTGCCACATCCCACTGCAAGCGGTCCGCGTAATCACGAAGCCCGACACGGAAGTGGGTGATGTCAGCCGCGCGTGCGTGCTCTACAGCGGCGCACTCGCGGTCGACGCCGACGGCGGTGATGCGCGCTGGGTAGGAGTCCACCGCAGCAGCTGCGATCAGCGACTGCAACAGCGAGCCGGTGCCCGAAGCAAGGACAACGACTCGTGCTCGGTGCTCACGCGAGGCAGTCAGCGCAGTTCTCCTGAGAATCGTCGTGGTTGCCCGTCGATCCGGGCCAGCACAAAGACTAGTCGTTGCGCTCTGCAGGCTTGACGGGCAGGTCCTCTGTGGACTTCACCTCGACCGGTTCCTCCACGTCCGACGTCGGTGGCGCAGCCAAGTCGACGACCTCTGCCTCGACGACGTCTGCGGCTGCCGATGCAGCCTCCTCGGGTTCCTGCGCAGTCGTAGGCACGTCGACGGCCTCGGGCACGTCGATTATCTCGGCATCCAGCGCATGTTCTTCATGGACGACGGGTGGGGTATCGGCGGGCTGTTGGGCATCGACGGGCTGTTGTGCATCGACGGACTGGGCACGAGGCGTCAGGACAGGCTGCTCGCTTGTGCGCACAGTTTTCTCGGGCAGCGATTCTTCGTGCTTCGATCCCCCACGCCACGCAGTGAGTGCGGCAGCGAGTGATCCGACCACCGCCAACCAGGCGAACGTCAACAAACCGAACGACCACGCCGTGATTTCGACGGTGCCGAACGTCCCCAGGTTTCCGCCTGCCGCGAAGCCGCCCACTGCCGCGAGAATCCCCACTGCCGCGCCTCCGAGCCAAACGGAGGACATTGCGTAATGCACGTCGACGGTTCGACGTGCGCAATCGCGGCCGAGCATGACAGCAGCGGTGATCGGGACCACGAGCATCAAGAACCACGTCGTCTGCGCTGAGCCCTCCGGCAGAACCGCAAGAACGGGGAGCGGCGGAAGTGGACCGGCCGCAGTGTGGAAAAGGCTGACCGAGGCTTCGCCGACATGAGCCGCGGATCCAACCGACACCGCAGAAGTTCCGAGCACCACATTCGGTAGATAGAGAATCGAGAGCACGGTGAGCCCGAGGACGCCGACGAATCCGTTCCCGGCGGCGAGAAGCATCTCCATGGTCGACCACGACGCGACCATCGCCGCGAGCGTTACAGCTGCACCGCCTGCAATCAGGACCATCGCGGCGCGCATCGTCGGCCGCACGACCTCGCCCACCCAAGTCGGTACCCGCGGGGCCAATCCGAGCGACTGCCAGCCTCCCATCACCACACCGATCGCGGCAGCGATGGCATGAACTCCGGCGACCCAAGCAAACGCGTGAAAAGCATTCGGGCTCGACAGACCGATAGCGGCCGAGGCATCGGTGGCAACAGCCAAAGCAACAGCGGTGACGAGCAGTGGCCCGAGTACGGCGGCAGCGAAGATCGATCCCAATTCTCGACGCGTCGGGAACTCCGTGGACACCCGGTGGACGGCGCGGGCGACGACGACCATGAGCACAATCGTCGGAAGCAACGGAAACACGCCGAGGGCCGTTCCGGAAATACTCAACGGCACCTGATGTACGGCGAACCACATCCCGGCAATCGCGCCGAGCGTCCCGGTGAGCTCACTGTTGGCGGAGACGAGCGTGACCAGAACGAGCGAAGCAAGTATTGCTATCAAGAGGGCCGGAACCCGGAAGCCGACCCGGACCAACATTCTGGACTGGACAGGAGTCAGCAGCGGTGGACGCTGCTGTGTCTGGTGCCGCGTACGCCGTCTCTCGTGATTCAGTAGAGCGCTCATCACGGATGAGGGTTTCACCATCGGGCGAGGCGATGGATCAGGCGCGCCGAAGATCCCCTACTTCTCGTCGTCGTTGGCGGGAGTGGTGCCGAACGCCTGAGTGGGTTCACTGTAGGAGGGCCCACCGGTCGAGCCACTCTCTGTGGGCGTGGATGACCCTCCGGACTGCTGATCCGTCGGCACTGCCTGCGTCTCGGGTGGGACTGCGTGCTGAGGCGCTCCCGATCCAGCAGAACCCATGGGCGGTTGGCCGTACTGGTACTGGCTGTACGGCGAAGCCTGATCGGCAGAGCCCGTCGGTCCGCTTGAACCTTGCTGCTGCGGGTCGACCGGGTAACCGAGGCTGCCGGACGGATTTTGTCCGCGCGCAGGCTGATTGGGTGCAGGCTGTCCCGAGTAGGTCGGTGGAACGTAACCACCCTGAACCGGGCCTCCATAGCTCTGCTGTGGCTGACCATAACCGTAGTTCGGTGCCTGCTGACCCGGCTGGCGGTAACCCTGAGTTGACGAATAGCCCTGGAACTGATTCTGCTGGCCGTACGAAACAGCCTTAGGTGCAGGCACTTTCAAAACATCCGCACCGAACAGAAGTGCGGCGATCGCAGCAAGGGACTGAATGAACCCGAGTACCAACACGATGATGGCGCCAGTTCCCAGACCGATCGAGCTACCCATTCCTCCGCCCGAGTCGATATTGAAGGACTGGAATACCAGCGTCAGCCACCCTGAAACCGCCAACGCTGCTGCGATTCCGATGGTGCTCGACTGCTTGGGTAGCAATCCGACCGCTGCCACGAGACCCGAGGCCAACAGCAGCGCGATCGAAGTGGGGTCACCGTTGCCGAACTGAAAGAAGTTACTGGACACGTCGAACGCCGAGTACTGGCCGGCCAGACCGACCAGAAAACCGATCCCGCCGAGTGCTGCTACGACCAGCGTCAGAATCCGTGGAAGCGGCAACGGCACATTCGAAGCAGGCGACATATTCGAAGCAGGCGACGGCGAGTACTGACCTGGTTGCGAGTACGACTGCTGCCCAGGCGTCTGCTGAGACGGACCCTGCGAAGTGGGCCCCTGCGATGACTGACCCTGTGGCGATGGACCCTGTGGGGTCGCACCGTAGGACGGGCCTTGGCTACCGTATCCGCCGGCTCCGTAACCGGGCGAACCTGAGTTTGGGCCCTCGGGCGGATAGGTCATGACACTCACCTCATGTTTCTACGTCGAAATCGGGTCCACGGACCACGCTAGTCTACGGACCCGGTGCGACACCTCGCCCAGCGTCGAGCAGCGCAGGTGACACAACATCGGCGTGACCCAAAGACCTTGCGGGACCGGCGAATCGATCGCTTCAATGCGCCATTCATACGATCTGATGGCTCGAGTGCGCCATTCAAGCCGGCGGGCGGGGGCACGCGGGCGGGGGCACACGAAAGGCCCGCCACCAACGGTGACGGGCCTTCCGAAGGTAAAAGCTACTTGACGGAGAGCGATTCGAGGATCTCGCGAGCAAGTGCAGCGGTCTCGGACGGCGTCTTGCCGACCTTGACGCCTGCAGCCTCGAGAGCGTCCTTCT
Organism: Rhodococcus sp. PAMC28707; assembly: GCF_004795915.1. Classification (NCBI taxonomy): domain Bacteria; kingdom Bacillati; phylum Actinomycetota; class Actinomycetes; order Mycobacteriales; family Nocardiaceae; genus Rhodococcus; species Rhodococcus sp. PAMC28707. The sequence goes on from NZ_CP039253.1 coordinate 1,185,302, forward strand.
TGCCCTGAGCCGTACCCGAGGAGCCGGAGACGATGGCGCCTGCGTGGCCCATGGTCTTGCCCTCGGGAGCGGTGAAGCCTGCGACGTAGCCGACGACGGGCTTGGTCACGTTGGCCTTGATGTAATCGGCTGCGCGCTCTTCGGCGTCGCCACCGATTTCACCGATCATGACGATGATCTTGGTCTCGGGATCGTTCTCGAACGCCTCGATGGCGTCGATGTGCGTCGTACCGATGACCGGGTCTCCGCCGATGCCGATGGCCGTCGAGAAGCCGAAGTCACGGAGTTCGAACATCATCTGGTAGGTCAGCGTGCCGGACTTCGAGACGAGGCCGATGGGCCCGGTGCCGGAGATGTTGGCGGGCGTGATGCCGACGAGAGCTTCACCGGGGGTGATGATGCCGGGGCAGTTCGGTCCGATGATGCGGGTCTTCTTGCCCTTCTCCACGTTGTAGGCCCACGCGTACGCGGAGTCCTGCACGGGGATGCCCTCGGTGATGACGACGAGCAGCGGGATCTCCGCGTCGATCGCTTCGACGATGGCGTCCTTGGCGAATGCCGGCGGTACGAAAGCGATGGAGACGTCCGCGCCGGTCTTCTCGATTGCCTCGGCGACGGTGCCGAAGACGGGAAGTTCGATGTCGTTGCCGTCTTTGTCGACGTGCTTGACCGTGGTTCCGGCCTTACGTGCGTTGACGCCACCGACGACCTGGGTGCCGGCCTTGAGCATCAGAGCGGTGTGCTTGGTGCCCTCGCCGCCGGTGATGCCCTGGACGATGACCTTGTTGTCCTTGTTCAGAAAGATTGACATGGTTTCCTCTACTTCGCAGCCAGCTCGGCGGCCTTGTCGGCGCCCTCGTCCATGGTCTCGGCGAGCGTCACCAGCGGGTGCGCGGCGTCGGCGAGAATCTTGCGTCCTTCTTCGACCTTGTTGCCGTCGAGACGAACCACCAGCGGCTTGTTGGCCTCGTCACCGAGCTTCTTCAGCGCGCCGACGATGCCGTTGGCAACCGCGTCGCAGGAGGTGATGCCACCGAAGACGTTGACGAAAACGCTCTTGACCTGTTCGTCACCGAGGATGACGTCGAGGCCTGCAGCCATGACCTCGGCCGAGGCGCCGCCACCGATGTCGAGGAAGTTGGCGGGCTTGACGCCACCGTGGGCCTCGCCTGCGTATGCAACGACGTCGAGGGTCGACATGACCAGTCCGGCACCGTTTCCGATGATGCCGACCTGTCCGTCGAGCTTGACGTAGTTGAGGTCGTTCTCCTTGGCCTTGGCCTCGAGGGGATCGGCAGCGTCCTTGTCCTCGAAGTCCGCGTGGCCGGCCTGACGGAAGCTTGCGTTCTCGTCGAGCGTGACCTTGCCGTCGAGGGCGAGGATCTCATCGTCCGGGGTGCGAACCAGCGGGTTGACCTCGACCAGGAGAGCATCTTCGTTGATGAAGACCTCCCACAGCTTCTGGATGGTCACCGCGGCGGAGTCGAGCACCTCGGCGGGAAGCTTTCCCTTTTCAGCGATTTCACGAGCAAAAGCGAGGTCGACGCCCTTGACGGCATCGACTGCAATCTTGGCGAGTGCATCGGGGTTCTCTACCGCCGTCACCTCGATCTCCACGCCACCCTCGACCGAACACATCGCGAGGTAGGTGCGGTTGGTGCGGTCGAGCAGGAAGGAGATGTAGTACTCCTCGGCGATGTCGGATGCTTCTGCAACGAGAAGCTTCTTGACGACATGGCCCTTGATGTCGAGTCCGAGAATCGCTTCTGCGTTCTCGGTGGCTGCTGCGACGTCCTTGGAGTACTTGACGCCGCCGGCCTTGCCGCGTCCGCCGACCTTGACCTGCGCCTTGACCATTACTGGCTTGCCGATTTCCTTGGCAATTTCTGTTGCTCCGGCGACCGTGTCCGTGACACGACCTGCGGAGGTTGGTACGCCATGCTTGGCGAACAATTCCTTCGCCTGGTATTCGAAGAGATCCATCAGCTCACCGTCTCGTCTACGTTGACGCCCGCTCCAGGGTGTGAGCGGGTCTGAGCATCGACTTTATCCAGGTAGCCCGCGGGCGCATCGGGCGCATGGATGGTATGTGGTCTATCTCACCGGCAGGTGCCATGTGCCCTGCGCCTCACCGCAGACGGCTACGAGCCGAAAGTAGTGCGGCCACAGCAAGAGTGAGCGCTCCGAGCGCCCCGACGATCACTCCGGAGCCGATCACCGGCTCGAGCGCGCGTGTCTTGGTCAGCGGCCACCCGAGCAAATAGATGATCATCGCGATCACGCAGCCCACGAGAAGTGCGGTGCCGCGCGCAGGCCTCGACCGTGACGCGACGACGGCGGAGACCACGATGGCCACGGCGAGAAATGCCTGCCCCCAGACGTCCCATCCCCACGGAAAAATACCGAACCACGCTGCGGTGACGTCCGTGCCACGGTAGAGCGGCAGTGCCAGGCCTGCGGCAGAAAACATCCCTCCGAGCCATGCCACTGATCCGAACCGGACGTCGATGCGCGTGTCCGAGGTGTCGACATCCTCACGCTCAGCGCTGCCGGCGAGAAGCACACATCCGCCACACAGCACTGCACCGATAGTGCCCAGTGCGGTCGCAACGCCGCCTACGCCGAGGGCAATGCCGTCGATGTCTGTGGCCAGGACAACCGACTGCAGAACACCGGACGCACCCATCACGGCGGCAACCGTCAGGACACCGAGCGCGGGACGGACCGGTGCCGCCAAGACCGAAAAGAACATCGGGATGGACGCCAGGACCAACACGAAGCCCGCTACGGCGGCGACCCTCGTGGCCAGGATCGTCGGATTGGGCAGCCCATCCGGAACGGAGAGGGTCGGCAAGAGTGCGCCTGTGACGATGAGGACACCTGCCGCGAAACCCACAACTCCAGCAACGACATGCCAACGGTTTGTTGCCGACGTCGAGTCCACAGGCGTGGGGCGTCGAACTTCGGCAGAGGCGCCACGTTGCTCCCGGAGATTCGACACAGGGAAGAGCACGACTCCTACCATCACGAGCAAGGCCGATGCGGAAACCCCGACCCACGATCCAGACGCCGCGTCGACCCCCGGCCCACTCGACGCACCGGCCAACACCCGCGAGCCCGTGACGCCGAGCATGCCGAGCCCGGCGCCCACGAAAGCGCCGGCTGCGACAGTAGGAGAAATCGACGCCAGCGCCGCAGCCGCCACGATCAGGACGGCTAGGGCGACGATCCCTGACCCCACTGATGTCGTCATCGGGGAATCGATCACGACGGGGACCAGCACGATGGCGTCGGAAGAGTCATAGGGCGAAGCGAACATCGATCCCGCCGCCACAACGGCAGCTACTACGGCAAGTACGGACAACCACCCACCGATACGGATTGCCGAGGCCCGGTTGACCATCTCCGCGTAGGCGGAATGTCCGTATCCGTCGGACAGCGAGGCTCGGCCCACCGCGATCAAGCCGAACGACCCACCCAGCGCTGCGAGTACGTGAGTGGCAAGCACCAGATAGGCGCCGGTGCCCGGTTCCAGCGCGGCGGCAGTGGTGGGCCGAAACAGCTCCAGCCGATTCGAGTCGATCGGATCGATCAGGAGTCCGACGTCGAGAACTGCCAGACCGGCCGACACCGCCCCGTAACCCGCCGTCACCGCGCCGGTGAGCGCAGCGCTTCGCAAGATCACACCAGCTACTGCCATCACCGCCACCAGAACCACTGGGGCAAGGGCAATGAGCGCAGCGACAGTGACGCCCGCACCGATCACCTCTCCCGAAGCTGCGGATACTCGATCCTGCGTGACGACTGGCTCGAACGACAGGGCTGCGACACCGCACAGCGCGGCAACCACGGTGGCTGCCGCTGCGACAACTGCTGGAACGAACGCGCTCTTGTCGTCGTCGCGGCCGGGCTCGATCCGTCGAGGAAGTACATCTGCGGACTGGTCGGTCGGGGAGATAGGTGCCACGACAGCGACGTTATCTGCCGGTGCCGATTTACATGGACTTCGCGGGCCGCGTTTCGATAACGAGCATTCGGGTAGTTGTAACGGAGCGGGGGTCCGTGCTGTGGGGACATTTCCCCTGTTCGCACTGTGAGGCACATCACATATTGGCCCAGTCTGAGCCGAAAACTTGCGCCGCCCGCGATCGTTTCGTTACCGTCTGCGGAGTCTTAAGTAACGAGCAGATCACGAAACGGAGGTCGAAGGTTTTGTCGCAGCACCGCGCGTCCTTCACCACCAGTCGATTCGTCACCCCGACCGCTGTGACAGAGAGTGCACCCACCGTGTACTCGACCGATACCAGCTGGGGAACCGAGAACGTCGAATTCGAGACGCCGACCTACGACTACTTCGCCAGCAATTACGGCCCCGCCGAGAGCTACCACGATGCCGAGCTGCACAGCTCCGTCGACATCGATAGCGCCGCGGGCACCGAATCCGTTACACCGATCTTGGAAGTACCCCGCCGGGGCGGATCCCACCGCATCCCGACGCCGCCCACCGCACTCAAGGGCCGGGCAGCTGTTCTCGCTGTTGCTGCCGGGGCCATCGTCGCCGCAGGCCAGGCTGTTATCGATCACGCGCCAGCCACCCCCACTTCCGAAGAAGTAGCTCTCGCTGCAGGTTCCGCGCCGGCCGCACCCGGCATTGCCGCTACGGCAGTACCGCAGGCAGCCCAGTTCGCCGCCGACAGCACGAGCACAGCAGCCTCTCAAGCTCCTCAGATCCTCAACGTCGCCAACCCGGTAGACCTGAGTCAGTTCAGCAATTTGTTGGCAAAGGGCCAGCGTTTCAGCGAAGAGCGCGCCGCACGCGAAGCCGCTGCCCGACGCCCGCTGTTCGTCCTACCGGCCGTGGGCACGTACACCTCGAATTTCGGGGCCCGCTGGGGCACCCTTCACGCCGGCGTCGATATCGCCAACGCCATCGGAACGCCGATCGTCTCGGTTGCCGACGGCAAGGTCATCGATGCGGGCCCTGCTTCCGGCTTCGGAATGTGGGTTCGCGTCCAGCACGCAGATGGCACCATCACCGTGTACGGCCACGTAGACACCACTACGGTCTCGGTTGGCCAGCAGGTCATGGCAGGCGATCAAATTGCCACCATGGGAAACCGCGGTTTCTCCACCGGCCCGCACCTTCACTTCGAGGTCCACTTGCCCGGTGAGAACAAGATCGACCCGCTCCCCTGGTTGGCCTCACGAGGCATCGGCCTCGGCCCCGAAAGGGACTAGCGCCACCTTCTCTGCCCGCGCACAGCACCCTCTAGTGCGTAATTGCGCGGCACCTTCCCCCAGCTCACACGTCCTTTCGTGAACGTGTGTAGCCGGCGGTGGACACCTCTCAGAGCTTGGTCATCGGCACACCACCGATAAGCATCATCTTCACTCGTCCCGATGTGCCGAAGTCGACGAGAACCATCGCCGATGTTCCGCTCCCGGTCTGTTCGAGGACGGTTCCGAGACCGTACTTATCGTGATTGACGCGGTCGCCTACGGCCAACACCAACGTGTTGTTGCGCGCACGTGCGGAACCGAAACTCGGTGTACTCGCGGCCCCACCGTGGGACCTTCCGCCCCCGAAACCGCCGCCACCGAATCCCCCGCCGCCGTAGCTGCCCTGCCTTGTGCGCCCGCCGCCGATGGATCGTCCACCGCCGACACCCGGATCCTCACGCTTCCACTCGATCAGCTCTTGCGGAATCTCCTGCAGAAAGCGTGATTCCGGATTGTTGATCGGCTGCCCCCACGCCGAGCGCATGACCGCGCGGGTCACGTACAGCCGGTGGCGAGCCCGGGTGATTCCCACGTAGGCAAGGCGCCGTTCCTCCGACAGCTCGTTCGGGTCTCCGAGCGCCCGCATGTGCGGGAACTGCCCGTCCTCCCAGCCGGTCACGAAGACAACAGGAAACTCCAACCCTTTGGCCGTGTGCAATGTCATCAACGTGACGACACCGGTACCGGAATCTGGAATCTGATCGGTGTCGGCTACCAAAGACACACGTTCGAGGAACGCCCCGAGCGAACCAGGTTCCGGCAATCCTTCCTCCGGATCCGCTTCACCGTCGGGCACCGCTTCGGTGACGCCCTCGGCGTCGAGTTCGGCCGCGACGGCGGCGAGATTGCGCGCCTCGGAGGTGAATTCCCTGGCCACACTGACCAGTTCGTTGAGGTTGTCGAGGCGGGCGCCATCCTGCGGGTCGCTACTTCCCTCGAGTTCCGCCCGATATCCGGTCCTGTCGAGAACTGCCTCGACGACGTCGCCGATGTCGACGACATCATTGCCATCGCCGTCCGTCGTAGTGAGAACTGCGCGAAGTTCGTCTAGCAGCTCGAGAAACTGGCCGATGAGTTTCTGGGACCGGCTGTTCAGCAATGCGACGCGCCCGTCGGCTGCGTCTCGCAATGCCCGCGAGAAGCTCATATCCCGTTGCTCGGCGTGCACGGCGACACATGCCTCAGCCCGGTCGCCGATTCCTCGGCGTGGAGTGTTCAGGATACGACGCATGCTGACGGTGTCGTCCTCGTTGGACAGCACACGTAGGTACGCCACCATGTCGCGGACTTCCTTGCGCTCGTAGAAGCGCACACCGCCGACAACCTTGTAGGGCAATCCGAGCCGAATGAAGATTTCTTCGAGTGCTCGCGAGGAATTGTTGGTGCGATAGAAGACCGCCACCTCGTCGTAGCGCACATCGTGGTTGTCCACGAGACGATCGATCTCCGATGCGACGAACGAGGCCTCGTCGTGCTCGTTGTCGGCTACGTAACCGACGATCAGTTCACCCTCACCGGTGTCCGTCCACAGCTTCTTGTCGCGTCGACCGGTATTGCGGGAGATGACCGAGTTGGCGGCCGAGAGAATGTTCTGGGTCGAACGGTAGTTCTGCTCGAGCAGAATCGTGCGCGCGTCGGGGTAGTCGCGCTCGAACTCCACGATGTTGCGAATAGTGGCCCCTCGGAACGCATAGATCGACTGATCCGCGTCACCCACGACGCACAGCTCACCCGGCTCGATGGTGCCCTCCAGCGCGCCGTCGGCGTCCGGAGTGCCGACCAATTCTCGGACCAGCATGTACTGGGCGTGGTTGGTGTCCTGGTACTCGTCGACGAGAACGTGCCTGAACCGCCTCCGGTAGTACTCCGCGACCTGAGGAAAGGCCTGCAGCATCCCGACTGTCTCGCCGATCAAATCATCGAAATCCATCGCATTGGCAGCGCGCAGACGCTGCTGATAGTGGCCGTACACCCGAGCGATGAGCTTGGGCAGCTCGACCGGTTCCTTCTCCGCATCCGACGCTGCATCGTCCGGGCTGATCAGCTCGTTCTTCAGATTGGAGATCGAGGTGGAGAGCAGACGCGCCGAGAACTTCTTCGTGTCGATCTGCAGATCCTTCGAGATCATCGTCAGCAGGCGACGAGAGTCGTCGGCGTCGTAGATCGAGAAGTTGGAATTCAACCCCGGCAGTAGGGACGCCTGGCTACGGAGTATTCGGACGCAACTCGAGTGGAACGTCGATACCCACATGTTGTTCGCTCGCGGCCCGACGAGTCCGACGACTCGTTCGCGCATCTCGGCTGCGGCCTTGTTGGTGAACGTGATGGCAAGCACCTGCCCCGGGGTGACACCGCGCTCGGCCAGCAGATATGCGATACGGCGCGTCAGGACTGCAGTCTTGCCCGAACCCGCGCCCGCAACGATCAGAAGGGGCGACCCGGTGTGCATGACGGCCTCGCGCTGCTGTGGATTGAGACCCTCCAGCAGTGCTTCGGACTTGGATCTACCGGGAATGGGTACAGCTACAAGATTCATGTTCATCGCTGTCTCAGGTTACCGGCGCCTACCGACACGGAAAACTACTGCCGTCATTGTTACGAACAACCGACTTTCCACGAGGCCGTCCAAGTGGCAAACTGGATCAGTGATCGAAACTGCCGTGCGTCGGCGTCCGAGCTTTCGTGTCGTGAGAACGACCGAATGCGAGGGCGGCCGATAAGTGCTTGCACCCCGAGGCCCTCGCCACGAGGGCCTCGGGGTTCTTTCATGTCGGGCACCTACCCCCCAGCTCGTTCGATTCAGGTATTCACCCGGATTCCGTAGACGTAACGGTGCCGGACGCGGTAACGATCCATGATGTGACACAAGGAGAAGAAATGTCATCCACGAAGACCGACTCCGAAAATGCGTTGCCCACCACCGAAGCCGAGATCGACGAGTTGAGGCAAGAAATCGATCGCCTGGACGCCGAGATCCTGGCTGCTATTCAGCGCCGGAGCGAGGTATCGCAGTTGATCGGACGCACTCGGATGGCTTCGGGCGGCCCGCGCATGGTCCACAGCCGCGAAATGAAGGTGCTCGACCGCTTCAGCAGCCTTGGCCAGGAAGGCCACACGCTCGCCATGCTCCTGCTCCGGCTCGGCCGCGGACGGCTCGGCCGGTAAAGAACTCCAGAATCTCGTTGTGCACGGCGCACGTGCACAACGAGATCCTTCTCAGGGCGGTGCTTTCTCAGGGAAGGGCTATGTACTTGGTCTCCAAATACTCCTCGATCCCCTCACTTCCACCTTCTCGCCCGAATCCGGAGGCCTTGACGCCACCGAATGGTGCAGCCGCGTCCGAGATCACTCCGCGGTTGACTCCGACCATTCCACTCTCGATGGCATCGGCAACTCGCAGCGCCCGATCCAGATCCTCGGTATAGATGTAGGCGGCGAGGCCGAACTCGGTCGAATTCCCGGCGTCGATACCTTGCTGCTCGGTGTCGAAACCCACGATGGGCGCGACCGGCCCGAACACTTCCTCCGCCAGAATTCGTGCGGTCGGTGGCACGTCCGTCAGCACGGTCGCCGGGTAGAAGTACCCCTCACCGCCGGATGCCTTGCCCCCTAGCGCCACCGTCGCACCTGCTGCGACCGCATCGTCGACCAGTTCCACAACCTTGCTCAGCTGGTCCGCGTTGATCAGTGGGCCCAGAGTCGTCGACGGGTCGATACCTGGCCCGAGCTTCGTGTCCTTCATCCGTGCAACCAGCTTCGAGGTGAATTCCGCTCGCACACTGTTGGCCACGTGAAAGCGGTTGGCTGCGGTACAGGCTTCGCCACCGTTACGTAGTTTCGCGAGCATCGCGCCGTCGACGGCTGCGTCGACATCCGCGTCGTCGAAGACCACGAACGGTGCATTTCCGCCCAACTCCATCGACGTTCGGAGCAGCCCCCCAGCCGATTGCTCGATCAGTTTCTTGCCGACCTCGGTGGATCCGGTGAACGTCAGTTTGCGCAGTCGCGGATCCTCGAGCAGCGGAGTCGAGACCGCACTCGACTTCGACGTCGTCAGAACCGACAGAACCCCCTCTGGTAGTCCCACCTCGGCGAACAACTGTGCGAGAAAGAGCATTGTCAGCGGTGTCTCGCCGGCAGGCTTGACGATTATCGTGCATCCCGCAGCGAGAGCCGGTCCGATCTTGCGGGTGCCCATGGCGAGCGGAAAGTTCCACGGCGTGATCGCAAGAACCGGCCCCACGGGCGCCTTGCTGACCATTATTCGGCCGTTGCCTGCCGGGGCCTGCGTGTACCGGCCTCCGATACGGACAGCTTCCTCGCTGAACCAGCGGAAGAACTCGGCTCCGTACTTGATCTCGGCCTTCGACTCGGCCAACGCCTTCCCCATTTCGAGGGTCATCAGCGTCGCGACATCATCGGCGCGCGCGGTGAGTTTCTCGAACACCGCGCGCAGCAACTCACCGCGCTCCCTGGGCGCAGTAGCCGCCCAGGACTTCTGCGCATTCGCTGCCGCGTCGAGAGCCCGGAGCGCGTCTGCAGGGCTGGCGTCGGCCACCTTCGTGAACGGCCTGCCGGTAGCTGGATCGTTGACGTCGAAAGTCGCGCCGTTCTCGGCGTCGACCGCGTGGCCGCCGATCCACAACTTCGCTGGAATGGATTCGATGAGAGTGCTGTGGTCCATACCTCGAGTGTGCCCTCGAGCAGGCCTCTGCAAACGGGATGACGCGCGCAACCCGACGGCGCACATTAGGGTTGGCAAATATGAGCGGCGACATCACGGGCACCGAGGCCTGGAAAAACCTGACGGCACACCACCACTCCATCTGCGAAACCCATCTGCGCGATCTGTTCGCCGCCGATCGGAATCGTGGCCGCGAGTTCACCCTCGACGCCGGTGATCTCCACATCGACTACAGCAAGCATCGCGTCGACCGCGAGACACTCTCTCTGCTCGTAGAGCTCGCACGGACAGCCGACGTCGAAGGCCATCGCGACGCCATGTTCGCAGGCAAGCACATCAACACCTCGGAAGACCGCGCCGTACTCCACACCGCGCTGCGGCTACCCGACGACGCAACCCTCGAGGTCGACGGCCAGAACATCGTCGCCGACGTGCACGAAGTACTGACGCGGATGGGTGAATTCACCGATCGCGTTCGCTCGGGCGAGTGGGTGGGGGCCAGTGGCCAGAAAATCCGAACCGTCGTCAACATCGGTATCGGCGGCAGCGATCTCGGACCCGTCATGGTCTACCGCGCGTTGCGCCACTACGCGGACGCAGGCATCGAAGCGCGTTTCGTCTCCAACGTCGATCCCGCGGACCTGGTTGCCGCGCTCGCCGACCTCGATCCAGCGACCACGTTGTTCGTCATCGCATCGAAGACGTTCTCGACACTCGAAACCCTCACCAACGCCACCGGTGCACGACGCTGGCTGACGGCGACCCTCGGCGAGGACGCCGTCGCCAAGCACTTCGTCGCCGTCTCCACCAACGCCGAACGGGTCGCCGAGTTCGGCATCGATACTGCCAACATGTTCGGGTTCTGGGACTGGGTCGGCGGACGATACTCCGTCGACTCCGCAATCGGCCTCTCGGTCATGGCTGCCGTCGGAAAGGAAGCATTCGGGGAGTTCCTCGACGGATTCCACCGTATCGACGAGCATTTCCGTACGGCGCCGCTCGAGCAGAACGCTCCGGTACTCCTCGGACTGATCGGGCTCTGGTACACCAACTTCTTCGGCTCGGAAACCCGAGCAGTACTTCCTTATTCGAACGACCTCTCACGCTTCCCCGCCTACCTCCAACAATTGACGATGGAATCGAACGGGAAGTCCGTCAAGGCCGACGGCACGCCTGTCACCACCTCGACCGGTGAGATCTTCTGGGGCGAACCCGGTACCAACGGGCAGCACGCGTTCTATCAATTGCTACACCAGGGAACACGTTTGGTGCCCGCCGACTTCATCGGATTCGCCGAGCCCACCGACGACCTCCCCACCCGTGACGGCACCGGCAGCATGCACGACCTGCTGATGAGCAACTACTTCGCGCAGACCCAGGTGCTGGCATTCGGCAAAACGGCCGAGGAGATCGCCGCCGAAGGCACCGAGGCCGACGTCGTACCGCACAAGGTCATGCCCGGCAATCGGCCGACGACATCGATACTCGCCCCGAAACTGACACCGTCCGTCGTGGGTCAGCTCATCGCCCTCTACGAGCATCAGGTGTTCGTCGAGGGCGTCGTATGGGGCGTCGACCCCTTCGACCAGTGGGGCGTCGAACTCGGCAAAACCCAGGCGCTCGAACTGACCCCAGTCCTGACCGACGTCGACGCCCCGGCGCCGCAGCGCGATTCCTCCACCGACGCCCTCGTACGTTGGTACCGCGATCAGCGGGGTCGGGCGAAGTAGCGTCGTCCGGAGTGCGGCGGTCCGGGCGCAATTTACTCCCCTAGTTGGGATCCGAACCTCCTGCAGGGGGTTCGGATCCCCGTACGGGGAGCATTTTGCCCCGAGATGAATCCAAACGGCCTTGATCCACGTCCAACTGGGTATGGACTTCGATCAACCGGGCATGTTCACCCGCGCCGACGCGCTCGCATCCGGTTACACGGACGACGATCTACGACGCAGTCGAGCCGACCGAACCCTGTTGTCGATTCGTCGCGGCTACTTCGTGCGATCGGCGGTGTACCGAACACTGGACTCCTCCGAGCAGCATCTTCTGCTCGCCAAGGCTGTGGTGTTGAACTCGGCCGAGGACGCTGTGCTCAGTCACGTGTCGGCCGCGGTGTTGCACGGTATGCCGGTGTGGGGCGTCGCTCTCGACAAAGCTTGCCTGACGATCGGACGAAGTTACGCAAGCAAGCGCGGCAGAAGGCGCACCCTGCACGGGACACGTCTGCTCGATTCCGATCGCATGATCATCGACGGGGTACCGGTGACAGTTGCTGCGCGGACGGTGGTCGACCTGGCACGAGCCGAGGGCGTCGACCAGGCAGTGTGTGTCGGTGACCATGCACTGCACAGTGGCCTGACCACCGCGTTCGAGTTGGCCGAAGCCGTCGACGCCGCCGCTGGACGAACTGGGGTGGGCCATGCGCGCCACGCCGTGGGCCTGATGTCCTCTCGCAGCGAAAGCGTCGGCGAATCGAGGAGTCGACTGCTCATTCACAACCTTGGCTTGCCCACCCCCTTGCTGAACCAGTGGGTCCACGACGACTCGGAGGCATTCGTGGGCAGGGTGGACTTCATGTTCCCCGACGGCGTGATCGGAGAGTTCGACGGTGAGGGTAAATACGAGTCGAATCCCCTGCGAGCCGTCATCGACGAAAAGAACCGCCAAAACCGTCTGCACGACCTCGGATGGGTCGTCGTTCGGTGGGACTGGCGAGATCTGTCGAAGCCCGACGTCCTGGTCGAGCGTCTGCATGGCGCCTTTCGTCGGGCAGCAGCAAACGGCGCACCGATTGGTATGTACCGATCGGATCCACTCCCCTAATCGGAATCCGAACCTCCTGCAGGGGGTTCGGATCCCAACTAGGGGAGTAAATTCGGCCCAGCAACCCGCCAACCGACCCAGCAACCAGCACCCGCACGCTTACACCCGAGCCAACACCGCCCGCGTATCCACTCCGGTGGGCAGTGTTCCGAATGCACCGCCCCAATCCTCACCGAGTCTGCTGGCGCAGAAAGCATCAGCGACGGCCGGATCGCCGTGGCGGACGAGCAACGATCCTTGGAAGACGAGTGCCATCAGTTCGACGACGCGTCGAGCGCGGTATTCGATGTCGGAACGGTCCGAGAGTTCTTTACCGACGCGTGAGATGGCGTCGTCGAGTCGCGAGTCCGATCCGGATGCCAACGACACTTCGGTGAAATACGCTTCGACGCTGTCCGGCTGCTTGGCAAGTGCGCGAAGCGAATCCAGCGCTGCGACGTTGCCTGAGCCCTCCCAGATCGACATCAGCGGCGATTCGCGAAAGAGCCGTGGCATCCCGGATTCTTCGACGTAACCGTTACCGCCGAGGCATTCGAGAGCTTCGGCTGCATGTGCGGGTGCACGCTTGCAGACCCAATACTTGCTGACGGCCAGGGCGATTCGACGCAACTCGGCTTCACCGGCATCACCGTGTGCTGCGCGATCGGTGGCTCCGGCCAATCGCATCATGGCCACGGTTGCCGCCTCTGATTCGATCACCAAGTCCGACAACACATTGCGCATCAGTGGCTGATCTATCAGCGGCACACCGAATGCGGAACGGTGTCGGGCGTGATGCACCGCGCGGACGGTTGCGTTACGTATCCCGGACGCCGAGCCGATGACGCAGTCGAGGCGGGTCATGTTGACCATCTCGATGATGGTCTGGACGCCGCGTCCTTCTTCGCCGACGAGCCACCCCGTGGCGCCCTGGTATTCGAGTTCGCCCGAGGCATTGGACTTGTTGCCAAGTTTGTCCTTGAGGCGTTGGAGCACCATCCGATTGCGGGTTCCGTCGGGCAGTACCCGAGGGAGCAGAAAGCACGAGAGTCCACCGGGTGTGTGCGCCAACGTGAGGAACATGTCGGACATCGGCGCGGAGGTGAACCATTTGTGTCCGACGATGGCGAATGTTCCGTCCGAGGACGGAGTGGCCGTGGTGGTGTTGGCTCGGACGTCGGACCCGCCTTGTTTTTCGGTCATCGACATTCCGGCGATGAGCCCCTGCTTGGTAGTGGGAACGCGAAGGCCGAAATCGTAGTGGGTCGATGCAAGCAGAGGCTCGTACATTTCGGCCAGCGCTGGGTTGTGGCGTAGTGCAGGCACCGCCGCGTATGTCATGGAGATCGGACACATGTGGCCTGCCTCTGCTTGACCCCAGGCATAGAACTTGGCGGCGCGGGCAACGTGGGCGCCCGAACGATCGCACCGCCATGGCGTCGCGTGCAGTCCGTTGGCCACCGCGACCGACATCAGGTCGTGCCAGTGCGGATGGAACTCCACTTCGTCGACGCGGTTGCCGTAGCGGTCGTGGGTGCGCAGGACGGGAGGGTTCTCGTTGGCGAGCCGACCCCATTCCTGCACTTCGACACTGCCTGCGAGATTCCCGAGTTCGCGAAGCTCGCTCAACGCCCACTCCCCTCCCTCGCGGTGGAGTCCTTCGAGGAGGGTCGCGTCGTTCGAGGTGTCGTACGGCACCAGATCGGGCACCTGGTTGAACACGGTGTGGGTGACGGGAAATTCAGCGGTCAAGGCGAACTCCTAACGAGCGCAGGGCGAATGCAACGAGATCGGGCACCACGTCGGACTCGGCGGTCGACTTACTATCCGGACCGAGTGGGCCGACGAGAACTTCGCCGACGGCACCGACCAGTCCCGCCGCCGCGAGGTCGGCGTTCTGTTCCGGAATGTCTCCCGCCGCGATACCTGCATCGACTGCGCAGGCGATAGCGTCGGTGAAGCTCCTGCGGAAGACGAGCCGTTCGGCGTCGACTGCGCGATCGACGGGTTCTGCGAGCAGGGCGTAGGCCATGGTGCGATTTTTCAGGGCGCGCCCGGCGAAGGTCTCGACGATCGCGGTGACTCGTTCGATGACCGTGCCGGTGGAGCCGGCCTCCGCGACGGCGGCGACCTCGCGGCTGCATACTTCACGAAATATCGCCACGACGAGGTCGGATTTACTGGCGAAGTGGGTGTACACGCTGCCTGCGGAGACTCCCGCCGCGGCGGCGACCGAGGCGATCGAGAGGCCCTTGTAGCCCTGCGCGGAGAGCACGTCGATGGCGGACGCGAAGAGTGCGGCGCGTCCGGCGTCGAGTCTGGCTTGCACGGCCGTGGTGCGGCGGTACGGCATGTGAAGGATTGAAGCACCGATTCAGTGCTTCACGCAAGACCTCTCGAGTACGGTCTAGACATGTCAGTTTCGATCGTGCGCTCCGGGCCGGTAACCACCATCGTGCTGTCACGACCGGAATCCCGCAACGCGGTGGATGGGCCTACAGCCGCCCTACTCGTCGCGGCCTTCGAGGAGTTCGACGCCGACGAAGACGCAGCCGTCGCGGTGCTGTGGGGCGAGGGCGGCACGTTCTGCTCGGGAGCCGACCTGAAAGCGGTGGGCACCGAAAGATCGAATCACGCCACCGAACACGGCGACGGCCCGATGGGCCCGACGCGGATGCGGTTGTCAAAACCGGTCATCGCCGCGGTCTCCGGCTTCGCCGTCGCGGGTGGACTGGAACTCGCCTTGTGGTGCGACCTACGAATTGTGGAGCAGAACAGTACATTCGGGGTCTTTTGCCGACGCTGGGGCGTACCACTCATCGACGGCGGCACCGTGCGATTGCCGAGGCTGATCGGCGCCTCACGCGCGATGGATCTGATCCTGACCGGCCGTGCCGTCGACGCGGAGGAAGCACTCGCGATAGGCCTGGCGAACCGAGTGGTCCCGACGGGGCGTGCGCGGGCGGAAGCCGAGGCTCTCGCCGCGCAACTCAGCACACTTCCGCAGACCTGCCTTCGTCAGGATCGAATGTCACTGCTGGAGCAGGACGGTAAGAGCGAAGAAGACGCCATCGTCAACGAATTCCGACACGGGGCCATCTCCATGGCGGCCGATGCCCTCGCCGGTGCCGAAAAGTTCGCGTCGGGAGCAGGAAGGCACGGCGTGCCGAACCCGTGATCTCAGCCCGGCTCTCCGTCATAGACGACATCTTTCTGCGCACCCATCGAGGCTTCGGCATTCCTATCGTGCTCCAGGGAGTGTGGCGCAGCGAGGAAGCCGTCGATCACGTCGAACTGTCGGCAATCCACTCGAACCTGTCGTTGGGGCCACTCGGCCGCCGGGTCGTCACCCCGGCCGTGCCCGGTGCTCGACGGCGCTGGGCACCGAGCACCGACTCACTACCGCTCGAGTACGACGCCACTCCCCTGGCCGCGTCGGAGGTACTCGATTGGGCAGATGCGCAGGGTGAATGCGACCTCGATCCGGAAGCCGGCCCCAGCTGGCGGCTCTCGGCACGATCGACCGACAACGGCGGAACCGTCCTGTCATTGGTGTGCTCGCACGTCGTCGCCGATGCTGCCGGTCTGATCGAGGCGGCGAGGATGGCTTTTACCGGAATCGTCCCGCCGGAAGCGCATGCGCGCCCGATCTCCGATGTCTGTGACGCCGCCGCACTGGCCTGGCGTGTCTTCAAAGCTGCTGCTGTAGCCCTTGTCGGCCTGCTGCTCAGTCGGCGTGCTCGGAGCGAACTTCGAGACTTCGTCCGAGCTTCGTCCGGGGCGATCCCGCACGAAGTGTCCGTCACCACTGCGGTATTCGATATCGACGCGCGTCTGAGCAATTCGGAGTTCATTTCCGTCGTCACCGAGATCATGGTCACGCTCGGGCAGCACGAACCGGTGTCGATCGATGTCCCGTTCCGCTCGAACACACCGGGCGCCAATGGAATCGGAATGGCCACGGTTCACATCTCACGCACCGATTCACTCGCGGAGATCAAGAACGCCTGCAAGCGTGCGTTCACCACCCCCGCAGGTGCGCCGAGCGGGTTCCCAGCCGAAATGGTGCAGCTGCTGCCCGAGCGGGCTGCAGCGGCGCTCACCTCGGCGCCGGGGAACGCGGCGGCCCTGTGCTCCAACATCGGCGACCTACCCGATTCGGTCGGTGCCATCGGCAGCCTTCGCGCGAGTACCGTGGCGACGCGGGCGCTTCACCCTCACTCCCGGTCGGCGCGCACCACCACGATCCTGTCCGCATACCTCTCGACGCTGAACGGGACGTCGACTTTGTCGCTCGTCGGCACCGATCCTGCGTTGATTTCGTCCTCCGAAACTTTGGCCGATCACGCGCATGCGGTGTTGACGCATCGGCAACTCACTGCCCGATCGTGGCGATAGAAGTGAACCGATAGAAGTGACACTGCCGAGCAGGCCGAGCACTACCTGCGGTAGGTCACACCAATCGGTTGGAAATCTTGTTCGGCAGGAAGCGCAGAGCGATATCGATGCCCTGCCACTTCAGCCCGGGCAACGCAGCGCGACGTGTTTCTTTCTCGATAGCGTCGACCATCGCGCTGACACCCTCGTCGAGAGTTGCTGTCAGAGCGGAGTTGTCGCCGGCCTTCGAGGACATGTCCGTGGCAATGAATCCGGGCAAGAGCGTCGTGACGACGATGTCCGTCTTGGCGAGTTCGGTGGCCAACGCTTCACCGAGGGCGGCAACTCCGGCCTTGCTTGCCGAGTACACGGCCTTCGCACCGGGAAGACCGCGGTCCGCGCTGATGGACGAGACGAGTACGAGATGACCGTACTTCTGTGCGCGAAAGATTTCGAGGGCGGCCTCGGACTGCGACAGTGCACCGACGAAGTTGGTGCGTGCGGTTGCGAGGTTGGCGTCCGCGCGTCCTGATCCAATCTTCGCGCCTTTACCGAGACCGGCATTGACGATGACGCGGTCGAGACCTGAAAGTTCGTTCCTCAACTCGCCGAATACGCGGACGACGGCCTCGTGATCGGTGACGTCGAGTACACGAACGGCAACCTTGATTCCGGGGTTGGCGGCGATGAGTTCCTCGCGCAACGCGTCAAGTCTGTCGACTCGGCGCGCGCACAGTGCGAGATCTCTGCCGGTGGCTGCGAACCGCCGGGCCATCTCCTCACCTAGCCCCGAACTGGCACCGGTGATCAGGATCTTCTTCCTCGTCTTCCCTGTCATGACCGCCGACCCTATGCCACGCTGGTGTGATGACCGAAAAGAGCACTGACGAGTTCGATGTCATCGTGATCGGCGGCGGGCCGGTCGGTGAGAACGCAGCAAGTTATGCCATCGCCGGCAGTGATCGCACCGCAGTCATCGTCGAGCACGAACTCGTCGGCGGCGAGTGCTCGTACTGGGCCTGCATGCCCAGCAAAGCGCTGCTGCGTTCCGGCGAGGTCTTCGACACTGCCCGAAACATGCCGGGCGTCGAAGAGTTGATCGGTGACCGATCCCTCGACGTGGAGGCCGTGCTGGCGCGTCGGGAAACGTTCACTCACTCTCTCGACGATTCTTCCCAGGTCGAATGGGCCGAATCCGCTGGAATCTCGATCATCCGCGGAAGCGGCCGCCTTACCGGCACCAAGACGGTCGACGTCGGTGGTCGGACGCTGACGGCCCGACACGCTGTCGTTCTCGCGACGGGAACTACGGCATCGGTCCCGAATACCCCCGGGCTGCGCGACGCGTTACCGTGGATATCTCGCGACGCCACCAACATGCACGAGGTTCCCTCCCGAGTTGCCATCATCGGTGGCGGTGTCGTGGCATGCGAGAGCGCTACGTGGCTACTGTCCTTCGGCGCCGAGGTGACCATGATCGTCCGCGGGTCGGCCCTGCTTGCGTCCGGCGAGCCGTTTGCCAGTGACCTCGTGGCCGACGCACTTCGTGCGCGAGGCGCGAAGATTCGCTTCGATGCGGAGTTGACGAGCGTGTCGCGTCCCGATGCGCGGGCCACCGGTGTCGGCAAGATCCACGGCGGAGTAGTCGAATTGACGGTCGACGGCGAGAGAATCACCGCGGACGAGATTCTCGTCGCGGCGGGACGGCGCCCGGCAAGTGGAAACCTCGGGCTCTCCGTCGTCGGGATGGCGGATGGCAAGTACGTTGACACCGATGACCACCTGTCCGTCGCAGGCACAGAGTGGCTGTATGCCGCCGGGGATATCAATGGGCGCGCACCACTGACACATATGGGCAAGTACCAAGCCAGGATCGCCGGTGATGTCATTGCTGCACGAGCCGAAGGTAAACCGTTGCACGGCAGGAGGTTCGCTGCCACCGCCGATCACGGGCAGATCCCGCAGGTGATCTTCACTGCGCTCGAGGTCGCTTCGGTCGGGCAGACCGAGAAGCGGGCCCGCGAGGCGGGCATCGACGTCGAGATTCTGGGCGTGGACATCGCCGTCGCCGGGTCTTCGCTGCAGCAGGACGACTATTGCGGTCATGCACAGTTGGTGGTCGACAAGGCGGCCGACGTCATCGTCGGCGCAACCTTCGTCGGGGCAGGTGTGGGCGAATTGATCCATGCGGCAACCGTTGCCGTTGTCGGCAAGGTGACGCTGGACGACCTGTGGCATGCGGTCCCGTCCTACCCGACCGTCAGTGAGGTGTGGCTGCGGTTGCTCGAATCGCTCCGCGAGTAGCCGTCAGCGCAACGAGGCGGCCGCAATACCCGCATAGGCCTCTGCGTCTCGACTCCGGATTCTCAGCGCGACGAGGACACCGGCGATCGCGACCAGAATCAGGACAACCGGGATGGCGTTGACGACAACGGAATCGGATCCGGTCAGGGTGCTGTAATGGGTTCCAGCCAGAATCAATCCCGTCGTCAAGCCGAGGAACCCGATCCCCGGAGCGATGACCGTGCGCACCATCGACCGGTCCGGACGCGTCCAGAAGAACACCACGACCGACAATGCTGCTGCCGCCTGTAAGGCAATGATTCCCAATGTGCCGAGACCGATTGAGCCCGCTGCCACCACCAGATACGGATCAGCGCCCACGACCGCGAATACGACAAGTACGAAGGTACTGACAGCTGTCACCGTCACGCTGCCGACGTGCGGGCTGAAATGTACGGCATGGAACCGCCCCAGAACCTCTGGTAGTACTCGTTCACGACCGAGAGCAAAAAGGTATCGACTCGCGGCATTGTGTACCGCCAGATACGACGCCAGGACGCTGGTACACAGCAGCACTGCAGTGCCGTCGTAGAGGATCGTTCCGCCGTACTCCCTGGCCAGGGTGAACAGGAGGTTCCCCAGTTCGGTCTGCGCCATCACCGGCGCATCGACTCCTCCCGCGGCGCCGACGATGATCCAACTGGTGAGCACGTAGAACACGGCGATTGTCGACACCGCGATGTACGTTGCCCGCGGAATGCTGCGTTGGGGATCCTTCGTTTCCTCCCCGTACAGCGCCGCGGACTCGAAACCGATGAAACTGGAGAACGCGAACATCATTGCGATCCCGAGCGATCCGGAGAACACCTGAGATGGCGTGAACGACGCGAGGGGAAGGGCGGCCGTACCCTTCTGCCCAACGACCAGCACATTGAAGACCGTCAGAAATGCGAACTCGGCCACCATCAAGGTGCCGAGCACCTTTGCCGACAGATCGGCGTTACGAAACCCGAGGCACGCGACGATGACGACGGCGACGGCGGTGAAGACCCACCAGGGCACGTCGAGGCCGGAATCGAGGACCACGAGGTGGGTGAAGTATCCGAATGCTGCGGCCAGTCCGCAAGCGAGCGAGGTGTACGCGACCACCGCGACGTACGCGGCTGCGACACCCGGCGGTTTACCGAGCGCAAGCCCTACATAGGTATAGAACGCGCCCGTGTTGATCACTTGCTGGCTCATCGCCGCGAACCCGACCGAGAAACACAGCAGCACAATGCCGCTCACTGCGAATGCGGCAGGCAGGCCCGCACCGTTACCTCGAATGAGCGCCAGCGGAACGTTACCGATCATGGCTGCCATCGGCGCTGCTGCTGCGACTACGAGGAACACCACGCGACCGGTGGTGAGTGTGCGCCGATCGTTCATGCGTCTCCGTACTTCGCCCACAACTCGCGCAGGTTCTCGTTACCCATGAATGCGAAGTTACGCTGCCACAGAGAACAATGGCGGGATGCAACCACAACGCGGTCTCGAACGGCTCGTCGATTTGAGCGACGCGGTGGTTGCGATCGCCGCGACGCTGCTCGTCCTACCCCTGGTGGAGATCGCCGGCCCGGACTCCGGCAGTTCGACATGGGAGGTCATCACCAGCCACCGCGTCGACCTCTTCGCATTCGTTCTCAGTTTCGCGGTGATCTTCGTGCTGTGGACGACGCACCATCGAGTATTCCGCGACGTCACCGGCTATACGACGAACCTTGCCCTGGCCAACTTCTTCTGGCTGCTCTCCATCGTCTTTCTTCCCTTCCCGACCAAATTGATCGCCGAGAAGAACGGTTTCGATGCCGGGGCGACGGCCACCTACGTGGGCACCATCGCCGTGTCGATGATGGCAATTTTTGCGCTTCAGGTCGTCATCGCCCACACCCCCGGCATTACCCGGCTTGTACCCGAGCACGGCCTGCGCACGGCGACAATCGGACTGGTGCTCGTCCTCATCGCGTTCGGGCTTGCCTTCACCCCGGTTGGCCTGTGGTCTTTGACCGTGCTCGCACTGACAGTGCCGATCGACCGGTTCGTCGACCGCCGTACCGCGAAGGCGGAGGAGTGACCCGAACCTTCGGCGCTCCCTAGGTGTGCGCTACCCAGGCCTCGGGGTTCACCGGGTGCGGAGGTGGGGCGCCGTTGGCCATCGCCGCCGCATTCTCGGCACAGAGTCGCGCCATCTCCGATCGCACCGATACCGTGGCACTTCCGACATGCGGTAGGAGCACTACATTGGGCAATCCGGCAAGGCCGGGTGCCAGCTTGGGTTCGTTCTCGTACACGTCGAGTCCCGCGCCACCGATGACGCCTTCACGCAGTGCCGTGACCAGTGCAATCTCGTCGACTACGGGTCCGCGAGCAGTGTTGATCAGGATCGACGAGTTCTTCATCGCCCGCAACGTCGACGCATCGACGAGGTGATGTGTGTCGGCGGCGAGCGGAACATGCAGCGACAGAAAGTCACTCGTCGTCACCAGCTCTTCCCACGCTACGTGCTGGACACGGCCGGCGAACTCTCCCAGCTCGTCGTCGGTCACCTCGCGGTCGGACGGCGGGCGTGGACAGAACTGGACCGTCATGCCGAAACCGAGGGCCCGACGGGCCGTAGCGCGCGCGATGCGGCCGAAGCCGGCGAGACCGAGCACCCGTCCGGACACGTCGGAGCCGAGCATCAGCTCTGGCTCCCATCCGGTGAATGCGCCGGATCGAACGAAGTTGTCTGCCTCGATCACACGCCTGGCCGTCGACAGCATCAGTAGTAGCGCAATGTCCGCTGTCGAATCCGTCAGCACCCCGGGAGTATTGGCGACGGTGATACCGTGCTCCGTTGCCGATGCAACATCGATGTTGTCGTACCCGACCGCGTAGTTGGAGATACCGGTGATGTTCGCCGAGGCGAGTAGTTCGCGGTCGAACCGATCATGCAGCTGTGACACCACGACGCTGTACTCCCCCGAGGCGCAGCGTTCGGCCAACCCGTCGTGGTCGACGGTGAGCAGTTCCACCTCGCCGGCCGCGGCGAGAATGTCCATCCCTGGTGCGGGAATCGGTGCGGTGACCAAGATTTTTCTCATATGACCCACTCGAACGCGGAAGCATGACCGGGCTGACGCGATCGTGCACCCTGAACTGTCTTGGAACGCATGGGTTCTCCGAGATCGATCAGCAGCTGTTCCGATATCTCCACCATGGCTGCGAGGGTAGCGGGAGTCAGCCAGTCCGGTCTGGTCGCAAACAGTATGTCTTCACTCGAGGTGTTGCCGCTGGCACCCGGAGCGAACGGGCAACCGCCCAGCCCTCCGAGTGAGCCGTCGACAAGTGTGGCTCCCGCGGAGATAGCCGCGAGCGTGTTCGCGACCCCGAGACCCCATGTGTCGTGTCCGTGAAAGACGATGCGCCGCTGCGGAGTCTCTGCAGCGACACGTGAAATCAGCGAACCTACCTGGGCGGGCACTGCCTGCCCCAGGGTGTCGCAGATGACGATGTCCGTTGCGCCGTCGGTTCGCTCGTCGCGGGCGATATCGAGCACTCGATCCTCCGATACCGGCCCTTCGAACGGACAGGTGAAGGAAGTGGCGATGCACAGTTCGATCTGCCCGCCGACCGATCGCGCGATGTCGATCGCGTCCGGCATGGCCGCCAGTGAGACTTCGGTGCTGCGTCCGATGTTCGCTTCGTTATGTGCGTCGGATGCCGAGAAGCAGTATTGAAAGTTGCGGGCTCCTGCTGCCTCGGCCTTCTCGACGTGGCGCGGCGTAGCCACCCATACCCAGCAGGAAGCAAGTTCCTCGACGGTGAGCTCGGCGACCACCTCGAGGGTGTTGGCCATGGGTGGCACTTTGTCGCCCCGCGCCAACGATCCGATCTCGAGTTCGGGCACCCCGAGAGCGAGTAGCTTCCGGATCACCTCCAGCTTTCGGTCGGTGGAGAGCATCTTGCCGGTGAGCTGGAGCCCATCTCGCATCGTGACATCGCGCAGCTGCGCAGAAGGAGCGAACTGGTACATCAGAGTCCCATCTCTTCTTCGGTCCTACCGAGAAGGGTCGAGAGCACTTCCCTGGTGTGCTCGCCGAGGTCCGGCCCGACCGAACGGATAGGGATCGATTTGTCACCGATCACGGGCACGATTCCGACGAATCCCACCTCGGCCGGTTCGGCTTCACCGGTGTCCACCACGAAGTTCTGAATCATGTTGCGCGCCTTGTATTGCTCGTCGGCGACGACGTCCGCTGCAGTGTAGATCGGGCCGGACGGCACACCAGCCGCGTCGAGAATCCTCAATGCGTCCTCGCGCGAATGCAGCCCGGTCCAATCCGAGATGGCGGCGTCCAACTCCTCGCGCCTGCTCCAACGGCCGGCATTCGTGGACAGCTCCGGATCGGCGCCGAGGTCGGGGCGGTCGATCGTGGCCATATAGCGCGCAAAGATCGCATCGCCGTTGCCCGCGATGATGATCGAATGACCATCGTTGCAGGGGTAAGCATTCGACGGCGCGATACCTTCCATCCGGCCACCGACCCGGCCACGTTCGACGCCGTAGGCGAGGTAGTCGGGGATGAGCGATTCCATCATGGACAGAATCGATTCGTTGAGTGCAACGTCGATGGACCGCTCCGACAACGACAATGCCGACTTCGCATTCTGTCGCTGAAACAGCGCCATGACGCACCCGAACGCCGCGTACAGCCCGGCGATGGAGTCACCGATGGAGACTCCGACGCGGACCGGCGGCCGATCGGCGTCGCCCACGAGATTCCGAAATCCGCCGTAGGCCTCGGCGACTGCCGCAAAACCTGGACGATCGGACATCGGACCGGTCTGCCCGAACGCCGAAATGCGGGTAATGATCAACTCTGGATTCTTCGCACTGAGCACTTCGGGCGAGAGCCCCCACTTCTCGAGCGTGCCCGGCCGAAAGTTCTCCAACACGATGTCGCATTTCTCCGCCAAGTCGATGACATCCCGACGCCCTTGCTCGGTGCGGAGATCGAGCACTATCGACTTCTTGTTCCGGTTGATCGTCCGATAGAGCATCGAGGTCGTTCCGGAGTAGAGCCGCCAGTTACGTATCTCGTCGCCCGTCCCAGGGCGCTCGACTTTGATGACCTCGGCCCCGAAGTCGGCCAGCATCCTGGCCGCGGTGGGTGCCGCAATGTAGTTTCCGAGCTCGAGGACGCGAACACCACTGAGCGGCAACATGTCTTCCCTTCCGTCGAACGCGAATTCACGTGTGGGTCCGAAGATGACTCCCCCGAGGAATCTATCGCAGCGGCTGGGCTCGCTTCACCTGCGACGACGCCTTTGCCGCATCCAATTCCACCGGGGAGTGCAGGGTCACCGGACCCACACGCAGGACCCCGTCGTTCAGCGGTTCGGTCCGCAAGCCGCCGCGGCCGATCAATGCTTTCCGGGCGCCGGCGATCACCATCGAATCCATCCATGAACACGGATGCGCGGGCCTACCGCCGCGGAATGCCACCTTGCCGTAGCCCGAGTCGAGTTCGAATTCGATGCCACGCAGCGGATCGAGTTCGACGCCGCGTATCACCACATTGCGTCTGGCCACGGACGGATCGGGCATGTCCGTCCCGAGCACGTCACCGGCCGCCTCCCACGCCTCCGCGGCAAGAAACGTCACCGCGGCCTCGGTGTGCGCTTTCACCCCGAAGAAGCGATCTCCGCGGATGCCCTTGTTCGCGACGATCTCGACACGGTCGACCAGCTCGGTGGACACGTCCGCCGCCGGGCCGTCCTTCGAACGACCGAAGTACGCATGGGCGGGAGATACGAGAAGTTGCACGATCTCGGCGCGGTAGTGAAAAACCATGCCCCTATTCTCCACTCCTACCCCTCGGTAACGTTACATTTGTACACTCGGTGTATGTCAGCGAATACCAGAGTGTCCACGGTGGACGGCGTCATCCAAGGCAAGTCACTGGGGGACCTTCTCACCTGGCGCGGCATCCCGTACGCGGCGCCGCCCGTCGGACCGCTGCGCCTGCGTGCGCCGCAGCCGACCGTCGCGTGGGAGGGCGTTCGAGACGCGACCGACTGGGGCAACGCGTCCGTACAGAGCAAGTTCTACACCAGGCTCTCCATCACCAAGTACCAGCCGGTGAGCGAGGATTGCCTCAACCTCAATGTGCTGGCCCCCGCTGCAGCGAGCGCCAAGCCTCGGCCGGTCATGGTGTTCGTTCACGGCGGTGCTTATACCCTCGGCAGCTCCGCGACACCGTTGTACGTCGGTGGGTCGTTGGTTCGACGGTCGCTACGCGAGAGCGACGGCATCGTCTATGTGTCGATCAACTACCGTCTCGGGTCCCTCGGCTACTTGGATATGACCCAATTCTCGACGTCCGAGCGGCAGTTCGATTCGAACCTCGGCTTGCGCGATCAAGTGGCGGCGCTCGAATGGGTCCAGCGCAACATCGACAGGTTCGGCGGTGACCCCGACAACGTGACGATCTTCGGCGAATCGGCGGGCGGCAACGCCGTCACGACTCTGCTTGCGACACCTGCAGCCAAAGGGTTGTTCAGGCAGGCCATTGCGGAGAGTTCGGTGCCGGGGCTCGTCGCGACGCACGAGCGCGCAACACAGTGGGCGAAGGACTTCCTCGGTTTCCTCGGCGGTGACGCCGCGCATGCCGCGCAGACACTGGACTCGGCCGATGTCACAGAATTCGGCCGTGCCGGAAACAGATTGGCCAGGAAGGTCATCGAGCAGACTCCCGGCCTGCACCCGTTCGGCCCGGTCGTCGACGGGGATTTCCTGCCGCGGAATCCGCTGGAAGCCTATGCCGACGGCACTGCACATCGAGTGCCGCTGATCATCGGTACGAACAGCCGCGAGGCGACACTGTTTCCCAAGATTCTCGATGCACTGCCCACCAACCCCGAACGCATCGACAAGCTGTTCGCCCTTACCGATCCGACGGCGAAAGCCGCAGTCATCGAGGGCTACCCCGGTTATCCCGACGCCGACGCCGCAATCGATCTGGGCGGGGACTTCACTTTCTGGAAGCCTTCGTTGGAGGTTGCCGAAGCGCATTCGAAGTATTCATCGACCTACAGCTACCGCTTCGACTACGCGCCGAGAGTCATGCGGTGGCTCGGGCTCGACGCGACGCACGGATTCGAGATGTCCGCGGTATTCGGGCTCAACGACACGATGGTCGGAAAGATGATGACGATTCCCGGAGGCCGCTCGGCCTGGGCTGCCGTCACCGAGCAAGTGCAGTCGCAGTGGCTGCACTTCGCAAGGACCGGCGCGCCGCTCGACTCATGGCCCGAGTACTCCGAGGCCACGCGCGAAACGATGATCTTCGATGTCCGCACACGCGTGCAGCGCGATCCTCGACGCGACCGTCGGCTCGCATGGGAGGGCTACCGCGGATATGCCAGCGGGATGACCGAGCCGTTCAGCGCCGCTACTTGAGAAGCCGCGACATCCGGCGGTCGGCAAGAATCTTGCCGCCCGTCTGACAGGTCGCGCAGTACTGGAACGATCGCTCCGCGTAGGAGACCTCGCGGACCGGGTCGCCGCACACCGGACACGGCAAACCAGTTCGGGCATGCACAGCCATCCCGGACCGCTTCTCGCCCTTGAGTCGTGCGGCGTCCTGCCCGGCGGAGCGGGCCACAGCGTCGGCGAGCACTTCACGCATCGACCGGTACAGCACGAACACTGCTTCGGCGTCGAGTTTGCCGGCCGAGGCGAACGGGGACAGTTTCGCCACGTGCAGGATCTCGTCGGAATATGCGTTTCCGATCCCGGCGATGAGCGACTGATCCACCAGGGCAGTCTTCAGCCGCGCGGTGGTGCCGCCGAGAATCTCGGCGAACTCGGGTTCGGTCACGTCCATCGCGTCGGGACCGAGGCGGGCGATGCCCGGAACTTCGCGCGGATCGTGGACGACCCACACCGCCATGCGCTTCTTGGTGCCTGCCTCGGTCAAGTCAATCGCTGGCGTCAGGCCTTCGGGAGTGAAGAAGTGGACCCGAAGTGCAAGCGGGCCTTTGCCCGGCTTCGGCGGCGTGGCGCTCGGCTTGTCGGTCCAGCGCAGCCAGCCACCACGGGAGAGGTGGGTGATCAACCACAGGTCGCCTGCCTGCAACCCGAGGTGTTTGCCGAAACGGGCGGCATCGGTGACATCACGCCCCTGCAGATCGGTGACGGGCGGATCGAATGTCTTGAGGACGCTCAGCGCGGCGATGTCGATCCGGCCGATGACGGCCCCTACCGCGTGTGCGCGCAGGAACCCGGCGAGCGCTTCCACCTCGGGCAGCTCAGGCATCGATCCAGTATGCGCCTACACTGTCGACCGTGAAGGTTCCAACGCCGTACGAGGACCTGCTCCGCCACGTTCTCGATTCCGGCACCGCCAAATCGGACCGCACCGGAACGGGTACCACGAGCATCTTCGGGCACCAGATGCGTTTCGATCTCAGCGAAGGCTTTCCGCTGATCACCACCAAACGGGTGCACCTGAAGTCGATCGTCTACGAATTACTGTGGTTTCTGCGCGGCGAGTCCAATGTCGAGTGGTTGCGCGAGCACGGTGTCAGTATCTGGGACGAGTGGGCGGCCCCGGACGGTGAACTCGGCCCCGTCTACGGCGTGCAGTGGCGATCGTGGCCGACGCCGTCGGGCGAGCACATCGATCAGATCTCCCAGGTGATGGAGACCCTCCGCACCAACCCGGATTCACGACGCATGATCGTCTCGGCGTGGAACGTCGGCGAGATAGCGCAGATGGCGTTGCCGCCGTGCCATGCGTTCTTCCAGTTCTACGTTGCAGACGGCAAGCTGTCCTGCCAGCTGTATCAACGCAGTGCCGATCTGTTTCTGGGCGTTCCGTTCAACATTGCGAGCTATGCGTTGTTGACGCACATGGTGGCGGCGCAGGTCGGCCTCGAGGTCGGTGACTTCGTCTGGACGGGCGGGGACTGCCACATCTACGACAATCACTGCGAGCAGGTCGCCGAGCAGTTGACCCGCGAGCCGTACGCATACCCGAAGCTGAATCTCGCACAACGTGATTCGATCTTCGATTACACCTTCGAAGATGTCGAGGTCGTCGGGTACGAGCACCACCCAGCCATCAAAGCGCCGGTGGCAGTCTGATGTCCCCTCGTCATATCGGAATGATCTGGGCACAGACCACTGGCGGAACCATCGGCGACGGCAACTCCATCCCCTGGCGAGTACCGGAGGATCTTGCACATTTCAAACAGATCACCGCTGATCATGCGGTGATCATGGGGCGGAAGACTTGGGATTCGCTTCCGCCGAAGTTCCGTCCGCTGCCTGGCCGTCGGAACGTCGTTGTCACGCGCAACCCGGACTGGCAGGCGCGAGGCGCTCAGGTCGTCTCCAGCGTCGAAGCTGCGCTGAGTCTCACCGACGGCGACCCCGCCTGGATCATCGGCGGCGGTGAGATATACCGAGCGGCAATGCCGTTGGCGACGGAGTTGCAGGTCACCGAAATCGACCTCGATATCGACGGCGACACCTCGGCGCCGGAGGTCACCGGTGAGTGGTCGGCACTTACCGGACAATGGTTGATCAGCCGGAACGAAGGCATCCGATATCGCCACGTTCAGTACGGCAAGGCTTAACAAAGTACTTGATCTGCACAGTCATTCGAGCAGACCACTCTGACCGAAGCTGCTCGTAGGTCATACTGAGCGCATGGACAAGAAGTCACTCACCGCCCTTGCCCGACAACAGTTGAAGCTCGCCGTCGGCACATCCAGTGGCAGAAGTTCACAAACCGTTTACGGCGGTCATCAGCGCCACCTCCGTCAGACAGTGGTAGCCCTCGTCGCAGGTACCAAGCTCGGCGAGCACGACCTGTCCGGAGAATCGACCGTGATCGTCCTCAGCGGTCAGCTCAAGCTTGTCAGCGGCGAGAAGTCATGGAAGGGCTCCGCCGGCGATCTCCTGGTCGTCCCGGACGCGAGGCACAGCGTCGAGGCTGTCGAAGACGTCGCGTTTCTCCTGACCGTCGCCATCTAGGAGCCGCGAACCACCATCACCGGGCAGTCGGCAGTCTGGATCAACGCGTAGCTGGTGGATCCGAGCAACATGCCGGTGAATCCGCCTCGTCCACGACTGCCGACCACGATCAGCGCAGCCTGCTCGGACAACTGACTGAGCACGCGCACCGGACGATCCTGTGCGACGACGCGCCGCACCTCGACGTCCGGGTACTTCTCCTGCCAGCCTGCAAGACTTTCCGCGAGCACTGCTTGCTCGGAGGCGGAGATGACATCCCAGTCCTGCGGTACACCTGTGCCGTGCGAGAGGCTGACATCGGACCAGACGTGCACCGCTATCAACGCCGAACCACGTTGCGCTGCTTCGTCGAACGCGGCAACGATCGCAAGCTGATTGATTTCCGAGCCGTCGACTCCAACCACTACCGGCCCCTGAGCCGGCGGTAGACCATCCATGGACCGCCCACGGACCACGACGACCGGGCCGGTGCAATGCGCGCTGAGCGCGACCGCTACCGATCCGAGTACCCCTGAATCCGACTCGCCGAGCCCGCGCGCACCGAGGACCACGAGGTCGCTTCTGGACGACTCGTCGAGCAGAACGTCGACTGTGTTGCCCTCGCGCGCTTCGACGACGATGTCGAGAGGGGCACCTTCGACCGACTCACGGGCGAGGATGCGGGCGGCATCGAGTCGTGAGCCGGCTACTGCGTGCGCTGTTTCGCCAGGGTCTCGCGTCGTAGGTGAAAGATGCGGTGCGATGGCGGTGACTATGCGCAACACCGCATTCCTGGCGACGGCCGAATGGGCGGCCCAGATCGCCGCACGGTCCGCCGATTCCGATCCGTCGATGCCGACGACAATGGTTCGGGGTCTGTTCACGTGCGAACCTCCGGTAAAGGATCAGATGTCGGACCAGGATAGACGACATGCGGTCCTGACGGGGGGCAACAAAAGGTGCCTCTCTCCGGTTCCATCATCGAAACCGGAGAGAGGCTACTTTTCCCACAGACCCCCCGGGGAGCTATTTCCTCGTACGTCGCCCCTACGATGCACGGAGCTTTTGAGCCTCGATCACTTCCGCCTGGTTCTCCAAGTCGTCGAGGAAGTCCGAGAGAATCGCCCTGCTTCCCGCGCCCCGGTCGAGATCGACACGATCGAAAATTCGCCAGTGCCTCAGGATCGGCAACAACACTTCGTCGAGATGACGTCGCAGATCATAGATCCCGTTGCGTGAGACAAGCATCGCGCTGCGTTCGAAACCTGGCATGCCGGTGCCCGGCATCCGAAAGTTGAGGATGACCTCGGTGATGGCCTTCGCCATCTGGGTAGGTGCGATATCGAGCGCGGCAGACGCTGCATCGCGAAGAAAATCCAAGTGCAGTTGCTGGTCCGCGACGATGCGGCCCAGAAGTTTCGTAGCCACCTGATCGTTGCACTCGGCCGCGGTGTTTCGATGACTGACCATGGTGGCCATGACGTCGACCGTGGCGTGAACGATCGACCGCAGCAGGTGTTGCCCTTCCATCGCGGACTCGATCCCCACGGTCATGCACTGAAAACGCGCTCGGTCCAACGCAACCGGATCTACGCTTTGCGTCGCCACCAGGTATCGATGGATCGCCTCGGCGTGACGCTTCTTCTCACCGTTCCACTCGCACATCCACCTGGACCACGTGTTGCGAGCGGTACTCGTCCCATACACTTCGCGGTGATCGAGCGCAGTACTACTGTGCGTGAGTAGCGCGGTGACCAGCGCTGCCTTGGCGGTTTCGGTCAGGGTGGATCGGCGCTGACGCCAGTACCTCTCGGGATCGACATACTCCGCCGGGTCCCAGGTGGTCGCTGCAGCCAAGTGCCTGTGCAGATTCGCTCCGATCACGGGTTCCAGCTCTCGAAGCAATACCAGTTGACTCACCGCTCCGCTGACCATCCACACCCCTCGATCGCACGCTCGCTCGTGTCTTCAAGCCGACAGAACGGCCGTCCGTCGACGTTAAGCGGCCGACCACCTTGTTGTGAACCAGATACCGATTGTTTAGGCCATGTCGCAAGCTACGGGACATGAAGTTGAGAGCCTTCACAAATTCTTTCTTTCAAACCCTGGATAACGCGTTCATAACATCCTATGATCAAGTCCGTTAGTAGCCCAAAAACAAACCTGAAGTATGCAAAAAGTGGTTATATGTCATAGGTCGAGTAAAAAACATTCAAGTTTGCACTATAAAACCTGTGAGAAATCCTGTTCCCTCCAGCGCTGAAGTTCCTACCCGAAGGGCTGATCTGTGACCGTTCACAACACGAAGAGTCTCGGAATAATGGTCGCAGGCGAGCTCGCGTCCGCTCCGCTTCGCGATTTCCGTGCCGTGGCGCGCCAACTCGTCGGCCACTTCGCCGCCAACACTCCCTGCGGTTCACTGCCCGGCGAGCAGTTGCACGGCGACGTCACCGAATTCACCGTCAAATGCATCAGCATCGCGGTCCAGATGCTCGACGAACGTCGACCTCCCAACGAGAGCGATCTTGCCCAACTGCGAGCCAAGGCGAGCCAGTGGGCACGCGAGGGCGTTCCACTCGAATCAGTGCTCACCGTCTACCACGAGGGTATTCAGATCGGCTGGAATCTCGTATCCAAGCGCGCAGGCGAAGGTGACACCAGCAACCTGATCGAGGCAGCCAGGATGTTCGTACTGCTGTCGGAGAAAGTATCCATCGCGGCGTCCAAAAGCTATGTCGAGGAACTCCAAGCAGTCGCCAGCGAACACCACACAGCTGCACACACATTGGTCTCCTCACTACTCAGCGGCCACAACGCCGTCGCAATTGCGCGACAGTCCGGCATAGAACTAGCCGAGAGCTACCTCGTACTCGCGATCTCAGTCCCCCCGCACCCGGACGAGAACGACCCGGCGATCCAGAAGACAGTCGCGGCCCGTCGCAAGCTACGACGCGTTCAAGCCGAATTGGCAACGATATGCGGCCGCACTCCGCTGTCGATGCTGAGCACCGAGGGCGGCACCGTGCTCATCCCCGGTGTCCACGACGAAGAATGGGTCGAAGCTCTGGTCCATCGCATCAGCACCGCCGCCGAAGTGCCCGTCACCGTGACAGCCGAGCAGGCTGCCATGACCGACATCCCCACAGCGGCCGACCAGGTCCATGAACTTCTTGCGCTCGCGCATCAACTTCACCGACCTTCGGGGCTGTACCGAATGGACGATCTGGTCCTCGAATACCAGCTCACCCGGCCAGGTCCGGGCCGCCGTCACCTTCGCCAAATCCTGGAACCACTCGACTCTTCGCCGGAGTTGCTCGAGACGCTCGAGATCCATATTTCGCACGACCTCAACCGACAGCGATCGGCGAGGCAGCTACATCTACACACCAATACGGTCGACTATCGACTCAAGCGCATCGCTCAGCTCACCGGTTTCGATCCGACCCGGCCCTCTGGCATCCGCCACCTGCAAGCTGCGCTGGTCGCACGCCGACTCGAAGCATCTCAGGGTGCTGCTTAGAAAGCCCCCGCCCAGGGTAGTAACAGTGAAGGAATAGTTGCTCCAGGGTTGTGGTTGAACACTTCGACAGCGTTCGATCCATGCCCCGGGTACCAACAACATTGCCGCTTCGAGCGGCCTCTTGCCGAGAGGCGCACTGGCGGACGCTGTCACTACACGAGAACCGCCCGCACCTGTGTGGGCGGTTCTCCTTTTTGGAACGGGAGCCATGAACATGGCAGCACTGTCGCTTCGCCTCGACCGCGTCGTCAAGCAGTACTCGGCCGGAGATCAACCGGTTCGAGCCCTCGACGGCGTAGATCTCACGATCGAGGGTGGACAGTTCGTCTCGCTCGTCGCTCCCTCCGGCGCAGGGAAGAGCACCTTGTTGCATATGCTCGGCGCCCTCGACGTACCCGACTCGGGATCGGTCATCTTCGACGGCGTCGACATCACCCGGTTGAGCGACAACGAGCAATCGGACTTTCGACGGCACAAAGTCGGCTTCGTGTTCCAGTTCTTCAATCTGCTCCCGACGATGTCGGCATGGGAAAACGTCGCCGTCCCCAAACTTCTCGACGGAATGCCCATACGTAAGGCAAAAGCCGATGCACTCCGCCTGCTCGACATGGTCGGCATGGCCGATCGCGCCGAGCACCGGCCCGCGCAACTGTCCGGTGGACAGATTCAACGCATCGCCATAGCCCGAGCTCTCGTCATGAATCCGGCGCTGCTGATCGCCGACGAACCGACCGGCAACCTCGATTCCAAGACCTCGCAGACCGTTCTGAACATCCTCGCCGACATAGCCCACGACAGCGACGGCACCCGAGCCGTCGTCATGGCGACGCACGATCTCGAAGCCGCTCGCAATACCGACCGGGTCATCAGCATGCTCGACGGCCGGATCGACACCGACGTCCTGTCGGGTTCCGAACTGTGATCGAAACCGCTCTCAGCCGATTCCGAGTCTTCGGGCTTCGAGATCTGCGCACGCACTGGGTTCGATCGCTCGTCTCAGCGGCCGTCGTCGCCGTCGCCGCAGGACTGCTCATCGCAGTGCTCGGAACATACGGTTCGCTCACCGGATCGGTCGAACGGCTCACCGCCTCCATTGCCGGTAACGCGGACCTCGAGGTCATCGGCGTCACCGACAGTGGGTTCTCCCAGTCCGAACTCGAGGTGGTTCGTGCAGTACCGGGCGTCGACGCGGCCGTTCCCATGCTCCGCAGCGAACTCGTGACCGGGATCGGGAAGATCACCGTCATCGGCGTCGACTCCTCGATCACGGCACTGGACTCCGATCTGCAATCCGCAGTCTCCGGATCGGTCACCGAATTCGCCAAACCGGGAGCAGTGCTCGTCGGACCCTCGACGGGATTGCGGGAAGGCGATAGTTTCGACGTCGGCGGGACACCGTTGACCGTCGCCGGTGTGGTCTCCGGTGCAGGGTCGCAGCGAATCGGCGGCGGAATGTTTGTTCTCGCACCACTGAACTTGGCGCAGACGCTCACCGATCGCGCAGGAAAAATCGACTCCATCTTCGTGATCGACGGTTCGAATCAAGGCGTCGAGGAAGCAGTGACCGACGCCGTCGCCGGCCGCGTCGCGGTGATGGATCCAGACTTCCGAGCCGATCGAGCGGACGCGGCGATCAGCCTGACACGCAACGCGACGTTGATGGTCTCGCTCATCGCCTTCGTCGTCGCGGGCTTTCTCGTGTTCAACGTCATGAACATGGCAATAGCCAAACGCCGACCCACCATCTCGGTGTTGCGCTCACTCGGCGGCAGGCGATCGACCATTGTCCGCGACCTCCTCGGTGAAGCAGCCCTCGTCGGATTGATCGGCGGGGCAATCGGCACTCCACTGGGAATTTTCATGGGCCGCATCGCCATCAGCAGTCTGCCGCCCTTTCTAGTACAAGAAATCGACACTCGCATCGAATACGTGCTGCCGGGCTACGCCATCCCCGTAGCGATCATCGCCTGCATCCTGGCCTGCGTCGGCGCCTCCGCGCTCGCCGCAGTTCAGGTGTACCGAATCTCGCCGGTGGAAGCACTCGCCGTCGGGGGCTCGGAGACCGACGCCGGCAGACGAAGGTCCGTCACGGTAGGAGCGGCAGCACTCGGAGTGCTCGGTGTCGTCGGAGCCGTCGTCCTCGCGTCCACCATCGAAGGGCAGCTCACCCTCGCCGCAGGTGCACTGTTCCTGGTCGGCGTCGTAGCTCTCTGCGTCAGCGGAACCGATCTCATCGTCGACGCCGTCGCCGCACTCCCCCGCCGCTGGGGCGGCGCAGGCCGACTCGCGACGGCCACCGTCGAACGCGCACCGCGACGGATCTGGGCGACGGTGATGACCATCGTCGTCGCCGTCGGAGTCAGCGTCGGCGTGTCGGGAGCCCTGGACAATTTGACCTCCGCAGCGACAGATTCACTGTCCTCTCTCGGACGCACCGACATCTACGTTTCGCTCACCCCCAGCTCGGTGGTTCCCGCGGGCTCCACCTTGGATCCTGCAGTGGTGCAACGTGTCCGCGACACCCCAGGGGTACAGAACGTGGTCGAAGGCCAATGGGCCTACGCCACGCTCGGCGAAGAATTCGTCTCCATCCAAGCCGTCGGCGAGGGCAGCAATGCCGTCACCCTGTCCGTCCTCGACGACGACGTTCGCGCTGCGGTGTTACGCGGTGACGGTGTCGCGATTTCGCGCACACTCGGTGAAGCACAAGGCCTTTCGGCTGGAAGTATCATCGAGCTCCCCACCCCGACAGGCATCCGAGAAGTCGAAGTTCTCGCGCTGGTCGACTACCTCAACGCGGCAGGCGGAACAATGGCCATCTCGCTGCAATCGATGCAGCAATGGTTCGACCGCCCCGGCGCGACCTACCTCGAAGTCGCCGTCGACGGCGACGCCGCCACCGTACTCGGCGAACTCGACTCCACCCTGCCGCCCGAGGTGTACGTGTACTCGGGCGAGGAAGCACTGGCCGGAGCCAGTGGGTCCATCGCACAAGCAGGGGCACTGGCCGTCGCGCTCCAATGGATCGTCGCACTCGTCGCCGCCGTAGCACTGCTGAACACACTGACACTGTCCGTCCTCGAACGCCGACGCGAACTCGGCGTCCTGCGCGCCATGGGCGGGCGCCGCAGCACACTCGCACGGATGGTCATAGCGGAGGCAGTCGCCGTCGGGATCGTCGGCGGCATCCTCGGCATCGGAATCGGCGCCGCCCTGCAGTACCTCAGCACCCTCATCCTCGGCGCGAGCACCGGAATCTTCATCCCCTACTCCATCGGGCCGACCGTGGTCATCTACGGACTCGTCGCACTCGTCCTCTCCCTCATCGGATCGGCACCCCCAGCCCTCCACGCTGCACGTTCGACAATCGTCGACGCGATTGCCGCCGACTGACAAGGCGAGTTGTACACTCGCACGTGCACAACTCGCCTTCGTAGCTCAGGGGATAGAGCAACCCTCTCCTAAAGGGTAGGTCGCAGGTTCGAATCCTGCCGAGGGCACCAAATCTCTTCCTCCGCTCTGAACAGAATTGCGCGCACCCGTTCCGGACCAGCGCTAGGGTTCGGCCCATGGCTGAGGTCATCAGCATTCAATCGCGCCGGCCGCCGCGCACTACGACACCGCGAAGCCGCCCAGCCGGACGACGGCAATGGAACCGTTGTGGCGCGAGGTGGTGGGCCGTCGACTACGCAAACGCCGACAGTCCCGAGGCGACACATTGTCCGACACCGCGACGCGCGCCGGAATTTCACCGCAGTACCTTTCCGAAGTACAACGTGGCCGCAAGGATCCGCCGAGCGAGATCCTCGCTGCCGTCGTCGGTGCGCTGCAGACGTCCATTGCCGAGATCGCCGAGATTGCCGAGATCGTAGGCCTCGCGCACCATGACCTCACCCGGGTGGCGTCAGCATGCTCGCCGCTCAGCGGTTCTTCAGAACCTGGTCGACGATTCCGTAGTCGAGAGCTGCCGACGCAGTCGGCACCAAGTCTCGGTCGGTGTCATGCCGGAGCTTCGCTACGTCTCGGCCGGTGTGCTCGGCGAGTATTGCCCTCCATCTCCGACCGCACACGCACCACCTCGGCGGCTGCCAGGATGAGGTCGGGGATGGTGCCGCGACCTTGCGCTGCCGGTTGATGCAAGACCACCCGACTGTGGGTCAATGCAGCTCGACGTCCCGGCGAACCTGCGGCAAGCAGGACTGCCCCCGCCGCGACGGCCTGACCGATACATGTAGTTGCAACCGGAGATCCGATGAACTGCGCGATCAGTGCATTCGCAACACCCGCATCGATGCCGGTTCCGACGTACACGATGCGTTCGCTGAGTAGGTGCGAATAGACATCGACGACTCGTTCGCCGCGTGAATCTCGTGTGATGACATTGGGATTGGTGTACGAGCTCATCACTGCACCCCCACCCCGACCTGCATGCTCCACTTCGACTGCCGAACCGCCGATGCCTGCGGAGCTTTGGTGCAAAAGTTGTCGGCGGAGGTCGGAGGAGAACATTCGCGGTGTCGAGTCGGTCATGGCTCCACTATTGCTCACGAGAACTGTTGCACCCCAATGTCTCTGCCGAGAGCAGAGATTTTCGACGCCCATCCGCTCATAGCAGCGGGGTGCAGGTCGACAACTCCAGTGGGGCTTGCGGATACGACTGGGGTTCGATATTGTCGAACATACGTTCGAGATTGGGGGATCTCATGCAGGTATCCGAGGTACTGGAGTTCGTGGCGCGACTGAACGAGCTGAAACCCGTGCCCGACGCGGCCACCGGAATCGACCTGATCACCGCTCTGGAGACCGCAACCTGCGCGTGCGCAGCAGCCCAGGCAGTGGCCACCGATGCCGTCGCCGTCTCGATCAGCGAGCAACGGAAGGCGCTCGGAAAACCCAAGGCGCAGTGGAGGGCAGGCCTCGCCTCGCAGATCGGACTCGCGCGGCGCGTGTCCCCGAACAAGGGTGCCACCTTCCTCGGGTTGGCACGATCACTCGTGCACGAGATGCCGCACACGCTCGACCGCCTACGCGGCGGTGAGCTGAACGAGTATCGCGCCATCCTGATCGCTAGAGAGACAGCATGTTTGACGGTCGAGGACCGGCAGGTCATCGATAGACGGCTGTGTGCGGACGGGCACATCCTGAATGGACTCGGTGATGACGCCATCGCCGCGAGGGCCCGCGCGATGGCCGCTGAACTCGATCCCGCGTCGGTAGTGAAGCGCTTCGAAAAGGCGTTCTCGGCGCGCCGCACCAGTACTCGGCCACAACCGGACTTCATGTGCCAATTCACCACGGTGACATCGATGGATCGCGCGGTCTGCATGTGGGCGACCCTCCGACGTGACGCCGACTCGATCGTCAACGCCGGCGGAGAAAGCCGAACCAGGGACCAGATCATGGCCGATCTGGCATACGAGCGCATCACCGGAACGACATCAGCGGGCGCGGGCGCACCGGTGTCGGTCAACCTCGTGATCGCCGACACGACTCTTCTCGCCGACAGCACCGACCCCGCTCACCTGCAGGGATACGGCGAGATTCCCGCAGTCATCGCCCGCAAGTTGGTAGGCACTGCGTGTGCGGACACCACACGGGTCGAGCTCCGCAGGGTGTATGCCACCCCCTCGACCGGCGCGCTCACCGCGATGGAATCGAAAGCTCGAATCTTCCCAACAGCGCTGGCCCGATTGATCGACCTGCGTGATCGAACGTGCCGAACACCGTGGTGCGACGCACCGATTCGTCACCACGACCACATTCGGTCCTACGCACGCGGGGGCGACACCAGCGCGAACAACGGTGCAGGCTTGTGCGCCGCATGCAATCACGCCAAGGAAGCAGACGGGTGGAGTGCCGAACCTCGAAAAGCACGGAAGCCCGGCGTCATCCACATCTACGACATGACCACACCGACCGGGCACGAGTACAGCTCGACAGCACCGCCGATGCCCGTGGTCATCAGCTACCCGTCGTTCATCGAGCAAGAGTTGGTGATCGACCTCTCCGCGGCGTAGATGCCTGATGGGTCACTCCGGGAAGGAAACGACAGCGGCACCGGTTACACTGGTCACCGACGCGCGTAGCTGCACGTCAGACGTCGTGGAATGCTTCTACTTCCGCCCGGCCCCGGCCGCGTAGTCCATGTGCACCGCGCACAGGCTTTTCTTACGGCGATCGAAACTGCCCACCGGCAGTCTCGCCACCCCTTTGCACTTGTCGGGCGTACAGCCCGTGGTGCAACACCTTGCCCGAAAGGCGCATCACATCGTTATGACTACCTTTGCTTCACTCGGCGTTCCGAACGCGCTCGCCGAAGTTCTCTCCAGCCAGGGCAAGGTCGACGCCTTCCCTATCCAGGCGGACACACTCCCCGACACTCTCGTAGGACGCGACGTTCTCGGCCGCGGAAAGACGGGCAGTGGCAAGACACTCGCTTTCTCTATCCCCATGGTTGCCCGCCTCGCTGGACAGCTCCCAGGCAACCGCAAGCCAGGCCGCCCACGCGGACTGATCCTTGCCCCCACCCGTGAGCTGGCGACACAGATCGCCGCCGCAATAGAACCGTTGGCCGCGGCGTACAAGCTCAGCGTCACCACCATTTTCGGTGGCGTCTCGCAGAACCGTCAGGTATCCGCCCTCAAGGGTGGCGTCGATATTGTCGTCGCCTGCCCGGGCAGGCTCGAAGACCTGATGAAGCAGCGCCACGTCTCACTCGACGGCGTGCAGATCACCGTTCTCGACGAAGCCGACCACATGGCCGACCTCGGGTTCCTTCCGGTCGTCACTCGAATTCTGGCGGCTACCCCACCGAAGGGTCAGCGTCTCCTGTTCTCGGCGACGCTAGACAACGGCGTCGACAAGCTCGTCAAGCGGTTCCTCACCGACCAGGTGACGCACTCCGTCGACGAAGTCGACTCACACGTAGAAGCCATGACGCACAGCGTCTTCGAGGTCGACGGTGTCGAATCCAAGAAGAAGCTCGTGCAGCAACTGGCTTCGGGCACCGGACGTCGCATCCTGTTCATGCGAACCAAGCATCAGGCCCGCAAGCTCGCCAAGCAGCTCACCGAAGCTGGAATCCCGTCGGTCGACTTGCACGGCAACCTCTCTCAGGGCGCGCGTGACCGCAACCTACTCGCATTCTCCTCGGGTTCGGCGCGCGTACTCGTCGCCACCGACGTCGCCGCTCGCGGTGTGCACGTCGATGACGTTCAGCTCGTCGTGCACGTGGATCCGCCTGCCGAGCACAAGGCATACCTGCACCGCTCGGGCCGCACCGCTCGCGCGGGAAGCGCCGGAGATGTCGTGACGGTCGTTCTCCCGGAGCAGCGCAAGGACACCGCAATCCTCTTGCGCAAGGCCAACATCAAGGTGACCCCGGTCCGCGTCACGGCCGACTCACCTCAGGTGTCCGAACTCGTCGGCGAGCAGGCTCGGTATGTCGAGCCCGTACCAGTCAAGGCTGTTCAGCAGCCTCGTCAGGGCAGTCCACGCGGTAATGGGGGCTCACGCAGCAGCAACCCTCGCAGCGGCGGCGCTCCGCGTCGCAGCGGCGGTGGCGGTCAGGGCCAGGGCAGCCAAGGCGGCGCAGCACGCCAGCACGCAGCCGGCGGCGGCGGCGGACGTAGTCGTCGTCCCGCAGGGCCTGCCGCGAGCCGTACTCGCTAGATCCAAATAAGAACTGTGCGCGCGCAACCGATGGTTGCGCGCGCACAGTCGTTTTCGGACTTGTCGTTACAGCGTGCGGGCGTAACAGATCGAGGTCAGCGCACCGACGTACGGGCCGAAGGGCTCGATCCTGGTGTAGCCCTCCCGCTCGAAGAACCTCACTGCGTCCAGTTGACGCGATCCGGTTTCCAACTTGAGAGTGTGGATACCGTGAGCTCGTGCGCTCTCTTCGAGCTTGCGCAGGATGGCGGCCGATGTACCGCGACCTCGTTCGGCGGGAATGACGTACATCCGTTTGATCTCAGCCTCATCACCGGCAAGTAACCGAAGTCCACCACACCCGATGCCCACCGATGAGTCGTCTCGCGCGACGACGAACACCAGCATGTCCTCCCCGGATGGTGGCATCCCTGGTTCGTGGCTGCTGTTTCCGTACCGAGAATCCAACTCCGCCCGCTGAGCGGCCCGCAATTGTGCCCCGGCCGGGGTATCCCAGCCTTCTTCTTCCACCGTGATCACTCCGCTATGCCTCTCTGATTCCTACTGGCGTGAGTGCAAGGACGATGCTGGCACACTGGACCGGTGACCGAAAGCCGCACCGAAAACCGCACGTCGACTGCGCTGACGCCTGTCGAACTAGCGACGGCCGCCGTGATGAGCAGCTTTGCAGTCGCTCTCTCGGTGGTTGCGATGGTGGTTCCGCTGGCCACCGCGTTACAGATCGTAGCTGCTGTTCCGATGGCTGTCGTCGCGCAACGCCATCGCACTCGGGTGCTCGTCTCGGCAGCTGTGGCCGGGACTCTCGTCGCGTTCGTTGCGGCCGGGTGGTCGACGGCGATCACCGTGGCCACGGCTGCTCTTCTCGGCGGGATGGTCGGCCGAGCCAAACGTCTCGGTCATGGGCTGTTCCGGGTACTTGTCACCTCAGCTGTCGTCGGGCCGGCCATCGGTTTGGTGACGGTGGCCGTGTTGTTCGTGTTGGCGCCACTGCGTGAGTTGTTTCTGAAAACTATCGAGAACACCATCGAGGGTGTCGCCCGACTGATGTCGAGGACCGAAATTCTGATCCCGGCGGCGGACACGTTGCGCTCGGGTGTCGGTGCCGTGCTGGACAACTGGTGGTGGTGGATACTCGGCACCGCGATATTCAGCATCGTGGTCGGCGTGTTCTTCACGTGGCTGATCCTCGGAGCAATTCTCGACCGTCTCTCGACGATCCCCGTCGCTGATCATCTACCTGCCGCGGTCGACGGAGTGGTCGCACCGCTTCCTGTCCGCTTGAACAACGTCGGGTTCAGCTACGACGGCTCCCGCACCGCCGCCTTGCAGGGCCTCGACCTCACCATCGATTTCGGGGAGTTCGTCGCCGTGGTCGGACACAATGGGTCCGGAAAGTCGACGCTGACTCGAATCCTCGCGGGGCGTACACCCACCACCGGGACCGTGGACCGTCCCGGTGTCGCCGGTTTAGGCCTGGCAGGCGGAACGGCTGTGGTTCTGCAGCGTCCGGAGAGTCAGATCCTCGGTAGCCGCGTCGGCGACGACGTCGTGTGGGGTCTTCCCGCAGACGCCGAAACCGATATCGATGCGTTGCTGACCGAAGTGGGTCTGGGCGGAATGGGCGCACGCGACACCTCGACTCTGTCTGGCGGTGAAATGCAACGGTTGGCGGTCGCGGCTGCACTGGCGCGGCGCCCCGCATTACTGATCGCCGACGAAGCAACCACGATGGTCGACGCCGCAGGCCGAGCGAGCCTGGTGGCGCTGCTGGCCGATCTCCCCACTCGACACCGGATGTCCGTCGTACTCGTGACCCACCAAGAGTTGGAAACGGCCGCGGCCGATCGCGTCGTACATCTCCACGGCGGGACACAGGTGCAGCACAGCGCCGAATGGATGCGTACGGCGTTCCTCGACCGGGCGACTACCCATTTTCGTGCCGGACCACCGATCATGACTCTCCGCGGCGTCGGGCACACCTACAACAGGCGCACACCGTGGTCGCAGTTGGCGCTCACCGGAATCGACCTGACTGTGCATGCAGGGGACGGGCTACTTGTCCTGGGCGGCAACGGATCCGGAAAGTCCACGCTCGCATGGATTCTCGCCGGACTGACCAAGCCGTCGACCGGGACCGCAGATTTCGAAGGTTCTCCGGTGTCGGACAAAATCGGTGTCGTAGGTTTGGCTTTTCAACACTCACGGTTACAACTTCAGCGCCGCACGGTCGCAGAGGACATCGCGGCTGCCGGGGGCCCAGAAGTAGGTTCCGTGCATGTCTCTCGCGCAATGGACGCGGTCGGCTTGGATCGACTGCTCGCAGGTCGAGAGATCGATTCACTCAGCGGCGGACAGATGCGTCGAGTCGTCATCGCCGGACTCGTAGTGAACAAGCCTCGGGTGCTCGTTCTCGACGAACCGCTCGCCGGACTCGATCCGCCGGGACGAACCGACATCATCGGTGTGCTCGGTCAACTACGACGTCAGGGAATCGCGATAATAGTCATTTCGCACGACATCGACGGTATCGACAGCGTGTGCGACCGAACGATCACCCTTGCCGGCGGGCGCATCACGTCCGAAACGACAACCCGCGGAGTGCCATCGTGACAACTGTTG
The DNA here is from genome assembly GCF_004795915.1 of Rhodococcus sp. PAMC28707. Lineage (NCBI taxonomy): Bacteria > Bacillati > Actinomycetota > Actinomycetes > Mycobacteriales > Nocardiaceae > Rhodococcus > Rhodococcus sp. PAMC28707. The sequence continues at coordinate 1,228,580 of NZ_CP039253.1, forward strand.
TACTGCGCCAAGTTCCGCGACACTCGCCGATCCACCGGCTCTGGGCGGGCACGAAGCTGATGTCGGTGGTGCTGATCAGCATCACACTGCTGATCGCGCCATCGTGGCCCGCCCTCGGGATCGTCGTCGGCCTACTGGTAGTCACCGCGATCATCGCGCGCGTGCCGCCTACCGCCATACCCCGCCCGCCGAAGTTGATCTGGGTTCTCTTCCTGATCGGCGCACTCATCAACGCCCCGTTGGGGTTCTCGGCGGTGCTGCTGTTTCTGCGGGCAATGGTGTTCGCATTCGTGCTACTCGGAGCGTCACTGATGATCGGTTGGACGACGTCGATGAGCGATATCGCACCCGCCGTCTCCATTCTCGGAACGCCGCTGAAGAAGCTGAGATTGCCGGTCGACGAATGGGCCGCGACCGTCGCATTGTGCCTACGTTCACTTCCGTTGCTGATCGAGGAAATGCGCGTCATGATCGCTGCCCGACGCCTGCGCCCCAAATCTGTTCTCAACAGCGTCGCGGACAATTCGATCGTCGACCTCATCACGGCAACGATGTCCATTGCCATCCGACGGGCCACGGAAATGGGCGAGGCAATTACTGCCCGCGGAGGCGCTGGACAAATTACCGCCTACCCCAGCCGACCGCAACTGCCCGACGTCATCGCCTTCGCTGTCATCCTGCTCAGCTGCGCCGCAGCCGTGGTGGTCACGTTCGCGTTCTGAGCAGAGCGGTCCGACTATTCCCCGCCGATGCGTTGGGTTCGACTGTTGAGTGCTTTGACGAATACGTCGGGGATGTCGCGCGGGTCTTCGGCGATATAGCTCGTTCCGCCGGTTGCCGCGGAAATCTTCTGCAAAGCAACAGGATCCGCATCAGTTGTGATACCGACGGTAACGATGACCACGGGCCGAACCGGATCCTGCTCGCGTTGGAGGGTGGCGAGCAGATCGTCGAGGCTAGGGCTACCCGCATCTTCGTTGGCACCGTCGGTCAAGAGAATGACGCTGTTGACGAAGTTGGGGTTGTAGCCTGCTTTGACATTGCGGAAGGCAGCGAGCGTCGTGTCGTAGAGACCAGTGCCCCCGCCGACCAACGACGGTAGCGTCCGGATGGAGGCCAGGATCGCTTCACGTTGAGGAAGACCGTTGACGACGTTGCTTTGAGGTCCTATCGGGACCAGTTCGCGATAATCCTGACTACCTCCACCGAGGCCGATCGAGAACGCCCACAAGCCCATCTCTGCTTGCGAATTGAACAGTGCGTTACCGCCGAGACTGGCCTCCACGGTCAGTGCGATGCGGGTCGAGTCACCCGACTTGGCTGCCATCGACCCGGACACGTCTTCGACCACAATTGTCCGCAGTGGCAGGGCCAGCACCGACCAATCCCGCAGAGTCGACTCGATGGACAATGGATTCTTCAGTTCGAGGGCCGCGGCCGACCCGACACCGGTGCCGTCGGTCAACGGAGTTCCACTGGCCTGCCGAAAACCTGCGTCGAGCAGCGCATCGACTGTCGTCGAGTTCGCCAGCAGCGAGGCCAGGGCAGCCCCTGCCTTCTTCGCAGCGTCGTAGTCCGGTCCCATTGCTGCGGTCACGGCGAGCGGGTAGTCCAAAAAGTAGCTGCCGGTCGGCGGGACCGATGCGAGCAGAGGCGCCTGCGGGTTGGCCTTGTTGTAGGCCACCACGCTCTGTTCGGTGGCGACACTACTGCCCCCCTCGGCAGCGACCTGCGCTACCAGGTCGGTCGTACCGTGTGGCGTATCTGCGATTCGCCCATAATCCTGTGCCATAGGAACAAGGGCTGCCGACACTGCCTTCGGATCGGAGATCGCGACCTCCGATTCGGCCAGCGCTCCAAGTATCGAGGCGATCGAGACGCTGCTGTTGAGTGGATCTCCAATTCGCTGTTGCGGGGTCTGCAGAACCTGCAGCCAATTCTGTGCCGCAAATGGTTCGCCCAGACTCGTAACCACGACCGGCAGAGTTTTGGCGACCGAGGACTTCGCAACTTCCGGTAGCGCCCCCGTCGAGCGGAGAGTCTTGAGCAACCAGAGCGTCGAATCGGGAATCCACAGGTCTGGCCGGCTGCCATCGGCACCGGCAAGCTCCGTTGCGGTATCGGTCGGCGCCTCGGCGCGGACCTCGAAATCGGTACAACCTCGTTCGAGTTCGCTGGACCGGGTCAACACCTCGGTCACCACCGTCTCGATGGTCGGGTCCACGGCCAGAGATACCTGGCCCGTGGAATCGCAACCTGCCACCGTCGCGCGTACGGCCTGGACTCCGAAGTACCCGCCCACGACGACCACAACCGCGACCAACACAACCGCAGCCAATTTTGCAGCCGGAGTGCTCCGAGTTCCTGTTCCGTGACGCCCAGACATTTCCGCGCACTCCCCCATTGGTCAGCTATTTAGCAGCGACCTGCATCATGCACCAAAATGCGACATATGGAGACGCTTACCCCAAAAAAGCCCAAAAATCAGCGACCTGATCGACTTTTGAGAGCATTCACGAATACATTCGGAATTTCTGCTGGATTTCGAGCCAAAAAGCTTGTACCGCCGGTGGCCGAAGAGATCTGTTGAAGAACTCCAGCGTCGGCGTCGTCCGTGATTCCGATGGTGACGATGATGACCGGCTTCGTCGGATCCTGTTCCGAACGGAGTGTGGACAGCAATTCCTCGAGTCCGACGCTGCCGGGATCCTCGTTGGAACCGTCGGTCAGGATGATCACGCTGTTGATGTAGTCGGGGTCGTATCCCTCTTTGACCTTGCGGAATGCGGCGAGAGTCGTGTCGTACAGGCCAGTACCCCCGCCGACGAGACCCGGGAGGGTGGCGATCTGCTGGACGACGAGGTTGCGTTGCGAGGTCCCGTTCACGTCTTCGTCGAGACGGCGAATCGGAACCAATTCCTTGTAGTCCTGGCTGCCGCCGCCGAGGCCGATCGAGAATGCCCACAGCCCCATCGCCGCATTGTTGGGGAACAGCTTGCTTCCCGTTTCGCTGGCTTGAACGGTCAATCCGATGCGCGTGTCCGCGCCGGCACCGTAGGCCATCGAACCGGAAACGTCCTCCATCACCAGAGTTCGCGACGGCAGGGCCAGCACTTGATATTGCCGCAACGTCGCCTCGGCGGTCTGCTGGTCGGCGATGGTCAACGTCAGGATCTTTCCGACACCGCGGCCGTCGCTGAGAGGCGTGTTGTCCGGTGGACGGAAGCCCGCGTCGGACAGCGCTGCCAGGCCGGAAGAGGAGCCAAGTGCATCGGCGACGGCGAGTCCGACGGTCTTGGCGCTCTCGTGAGAGTCACCGGCGGGTTCGGTGACGGCGAGTGGGTAATTGAGGAAGAAGCTACCCGGCGGCGGTGTCGTGGCGCCGAGCTCGGTGCCGGTCGACTTCTCGTAGTCCACCAGCGTCTGTTCGGAGACGACGGAAACTCCACCATCGGCCGACATCTCGTCGAGGCGAACAACCGGATCTGCTTCGCCTCTCGTCGAAGCCTGCGCCTGCGCGATCGGGACCAGGGCAGCGGATACGGAGTCGACAGTGGCGGCGTCTGCACCGGCCTCGGCGAGAGCACCGAGGATCGCAGCATCGGAAATGGTGTTGGTCAACGGATTTCCGATCCGGAGACTTTTGAGTTGTAGCGCGGTGAGCCAGGTGTCGAAGAACGGCACCTCGTCTCGGCGAGCGGCGATCACCGCAGGCGAGCTCGCGACGGACTGACTGGCGACATCGACGAGCGAACCGGTCGCCCGGACTGTCTTACCCACCCAGAGTGCCGAATCCGGTATCCACAGCGAGGGGACATCCACGCCTTTGGACACGGCAGCGGATGCCTCTCCCGAGTCGGTGGCCGTCACCTCGATGTTTGCGCAACCGAGATCCTCGGCCGACGTGTCGTCGACGATGCCCTTCACGACGCTCGCGATCGCCGGGTCGGCAGCAAGGGTGTAGGTGGATGGATCCTTGCATCCGGATCCGAATGCTTTCTGCGCGGCGAAGACGCCGACACCGACGATCACCAGGAGTACGACAGCGAGGACGCCGTACTTCACCAATCCCGTCGAGTTGGTGGCCGAGCTAGCGGCACTATGTTTCGCTGAACTGTGTCTACCGGGCATTGTGAAGAACCTCTCCGTATGAGCTGGAGCCTCCGATCAGACCCCCACTGCGCGGCTCGCCGAAGCGTATCGCGGCTTTGACCTGCACGCGTTATGCGTAGAGCGACTCGAAGGTCTTCAACGAGTTCTCGATGTCCCCTTTGAGAGCTCGTGCGACAACGGAGCCGATGGGACCGAACAGGGGTGTGCCGCCGAGATCGATGTCGAGAGTCAACTGCGATCCGCCGTTTCGGGCAGCGCTCACCGATAGCACGAGTGCGATCTTGACGCCGCCTTTGCCGTTGCCCTTCAGCTTCAGCTTGTTCGGCGGGTCGTAGCTTTCGATGGTCCAGCGCACCCGATTTCGCATGCCTTTGACGCTGGCGACCGAGTCCAGAGTGGTGCCGACGGCGAGCTCGGCGGGTAGGTCACCGCGCCACGCCTCGTGAATCGAAAGCCACTTGTCGTAGTCGGAGAGATCGGACGCATGCGTCCACGTTTGTGCCGGGTCGAGGGGGACGTCGGCGGTCACTTTGAGCTTGGCCACAGCACGGATCGTAGCCGGACACGTCGAGACGCCCGTGTGAGGAGCACATACACGGGCGTCTCGATTGGTAAAACCCAAGGTCAGTGGGCTGAGGCCTTCTCTGCGCCGATGCCGGTCAAGGAACGGACCTCCATCTCGGCCTGCTTCGCCTTACTTTCCGAATCCTTCGAAATCAATGTGCCGACGATGCCGAGGATGAACGCGAGTGGGATCGATACGATGCCCGGGTTCGACAGCGGGAACCAGGCGAAATCCGACCCGGGAATCATCGAGGTCTTCGAGCCGGACACTGCAGGCGAGAAGACGATCAGGACGATGGTCGAGATCAAACCGCCGTACATGCTGAACAGTGCGCCGGTGGTGTTGAACCGACGCCAGAACAACGAGTACAGGATGGTCGGAAGGTTCGCTGCCGCCGCGACGGCGAATGCCAGTGCCACGAGGAATGCGATGTTCTGACCGTTGGCAAGAATTCCGAGGCCGATGGCGATGACACCGATGACGACGGCCGTGATGCGCGAAACCTTGACCTGCTTCTTCTCGTCGACGTTGCCCTTCTTGATGACGCTGGCGTAGATGTCGTGGGCGAAGGATGCCGACGCGGTGATCGTCAATCCTGCGACGACGGCAAGGATCGTCGCGAACGCTACTGCCGAGATGACGCCGAGGAGAATGACGCCACCGAGTTCGAAGGCGAGCAGTGGTGCAGCGGAGTTCTGGCCACCTGCCGACGCGAGGATCCGGTCGGGTCCGACGATCGCGGCAGCACCGTAACCGAGGACGAGGGTGAACAGGTAGAAGGCACCAATGAGGGCGATCGCCCACACGACACTGCGTCGAGCTTCTTTCGCGGTAGGCACGGTGTAGAACCGCATCAGAACGTGCGGTAGACCTGCGGTTCCGAGAACCAGTGCGATACCGAGCGAGAGGAAGTTGAGCTTGGAGGTGGCACTGCCGCCGTACTGCGCGCCCGGTTCGATGATGTCGCGTGCTGCTACTGCGCTGTCGGCGGATCCGGACACCATGGTCTGCGCACTACCGATGAGCTCGGAGAAGTTGAGTCCGAACTTCGCCAGCACGAGAACGGTCATGAATGCGGCGCCGACGATCAGGAGCACCGCCTTGATGATCTGCACCCACGTCGTGCCCTTCATTCCGCCGATGAGGACGTACGCAATCATCAGCACACCGACGATCGCGATGACGATCGACTGACCGGTGCGGTCGGAGATATCGAGAAGGAGGGCAACGAGACCGCCCGCGCCTGCCATCTGCGCCAGCAGATAGAACAGCGAGACCGTCAGCGTCGACAGTGCAGCAGCCGTACGCACCGGCCCCTGCCGCAACCGGAAGCTCAAGACGTCTGCCATCGTGAATTTGCCTGTGTTCCTGAGCAATTCGGCGACCAGCAGCAAGGCGACGAGCCACGCGACGAGGAAGCCGATGGAATACAGAAAGCCGTCGTACCCATAGACGGCGATCGCGCCTGCGATACCGAGGAAGCTTGCGGCAGAAAGGTAGTCACCGGCAATCGCGATACCGTTCTGCGGTCCGGAGAATCCACCGCCTGCGGTGAAGAACTCCGACGCCGTGGTGTTCTTCTTGCTGGCCCGGATGACGACGACCATCGTGATGAGCACGAAGGCCACGAAAATGGAGATGTTGACTATCGGCTCGCCGACTGTCGTGTCTGCTGCTTGCGCGAGATTCATCGCTTCAACTCCTGGGAGGCTTCCATCTCGGTACGCAGGGCCAGCGCGCGTGGGTCGAGTTCACGGTTCGCGAATCTCACGTAGATGCCGGTGATCGCGAAGGTGGTGACGAACTGTCCGAGACCGAGCAACAGGCCGATGTTGATGTTTCCCCATACGAGAGTGGACATGAAGCCTGTCGCGTAGGTGCTGAGCAAGACGTACACGAGGTACCAGAGGAGAAAGAACGCCGTCATCGGAAAGACGAAGCTGCGCAATCTACGTCGTAGCTCCTGAAACTCCGGACTCGCCTGCATGTCGATGAATGCCTGCGCATCCGGTGGCGGCGGTGAAGTATCCGGTCGTGTCACCTTGTCAGCTCCTCATCTAGCTCGTCACGGGCTGTGACTCACATCTTCAGAGGCAACGGTAGGAGAGCCAGCTCACAAAATGATGCAGTGGTGGCGATCACACGTTCAGCTGTCGGGTTGTGCGCCGAACGGTCGCGTGGAAACGGCGAACGGACTCACAACTCCTGCTCACGATCGCGACCGACGCCGAGACGTTCGGGTGCATGAAGCCTGGTGAAGATTCGGCCGACGTCGGCCGGAATCGACGAAGACGTCACCTTGCTCACCACGATCATCAGAGCGAACGCGATCGGCACGCTGACCGCGGCCGGGTAGCCCAGAATCGCAGTGGCCCAACCGCCCCACAATCGATCGGGAATGCCGAACACCGACAACGACGCGGCGCCGAGCGATAGGACGCCGCCGCCGATCAGTCCTGACGCCGCCCCGGCCGGAGTCAGGCCGCGCCACCAGATACCGAGCACGAGCAGCGGACACAGCGTCGACGCGGCGACGGCGAAGACCAGACCCACCGTCCTGGACAAGTCGAGCGAGACCAGCCCGAGGGACAGAACCAGCGGGACCACCCCCGCGAGAATCGCAGCGATGCGGAAGTCTCGGACCCTGCCCCGCAGAACGTCGGTGCTCAGCACCCCGGCGATGCTTACCAACAGGCCCGAGGACGTGGACAGGAATGCGGCGATCGCACCGGCCGCGACGAGGGCAGCGAGCAGTTGCCCGCCCACCCCGGACAGCACCGACCCCGGCAACAACAGCACCGCCGCATCGGAAGCGCCGGTGATCAGCAGTTGGGGCACGTACAGGCGCGCGAACACTCCGAGCAGCGTGGGAAACAGGTAGAAGATGCTCAGAAGGCCGAGCACGGCGAGCGAGGTCAGCCGGGCCGCACGCCCGTCGGGGTTGGTGTAGAACCGCACCAACACGTGCGGTAGACCCAGGGTGCCGAGGAACGTCGCGAGTATCAGCGAATAGACCTGATACATCGGATGCGTTCCACCGAGACCCCAACCGGGCGAAGCCCATTCGCGATCGATCGTCGGCGCACCTGCGACCACCGGCACCGGAGAATCCGCGTCGAGAATCAGCGATGTCCCCTCACCCAGTTCGTGGGTGCCGCCGTCGAGGACAATCCTGCCGCCCACCGGTTCGTCGTCGACAGTGCCGTACACGGTCACCTCGATGCGTGAATCCACCTGCACCAGAACATCTGTGCTGATCTCGACGGTGGTCTCGCGGTCGACCGTCGGCGGGGCCGAACTCCCCACCACGCGATCGTCGCCGTAGAAGTGTAATGCCAGGACAACGGCGGGGACGGCAACAGCAGTCAGCTTGAGCCAGTACTGGAACGCTTGCACGAAGGTGATCGAGCGCATGCCGCCGCCCACCACATTCGCGATGACGATGACACCGACCAACGCTGCGCCGACCCATCCGGGTACGCCGAGGAGAATGTTCAGCGTCAACCCCGCGCCTTGGAACTGTGGAACCAGATAGAGCGCGCAGATGACGACGACGACGACCATCGCGAGCTTGCGGAGCCACAGTGATCCCAGCCTGAATTCGGCAAAGTCGGGAACGGTGTATGCGCCACTTCGTCGTAGCGGTGCGGCGACGAACAACAGCAGGCCGAGGTAGCCGGCGGTGAAGCCGATCGGATACCACAGCGCGTCGGCGCCGTATTTGGCGATGAGCCCGGCGACTCCGAGGAACGAGGCCGCGGAAAGGTACTCCCCCGAGATCGCCGCGGCGTTCCACCGCGGCCCGACGGTACGTGACGCGACAAGGAAATCGGAGGTGGTACGGGCCAATCGGACGCCGTAGATTCCGATCGCGACGGTAGCGACGGCGGCGGCCAACAACGCCGCCACCGTTACCCACGGCACTGCCACGGCTAGTCGTCCACGAGATCGGTGAACTCGTGTTCGTTGCGCTCCGCCTGGCGAACGTAGATCCATCCCACACCGAGAAGCAATGGGTAGATCAGCACGCCGAGTACCAACCACGGCAGTCGTATCCCGAACACCACTGCATCGGCGAATGCTGGAACCAACAGTCCGACAAGCGGAATCGCGAACAGTACACCCAACGCCAGTGCGGCCGATCGGATCGACAACCACAACTGCGCGCGCACGAGGCTTCTCACCATCGCGTCGCCCACTTCGGTCTGTTCCTGCACTTCGACGCGGGTGCGCACTATTCTTGCCCCACGCCGTTGCGCGAGGATCACGCGCTGCCGCGCGGGTTTCGCATCCGTCATGGGTTGGACCAAGACTGGTTGGACCAAGACTGATTGGACCAAGACTGTTTGGGCCCGGCCGGTTTGGACCATGCCTGTAGCGGCCCGCGAACAAGACGGTCCTTCAGCTCGCGGGCATGTCTGCGGCTCACCGGCAGCTCGGCGGCAGCAAGCTCGCCTTGTGCTCGTAGGCAAACCACCAGGCCCGATCCGACGCTTTTGATGCCCGTCACCAATGCCAAGGACACGAGGTAGGAACGGTGCACCCGCAAAAATCCGATGTCGGCCCAACGGCTTTCGAGCGTCGAGATCGGAATCCGAACGAGGTGCGACCCCCCGGTGGTGTGCAGCCTGGCATAGTCGCCCTCCGCCTCGACCCACCCGACGGACGAGCGCTGCACCAGTGTCGTGGTGCCGCCGAGTTCCACGGGAATGACCTCGTCGCTCCCCACAGACTCCCGACCGTCGGTGCGTCGACCCGCAGCGACGATCCTGCGCAACGACTCGGCGAGCCGCTCCTCGCGCAAGGGTTTGAGCAGATAGTCCACGGCGCCGAGATCGAACGCAGCAACTGCACGGTTCTCGTGTGCCGTCACGAACACCACAGCAGGTGGCCGAGCAAAGTTCGCGAGAATTCCAGCGAGCTCCAAGCCATCGAGACCCGGCATGTTGATATCGAGAAATACAGCATCGACGACGGGTGAGGACGGGCCCGGTTGCTGCTGTAGCCGTCGCAGAGCCGTGGTTGCGTCCGAAGCCGTGTAGACCTGGCCGACGACATCCTGCCTGTTCAACAGGTATGCAATCTCATCGAGCGCAGGTTTCTCATCGTCGACTGCGAGCACAGTCAGACGGGGATGAGCCGGGGCGTCGGGGGTCGTAGTCATGGGCGCCGCTCATGTTGCCAGATGGAGGTCACGCTCGAATACCTGCTTTGAATTTCGGCACCCGCATGCTCACCTTCGTACCCGATCCCGGCGCGGTGTCCACGACGAGGCCGTAGTCGTTGCCGAAAGCAGCACGCAACCTATCGTCGACGTTCGACAGCCCGACGTGAGCGTGGGTCGACCCGTCGGAGTCGGTGCTCGGAAAGCCTGCACGCAGCAGTTCCGGATCCATCCCGACACCGTCGTCCTCGACGCTGATCAAACAGTCGGTGCCCTCGTCGGCCGCCACGATCGTGATGCTGCCGCCGCCGGGGTGTCCGGCGAGCCCGTGCCGTACGGCGTTCTCCACGAGCGGCTGCAGTGCCAGGAACGGCAGCGCGACGCCCAGCACCTCGGGAGCTACCTGCAGGGTCACCTGGAGCGCATCGCCGAAGCGCGCCCGTTCGAGCGTCAGATACCGGTCGATGTTGCGCAACTCGTCGGCGAGGACGGTGAACTCTCCTGCGGTGCGGAACGAGTATCGCGTGAAGTCGGCGAACTCGAGTACCAGTTCACGTGCCCGATCCGGATCCGTTCGCACGAACGAGGCGATGGTGCCGAGGGCGTTGTAGATGAAATGTGGGCTGATCTGCGCTCGCAGTGCCCGTACCTCGGCACGATCCAACCTGGCGCGGGATGCGTCGAGCTCGGCGAGTTCGATCTGGCCACACGCATAGCGCGCGACCTCGGCTATAGCGCCCAGCGTGCCGGGCCCCGGCACCTTCGTCGTCACAGCACCGAGAACACCGACCACTCCGACGTCCTCGATGAGCAAGGGCTGGGCGATCAGCGCGCGTACCGCATGGTCCCCACCCAGCGGATACGCCAGCAGCACCCGACGCTCACCGTCGATCGCGCGTCGAGCAGCTTGGCGAAAGAGCTCCGACAGCTCGTCGTAGGGACCGTTCCAGGTCAACAGTTCGCCGTCCGAATCGCTCACCCCGAGTGCGTCGGTCCCGGTCAGTGCACGTAGATGAGGGGCAGCCTCAGCTGCGGATTCCGGGCCCAGTCCCTGCCGAAGTGGCCGTGCCGCGAGTGAGGCAGTGTGCAACGTGGAATGGACTGCCCGCTCCTCCGGCGTCGTCAGTGCGCGGCGTCCGCGCAGGCTGATCACGGCGATGGCGACGACTGCGAACGCCACGATCACGGCGAACCACATGAGCGCAGAACTCACTCCGGTTGCCGCTCCGCATCGAGTTGGGTGACGAGCGTTCTCGGCGCGACGGTGCGGTAAGCATCCTCGACGATATCGGCGATCTGCTCCCAGTCCTGTTCGACGTCGAGGTACACCCCGATCCAGCCGCGACCGCCGACGTACGGTGGATCGTAGAATCGAATCCCATCACGAGCGATCCAATCCTGTTGTGCCCCTGCAGGTGCTGCGGCCACGAACCCGATGCGGTCGTCGTGATGATGGTCGGCGAACATGACGAATTGCGGTGACTTACGGACGAACCATGCAGGCTCGCCGTGACTGACGCGTTCGGTCGCCTCCGGCAGCGCCATGCACAGCGCGCGCAACATCAGCAGTGGCTCGGCGGCCTCTGGTGTCGGTCGATCGAGCATCCTTCAGCCTCCCTGGCAGGTATCGCTTGCGGGTTGGCCCGCGAAACGAGCGCTGAGCCACTCCACTGCGTCGTTCGTCGCGCCTTCATCGGAATGACCCTGGTCCGGCGATCGACGAAGTTCGACGACGTCACCCATCGAGCATGCCTGGGTGACGGCGTCCTGTGTCCATTTCGGGTCGATCAGTTGATCCTGCTCGCCGACGACGACCAACAGCGGGACCGCAGTCGGGGTTCGTGGCAGTGCTACCGAGCGCAGCCAGTCGACCATCGTGATACGTGCGGCCTCGGTAGTGGGCTCAGCGTCGCCCGGCATCAATCGCGTTGCTGCTTCCGCCTTCTGAAAACCGAGCAGGTCCGTGCACGCCGTCAGGGCCCGCCGATCTGTCACCAGGGCGCCGCTGATGTAGTCCGAGTCGGAAACGTCCGGCTGTCGTGAGCGGAGCCCGTCCACCAGAAAAGGGACCAACAGCATTCGAGCGAGAGTGTTCGACGCGCCGATATCGAACATCGGGGCGAGATCGAGCGCAGGCGACAGCGCAGCACTGCCGACGAGATCGAGACCGTCGCCGTAGTCCGTGCGCTCGGCAGCGGCCCACACCGCTTGTCCACCTTGCGAGTTGCCGACGGCACCCCACCTGTTTCCGGCATCGGGCACGACATTGCGTGCTGCTCGGACGGCATCGACGATGTTTTGGGCCGCTGCATCGGGATCGAGATAGGGATGCTCCCCCGGCGTCCCGAGGCCTTCGTAATCGGTCACCGTGACCACCATGCCGCGTTCGAGGAACGGCGTTACCGTGCCGATGGTGCCCAACAGGTTCGGGTAGAGCGAGGGCGCGCACTCGTCCGTGACCCCGGTCGTGCCGTGCCCGACGGACACGATCGGCCAACCGCCTGCAGGTGGTGCCCCTTTCGGCACGAACACCACTCCCGACACCTCGGTGCCGGTATCACCTGTTCCCGATGTCGACCGATACACGACGCGGGTGGCGGTGGCACCGAGGACGCGGACCGCAAAATCGGTATGCCCCATCTCGACCGATGAGACGATCGAACCGCGCTCGGCGCCTACGGGCGCAGCGGGAGCGGGAGCGGGTGGGAGTGTCACCGCTCGGGGCTGAGCGCAGGCCGTCAGGGTCAGCACCGAGAGAGTCAGCGCCGAAAAGGCCGCCATTATCGTCTTACGCATCTACCTGTTCCTACGATCGATGCGAGCCTCGGCGGCAGCCTCTTCGACGTCGAGACCGTCGAGGACGTCTCGAAGAACCTCGTCGTCGAGTTCGCCGGAGTCTCGCGCTTGGACAAGGGCGGCACGCTGCGCCACCAGAACGTTTCGGCGAAGCGCGTCGAACAGTGCCCCTGCAGCGGCTGCCCGTTCCTCATGGTCCTCGGTTTCGTCGGCGTCCATTCGGGCGCGGACTGATCTTCGCACTCGTTCGAGAACGGCATCGACGGATTCTGCACTCACACCCGGAAGGCCCTCGCGCGCAGCGGCTGTCATGTACTTTTCGGCCGATGTGCGGGAGATGGCCCTCGCGAGAGCCCACTGCTCGTCGTGCTGCTGCTGCTCGAGTGGGTCGGCAACGTCCAAGCGACGAATCAGATGCGGAAGCGTCAACCCTTGGATCAGCAAGGTGCCGACCGCGACGACGAAGGCAACGGCTTGGATGACTCCACGCCCGGGGAACGGATCTCCTGCGTCCGTGACGAGCGGAACACCGGCCGCCGCAGCAAGTGTCACCACGCCGCGCATCCCGGCCCACGACAGGACGAGGTTTTGGCGCCACGTCAGGCCGGGCGCGTCGGAGTTCTCGGGTTTGTTCTTGCGCACCAATTTTTGCACCAGGATCCGGCGACCGGTGTTGAGAAATATCCACCCTGGACGCACGGCGATGACGAAGGCGAGAATCACGAGCGCATACGCGAAGATATGCAGCACCGGCAGGCCGTCCGCTCGAACGTCCTCGATGACGAACTTCAGTTGCAAACCCATGTAGGCGAACACGAACGCCTCGAGCAGAAGGTCGAGCGTCGGCCACACCTGACGTTCCTGAATTCTGGTTGTCACCGCGACATCGGCCGTCACGCGGCCCAACACGAAACCAGCTGTGACGACGGCCAACACACCCGAGGCGTGAATCTCCTCGGCGGCCAGATACGCCGCAAAGGGAAGCACGAGCCCGAGGACGGTCTCGAGCGCCGAGTCCTGAATCCGAGACCGGACGAACCGCACTATGCCTGCAAGAACGAGGCCGACGAGGACACCACCGACGATCTCGTATGCGAAGAACAGGACCGGTGAGTCGATGGCGATGCGTTGCCCGGTCACCGAGGCGACCGCCAAGGTGAACAGCGTCAACGCTGCGGCATCGTTGACGAGGCTTTCCCCGGTGAGAATCGCCATCATCCGGGACGGCAGCCCGAGCTTACGGCCCACCGCGATGGCAGCCACGGCATCGGGCGGGGCGACGACTGCCCCCAGCACGAGCGCCGCTCCGAGCGTGAATTCCGGCACCAGCCAGTTGGCGAAGTAACCGACGGCAAAGGTCGTGACGAGAACCATCACGATCCCGAGCCGCAGAATGTGCGCAAGGTTCTTACGGAAACTGACGAACGAGAAGTTCAGTGCCGCCGAATACAGCAACGGCGGCAGTACGACGCCGAGGATCAGTTGCGGTGCGAGCGTCACGTGCGGCACGCCCGGGATGAACGATGCAACGGACCCCACTGCGACCAGAACCAGCGGAACCTGGAGGTCGAGACGCTTGGCGAACCCAGCGACGGCAACAGCGGCGATGACGACGAGAAGCAGGATGGGTCCGTCCACAGCTAGATTGTGCCGTCCACCGAGCGCGAATCCATTACTTGTCCGGAATGGCGTTCTTTGCGGCGTCCTGGACCTTGTCGATCTGGTCGGCGTACTTTCCGCCGGTCTTCTTGTCGACGAAGTCTCCAGCTTTGTCCACGGCCTGCTCGATCTTGTCCGAGTTCTCGGCGGCAGCTTTCTGCCCCTTTTCGATAAGGCCCTTCATCGAATCTGCAAAACTCATGACCGCTCCTTTTCGTACGTGGATAGGCAACAAGACTACGTCGCTCCGCCCACCGGCATGGCACCGAACAGTCGACGCTTTTCACCGTGCAGAGCGGCACTGATCCACCAGGCGGCCTCGACCGCGACGATACCCACGGCCCCGATGACGATCGCCGACGTGGTCATAGCGACGTTCGACGGGTCGAGCTTGAAGAACGTGCGGCAGAACGGAATGGTGAACAGCAGTAGGTAGCCGACTACCGATCCCGCGAGCAGCGCGATCTTCCACCACACGTACGGTCTGGCGACGACCGCGAGCACCCATAACGCGATCATGATCAAGGTGATCAATGCTGTCGTACTCGCCTGGATGGTTTGCGCTTCGGTGGCGTCGGCGCCCTGGTAGGCGAGTAGATACGACACGAACGTTGCGACACCGACGATCACTCCAGAGGGAATCGCCAAACGCATCACACGGGATACGAAGCCGGTTCGGGCACGCTCGTTGTTGGGCGCAAGAGAGAGAACGAATGCCGGAATACCGATCGTGAACCAGGCCGCAATGGTCACGTGCCGCGGGAGGAACGGATACGGAATCGGTTCGAAGTGGAAGATCTGCGACAACACCCCGGTCAGCCCGATGAGGAACGCCAGCAACACCGAGTAGACGGTCTTGGTCAGAAACAAGTTCGATACGCGCTCGATGTTGCCGATCACCCGGCGACCTTCACCGACCACATACGGCAGTGTCGCGAACTTGTTGTCCAACAACACGATCTGCGCGACGGCACGAGTTGCCGCGCTACCCGAACCCATAGCCACACCGATGTCGGCATCCTTGAGGGCGAGTACGTCGTTGACTCCGTCACCGGTCATCGCGACGGTGTGCCCGCGCGACTGCAGCGCGCCGACCATCGCTCGTTTCTGATCCGGCCGCACCCGTCCGAAAGTCGTCGAATTCTCGACGGTGTCGGCCAACTCTTCCGAATTCTCCGGCAGATCGCGTCCATCGATCGGCGAACTTGTCAGACCGAGCGAACTGGCGACAGCCCCGACCGAGACCGCATTGTCACCGGAGATGACCTTGACGGCAACGGACTGGCTTGCGAAGAATTCGAGTGTTTCACGGGCATCCGTGCGCACCTTCTGCTCGAGAACGATCAAGGCGCGGGGCGTCACCTCGCCCGGGGCGGAGGGGTCGTCGACGGGGAGGTTGCTGCTCGCCAACAACAGGACCCGCAGGCCGGCCGATCCGGCTTCCTCGGCGGCCCGCGCGGTGTCCGATTGCGGGTCGAGCAGGACATCCGGCGCGCCGAGCAGCCAATTCCCCTTGTCGCCGTAAGACAATCCGCTCCATTTCTTTGCCGAGGAAAACGGAGCCACCGCGGTCTGCGTCCAACCGGGAGCGTCGGGGTACGCCTCGGCAATGGCGAGCACGCTCGCGTTCGGCCGAGGATCGTCCTTCGCCAGCGCCGCGAGAACCGGCGGCAGGACCTCGGCATCACCGGGATCGACGACCCGCAGTTCCGCCAGCCGCATACCGTTCTCGGTGAGCGTTCCTGTCTTGTCGGCGCACACCACATCCACGCGCGCTAGACCCTCGATCGCGGGCAGTTCCTGCACAAGACATTGCCGCCGGCCGAGTCGGACCACTCCGACGGCGAAGGCGATCGAGGTCATCAGCACCAGACCCTCGGGAACCATCGGAACCAACGCCGCGACCATGCCGTTCAGCGCAGGTCCGAGAGACTGTCCGCTCGAGAACAACTGGTTGTAGATGATCAGGGCGCCCGCCGGAATCATCAGATAGGTGATGAATTTCAAAATCTTGTCGATGCCGCTACGCAGTTCGGAATGTACGAGCGTGAACTTGCTCGCCTCGTCGGCAAGCTTGGCGGCATAAGCATCGTGACCGACCTTCGTCGCCCGATAGGCACCACTCCCAGCGACGACGAAACTCCCCGACAACACCTCGCCGTCGACCTGCTTGTGAATGGTGTCGGCCTCTCCGGTCAACAGCGATTCGTCGATCTCGAGACTGTCCGATTCGATCGCCACCCCGTCCACGACGATCTGATCACCCGAACCCAGCTCGATGATGTCACCGAGCACCACCTCGTCCGGCGCGACTTCCCTGGACCGACCATCACGCCTGACGACCGGTTTGCTCTGCCCGACGATCGCAAGCGCGTCGAGAGTTCTCTTGGCCCGAATCTCCTGAATGATGCCGATGCCACTGTTCGCGACGATCAGCAGCCCGAACATGCCGTCGATGATCGAACCCGTCGACAGCACGATGGCCAGCAGAACACCCAAAATCGCGTTGATGCGGGTGAAGACGTTGCCACGAACGATTTCCTTGACAGACCGGCTCGCGCGGGCCGGGACGTCGTTGGACTTGCCCTCGGATCGAAGTGTCGCCACCTCTGCTTCGGTGAGTCCGTTCTCGCGCTGCGCGTCCGTTTCGATCGACATGGCAGTAAGACTAGGCCGTCGAGAAGTAAGACTGGGCCGTCGAGAAGTAAGACTGGGCCGTCGATCAGCCCAGCCGAGCCCACCAACGGTCGTCGACCGACCCCCGCGCGAGGTCTACCCGTTGGCCAGGCATCGGTACCGCAACCTTCACGTCCGACTGCTCGGCTGCCGCGGTCAATCGGACGATCGGCTCCGACCACGGATGGAACGCCAAATTGAATGTCGCCCAATGCACCGGGACGAGAACGTCGCCGCCGAGGTCTCCGTGAGCGCGCACCGCTTCCTCGGGATTCATGTGAATGTCCGCCCAGCGTGGGTCGTAGGCCCCGACCGGTAACAACGTGAGATCGAACGGGCCGTACTTGGCACCGATCTCGGCGAATTTGGTGGTGTATCCGGTGTCGCCGCCGAAGAAGACGCGGTGCGAGGCGCCGGCGAAGGCCCACGACGCCCACTGCGTCAGATCCCGCCTGAGCCCACGTCCGGAGAAGTGCCGCGCCTCGGTGCACGTGATCGTCAGCCCGGCGACCTCGATCTGCTCGTCCCAATCCAGCTCGATGATTCGGTCCTGAGGAATTTGCCACCGAAGAAGGTGAGCACCGATCCCGAGCGGTACGACGAACGGTGCATCGTGCAGGCCCGCGAGCTGCTGCACGGTCGCCTTGTCGAGATGGTCGTAATGATCGTGGGAAATGACGATCACGTCGACACGTGGTAACGCGTCGAGCGGCGCAGGGCTCGGATGCAATCGCGCGGGTCCGACGACCGTGGACGGAGATACCCGGTTGCTCCACACTGGATCGGCCAACACACGGACCCCGTCGACCTCGATGAGGACGCTCGAATGGCCGTACCAGGTCACTGCGATATCGCCGGCATCGACGGGCGCGATCAACGGGGCGAGCGGAACCGGACGGCTCGGCCGCCCCTGCGAACGACCGCGCATCAGCGACCGCAGGATCGACTCGTCGCCACCTCCGGTGAAGCTCGAACTCGGCTCGGAGTTGTGGAAACGTCGGTCACGATATCGCGAGGACCCCGCGGCATACGGGGCGATCTTGGCGGTCCCGGCTCCCAGTTGCGCCGGCAAACCCCAGGCAGCCCTGGTCAGCCAGGCCGCACCGGCAGCCGCGAGCGCGATCGGCACTATCGTTTTCTTCGTCACCGCACCACAGTAGGTCAGCCGCGCTTCGCGCGAGGTGCGGCCAGCTCGCCAGATGCGCGCAGACGTAGCCTTGCACTAGAATATTTGCTTACCGTTTGCCCTAGAAGGAGATCTCACTTACCCATGACCACGGAACAGCGGGAATTTCAGGCGGAGACGCGACAACTCCTCGACTTGATGGTTCACTCCATCTACTCCAACAAGGACAGCTTTCTACGCGAGCTGATTTCCAACTCCTCCGATGCACTCGACAAGCTGCGCCTCGAGTCATATCAGAACAAAGACCTCGACGTCGACGTCTCCGATCTACACATCGAGCTCGACATCGACAAAGAGGCACGCACACTCACCATCCGCGACAACGGCATCGGCATGTCGCGCGCTGAGGTCATCGACCTCATCGGCACGCTCGCCAAGTCGGGCACCGCAGAAGTACGCAAGAAGCTCAAGGAAGCCAAGGACGCAGCTGCCTCCGAAGAGCTGATCGGGCAGTTCGGAATCGGCTTCTACTCCACGTTCATGGTCGCCGAGAAGGTGACACTGCTGACGCGTCGGGCAGGCGAGGCCACGGCAACCAAGTGGGAGTCCACCGGCGAGGGCACCTACGAGATCAGCGACGTCGAGGACGCACCTCAGGGCAGCTCGGTGACTCTGCACCTCAAGCCTGCCGACGAGGAGGACCATCTCCACGACTACGCAGACGAGCGCAAGGTCAAGGAACTCGTCAAGAAGTACTCCGACTTCATCGCCTGGCCCATCCGCATCGACGTGGAGAAGAGGGTCACGAGTCCGAAGGACGAGAACGGCGAGGGTGGCGAAGAGACCGTCACGATCGAGACGGAAACCGTCAACTCCCAGAAGGCGCTGTGGACCCGCTCCAAGGACGAAGTGTCCGAAGAGGAGTACAAGGAGTTCTACAAGCATGTGAGCCACGCCTGGGACGAGCCACTCGAGGTCATCCCATTCAAGGCCGAGGGTACCTTCGAATACCAAGCGCTGCTGTTCATTCCGTCGCAGGCACCGTTCGACCTGTTCATGCGCGAGGGCAAGACCGGCGTACATCTGTACGTCAAGCGCGTCTTCATCATGGACGACTGCGAAGAGTTGATGCCCGAGTACCTGCGTTTCGTTCGCGGTGTCGTCGACGCAGCCGATCTCTCGCTCAACGTCTCCCGCGAAATCCTGCAGCAGGACAGGCAGATTCGCGCGATCCGTCGTCGCCTCACCCGTAAGGTGCTCGCGACGATCAAGGAAATGCAGGCCGAGCAGCCCGAGAAGTACAAGACCTTCTGGTCACAGTTCGGTCGCGCGATCAAGGAAGGCCTGATCTCGGACAACGACAACCGCGAAACCCTCTTGGGCATTTCATCTTTCGCTTCCACGAACTCCGAGGACGGCGTCACGACGCTGGCAGAGTACGTCGACCGCATGAAGGACGGCCAGGAGCAGATCTACTACATGACGGGCGAATCCCGTTCGCAGATCGAAAGCTCCCCACACATGGAGGCCTTCAAAGCGCGCGGCCTCGAAGTGCTGTTGCTGACCGACTCGGTCGACGAAGTGTGGGTCGGAAACGTCCCCGACTTCGACGGCAAGGAGTTCCAGTCGATCTCCAAGGGCGAGGTCGACCTGGACACCGAGGAGGAGAAAAAGGAGGCCGAGGCCCAGCGCGAAGAGCAGGACAAGGACTTCGCCGACCTACTGACGTGGATGACCGAGACTCTCGGTGACGAGGTGAAAGAGGTTCGCCTCTCTTCACGTCTGACCACTTCACCGGCCTGTGTCGTCGGCGACGAGTTCAGCTTCTCGCCGCAACTCGAGAAGATGTACAAGGCGTCGGGACAGTTCCTTCCGCCGTCCAAGCGCATCCTCGAACTCAACCCGGTTCACGATCTGGTGACGGGTCTGAAGAAGGCGCGTGAGGATCGCAGCGAGGACCCGACCCTTGCAGAGACAGCCGAGTTGCTTTATGCGACAGCATTACTCGCTGAGGGCACCGAACTCAAGGATCCTGCCAAGTTCTCGCGCTTGCTTGCCGATCGGTTGACGCGGACGGTCTAGTCGGCTCGGTGAGTGTGCCGCTGTCGCGCTGACCGCGCACTATTTTTCTCGAGTGAACCCCCTTGATCTCGGAAGAGCTTGGGGGTTCACTCGATAAAAAAGGTGTTCACTTACCCCGGCGATACACGTTCACGCGCACAGTAGAGAAAAATTGGTCAACTCCGACCGCAGATTGTTCAGCGCTCGGTGCTGCGCCACCCGAACCGCCCCGGCGGTCATATTCAGGGCGCGGCCTGTCTCCGGGGCCGTCATTCCCCACACGACGCGCATCAGAATGATTTTTCGATGCTGCGGCGACAGGGTGTCCATCAACGCCTGCGCGTGACTCTGCAATTCGGTTTCCAGAACGCGGTCCTCGGGCGTTTCCTCGGACACCAATTCATCGGTGACCGTTTCGAGCGAGTAGGCCCGCCGAACCGCTGTTCTTCGACCCGCGTCGGCCAGTTTGTGTGCCGCGATCCCGAACACGAACGCCATGAAGGGCCGCCCCATGTCGCGATATTTGGGAACGGCAGTCACCAACGCCAGGCATACGTCCTGCACGACGTCGTCGGCCGAGACATCCAGATTGCCCAACCGTACCGCGCAGTAACGCTTCAGGCGCGGCTGCACCAGTTCGAGCACCTTGCCGAGCGCTACGCGGTCTCCGGCTACCGCCAGCACCACCTGCGCCTCGAGCAACTCTGCGACGTCGACATCGGTCATCGCCTCGTCCTCCCTGCTCACCCTGCGCCTGTATGTAGTTCGATCCTGTGCGGTCGATGGTTTGGTCGATACCCACCCGAGGGTGAAAATCGTGACCCCTGGGGTGCGGACCTACCCCCTCTCAGGTGCGTTCCGAAGCCTCGAGCGCCGCGGCACAGTGATGTAGGTAACACACGTGGGGGTTCCCGCGAATCACCTGTAGAGACCATCGAAGACATCGGAGTCCCCCATGAACGAGCAGCGCAGGCGCAGCACAGTCGTCACAGACGACGGCACCACGCTGGCCGTACACGAGAGCGGACGCCTCGATGCCGACCTGACAGTGGTGTTCGTGCACGGTCACTGCCTACGGATGGAATCCTGGTTCGACGTCCGAGACGAACTCGAGCAGTCATGGGGAGCAGACGTTCGGATGGTCTTCTACGACCACCGCGGGCATGGTGCGTCCGGGTCCGCCGACGCCGAGTCCTACACGATAGACACTCTCGGCCGCGACCTCGGAGCAGTGGTACGAGCAGTGGTCCCGACCGGCAGATACGTGATCGTCGGGCACTCGATGGGCGGAATGACCACGATGTCCTACGCCCGTCAGCACCTCGGCGAAGTAGGCGAACGCCTGGTGGGCGTTGGATTGGTCGCCACCGCATCCTCGGGGTTGGCCGAGGAGGGCCTCGGCGTCTGCCTCGCACATCCGCTGCTCGCGATGTTCCAGTCCGCGGTTCGACGTGCCCCGTCGATCATGGGGATCACCAAGCGCATGAGCCGGGGGGTGTGCGCCCCCATCGTCCGGGCCGCCGGGTGCGGATCCCGCCGCGTCAGACCACGGGTCGTCGCACTGGCGACAGCGATGCTCAACGACACCTCCGTCGTCACGATGGCAGGATTCCTCGGTTCACTGCACGACTTCGACGAGAGAAACAGCCTCGCTGCCCTGGCCGTCGTACCGACCTTCGTGCTGTGTGGGTCCGAGGACTTGATGACGCCCATCCGCCACTCGCATGTCATTGCAGCCCTACTGCCCGCCGCCCGAATGGTGAGTATCGAGAACGCCGGGCACATGGTGATCCTCGAACGCGCAGCAGAAGTAGCCGACGCGATCCGTACTCTCGTCGTGGCAGCGGAGACCGCCGCAACCACTACCGGTGCCGCCCTACAGATCGCGTTGTGAGATGCCACCGCTCTGCAGGGCACGTTCGGCGAGCCTGACCCGCTTCTGATTCTGCGGTAAGTCCTCGACCCCGAACTTGGCGAACAACACGCGCAGGTGAGTCTTGACCGCATCGATGCTCAGGAAGATTTCCGCTGCTATCTGCTGATTCGACGACGGGTTTGCAAACGTCGCGTTGTGTTTGTAAGGCCTGCACAACGCGACGAGCACGGCACGTTGAGTGTCGGTCAGTGTCTTCGCTTTGGGGAGGTCCGCGGAGATGCGAGTGGCCTCGTCACGTAGTCCGGAGTAATCGTGGAAGGTCAGAGTCGATCCACCGACGCGGATCGTGTCCCCCTGCCGCAGACTTCTCCTGCCGGTGAGCCGGTCCCCGTTCAGGTAGGTGCCGTTCCTGGACAGTCCGTCGTCGACGAGAGTCCAGTGCGTTCCCATCCGTTCGATGGCCGCATGAAGCCGTGAGACCTCGTGATCGGTTTCGAACGCGATATCGGCCTGCGGGGAGCGTCCGACGGTGAGTCGGACGCGCTCGGGCGAGAGGATCACCTCGTGTCGCACGCCGTCGGACCCTTCGTACTGCAGGCGCGCATTATCTTCGGTGCTCACCACACCTCCCTCCGCTCCTTACCAGGACGTTCGTGAAAAGCATACGCACGCCGAACGGCCCGCCCCCAACATTCGGGAGCGGGCCGTTCAGGAAAGAAATCTATTTCTTGGCGGGCGGAGCGTTGAGGAGGGTGATGAACGGGCCTGCGTTCGCTGCGAGGGCACCGAGGCCACCGATAGCGGTTCCCGCGAGAGACGCTGTCGATCCGAGAAGCAGCGCGCCGCCGACACAGCCGGCCAAAGGTGCGAACCCGAACAGCAGGAGCGCCGGGGCGGAGACTGTTCCGGCAGCGAGAGCACCGAGGAGGCAGCCACCGACGATACCTGTTGCAGCGCCGAGGAACCCGCCGACGGAGGCGGTCAAACTCAGGTTGTCCTTGACCCCGGAGACTGCAGCAGGCAGATCCACCTGCTGCAGTCCGGGAAGCTGCGTGGAGACCGGCGTCGCGGAAACCGGTGAGACGTCGGCCGTCAGAACGGCATGGTTGCCGTCGATATCGGCGGCGACGGGATGGGAGAAGCCGTCGAATGCAAGGGCAAGCGGCACCGAATCGACCAGCGCGCCATCGGCGTCACGAACGACGAGGTGGTTGTTCTCATTACTGAGGCTTCCTGCCGAGGTATCGACGATTACCTGATTGCCGCTCTGGCTGACGTTCCAACCCACGGGAGCCGGGGCGGGCGCCGGATCTGCGTAGGACGTTCCCATAGCGGTCGTCATCGCTGCAATGACCAACGCAGATGTTGCCGCGAATCGTGTGAGCTTCATGTCCCTCGTCTTCCGATGCTCTGGCTTCCTGCCCAGGAACTCTGGGCTCGGCGAAAAAGCTACGGGACGTATGGGGACCGGAATGCGGCACGAGGATGTACTACTTCGTGCCAGAAGATGAACAACTCTCCACCTCTACGCTAATGGGACAGAAAGGATCTCGTGGTGCCACCCCGGCGAGAGGGACTGGTTGGTTCATTTACTTCTTGCCGAACAAACCCGGCCCATTGGATCCGCCGTGGCCGACGGCGAAGTCGTATGCCGACTCCGCATGTTCATGCTCGTCGAGACCGTCGGCCTCGTGCTGTGCATCGGCCCGGACACCCATGAACTTGCGCAGTCCGAGGGCGATGACGGCGGTGACAGTGCCGGTATAGGACATGACCGCGATCACTGCGACGAACTGCACCCACAGTTGGTGGAATCCGCCGCCGTACAGCAATCCGTCCACGCCCGCGGGCATCTCGGAACTGGCGAGCAGACCGATCATCAGGGTTCCGACGATCCCGCCGACTAGGTGCACGCCGACGACGTCGAGAGAATCGTCGTAGCCGAACCTGTATTTGAGTCCGATCGCCATCGCACAGAGCGCACCGGCGACGATGCCGATGCCCGCCGCACCGATTGGGGACACTGCAGTACACGAGGGCGTGATGGCAACGAGCCCCGCGACAGCGCCGGAGGCGGCACCGAACGATGTAGCCCGTCCGTCACGAATCTTTTCCACCACCAGCCACGCTGCCATCGACATCGCACCTGCGCCGAGAGTATTGACGAGTGCTACTGCAGCCACACCGTCGGCGGCGAATGCCGAACCGGCATTGAATCCGAACCACCCGAACCACAGCAGGCCCGCACCGAGCATGACGGCAGGGAGATTGTGTGGCCGCATGGCCTCTCGCGGCCATCCGCGGCGATTTCCCACCACGAGGGCGAGAACCAACCCTGCCATGCCCGCGTTGATTTCGACGGCGGTGCCTCCGGCAAAGTCGATTGCACCCAGCCTGTTCGATATCCACCCACCCGTCCGGGAGACGAGGCCGTCGATGGAGAACACCCAGTGCGCGACCGGGAAGTACACGAAGGTAGCCCAGAGTGCGGCGAACAGGACCCACGGAATGAAGCGCATACGGTCCGCGACAGCCCCGGAGATCAGCGCCACGGTAACCATCGCGAACCCGGCTTGAAACGCCGCGAATACGAGCGCAGGAATCGTGCCGACCAACGGGATCGATATCGAACCTGCTGCCGAGGTATAGACCCCACCGAGCAAGCCGTCGAAACCGGCGAAGGTCAGCGGGTTACCGATCCAGCCATCGATCACATTCTCGCCGAACACCATCGAGTATCCAAAGGCCAACCAGAGCACCCAGACGACAGCGATTGCGGACAGGCTCATCATCATCATGTTCAGAACGCTCTTCGCGCGAACCATCCCGCCGTAGAAGAACGCAAGACCG
Source organism: Rhodococcus sp. PAMC28707 (assembly GCF_004795915.1). Classification (NCBI taxonomy): domain Bacteria; kingdom Bacillati; phylum Actinomycetota; class Actinomycetes; order Mycobacteriales; family Nocardiaceae; genus Rhodococcus; species Rhodococcus sp. PAMC28707. The sequence goes on from NZ_CP039253.1 coordinate 1,253,466, forward strand.
GGCGTCATCAACAGAACGAGAGCAGTGCACGCCAGCATCCATGCGGTATCGCCCGTGTCGGGCGCCCCGGTGATCACTTACCGAGGAACTTCGGCGGACGCTTCTCTTTGCGTGCAAGCCGGGCTTCACGCAAGTCTTCGCTCTTCCACGCGGCGCCGAACGCTTCCCACTGCTCGGGCTTCGGCTCGTCGTGCGCACCGTCGTCGTTGAAGACGAGCTTGAGGTGCCGCAATGCTAGCGGCGCAAGCTCGGTGATCGACTGCGCCCACTGCTGCGCGACGTCCGTTCCGCCGCGTTTGTTGGCGAGTCCGCTGTGATGTGCCTGTTCTGCGTGCAGACGTTCGCCACCGAGGAGAATCGTCCGCGCGACCGAACCGCCTGCGAGCGAGGAGAGCCGCTTGATGGTCCAGTTGTTCACCGCGATACCCAGGCGGGTCGACGGGATCTCGAAGTAAGCCCCGTCCGCGACGACCCGAAGATCGCTTGCGATGGCGAGCTGAGTACCGGCACCGACCGCTGGACCGTTGACCGCGGCGATGACCGGGATCGGGACATTCTGCACCGTATGCAGAAGCGTGTTCAGGGTCTCGGGGAAGTCGCTCGCGAACGCGTCACCACTGAGATCTGCGCCTGCACAGAAGCTCGAGCCCTGACCCGTGATGACGATTACCCGGGCGTCGCCGGCGACGGCATTTTCGATTCCCTCGCGCAGGGCCACACACAGTGCAGAATTGAGCGCGTTGCGGCGTTCCGGTCGCTGGAGTTCGAGTGTGACGACGTCGCCGTCACGAGTCTGTCCGATCATGGCCTAGACGTTACCCAGCTGCAGCGACAGTGATGCTGCGCGGGCTGATCTACTGGTCGATGTGATCGAAACGGATATTGCCGTGATCGGCGCAGGACAGGCCGGGCTGTCGGCCGGGTACCACCTGCATCGGGCAGGGCGGCAGGCCGAAGAAGACTTCGTGATGCTCGACCGGTATCCGGCACCAGGCGGAGCCTGGCAGTACCGCTGGCCTTCGTTGACGCTGAGCACCGTCAACAGGATCCACGGTCTGCCCGGCACGGAGTTCGCCGACACGTTGACGGGCGAGAATCCCGAGTCCGTCGTGGCAGCCGAGGCCGTGCCCCGCTACTACCGCGCCTACGAGGACAAGTTCGACCTTAGGGTGCGACGGCCGGTCACGGTGAACGTCGTCTGCGACCGCGGACCACGCTTCCGCATCGAAGCCGGTGAGACAGTTCTGTCGGCACGAGGATTGATCAATGTCACCGGCACGTGGGAGAAACCGTTCATCCCGCACTATCGGGGCGCCGAGTTGTTCACCGGCCGGCAATTGCATACGAAGGATTTTCGAACGGCCGGCGAACACGTCATCGTCGTCGGCGGTGGCATCTCGGCCGTCCAGCTGCTCGACGAGATTTCTCAGGTCACCAGCACGACATGGGTCACGCGTCGCGAGGCGAACTTCGCGAGGCGAACTTCGGACCCGAGGCCCGGCGGGCCGCGGTAACCGAGTTACTCGACGCACTGAACAGTAGTTAGAAATTTCAAGCAATCCAGCCACTTCTGCACTCGGTGTCATATACCTTCGAGCGTGTGTCCGACACGGACATCGTGCTGCACAACGCCCTCGTCCACTTCGGCGAAGCGTTCTGCACTCGAACTGATTTCACCGATAGACAACGAGGAAGCTCGATCATGGGAAAGCTCGACGGGAAAGTAGCCTTCATCACCGGTGCGGCGCGCGGCCAAGGCCGTAGCCACGCCATCAAGCTCGCGCAAGAAGGTGCCGACATCATCGCCGTCGACATCTGCGCACAGATCGATACGGTCCCCTACCCCCTGGCAACACCGGAAGATCTCGCGCAGACCGTCAAGGAGGTCGAGGCACTCGACCGGCGGATCATCGCCAAGGAAGTCGACGTCCGCGACTACGACGCGCTGAAGACCATCGTCGACGGGGCGGTCGCCGAATTGGGTCCGATCGACATCATTCTCGCCAATGCCGGTATCGCACCCCTGGGCGCCGTGAACCCGGATCACGTCAAGACCTTCCGAGACGTCGTCGAGGTCAACCTGTTCGGCACGTGGAACACCGTCCACGCGGGTGTACCTTCCATGATCGAGAAGGGTCAGGGCGGATCCATCGTCCTGACGAGTTCCACCCAGGGCCTGTCCGGTGCAGGCGGCACCGGATCGGGAGCGGCCGACGGTTACGCGGCAAGCAAGCACGCCCTCGTCGGGCTGATGCGTACGTTCACCAGTTGGCTGGCGCAGTACTCCATTCGAGTCAACAGTGTGCATCCGACGGGCGTGGGCACCCCGATGGTGCTCAACGAGGCCATGCAGAACTATCTCGTCACCAACCCCGAGGCCATTGCCCTGGCAGGCAATCTCCTGCCCGTCCCGATGATCGAGTCCATCGATATCAGCAACGCCATTGCCTGGCTCGTCTCGGACGAGGCCCGCTACGTCACGGGCGTCACACTGCCCATCGATGCCGGATACCTGGCGAAGTAGCGAGAACCCATGGCACAGCTCGACGGTAAGACCCAGCTCGCTCCGTTGTCGATCGTCGAGATTCGCCGCCGGATCGCGGCGCGCCTCGTCGGGCGAGAGCACGAACTCGATCTGCTGTTGGCCGCAGTTGCAGCCGGGCGGGACCTCCTGATCGAGGGTCCGCCCGGCACCAGCAAGAGCACTCTGCTCGGCGCGATCACCGCCGAGTGGAACATCCCGCTACTGTTCGTCGAGGGCAACGCGGACCTGACCCCCGCCCGAATCGTGGGCCACCACAACCCTGCCCGAGTTCTTCGCGAGGACTACAGCGAGGACAACTTCGTGCCTGGGCCGCTTGTCGAGGCCATGCGCACCGGTGGATTTCTCTACATCGAGGAGTTCAACCGCGCACCGGAAGACACCTTGAACACGCTGCTCACCGCAATGGCAGAGCGACGCATCGCCATCCCGCGTGTCGGCACCGTGCACGCCCTCCCGACGTTCCGTTTGATCGCATCGATGAATCCCTACGACAACGTCGGCACCACGCGATTGTCGACGAGCGTGCACGACCGGATGTGCAGACTCGCTATCGGGTACCAGGATGCCGAGGCGGAACGTGGAATCGTAGGCCTACGAACCGAATCCGACTCCCCACGCCTGATCGCAGATTCGGTGGCGATCACCCGAGCCACGCGCGAACACGAGGACATCACGCAGGGCAGCAGTGTGCGCGGCGCGATCGATCTGACCTTGATCGCGCAGCAGTTGGCTCTGCTCCGCTCCGTCGAACTCCCCGCGAGTACCGACGTCGAGCCCCCTCGTGATCTACCGGCGAGCTACCAGCAGGTGATGCTCGACGCGCTCCTTCTCGCACTGTCCGGACGCATCCACGTCGACGAGACTTCCGAGGCGACACCGGAGATGATTCTGCGCTCCATCTGGGAGGACCACTTTTTGCTCCGCCCCGCCGCAGCGGCACCCGGTTGAAGAGCCCTCACTGCCGACTCACCGGTCCGTAGGCCCGGAAACCGAGGCACCGGCGGTGCGTTGAAGCCGTTGCGGCGCAAGCCGAAACAACTTACCGAGTCGCCGTCACTGTTCCGTCCCGGCGGTGGGGCCGGTGCGGAACTGATCGCCGACGGACGTCCCGGGCAAGGGAAGACGGCCGGGGAGAACAACCCGTCGGCGCCGGGGCTCACCGAGGAAACTGCCGAGGTGATCGCACTCGCAGACGCCACCGCGCAAGAGTCGGCTTCGGACGCCGCGGCCCGAGCACGCGCTCGAAAGATCGCTGCTCGCTTGGCTGTTCGACGTCCCCGTCGCGACACTCATGCTCGACGCGGGGTCGGTGAACTGACTTCGCTCCGCTACCGGGGCAGCAGCGATGAGATCGACCTCGACCGCACGCTCGATGTGCTCGCTGCCATTCCGATGCCGGAGGACGACGACATCGTGGTACGAGAACGCCTGCACACCAAGCGGTCCGTCGTTCTCGTCGTCGACATCTCCGGATCGATGAAGGGCGAACGAGTGCGGACGGCCGCGGCGACCGTGGGCGCACTCGCAGGTGAACTGAATCGCGACAACCTTGCCGTGGTCGCATTCTGGTCCGATGCGGCCGTTCTCACGCGTTTCGGCGACCCGATGACGCCCCTCGGAATCCTCGATACCGTCCTGCGGATTCCGGCCCGCGGTCTGACCAACGTCCAGTTCGCGCTCGACACCGCGGCCGGGCTGCTACGGACGGTGTCCTCACCGGACTCGAGAGTGCTTCTACTTTCCGACTGCGTGCACAACGCCGGTCCCGATCCGCGCCCCACCGCGGCGAGGATTCCGCGCCTGGACGTCCTGCTCGACACCTCTGGTGAGAACGACGTCGACCTCGGCCACGACCTCGCTCGCCTCGGGCGCGGCCGTATCAAAGTCATCCGCACTTACCGCGACGTCGGCCCTGCATTGAGCGCACTGTTCGAGCGTTGACCGCACGGCGCCCGCCACCCTGACCTCTCTGGGCCAAAGCAACCGGCGGGCACCCTACGGCCGTAAATCACTTCAGGCGCTGAACCACCATCGCCATGCCCTGGCCACCGGCCGCGCACATGGTCTCGACGCCGATCTCCTTGTCACCCCAGGAGAGTGCGTTGAGCAGCGTCGCCGTCATCCGGGCTCCGGTCATACCGAACGGATGCCCGAGTGCAATAGCACCGCCGTGCACGTTCACCCGATCGACGTCGACTCCCAAGTCGCGGTAGCTGGGAATGACCTGTGCAGCAAAGGCTTCGTTGATCTCGAACAGGTCGACATCGCTGACGTTCAACCCTGCCGAAGCGACCGCCCGACGGGTAGCTTCCACCGGGCTCAAGCCCATGATTTCGGGAGATATTCCGGAAACCGAAGTCGACAGGATGCGCGCGAGCGGCTCGATCCCGAGGTCCTTGGCGCGCTGCTCGGACATGATGACCAGGGCCGCTGCGCCGTCGTTGACCGGGCAGCAGTTGCCTGCTGTGACTGTTCCATCCGGTCGGAAGACCGGCTTGAGCGTCGACAGCGAATCGACGTCGACACCGGCGCGGGGGCCGTCGTCGCGAGAAACCGTTTGTCCGTCCGGAGTCTGGACGGGGGTGATTTCACGATCGAAGAATCCGGAAGCGATGGACTCCTGCGCGCGTGCCTGGCTGAGCGCGGCGTACTCGTCCTGCTCACGACGGCTGATGGAACGAAGGCCTGCAACGTTTTCCGCGGTCTCGCCCATTGCGAGGTAGACATCGGGGACAAGCCCTTCCTCGCGTGGATCCGTCCACGTGCTGCCTGCCTGCGCTGCAGCGCGCTCTGCGGGTGCAGCAAACTTGCTGTTCTTGGTATCGGGCATTCCGTCGGACTTACCCAGTCCGAAACGCGAGACCATTTCCACACCACCGGAAATGAAGGCGTCGCCCTCGCCGGCACGAATGGCATGGAACGCCATCCGAGTGGTCTGAAGGCTGGAGGCGCAGTACCGCTGCACCGTGGTACCGGGCACGGTGTCGTAACCGAGAAGGACGGAAATCACGCGAGCGAGGCCGTAGCCCTGCTCGCCTGCGGGCTGTGCACAACCGATCATGATGTCGGTCAGTTCCCGCGGATCGAACGCCGGGATTTTGTCCAGTGCAGCATGAATGATGGTGGCGGCGAGATCATCGGCGCGAAGATCCTTGAGTGATCCCTTGCGTGCGCGCCCGATCGGTGAACGGGCGGCAGAGACGATGACAGCTTCGGGCACGTGGGGCTCCTGAAAGTGGGTTGAGTCGAAATCGATGGATGAGCAAAGGCAGTGCGAGCGTTCAGGCTCCGTACACGGGTGTCGGCGGTACGGCGCCACCGATCAGCTCGTCGACGACCGGTCCGAGTTCCTGCGGATCCCAACGGGCACCCTTGTCGATGACGGTCCCGTGGCGCCAACCGTCCGCGAGAGACACTTTGCCGCCCTCGACCTCGAAGACCCTTCCGGTGACATGAGCGGAAGCTGCGCTGCCCAGCCACACGACCAAGGGAGAGACGTTCTCCGGCGCCATCGCGTCGAAGCCTTCCTCAGGCGCCGCCATGGTCTCTGCCATCGCGCCTCCCGCACCGACGGTCATGCGCGTACGCGCAGCGGGTGCGATCGCGTTGACAGTGATTCCGTACCGAGCGAACTCGGCTGCGGCCTGGATGGTGAGCGTCGCGATTCCGGCTTTGGCCGCCGCGTAGTTCCCCTGTCCGATGCTGCCCAGCAGGCCTGCACCCGAACTGGTGTTGATGATGCGCGCATCGACGGCATTGCCTGCCTTCGCCTGTGCGCGCCAATAGGTGCTGGCATGACGCATCGGTGCGAAGTGTCCTTTGAGATGCACTCGGATGACCGCATCCCACTCTTCTTCGCTCATCGTCGCGAGCATGCGGTCACGCAGAAATCCACCGTTGTTGACAAGAACGTCGAGACGTCCGAAGCCATCGAGTGCCGTGTTCACGAGCCGCTCGGCACCGTCCCAGTCGGCAATGTCGTCTCCGTTGACCACAGCTTCACCGCCCGCGGCCCGAATGGTTTCGACGACCTGCTCAGCCGGGCTCTCCCCGGTCGGACGTCCATCTTTGCCTGGGTCGAAATCGTTGACGACAACTTTGGCGCCTGCGGCCGCGAAAGCCAAAGCGTGTGCGCGCCCCAAACCGCGGCCGGCTCCGGTCACGATTACAACGCGTCCCTCGAGCATGTCATTCACGTGTATGTCTCCTTGACGTTGCTGACGTGGAAGTCGATCGGTCGAGCTGCCGACAGCTCTCATGATTGCCGTGTTAGCGTACCAAGCAAGTGCTTGGTTGTTCAATCTGCCATTCGGCAACGAAATACGCTGAGCCTCCTCCATAGGATAATCTGCCAAGCAAGCGTTAGGTTAGGAGCCGAATGATCGAAGGACCGAGCACGACACCGGCAGCGCTCACTCGCGCCGCCCAGACCCATCCCGACCGTCTCGCGATCATCGACGGCGCTGTCAGCCTGACCTTCGCCCAGCTGCACGAGCAGGTAGAAGCATTCGCTTCCTCGCTCATTGCCGCTGGGGTCGAAGCAGGTGCGCGCGTTGCGATCTGGTCGCCGAATACCTACCACTGGATCGTGGCAGCGCTCGGTACCCATTGGGCAGGCGGCGTCGTCGTTCCCATCAACACCCGCTATACCGGCACCGAGGCCGCCGACATCATCGAACGTGTGCACGCCGCGGCCCTCGTAGTGGTCGGTGACTTTCTCGGTACCGATCGACTCGATCGACTGCGCGAGGCTGCACCCGAGTTGCAGGTACCGCTCGTCGTGCGAATCCCACTGAGCGGCACCGATCAGCCGAAACCCGGTGTCACCGACTGGGACGAATTCTTCGATATCGGTACCGCCGCGTCCCATGCAGAGGCCGACGTGCGCAGCGCAGCGGTCGACGCCGAATCCGTCTCCGATATTTTGTTCACTTCGGGCACCACAGGTCGCAGCAAAGGCGTGCTGAGCGCGCACCGTCAACTCATGTCAGTGGCGCAGTCCTGGACCGAGAACGCCGCACTCACCGCAGAAGACAACTACCTGATCATCAATCCGTTCTTTCACAGCTTCGGATACAAGGCAGGTTTCGTCACCGCGCTACTCGCCGGGGCCACAGTGATACCGATGGCAGTGTTCGATGTGGAGGCCGTGATGGCCATCGTGTCCGAGCAGCGAATCAGCGTCCTCCCCGGTGCGCCGACGATCTACCAGAGCATTCTCGATCACCCGCGGCGTGCCCACTACGACATGTCCAACCTTCGAATTGCCGTCACGGGTGCGGCCCCGGTCCCGGTGGCTCTGGTCGAACGGATGCAGACCGAACTGTCCTTCGATGCCGTCCTCACCGCCTACGGCCAGACCGAAGCGGTAGTGGCGACGATGTGTCGCATCGACGACGACCCGGTCACCGTGTCCACCTCGTCGGGACGCGCCACCGCAGGTTTCGAAATCCGAATCGGGGACCAGAACGAGATCCTCTTGCGTGGCCCCAACGTGATGCTCGGTTATCTGGACGATCCCGAGGCGACGGCCAAGACCATCGACTCGGATGGATGGCTGCATACCGGCGACGTCGGGGTCCTCGACGACCGCGGTTATCTCGACATAACCGACCGCCTCAAAGACATGTACATCAGCGGCGGATTCAACGTCTACCCGGCCGAAATCGAAGCGATGTTGCTGCGACTTCCCGGGGTGTACGAGGCAGCTGTGATCGGTGTACCCGACGAGCGGATGGGCGAGGTCGGCCGCGCCTACGTCGTCCTGGGGCCAGGCACCGATCTGTCCGAGGAGGCGATCGTCTCCTTCTGCAAGGACAAGCTAGCCGGCTTCAAAGCACCCCGGTCGGTGCAGTTCACGGGAGCTCTGCCTCGGAATGCGTCGGGCAAAGTGCTGAAAAACGAATTGCGCGAGAAGAAGTCGTGACCGAATAGCAGGAGTGTGAATCGAAAAGACCGGGACGGTGGCAATTGCCACCGTCCCGGTCTTTTCGATTCACACTCAGAATTCGATTTTCAGCCTGTCACTCACCGGGCGTGCTTGGCAGGCGAGAATGTATCCCTCTTCGATGTCGGCAGGATCGAGTATGGAAGAATTCGCCATCTCTACTTCACCGTCGAGGACACGGCAGGCGCACGAACCGCATTCGCCCTCTCGGCACGAATACGGAACGTCGAGATTCTTGGACAACATCACGTCGACGAGCGTCGAGCTACGAGGCCAGGTCATCTCGTGAGATTCACCGTCGATCTCGACCTCTACCGACGCAGGTGCGGGCGCGTCGGTAGCGTCGAGTGCGCTCAGATCTTCGATCACCGGCGCAAAAGGGTCTCCGGTCAGTGAGACGAAAATTTCCGTGTGGATCTTGCTTCGCGACGCACCGGCGGATGTCAGCGACCCGTGGATGGCATCCATGAACGGCTTGGGCCCACAGATATATGCGTGTCTGTCGATCCAATGCTGCGACAGCGTTGCCAGTTGGCCGATGGTGGGTCGCCCCTGCACAGATTCCAGCCAGTGGACGATGGTCAGTCGATCGTCGAATTCGGCGGCCAACTCTCGTAGCTCCGTAGCGAAGATGACCGAGTTCTCGTCACGATTGGCGTAGAGCAGCGCAACCTTGCCATTGCCCTGGTCGAGAATCGATTTCAGGATCGACATCACCGGGGTGATGCCACTGCCTGCTGCGAAGAGCGCGACGTCTTCGTCGAGGTCCACCACGGTGAACACCCCAGCCGGAGGCAGCACTTCGATGCGATCCCCGACAGCGACGTTGTCGCACAGCCAGTTCGAACCGAAGCCACCGTCGGTGCGTTTGACCGTCACCTTGAGGTGTTCGTCGGTGAACGGCGAACTCGCCAACGAATAGCAACGCGCCACCGAGCCTTCGCGCTCACTCGGAATCCGCAACGTCAGAAACTGGCCCGGCTTGTACTTCAAGCGCTCCCGACTGTCGGTAGGTACGTCGAAGACCAACGAGCGCGCGTCCGCGGTCTCCTCTACTACGGCAGCAACTGTCACCACCACCGACCGTGTACTGCGCGGCGCCTCGACCAATGTCATCGCGTTGTGCCCTTTCCGATGCGAAAAATATCCAGGCTGACTATACTTTCGCCTCGAGTTCTGTTCCGGCCGCTCCCGCTGTGCGAGACTCGGCCGGAAGAGAAATCATCCCCAGCGCGACTGTCCGCCGTCGAGAGGAATCGTGGCTCCGGTGAGATAGCCGGCATCATCGCTGACGAGGAACACCACGGCGCGGCCGATATCTGCTTCCGGATCGCCGACCCGTCCGAGCGGAATACTCTCGACGAACTCGGCTGCTTCCTCTGGATTCTTGCCCATCCATCGTTCCAGGGCCGGGGTCTTCGCGTGCGGGGCCACTGCCAGAACGCGGATTCGGTCCTCGCCCCATTCGCAGGCAGCGGACCGGGTGAGCGAGCGCATTCCCTCTTTGATCGAAGCGTAGGCACCGTAGTTACTCGCGTCCCAGCGCACCGACGCCGCTGTCACCATATTGATGATCACGCCGCCCCCACGCGCCTTCATGTGTGGATGACACAGTTGCATCAAGCGCAGGGCTGCCAGGGGCCCCGATGCAAAAGATCTTTCGTACTCTTCGTCGACAATCGACAATATCGGTCCGGGCTTGCAGTCGTTGGCGTTGTTCACCAGGATGTCCACTGACCCAAGAGCACTCACGGTCTGTTCCACAGCGGCAACGATGTCCGCTCGATCTTTCACATTGCAGACGACTGCTTCGCTACGAACTCCGATTTCGGTCAGCATTGCGCAGGTGTCGTGCAGTTTGCTTTCGGTGCGGCCGGCAACGGCAATGGACGCGCCTTCCTTTGCCAACGCAAGTGCGATACCTTGGCCGATACCTTGACCCGCACCCGTGATGAGTGCAACCTTGCCGTCGAGCTTTCCCATTTTCACTCCTGATATCTAGAATTGAATTCTTCGGACTGCTTGTCTGCCGACCATAACCGGATGTGTTCTCTTCAACAATCGGCATTTCACCGATTCCACCATCATCGAAAAAGGATTTACTGTGACAACCCCCAGAGCATTCGACTTCTCCCATCGCAGCATCGTCGTCACCGGCGGCACCAAAGGTATCGGCTTCGAAATCGCCACCGCGTTCTTGGCGGCCGGTGCTGACGTAATGGTCTGCGGCCGCACAGTCCCCGAGACGTTGCCGAGCTTCGACGGACGCAGTGCGAAATTCCGTGCAACGGACGTCCGCGACCCGGCCGACGCCGCCGGATTGATCGAGGATGCTCTCGCAGCCCACGGCCGACTCGACGTGCTGGTGAACAACGCGGGCGGCTCACCGGACGCCGATGCTGCAACCGTCTCACCACGATTCGTCGAGAAGATCGTGGCATTGAATCTTCTCGCACCTTTCAATGTGTCGCAGGCCGCCAACGCGGTGATGCAGACGCAACCCGAAGGTGGCTCGATCGTCAACATCGGTAGCGTGTCCGCACACGATCCGCAACCCGGAACCGCTGCTTACAGTGCAGCCAAAGCCGGTCTTCTGGTGCTCACCAAGGCCCTTGCGTTGGAGTGGGCCCCGAAAGTGCGGATCAACCACATCACGACCGGTCTGATCCGCACCGACAGCGCCGCCGCGGTGTACGGCGACGATGGCGGTGCGGCTGTAGTTCGTACCCTTCCGATCGGCCGGATGGCCGTTCCCGCAGACATCGCCGGAGCGTGCTTGTTCCTCTCCAGCGAGTGGGCGTCTTACGTCAACGGTGCCGACCTCGCCGTGCACGGAGGAGGCGAATACCCCGCTCGTTACCTGGCAACCCATCCCTGATCTCGGTCGCTCATTCTCCCGAGTGGAACCGCGCACGGGCTCCGGCGATGACCGGCTGCCCGTCGCGGACCAACTCGAAGGCGGTGCCGTCGGACTCGTCCCACGAGAGCAAGTCCGGTGAGTCACCGGGGAACAGCGGGGCTGCGAAGCGTCCGCTCACGCTGGCGAGGTCAGCCGGATGGACTCCGAGCCTGCTGGCAAGTGCAAGAGTGCTCGCCGCCAGAGTGCAGAGACCATGCATGATCGGTCGCGGCTGGCCGATGGCCTCAGCTGCAGCCGGATCGATGTGGATATGGTGACGATCGCCGGTGAGGCGGTACAACGCAGCTTGATTCGAGCTGGTGCGGAGCACATCGGTCGAGGAAGGACTCTGCTCGGGTCGGGTCGTTTTCGCCGGTCCTCGCTCGCCGCCGAAGCCACCCGATCCCGGCGCGAAGATTGCCCAGGTTGCCACGAAGAACGGCGATTCGACCTTTACCTCGAACACGGCCGCCGCGCCCTTGTCCCACACCTCGCCCACCGATGCCCGCATGGTGACCGAACCACTCGTGGGCAGCGGGGCGATGACCTCCATGCTTTGTGAGCCGTGAAGTGCAGTGGTGGTGTCGAAGCCGCCGCGTGAGCCCAACTCGTCGGGCGCCCATTGTGCGAGGGTCAACGCGAAGGTGGGCAGAACACGAAGATTCTTCTCGAAGACGAGATCCAACTGGCCGGCGTCTGCACCCACCGCCAGCGCGTAGAGGATGGCGTCCTTCTCTTCGTAGGACACCGTCCGGGTGCCGAGATCCACGCCCTTCCACTGGTCCGGGGACGTGGGGGTCTGCTCGGAAAGGCTCATTGCTCGCGTCCTAGGATCAGCCCACTGGTGGGCACGGCTGTACCGGCGGTGACCAGTACGTTGTTCACTTCGTTCGGTTGGGTAGTCGACGTCCCGCGCAGTAGGCGCACGGCTTCGGCGATACCGTTCACCCCGTGTAGATAGGCCTCCCCCAGCTGGCCTCCGTGCGTATTGGTGGGCAAGGATCCACCGATATCGAGATTTCCTTCGCGAATGAAATCCTTCGCCTCGCCGCGCCCACAAAAGCCCAGTTCCTCGAGCTGCGGAAGAACCAAGGGAGTGAAGTGGTCGTAGAGGATTGCGGCAGAGATATCAGCAGGCGTCAACCCACTCTGGCCGTACAACTGCTTCGCCACCACTCCCATTTCGGGGATGCCGGTGATCTCGGGGCGGTAGTAGCTCGCCATCATGTGCTGATCTCGACCCGATCCCTGCGCAGCACCTCGGATTATCGCCGGGGCGTGCTTCAGATCCCGTGCACGCTCGGCAGACACGATGACCAATGCCTGTCCCCCGTCGGTTTCCTGACAGCAGTCCAGCAAGTGCAGCGGTTCGGCGATCCATCGAGAACTCTGGTGATCTTCGAGTGTGATGGGCCGGTTGTAGAACCACGCGGCGGGATTGACCGCGGCATGTGCCCGGGCCACCACGGCGACACGGCCGAAGTCTTCACTGGTCGCGCCGTATTCGTGCATGTAACGACGGGCGAACATCGCAACCCACTGAGCAGGAGTCGACAAGCCCTGCGGCGTCAGCCACGCGTACGCGGCCCTATCGGCCGTACTGTCCATCGGCCGGTCGTGCTGACCCAAGCCGTAACGCGTACCGGACCGTTCGTTGAACGCGCGATAACAGACGACGACGTCGGCGACGCCCGTGGCGACCGCCATCGCTGCCTGTTGCACGGTGGCACATGCAGCGCCGCCGCCGTATCCGATGCGCGAGAAGAACTTCAGTTCACCGAGACCGGTATTGCGAGCAACGATCGCCTCGCCGTTGGTCTCGGCAGTGAAGGTGGACAACCCGTCGACCTCGGCAGGATCGATACCGGCATCCGCCAAAGCTGCGACGATGGCCTCGCAGGCGAGCTGAAGTTCACTGCGCCCGGAATTCTTGGAGAACTCGGTCGCACCGATTCCGACAATGGCTGCAGCACCGGACAACTGGCTACTCATCGAGCACCCGGGGATTCATATGCGACAGTCACAGTCCCGTTGACATGATCACCGAGACTGTTGCGGCCGCGCACTGCCACCACAATCGTGTCGCCGTCCTTGCTGGACACCGTTCCACTCAAATGCATATCGTCTCCAGGATAGTTGGGCGCCCCGAGCCGGACCTTTATTCTTCGCACGGTCGCAGCAGGACCCGCCCACGCGCTGACGAACTGTCCCACCAGACCATTGGTGGTCAATATGTTCATGAAGATGTCCTTCGACCCACGCGCGACCGCCTGCACCGCGTCGTGATGCACGTCTTGGAAGTCGCGCGTCGCAAGCGCACCTGCGACGATCAGCGCACGCGTGATCGGCACGACCGACTCCGGTAGTTCCTCTCCCACTGCACAATCACTCGAGACTCGACCACTTACCGCGGGGTTGATCATGCGATGACCTCGACCCCGGTCGCCAAGAGGTCGCCGAGCCGGTTCAGGTCGGACGCCGCGCCGCCCAGCGTGGCGCCGATCTGCTTGCCCCACAGCAGGTAGCGATGAATCGGGTAGTCGGTGTCCACGCCGATACCACCGTGTACATGCTGGGTTCGGTGCACGACTCGCGCTCCGGCGTCGCTGGCCCACCACTTGGCCACCAACACCGAGGTACCCGGGTCCTGCTTCGCAGACAGGAGCCCGGCTGCCTGCCAGAGGGTGACGCGCATGGCTTCGAGGTCGATATAGCAGTCGGCGAGCTGATGGGCCACCGCTTGGAACGTGGCGAGCGGTCGACCGAACTGGACTCGTTCGTTCAGATACGCAACCGCCTGCGTCACTGCACTTTCGGCGACACCCAACTGAACTGCAGCCAAAGCGATTTCGGCGTAGGACTCGATCCGACCGACCGCACTACCGTCAGCTGCACCGAGAATATCGGCGCGCGCGCCCTCGGCGGTGATATCGGCGCAGAGTTCGTGCGTCGTGGACTCGTTGTCCTGGCGGCTCACACCCTCGGAGGACGGATCCAACAGAAAGAGCGCTGGGCCCGAGGGAGTCTCGGCGGAGACCACAACTCTTGCGGCCACATGCACCGACGGGACCGCAACCTTCGATCCGGTCACGCGCCAGACGCCGTCGACCTCTGCGGCGGTCATGGACGGTGCACCGCTGCCGAAGGGACCGAAACCTTCGAGTCCGACCGTCAGAATTTTCGAGCCATCGGATGCGGCGGGGAGCCACTCGCTCTTTTGCTCCTCGGTTCCGAACTCGCCGATGACCAACGCACTCACCAGGTGTGGCCACAGTGGGACCGGTGCAACCCGGCGCCCTTGTTCGACCAGCACGACGCAGAGTGCGGAGAAATCGAGGTCGCTTCCACCGAATTCTTCACCTACCGCGACACCGAGCACGCCGGTGCGGCCCAGCTCGTCCCACAGGTCCCGATCGATCCGATCCGTCGAGGCCTCCACGACCACGATTCGGTCGGTGCTTGCGCGCGCTCCGAAGACATCGCCGGCAAGTTCACCGATCGTGCGCTGCTCTTCGCTGAAACTGAAATCCATCAGTGCTCCTGAGATGAAATAGGCCGGAAGGCAGGCAAAGTCAGATCCGAGTCGGCGTCGATCCAGGTCAACTCGACGGCCATGTCGATGGTGACGTCCGCAGGCTCGATGCCGGTCATATTGGCGACCAAGCGAGTGCCCTCCTCGAGTTCGATGACAGCGACGATCAACGGATAATCGAAGGCATCGATCTGTGGGTGGTGGTTTACGACGAAGCTGTACACATGACCGCGCCCTGACGCGTCCACGGTGTCCCAGTCGGTGGATTGGCACTGTCCACACATCGGACCGGTCGGATGTCGAAGCACACCGCAGGACGCGCAACGCTGTATCACCAACCGGTGTTCGAGGGCGGCTGCGAACCAGAACGCATTGTCGTCGTTCAGCGCCGGACGGGGTCGCAGGGTGCGAGCAACTGCTTTCTGAGCCGGCCGGTACCGCAACGTACGCCACCGCTGTGTGCCGACGACCAAGTCGTCGGTATCGCGATACGTCTTGAGCGTGGTGATGAAATGCCCGACGCCGAGCCCGGTCTTCTTCTCCTCGGAAATTGCTTCGACAACTTCCGACACCTGAAGATGGTCACCTGGACGTAGCTCTCGGAAGAACTCCATATCGGAATCGGTGGCGACCACCGAGGTGAATCCGGCGTCGTCGAGGATCGCGATCAGTTCGGTCCAGGTCGGCGAAGGGTCGACTCCGGACATCTTGTCCGTGTAGGACTTCATCGTCCACACCTGGAGCATGGCGGCGGGTGCAACCGAACCGTCGGCATGCTTGGGATCCCCAACCGCCGAGTCCCCGCCCCCCATGACCTCCGTCCAATGTCTGATCATCGGCGCATTCACCGGGTCCGGTCCGAGTGTCGGTGGGACCAGTACCGCGCCCTCGAATTCGCGCAGGCGCGCGCTCACCTCGGTCATGCGTTCCTCTTGGCGCGAACCAGGCCGAGGCCCATCGTGCCGACCATGTCGCGCAGGACTTCGTTGACCCCACCGCCGAAGGTGTTCACGACGGATTGCCTGGAAATTTGTTCGATCTGGCCGCCGAGAACTGCACCGGGAGAACCGGGCCGGAGACGCCCCACTGCACCGAGGATGCCCTGCAGTGCGCGGTAGACCTCGATGTGCGTCTCCGTGCCGTAGGTCTTGATGGCGCCCGCGTCCGCTCCGGACAAGGTGTCCTGTGCGACGGCAGCGGCCATCTTCCAGTTCATCAGCCGCATCGCCTCGAGCTTGGCGTGGGTGCGTGCGAATTCGATACGTACCCAGGGAATCTCGAGTGCACCGTTGTCTTGCGCCCAGTCGAATACCTGACGCCAGAGACCGAGTGTTCGGCCGCCGAGCGCGGCGAGGCCGATCCGTTCGTGATTGAGCTGCGCCGTGATGAGCTGCCAGCCTCCGTTGATCTCGCCCACCACTTCGGCGTCCGTGATACGAATATCGCTGTAGTACGTCGAGGTGACCATCAATCCACCGACGGTGTTGATGGGCGACCAGCTGAAGCCCTCGTCGTCGGTGGGCACGATGAGAATCGAGATCCCGCGATGCTTCGGAGCATCCGGGTCCGTGCGGGCTGCGAGCCACACGTAATCGGCCGTGTTGGCGCCACTGGTGAAGATCTTGTTGCCGTTGACAACCCAGTCCTCACCGTCCCGGACTGCTTTCGTCCGCAGCGACGCGAGATCGGTGCCTGCCTCGGGCTCGGTGTAGCCGATGGCGAAAACGATCTCACCCGCCAGGATGCCGGGCAGAAAGCGTTCCTTCTGCTCTTCGGTACCGAACTTCATCAGCGTCGGACCGACCGTGTTGACGGTGACGAACGGGAACGGCAGTCCGGCCCGCTGAACCTCGTCGAAGAACACGAACTGATCCTCGGCAGAGCGTCCCTGGCCGCCGAACTCCACGGGCCAGCCGATTCCGAGCCATCCGTCTTTGCCGAGCAACCGCACTATCTCCCGAAAGTGCTCACCTCCGACACCTTGCTCTCCGGCGACGCGTCGCTTCTCCGGCGGCAGCAGCTCTGCAAAATATGTGCGTAACTCCTGTCGGAGAGCGCTCTGTTCTGGTGTTTCCTTGAGATCCATCTCAATACTCCTCGTGCCTGACTCCGGCGGTCACTACCAATGGGTGGATCGACTCAGGCGGACAGGAACCGTCGACGCCCATAGGTGTCGAATTCCTTTTCCAACAGGTTTTTGTCTTCTTCGGTCATCAACCGGTACTGAGGAGCCCCTCGACCCTCCCACCGGAAGATCAGGTCTTCGCAGCGCCAATTCTGCTGCTGCAGCTTGTTTTTGACAATTTTATTGGAACCTGTCACAGGCAGGTTCGCCGAAACTCGAAGAAAGCGCGGCGCCGACTTGGTTCCCAGGTCGTCCTGCGCGGTGAGGAACGATGCGAAGTCCGCGGCGTCGAAGGCTTCGACGTCGGGCACCTCCAGCGCAGCCATCACCTGATCACCCGAACGCGGGTCCGGCACCGAGTAGACGCCGGTGGCAATGACGTACGGGTAGCGCCGGCAGATGCGCTCGACCATCAGCGCCGAGGTATTCTCACCGTCGACCCGAATCCAGTCGCCCTTGCGTCCGGCGAAGTAGATGAAGCCGTCCTCGTCTATGTAGCCGAGGTCGCCCGTCCAATACCAGCCGTGCCGCAGCCGGTCCGAGACGGCGCTCTCGTTCTTGTAGTAGCCCTCGAAGGCCGACGCGCCGGCCATATCGACCATCTCACCGATGGACTCGTCTGGGTTGAGAACCCTTCCGTACTCGTCGCACCGGGCGAGCCCTTTCTTCTCACGCGTCTCAGGGTCCACGATTGCGATGTTCTTGTGAGCGGGACGACCGAGCGCGCCCGCCGGTGCATTCGGATCCAGCGTTACCGAACCGGCGCCTTCACTCGATCCGTAACCCTCGAACAGTTCGGCACCGAATCGCCTGACGAACTCCCCCTTGTCCTCCGGGGACGCTTCGGTACCGAATCCTCTGACGAGTGTGTTGACGTGGTCGTCCTCGGACTCCGGTGTCGCCATCAAGTAGGCGAGGGCCTTCCCGACATAGGTAAAGAAGGTCGCGCCGAAGAATCGCACATCAGGCAGGAATCCCGACGCGGAGAACTTAGGGGTCAAGCACACGACTGCGCCGTTGGCGAGAGCCGGGGCCCACAGCGCCATCAGTGCATTGCCGTGAAACAACGGCATGCAGCAGTAGTCGACGTCGTCGCGCGAATGTCCGTACTTGGCCGAGTTGGTGTAGGCGAGCCTGGCAAGTCGTCCTTGACTGCAGCGGACCGCTTTGGATGCGCCCGTCGTCCCGGAGGTGAACAGCAACAACATCAGGCTCGAACTATCGACCGACGGTGCTGCTACCGGCGCCTCTTGCATAAAACCTGCACACTTGTCGAGGTATTCGGGCTCGTCGACAACTACGAACCGATCCGGCGTCAGGCCCAGATCGAGGCTGGAAAGCATGGTCATACCGGCAGCGTCGGTGACGATCAACTGGCAGTCGACGTAGCGAATCTCGGCTTCGAGTTCCGCACCCCGCTTTGTCGGATTGATCCCGACGATCGTTCCACCGACCAGCGCCGCGCCACCGAGCCAGAACACGAATTCAGGAGTGTTCTCGAGCAGGACACCGATGTGGAACGGTCCGTCGACGCGCATCGACTCGGCGAGCGCACCGCGCGCTGCACTCTCCAGGACTACCTCGTGCCACGTCCAGTCCTGCTCGCGGGTTCGTAGTCCGTCGTGGTGATCGCCCAGTCGATCGAGAAGCATCTCCGCGATGGTCCCGCGATGCCCCTCGCCGTCCTGCACGGTGGTCTTCTTCTCGGAGGCCAAATCCTGGGTCATGCGCACATCTCTGTCGTCGTTGTTTCGATGATGCGGCTACGCAGCGGGATCGGCACGAATGTGGTCGGCGCCGAACGATCGACCTGCACGGTGGGCAAGTCGAGATCTAAAGTCATAACTGTCCTCCAAGTCCGATTACTCCCGTAACGTATCTGCGGATGGTGACTGCCCGGGGGGGAGTCTCGCTCAGTGGCAACGACCGTCTGCCACTGCGTGCTTACATGCCATCTTGTGGCGGTACACCTGCCCGAGGACGAAAGGCCCTTCGATGACCGCTTCTACAGATCCGCAGTTCTACCTCGATCAGGTGATCACCCGGCTCACCGGACCCGGCGGGAGGTTCGAACTGGCCGAGGAATCGGTACTGGGAACTCGCATGCCCGTGATGAAGAACCGGACGCGGGGAGTGGGCGAACTGCTGGCGGCGTCGGCGAAGTGGGGCGAGAGGGACTACCTCATCACTGCGGACCGCAGTTTGTCCTACGCCGAACACGCCACCGCCGCCGCCGCGTTGGCGACCGCTCTGCGCGAGGACTACGGGGTGAGCAAGGGAGACCGCGTAGCAATTCTCGGCGCCAATTCGATGGAATGGGTCATTGCGTTCTGGGCCACGCAGTCGCTCGGCGCCATCACGGTCGCTTTGAACAGCTGGTGGGTTCCCCGCGAAATCGAATACGGTGTGAAGCACAGCAGGCCCAGCGTGATCATCGCCGACGCCAAACGCGCCGCAACGCTGGCCGAGATGAAGCTCGACATCCCGGTCCTGACGATGCACGAAGACCTACCGAAGATCATCGAGCAGTACCGCGGCGCCCCGCTCCCGGTCACCGCTGTCGACGAAGACGATCCCGCAGCAATCCTCTATACGAGCGGCACGAGCGGCAAGCCCAAGGGCGCCCTGCACTCACAGCGAAATATACTCGCGGTGGTCGATTACCACCGATTCAGCGACGCTATCGTCGCCGCATTCAAAGGTGTCGATTTCGATCCGTCGCTCCCGAGCGATAAAAAGTACCTACTCACCTCGCCCTTGTTCCATATCGCCAGCCTTCACAATCTCGTGATCCCTCGCCTCGCAACCGGCAGCGCGGTCGTCATGAACGAAGGCGCCTTCGACGTCGACACCATCCTCGGCCTCGTCGAACGTGAGCGAGTGACGGACTGGGGCGCGGTGCCCACCATGGCTGCCCGTCTCGTCGAACACGGCAATCTCGACCGCTTCGATCTGAGCTCGCTGACCTCGTTCGCACTTGCGTCCGCGCCTTCGTCGATCGCGTTCAAAGAACGCTTGCGCCAAGAGGTTCCGTTCGCCAAGAACTCCCTGGTGGACAGCTACGGCCTGACCGAGTGCAGCACGGCCATCGCCGTCGCCGCCGGGCCGGACCTCGAGCGCCATCCCGGAACCCTGGGCCGACCCATCATCACCGTCAGCCTCGAGATCCGTGATCCGTTCGGTGAATGGCTTCCTGACGGCACCGAGGGCGAGATATGTGTACGTAGTCCCTTCGTGATGCTCGGATACTGGGAAGACGAAGCGGCAACCGAAGCCGCGATTGCACCGGGACGATGGTTGCGGACTGGAGACTTCGGGTTGATCGAGGACGGCAGACTTCGACTGACCGGCAGGCGTTCGGACCTGATCCTTCGTGGTGGAGAGAACGTCTATCCAGTCGAGATCGAGCAGTGCCTCGACGAACACCCCGACGTGCTCGAATGCGCGGTCATCGGAACGCCGCACACCGATCTCGGCCAAGAGGTGTCCGCGGTCGTGGTTCTTCGGCCAGGCGCTGTGCTCGAGGAAAGCGAACTGCGCGAGTGGACGGCGGAGCGGTTGTCTTACTTCAAGGTACCCACCCGCTGGCGAATCACCGGAGACAGCTTGCCCCGCAACGCAACCGGGAAACTGTCGAGGCGCGACATCAGCCTGTAAGAGAAGTCACGACAACGGCGTCGCACCGGGTGGGAACCCTGTGCGACGCCGTTCGTTTTCCAGCTTGCCCACTCGGGTCAGCGTGGACGTGGCACCGTTTTGTCGATGAACAATGCCTCGACGGATACGCATACCCGTCCGTCTGCGGTCCTGATATAGCCGACCGTGTTGATCTTGCGGCCATCGACTGCATCGAGCTTGGCAGTGACAGTCAGTGGCTCGAACAACGGTGTCGGGGAGTGGTAGCGAAGATTCAATTGTGCTGTCATGCCGGCTTTTCCGGCCCACGCATTGGCGACCCCGAGCGTGTGATCGAGCAGCAGTGCCGACACTCCTCCGTGCACGTGTCCCGGAGGACCCTGGTATGCGAGCGTCAAGACGACAGTGCCTTCGACCGATCCGTCGGACTTGCCTTCCAGCACGAGCGGAGGTGCGATCGCATTCTCGAGACCGGTCGCCGGGTCGTGCCGCGTCACGCCCTCGCCGTTCCACATGTCGATCAGTCGCTCTTCCACCGCGGGCGCATGGCTCTCCAAGTGCTGGGCCACACTGATCAGCTCCTCTGTCACCCGCTCGAGGTTCGCGTTGCCGCGATCGGTACGCAGCAGAGCATCGATCACTCGGCGTGCCGCTTGAGTGGCTCGATCGACTGCGGAATCGTTGCTGACCGAGGTCAGCACCGTACCCGAGGGACTGGTTTCATACGTGGGGTGCGAACCGGTGATCATGAGACTACTTCCATGGATGCGTGGGTCAGGATGGCTTGTCCATCGCGCTCGGGAGCCCTCGTACGGAGGATCAATCGTCCGCCCTCGTCCCAGACGGCGGTCTCCAGTACTTCGCCCGGATACAACGGCCCGGCGAAACGGACCGAGAAGTTACGAACTCGGCTCGGGTCGGAGTCCAGCAGACGGTCGACCACTGTCCGGCACACGATCCCGTAGGACGCGAGGCCGTGCAGGATGGGCCGATCGAATCCTACTGCCGCGGCGAAGCTCGGGTCTATGTGCAGAGGATTGAGGTCACCACTGAGTCGATAGAGCGCCGCTTGGTCGGGACGAGTCGAAGACTGCAAAAGATGATCCGGTTCCCGATCCGGCACGGTGTCAGTGGTGTCCGGTCCGGCCTCGCCACCGAAGCCACCCTCACCACGAGCCCAAATTTGCATCACCGTCGTGAACAGCGCACGGCCATCCATATCGGTCGCAACATGTTCGAGTTCGATCACTGCCGCCTTGCCCTTGTCCCAGATGTTCGCCACACGCGTCGTGATCTGGGCGCTGCCGGTCGTCGGTATCGGTGCATGCGCAGCCAACGATTGGCCACTGTGCAGAAGCTTGCGCAGATCCACTTCGACGCCCGGCATCTGCAGGCCTGTGCTCTTGGAGACACCCGCTGAAATACCTCCTCCAGCAACCAGAGCGAAGGTCGGCAGCACGGAGAGGTTCTTTTCGTACACCCAGCCGAGTTGACCGGGGTCGAGTGGGTTCTCTCCCGCACCGACGCCGAGGTGATAGAGGATCACATCTCGGTCGGTCCACGAGATCTCGCGCACTGTCGGCTCTGCGGACAGGGCGGTAGCGAGGTCTATAGCCATTAGGAATTCCTTCGATCTTTCGAGTGTGGTTGTCGGATGGTCACTTACCTGGCTCGGGATCCCGCGGCAGGCCCAGCAACCGTTCGCCGATGATGTTGAGCTGAACGTTGGTGGTGCCACCCGCTATCGACAGGCACTGGGCATTCAAGAACATGTGTTGCGCGGAACTTCGGGGCTGCTCACCGACCAGAGACGACGGTCCGGCCCACTCCATCGCCACTTCCCACACCTGTTGAATGTGCTCCACGCCGATAACTTTCGCGACCGAGGATTCCGCTCCGGGTTGGGCGCCGGTAAGTGTCCGCAGCGTGGTCCGCAGTGCGAGCAATCCCCCGGATTGGGCGTCACACAGAACTTCACCGAGAACTGCCGATTGCTGGGCGTCGAGGCCGCTGGGCAATTCGGCGGCGAGACTCAACAACGCCTCACCGCCCGAGCCGAGAGAGGAATCGTTCGACAACGAGACTCGTTCGTTCGCGAGTGTCGTTCGAGCCAATTTCCATCCGGCGCCGCTCTCCCCCACCAACATTTCGTCCGGAACGAACACGTCGTCGAAGAAGACCTCGTTGAACAACGATTCGCCGGTGATCTCTCGGAGAGGTCGGATGTCGAGCCCAGGGCTGTTGCGCATGTCGACGAGGAAATAGGACAAACCTTTGTGCTTCGGCACCGATGCGTCGGTGCGCGCGAGGCAGATCCCCCAGTGCGCTTCACGCGCCATGGACGTCCAGACTTTCTGGCCCTGCAATCGCCAGCCGCCGTCCACCTTGGTCGCCTTGGTACTCAATCCGGCGAGGTCGGAGCCTGCACCGGGTTCGGAAAACAGCTGACACCAACGAATGTCTCCGCGCAGGCTCGCCGGGACGAACTTCTCGACCTGTTCGGGGCTGCCATGCTCGATGAGCGTGGGCACCACCCAGTTACCGATGATCATGTCGTACGGAACGAGAGAGAACGAGGCCAATTCCTCGGCGATCACCAGTTGTTCGACGGCGTCTGCCCCTCGACCCCACGGTGCCGGAAAATGTGGAGCTGCGTAGCCCTTTTCTGCCAACAATCGGATGCGATCGGCATCGTCGGAATCGGCAATCGCAGCAAGCTCGGATCGCACCTTCGCGCGAACCTGTTCGGCTTCCGGTGGAAGCTCCACTTCGAGTGAACGCCGGGTCCCGGCGAGCGTCGCAACCGTCACCCGAGAACGCCAGGACGCGGTCGATCCGAGCATGAGCAGTAGGGTCTGCGCCCGCCGAAGGTAGAGGTGCGCGTCGTGTTCCCAGGTGTATCCGATTCCACCGAGGATCTGAATGCAGTCCTTGGTCAAGGTGAATGCAGCATCGAGCGCGGTAGCTCCCGCGACAGCAGCAGCAAGCGACACCTCTGCAGGAGGCGCACCTGCGTCCGCCGCACGGGCGGCGTCCCATGCGCACACGCGTGCTTGCTCGCTGCGAATGAGCATGCGCGCGATGCGGTGTTTGACGCCTTGGAACTGACCGATGATTCGCCCGAACTGTCGGCGCGTTCGGGCGTAGTCACCGGCGGTGCGCACCGCCCAGTCTGCAACACCCGAAGCCTCTGCGGAGAAGAGAATTGCCGCCAGATCGAACACGCGACGGGCATCGATCGAGAGGATGTCGCCGGGCTCGAGCGCGAGACTGCGCGCAGTCGCAGTTGCATTGCGCCGCAGGAGATCATAGCTCTCCACGGCAGCGATCTCGAGGCGCTCTCGCGGGACGAGGACGAAAACCGTCTTGTTCTCTGCATCGAGCGCGGCCAGCAAGAAGAGATCACCGATCTGGCCACTGACGACGAAATCCGATGCACCGGCGAGTACCGACTGGTTCGCGTCGGAAGTCAGACGCAACGAACCGGGGTGCAGCGATATCGCCCCGATCGTCGAGCCGTCGGCCAGGGCCGCAAGCTCCTCGCTGCGACCTGCTTCGTCGAGTACCGCGCTGAGAAGGACAGTCGAGAGGAACGGCCCCGGAACCAAGGCTCTGCCGAGTTCCTCTGCTACCACGGCAGTTTCACTCAATCCGCAACCTGCGCCGCCATCTTCTTCCTTCAAATGGAGGCCAAGCACGCCGAGAGCAGCCAGCGAGCTCCAGAAGGCGGGGCGCTCCTCGGTCTCGGCATCGACTGCACTGCGCAGAACGTCGGAGGTCACGGTACGGGCTGCCCATGCGCGAACCGCGTCGGTGAGGTCCCGTTCTTGTTCGGTCAACGCCATTGTCATGAAAAGTCTCGGCTCTCTCGTCGGTAGGGCGCGCCCTTACCGGATGCGTTCGATGATCGTCGCTGTGGACTGTGCACCACCGGCACACATCGTCACCAACGCGGTGGACTTGTCGGAACGTTCGAGCTCGTGCAACGCCGAGGTGATCAACCGAGCTCCGGTCGAACCGACTGCGTGTCCCAGCGCAATAGCGCCGCCGTTCACGTTGACCTTGGACATATCTGCGCCGTGAACCTGGGCCCAGGACAACACCACCGAAGCGAAGGCCTCGTTGATTTCGACCAGATCGATGTCGGCAAGCGACATCTTGGCGCGTTCGAGTACTAGCGCGGTGGACTCGATCGGACCATCGAGGTGATAGTAAGGATCCGAGCCGATCATTGCCGAGGCGAGAATCCGTGCACGCGGACGGACTCCGAGCTCGTGTGCCCGTGCCTCGCTCATCAGCAGCACTGCGGCCGCGCCGTCACTGATCTGTGAAGAATTGCCGGCGGTATGAATCTGATTCGGCATCACGGGCGCAAGTCCGGCGAGGGCGGCCGCGCTCGTCTCACGCAGTCCCCCGTCGCGTTCCACACGCACGCTCTCGCCGGTGGGGGCGCCATCTTCGCCCAGGACTGGAACGTCGACCGGGACGATTTCGCGGTCGAAGACCCCATCTGCCCACGCGCGGCCGGCCCGCTGCTGCGAGAGCAGGCCCAACGCGTCGGCGTCTTGCCTCGTGATTCCGCGAAGATCGGCGATGCGTTGCGCCGAGGTGAACTGGTCACCCATGTCGATGGTCCAGTCCGGCGGATACGGGTTTCCAGTTTCGGGAGTAGCGGCTTGACCGAGGAAGACCCGGCTCATCACCTCGACACCGCATCCGATGCCGGCGTCGATCTGGCCGGATGCGATAAGGCCGGCGATCACGTGTACGGCCTGTTGGGATGACCCGCAGGCACAATCGATGGTCGTCGACGCGGTGCCGTAGGGCAGTCCGGCATGCAGCCATGCCTGCCGAGTCACGTTGTTCGACTGTTCGCCCGCTTGGGTGACGCAACCGCCGACGACCTGACCCACGCTTGCTGCCGGGACGGAAGATCGGTCGAGAACTGCGCGCTGCGCCACGCCGAGGAGCGTGGCGGGGTGCACGCCCGACAGGGCCCCTCGTCGGCGTCCGATAGGTGTTCTGGCCGCCTCGACGATCACCGGGGTGTTCTGAGCAAGCATGTCGACTCCTCGAGACATTACCGCCGCGCGAGGCGACGTCGAATTTTCTGAAATGTATTCTATTTTTACGGTACTGCACTGAATTCGAGCACTACGCGTCCACTGTTCAGCGGGGCGACAGGTCGACGAGAAGCAGATCGCATCCTCGGCGAATGTCGTGCTCCGCGTCGAGGAACGACACGCGTCCGTTCAGGCAGGACTGAATGACCCCGAACCACAGTTGCACGACCAATCTAAGGGCCGTCAGATCCGATTCGGTGGGCATTTCGATTCCGGCCGCCTCGAGCAGGAGCTGACGGAACGCCAGATCGACCTTCGCCGCATCGGGTACGGCCGCGACGTTGGAAGCCGTCGTGGACTGAATCATGGCCGTCGACAGCAGCGGCCGGCGCAGCAACCCACGCGTGGCGCGCACCAGTACGTCGTACACCGCGTCACTGGGCCGCGCTGCGGCGGATGCCCCTTTGGTGAGACCCGAACCCATCCGGTCGATCTGATCGACCATCACGGCAACGAAGAGATGAGTCTTCGACGGGAAGTACCGGTACAGCGTCCCGATGGCAACCCCCGCAGACTTGGCTACGTCGTGCATCTGGACGCGTGCTAGTTCCTTCTCGGCCCCGAGTGCTGCCGCCGCCTGGATTATGCGGACGTGCCGAGCGTGCTGCTCGACCGAACTCGGCTCTGCGGCGTCGCGAACTTCGGCAATTCTCGGCACTCTCGTTCATCCCCCCAAGACTTCGCACGCTGGGCCTACGCAACGGTAGGTTTGCTCGATTTTGACATCTCGCTTCGGATTCTTCGACATTTGCCCGCTCAGTGAGACCCACGGCACGCAACCTATGAAATTACTGTTGCGTAGACAACCGCATCTTCGTGTACTTCGACCCGCCCGCATGTCGAAGTACACGCATCATCACCGCGGGCACTTCGAAACGGAGAACACCACCATGCACGAGTCGATCGAGTGCGATGTCCTGGTCATCGGTTCGGGCGGCGGCGCTCTGACCGGCGCGTACTGTGCCGCAGAAGCGGGCCAGGACACGCTGGTCCTCGAAAAGACACCACTACTCGGTGGCACGTCCGCGTACTCCGGCGGAGCCGTATGGCTACCCGGCACCGCCGTGCAAGAACGCGCGAACATCGGAGATTCGACGGCGAAGGCCCGGGAATACCTTCGAGCTGTCGTCGGTGATTACGAGGTCGAACGGCAAGAGGCATTCGTCTCGACGGCACCCGCCGTCGTCGATCTACTCGAGAAGAACCCGAACATCGAATTCGAATGGCGTCCGTTCCCGGACTACTTCCGCGCGCCCGGCCGAATGGATTCCGGACGGGCGATCAATGCCCTCGACATCGAGCCCTCCGCCGTCGGCGATCTGCTCGAGCGCGTCCGACCCGAACTCGATGCAGATCGTGAAGGAGCGCCGCACCCCGAAGGCAAGCTCGGCGGTGGACGTTCACTGATCTCTCGCCTGTTGTTGGCTCTGGAAAGCACGGGTAACTCTCGGGTGCTGACCGAGACGGCGTTGACGGAGCTGATCGTCGAGAACGACGCAGTAGTCGGCGCACTGGCTACCGGACCCGATGGGAAGACACTGCGCATCCTCGCGCGTCGCGGCATCCTGCTCGCTGCAGGCGGTATCGAAAAGGATCAGCCACTGCGAGATGCGGAGTCGATGCCGGGTCTCGCACGGTGGAGCATGGCAGCGCAAGGCTCGAATACCGGCGATGCAATTCAGGCTGCGGTCCGAATCGGCGCAGACACCACATTGGCCGGGGAAGCGTGGTACTGCCCCGGCGTCGCCTTGCCGGATGGGTCAGCGGCATTCATGGTCGGTGTCCGCGGTGGACTGCTCGTCGACGACGCCGGCAAGCGCTACCTCAACGAGTCGCTTCCGTACGACCAGTTCGGTCGCGCGATGATCGAGCACGGCAGCGAGCGGTCATACCTCGTATTCGAGGCAGCCGACAGCGGACCGGTGATTCCGACCATTTCGATTCCGTCGGTGGCCGCGGACGCTCATCTCGAAGCCGGTACGTGGGTCATGGCCGACACGATCGAAGAACTGGCAACACTGCTCGAGGTTGCACCCGAGGTTCTCCGGAACACCGTCGAGCAGTTCAACGAATACGCGAGCACCGGTATCGACGAGCAGTTCCATCGCGGCGAGGATCCCTACGACATGTTCTTCTGCCGGCCCGTTCCCGAACAGCCGAATGCGGCTTTGACGCCGCTGAAGAAGGGTCCGTACGTCGCCGCTCGAATTGTCTTGAGCGACCTGGGAACCAAGAGCGGCGTGCGCACCGACGTCGACGCTCGGGTGCTGCGTGAGAACGACACACCGATCGCGGGTCTCTACGCTGCCGGCAACACCAGCGCCTCCCTCAGTGGCGCGAAGTACCCAGGCCCAGGCGTGCCGCTCGGCACCGCAATGGTTTTCGCCTACCGAGCAGTTCGCGCCATGCTGGCCTGATCAGACCAAGTTGTCCTCTACCGGGAGGCCGAACGCGCCTTGGCCGAACAACGCCAAAGCACGTTCGGCCTCGTTGGCCACGTGGACACTTCCGGCATGGACATCGCGCCACGCCCGTTCGATCACATTCCCGCGGTACAACGAGTGGCCCCCTGCCGACTTGAACAACAGGTCCATCGCCTCCACCGCACGCTCGGTCGCTCGCACTTGATCACGTCGCGCACGCAGACGCATCGACATCGGTAGTTCTTCGCCTTCGAGTGCCAATTCCCACAGTTCGCGAACGTTGCGCTCCAACTGCAGAATCGCTGCATCGATCTCCGACGATGCGCGGGCAATGGCGACCTGGGCGAACTGATCATGTACGAACTGCCCGCCACCGAGGCTCAGACGCACCCGCTCACGCATGTTGGCGAGATAGCGTTCGTAGCATCCCGCAACGATTCCGACTCCGGGCGACGCAACCGCAGTGGTGAAGATCGTGGCGAACGGAAGTCGGTACAGCGGTCCCCGGTTCACTTTCTGGCCCGGACCGCGAAGCTGCGCAGTTTCGTAGTTGCTCTTGGTCCGGTACTCGGGGACGAAGCAATCGACGATGCCGATCTCGTTGCTGGCGGTGCCGCGCATTCCCATCACGTCCCACACGTCCCGGATGCGGTAGTCGGAGCGCGGAACCAGGACGGTGAGGAAGTCCAAGGGGCGCCCCCCCTCGCCTATCACGATTGCACCCAGCAGCGCCCACGACGCGTGGTCACACCCGGAGGAGAAGAGCCATTCCCCACTGAGGCGGTACCCGCCCTCGACTGGGTGCAGCCGCCCGACCGGTGCGTACGCGGAAGAAACGAGCGTGCCGTTGTCGGGTTCCCACACATCGCTCTGCGCTCGATCGTCGAAGAGAGCGAGATGCCAAGGGTGAACTCCCAGGACGGAAGTCAACCACCCGGTGGATCCACAGGCACCCGAGATCATCCGAACCGCTTCGAAGAATGTCGCCGGATCGGACTCGGTACCGCCGTACCGTTTCGGTTGAAGCAGCCTGAAGACCCCAGTCTTACCCAGCTCGTGAATCATCTGATCCGACACACGTCCGGTTTCATCGACCTTGACTGCTGCCTCGGCGATCGTCGGCAGTAGATCGCGGACAGCACCCAGGACGTCGGTAGTCATACTCGAACGATAATCCGGTTCCGCTGCCATCGAGCGGACGGGTCGCTGATCGAGAGCACGAATTGTTTCCGAAAAGTCCGAGTCCCGTCCAGTGAGAACTCTCCGACTTCGGTGTCGGAGGTCACCTAGCGTCGTCTACAAACACGGCAACGACCAGATCGCCGTTTGACTTCTCCACAAGACAGGACGGGATCACTGTGACCATCCAGCAGAACACGAGCGAAGAAGTACGAGAGATCGAAGCCGGCGCCGCGCCCACGCGCTTCGCCCGCGGTTGGCACTGCATCGGTTTGTCGGCCGACTTCAAGGACGGCAAGCCCCACTCCATCGAGGCCTTCGGGACCAAGCTTGTCGTCTTCGCCGACAGCTCGGGCACGCTCGCCGTCCTCGACGGATACTGCCGCCACATGGGTGGCGACCTCACTCAGGGAACGATCAAGGGTGACGAGGTCGCCTGCCCGTTCCACGATTGGCGTTGGGGAAGCAACGGAAAATGCAAGAGCATTCCTTACGCGCGTCGCGTGCCCCCGCTGGCACGTACACGTTCGTGGCATGTCCTCGACCAGGACGGCATGTTCTTCGTGTGGAACGATCCCGAGGGCAATGCCCCGCCCGCTGAGGTGACCATTCCCCGCATCGAAGGCGCACTCGACGATGGTTGGTCCGACTGGGTCTGGTATCGCACCGAGGTGGACACGAACTGCCGTGAGGTCGTCGACAACATCGTCGACATGGCGCACTTCTTCTACGTGCATTACTCCTTCCCCACCTACTTCAAGAATGTCTTCGAAGGGCACGTCGCCAGCCAGTACATGAACGGACAGTCACGCGAGGACATGCGTCCGAACACGGAAGGCCAGCCCAAGTCGCTCGGCAACAGTTCGGATGCAACCTATTTCGGACCTTCCTTCATGGTCGATGACCTGACGTACAAGTTCGATACCCACGACGTCAATTCGGTCCTGATCAATTGCCACTACCCGGTCAGCGCAAACAAGTTCGTTCTGCAGTACGGAATGATCGTGCAGAAGTCCGCCGAACTCCAAGGTGATGCCGCCGAGGAAACGGCGAGGAACTTCGGAACCTTCATCGCCAAGGGTTTCGAACAGGACATCGAGATCTGGAAGAACAAGTCACGCATCGAGAACCCGCTGCTCTGCGAGGAAGACGGTCCGGTCTACCAGCTTCGCCGGTGGTACGAGCAGTTCTACGTCGACGTAGCCGACGTCACTCCTCAGATGACGGAACGATTCGAGTTCGAGCTGGACACCACACGTCCTGTCGAGTCGTGGAAGAAGGAAGTCGAAGCCAACGTCGCTCGGAAATTGGAGGAGCAGAATGCAACCGCTTCGGTGCAGTGAGTGCAGTGCGCAGGTGCTCGTTGCGAAGAACAGTTGGGAGCACACATCGATCCAGTGGGACGCGGCAGCTCGCACTCTTTGCCGTGAAATCGACAATGACGCTCCCGATGACGGCCGGCTCGGTGCACCCAGCCGTGGCTGTCACGCACTGAGCGCAAGCATCGTCGATGCTGCCAACCGCGGCGACATCGTCGTCACCGACAGCGATCCTGTTCCGACGCCGATCGTCGTCGACTGACATTCTTCAGAAAGGCTCTTCCATGATCGATATCGAGCAGTACGGTCCCTGGGCGGTGATCGCCGGCGGTTCCGAAGGCGTCGGATCGGAATTTGCCGACCAGTTGAGCAAGGCCGGTTTCAACCTCGTTCTCATCGCTCGCAAGCCCGGCCCGCTCGAGGAGACCGCATCTCGCGTGCGTGCGAACGGCGTCGAGGTTCGGACGCTGGCACTCGATCTGCTCTCCGCCGATGCAGTCGAGAGTATCCGCACAGCGACAGAGGACCTCGAAGTAGGGTTGCTGATCTTCAACGCAGGCGCGAACAGCTACGGGCATGAGTTCGTCACCGGCGACCTGTCTGGTTTCCAACAAGTGATCGACCTCAACATCACCGCGCAACTGCACTTGTCGCATTACTTCGGTGCTGCGATGCGCGAGCGCGGCCGCGGCGGCATCATCTTGGTGGGTTCGATGGCCGGCTATTTGGGGTCCGAACATCAGAGCGTGTACGCGGCCTCGAAGGCTTTCGGTCGTATCTTCGCCGAAGGCCTGTGGCTCGAGCTGGCGCCCTTCGGAGTGCACGTCGTCGACCTGGTCCTCGGCGTGACACGGACCCCAGCCATGGCGCGCGCGGGGTTGAACTTCGATATTCCCGGGATGCGTGTCTCCGAGCCCGTCGATGTTGCCCGCGAAGGACTCGAGCACATCGCCGACGGACCTATCTGGGTCGCCGGTGGACACTACGAGACCGCCAAGAGCCGCAGCGGGTTCCCGCGCGGAGAGATCGTCGAAAAAGCTGCCGCAGGTATGAGGAAGCTACTCAACCGAGGCTGAATTCTTTTCGGCAAGTATTTACCGAAAAGAAAAGCGCTGCGCATTCATCTGAATGCGCAGCGCTCTTCTTTGCACTGTGGTCAGCGAGCGGAGATCACGCGAACGCTGCCAGCGTCTCGGACCCGGACCAGTCATGTCCCCAATAGCTGTCGGCGGTGATTTCCTCCGAGGAGTAGTGCTTCTCGTCGACGAGCTTGCCCTCGGTGCCGAATTCGAGATCCCATCCGCCTGGTGCGCGGACGTAGAACGAGACCATCTTGTCGTTGGTGTGGCGACCGAGCGTGGAGGAGATGGAGAATCCCAGCTTCGCTACCCGATCGAGAGCCTGACCCACCGCGTCGAGAGTGTCGACCTCGGTCATCAGATGCACCATGCCTGGATCCTGGCTGTGCGGGGCCGGGCACAATGCCAGGCTGTGATGACGCTCGTTGACACCCATGAACCGCACTCTGCGTGCAGGTCCGGCCCCGGGGGGACCGACGCGGATGGCACCACGTGGCAGGAATCCCAACACGTCGGTATAGAACGCGTATGTCTCGTCGATTGCCGGAGTCGGCAGAACGACATGGCCGAGTCCCTGCGGACCGGTCACGAACCGTCCACCGTGCGGGGTTACCACCGGGCTGTGATCGAGAACCGCTCCGAAGAACACCTCGACACGGGTGCCGGACGGGTCGTCGAATGCGATCACTTGCTCGGCATCGCGGTAGAGCGATTCTTCCTCGGACAGGACCTCGACAGCTCGTCCCGACTTCTCCACCGCTTCACGTACGCGCTGAAGAGCGAACTGATCACGGACCTCCCAGCCCACGGCCAGAGCCTTGTCGGTGTCACCGGGCAACACGATGAGCCTGGATCGACGCTCGTCGACGCGCAGGTAGAGGCCATCGGCCTCCGGCCCCGATCCGACGGCCATTCCCAACCCGTCGACAACGAGTTCGCGCCAGCGGGGTACATCCTGCGTCTGAATTCTGAGATAGCCCAGACCGCGTATTTCCGTCATCGTAAGTACCTTTCGTCGAGGAGGCTTGTCAGATCATCGAGCGGTGGATGCCTTGCGGCTCACCGCCGAGCTGTGTCAAAGCCGAGGAATGGAAAATGGAACCGGGAACGTGAACAGCATGCGAAAGGCCCGCATGCGCGTCACGCCAGAACCGCTGCATCGGGAATTTCACATGGAGAGCGCCACCACCCGAACGGGCGAAAATTTCATCCACTGCCCGTACTGCTCGCCATGCTGCAGCAGTCTGAGTCCGACGGCCGATAGCTCGCATCTCGAAGGTGACCTCTTGCTTCTTCTCGGTCATATCCCAGAAGCGATCGACGGTCTCGAGTACCGCGGCACGGGAGGCCGCAATCTCCGCAGCTGCCTCGCCGATAGCGAACAACACATACGGATCTTCTTTGATGGCTGTTCCCGACACTGTTACCCGATCTCGCTGCGCGTCGAGATGACATCCAAGAGCGCCTTCGGCGATACCGATCAGTGAGGAAGTGATTCCGAGTGGGAAGATGCACGAGAAGGGGAAGTTGTACAGAGTCTGCTCTCGGCCGAACTCTTTGGCCGCCATGCCGCTCATCACTTTGTCCGCACGCAGAGTCCGGTAATCCGGAATGAACGCATTCTTGACGATGAGGTCCTTGGATCCGGTTCCGCGCAGACCGACCACGTTCCAGCTGTCCGGGTCGATCTCGTAATCCGAGCGTGGAAGCAACACGTGCAGCATCGTCGGGGGCATCGTGCGGTTACCTTCGGCGTCACCCACTGCGGCACCGATCATGATCCAACCGCAATGGTCGGTGCCCGAAGAAAACGACCACCGCCCATTGAGGATGTAGCCGCCGTCGGTAGGTGTAGCTATGCCCATCGGTGCGTACGGCGAGGCCATCCACATATCGTTGTCTTCGCCCCACACCTCGTCCTGGGCCTTGCGGTCGAAGAATGCCAGCTCCCACGGATGGACCCCGACGATCCCGGTAACCCAGCCTGCGGCACCGTCCATAGCACCGATACCCATCGCGGTCTCTGCGAATTCGCGGGGGTGAGACTCGTATCCGCCATACTCTTTCGGCGCCAGCATGCGCATGACCCCGGCGTCCCGAAGGCGCTTCGCCGAGACATCGGACAAGCGCATCAGCTTGTCTCCCTCGACGCCCTCTGCGCGAATCTCGTCGGCGAATTGTTCGATTCTGTCAAGAACCTGACCCATGATGATCTCGGCTTTCTACTTCGTTGCCCGGCCGGATGGGCGCAGGCTGTCGTCTTCTCCGTTGTACTGCATTTTTTCCACTTCGGACGAAACGGTCCCCCGCAGCGGATCAAGCACGCTTGGTGCGACCGTTCGAATCTGCTCGATCGACGGACGAAACCGTGCCCTGTGTATCGGCGGCATGCTGGGCCGCGATGTAACCGAAGACCATCGCCGGTCCGATCGTCGCCCCCGCTCCCGCATACTCGTTCCCCATCACCGATGCGGATGTATTACCGGTCGCGTAGAGGCCCTCGATTGTGGAACCGTCGGTGCGAAGAACCCTGGCATGAGCGTCGGTGCTGAGCCCGCCCTTCGTTCCAAGATCACCGGGCTCGCAACGAACTGCGTAGAAAGGACCGCGATCGATCTCGTCGAGACACGGGTTCTTCATGGTGGGATCGCCGTAATAGCGGTCGTAGGCGCTGTCACCCCGACCGAATTCCTCGTCCTTGCCCGACCGCGCGTACCCGTTGAATCGAGTGATGGTGGCGGCGAGCGCGTCGGCAGGAACGTCGATCTTCGCGGCAAGTTCCGCGAGAGTGTCGGCCTTGTGGACGACCCCCGAGTCGTAGAAACCCTGAGGAAAAGGCATTCCCGGCAAAACCTGTGCAAACGGGTAACGCGAACGCGCTTTGGTGTCCATCACGAACCAAGCCGGAACGTGACCACCTTCGAGCTGGTCGTGAACGAAGTTCACGTAGGGGGAGGATTCGTTGGTGAACCGCTGTCCCCTGCTGTCGACGATCACCGACGGCGGGATGCAGCGCTCGGAGACCAACGGGATGACCGCGCCCATCGGATGCAGAACGGACGGCATCCACCATGCGTCGTCCATCAATGCGACGTCGGCGCCGACGGCAAGGCCTGCAACGATTCCGTCACCGGTGTTCTCGCGAGCACCGGAACTGATGTCGGCCGTTCCGTGCTCTGGCAGGTAGCGCGAACGCATCTCCAAGTTGTGCTCGAATCCGCCGGTAGCGAGCAGGACGCCTTTTCGAGCCGCGATGCGGATCGTGTCGTCACCGCGCTGGGCCACGACTCCACGTACCACTCCGCTGTCGTCGACGATGAGCTCGGTCATCGAGGTCTGCAGCCATACCGGGACACCGGAGTCTTTGAGGACCATCCGCAGTCGCGCCACCAGAGCGCGTCCACCGGTCGCCATGTGGCGTCGACGAACGACGTTCGACGCCACCCTCCACGCCGCAACCATGGACGCTCGACGACCCCTCCACGTACGCTTGACCATCGCGAGGTCGTGGTAATCCTTCGAGGTGACCCAGAGTCCGAGCGGGCCCTTCATGCTGTTGGGACGCTGGAACTTCTCGTCGTCGCCGAGTGCACGGGTATCGAACGGCTGGCATTCGATGGTGCGGCCCAGTGCGCTGCCACCTTCGTTTTCGGGGTGATAGTCGGAGTAGCCCTTGACCCAGTACAGCTTCATGTGCGGACTCTGGTCCAGCAGCTGCATCAACGCCGGTCCGTTGTCGACGAACGCGTCCAGACGCTCTGCCGGGACGGTGCCGACGGTGATGCTGTCGAGGTACGTACGAACCGACTCACGGGAGTCCACGACACCCTTGTTCACGAGCGTAGGAGCATTCGGGATCCAAATGCCGCCGCCGGATATTGCAGTGGAACCGCCGAATGTCACACCCTTTTCGATGACGAGTGTGTCGAGACCGCGATTGGCTGCCGCTACTGCGGCGGCCATACCTCCGCCGCCGCTTCCCACGATGAGGAAATCGACTGTTTCGTCGAACTGTTCTGAATCGATACTCATTTTTGGACGGCGTCCTCTCTCAGAAGAAAAGCAATTACTGCACTCTCGAAGGCGGCTTTCTGTTCGATCATCGCCCAATGGCCACACTTCGGGAATACATGTAGTTCGGCATTGGGTATCAGGCGCATCGGCAGCAGCGCCATGTCCATCGGACTCACGCGATCATCTCGACCCCAGGTCAGCAGGGTAGGCGCTTGCACGCGGTGCAGCTGAGCCCAGTACGGTGCCTCCGTCGACTTCGCAGCGGCTGCCGCATTCGCAGCAAACGCCGCGCTGCTGTACATCTTTCGGGCACTCGCGAGGGTCTCGGGATCGGTTGCCTGAACCCACCGTTCCTCGATGAGTTCCTCGGTGACCATGGCGGGGTCGAACACCATGGAGTGCAACCAAGAGATGAGGCGATCCCTGGTCGGGTCGTCGGTGAACTCCATCAGCAGTTTGATACCTTCACCCGGTCCGGGACTGAAAATATTTCTTCCGATGCCACCGATGGTGACCAGCTTCGAGACTCGCTCGGGGTGTTCGATGGCGAATCGAGTCGCGACTATCCCGCCCATCGAGTTGCCCAGCAAAGCAACTTTGTCGAGGCCGAGGCCGTCGAGGAATCGCGCAACTGCGTCCATGGCCGTAACCATCGGATGTCCACCGAAGTCGTCGCTGACACCGAAACCCGGAAACTCGAGCACGTAGGTATGGAAATGCTCGGCGAATATATCGATGTTGCCGCGAAAGTTTCGCCAACCCGTGACGCCGGGGCCCGATCCGTGCAGCAGCACCAGGGGTGGGCCGTCGCCGGCTTCGTAGTACCGAAGTACTCCGAGATCGGTGCGAAGCTCCTTTTTCGAGCCTTCCTGGACACTCGAGACATTGGTCATGTGAGCACACGTTGCCACCAGCAGGCCGCTGGATCGCCTTTCATCCCGGTCAGCGAGACCACCCGATCTGCGCGAGCGGCGTCACCGACCGATTCCACTGAACGAGACGACAATTTCGGGGTATGCACGGTGCTGCCTAACCTGGAGCCGGATCGCCGAATTCCTCGGCGACACAACGAAACCGAAAGGTGCGCGATGTCGATCGAGTCGATGGAGTCCGACCTCACCACCGTCAACACTGCGCCGACGCCGCACGAGATGCGCCACGCCATGAGCCACTTCGCCAGTGGCGTCACCGTGATCACCGGTCTCTCCGATGATGGGCCGATCGGGTTCTGCTGCCAGTCGTTCGCGTCGGTCTCACTCGAACCTCCACTGATTCTGTTCTGCGCCGATCACCGTGGGCGTGCCTGGCCGAGAATCCGAGACATCGGCCGTTTCACCGTCAACGTGCTGCGCGAGGACCAGGCGGACATGTGCTCTCGCTTCGGCTCCAGTCGAGGAACGAAGTTCGAGGGTCTGGACTGGACACGATCGGCTTGGGGAACTCCTGCCTTGCCTGACGTGTTGGCGCGCGTGCATTGCGAAGTGGAGACTGTCCACCGTGCCGGTGACCACGACGTTGCCATCGGACGAGTTCTCGGCCTCGAAGCCCTCGGCGAACAGCGCCCGATGGTCTTCTACCGCGGAGCCTTCGGACTCGCCGACACGGCCGGCATCTCGGGCACCTGAGCCGCGAAAACTATGCCGATTCAGCGGGCACTTCCGATGTGCAAGAGTCGAGCAAGGTTCGACGCTTGCACATCAGAGCCAGTGACCGGACTGAACCGACAACAGCTGGTCCAACGTTTCGGTCGACCAGGAGTGCTCTTGCGCGTGCGGAACGAGAGAACGTCGGCGAGAGTTTTCGAGGGCGGGAAACATGGAATTGGTGACTTCGCGGACCGCGTCGACGACGAGTGGAGCAACCCGTTCCAGTTGGACGGTTCCCGCATCGCCGGAAAGCGAGATTGCGGCCACCGGCCCTTCGACCGTTCGGACAGCAGCACCGACACACCCGATCCCGCGGACGGATTCACCCCGCTCGAATGCCAAACCGCGCCGCTGCCGAATGCGGTTGAGTTCTCGGTGCAACGTGGTGATGTCGGAGATGGTGGTGTCGGTACTACGGTCGAGGCGTTCCCCGAGCAGACGATCCACTTCCTCCGGGTCCAACCACGCAAGCATCGCTTTTCCGCTCGCTGTCGTGTGGGCGGGGACACGTCCACCGACCCTGGTCGGGATGGCGGTCGCACCGCGGCCACCGAGTTTGTCGAGGTACACGCTCATGCCACCGTCGAGGACGGTGAGATGCACGACCATTCCGGTGCGCACGTGCAAGTTGTGCAGCAGGGGTGCGGCCGCAGCCCGGACCTGACTGTGGTTGTTGTCGCCTCCACCGAGACCGATCGAACGGCGACCGAGGCAATAGCCGAAGCTGGCGTGATCGACCCAGTTCAGACGTACCAGCTGATCGAGGATTCGATACACGGTGGACCTGGGCAGCTCCGTACGACAAGCCACCTCCTCCAGCGTCAGGCGGGAAGCGCGACCATCGAACGCATCGAGGATCAACGTCATGCGTTCCACCATCGAAGGCGGTAGATCCTTTTTTTCTGCAGCACCGGGTGTTGAGGTGTCTGGACCGACCGAGTTCATCCGGTGCCTCCGCAATCGGCAGTAACCCTGCCGGTAAAATTGAAATGAATTCTTGAAATGGTAGCAGCTGCTCGCCTCGTAGAGAAGAGGGTCCGCCCTCCCGATGTCGGCATCGAGTCCGGTGAACGGGAACTACCGCCGCATCCAACGGCCATAGGTACTAAAGATGGAGGTATGCAACCTTCTCGGCCAACCTCGGAGGGTCACCGATGCACATTGGCATAACGTCCCCGATCGTCGTCCAACACCCGAGCAGTGCCGCGGAGTGGGAGGCGGGCGCAGGCATCGAAGAGCTGGTGCGCATTGCGCGCCAAGCCGACCAGCTCGGATTTCATCACCTGACCTGCAGTGAGCACGTTGCCGTACCGGTGGATATCGCCGCCGAGCGCGGTGCGACCTACTGGGACCCGCTGGCCACACTCGGGTTCCTCGCCGCGCACACCGGCCGAATCAAGCTGGCCACCCAGGTTCTGGTTCTCGGTTATCACCACCCACTCGCCATTGCCAAGCGCTACGGAACACTCGACGTCGTCAGCGGCGGCCGGCTGATACTCGGTCTCGGAGTCGGCAGTCTCCAAGAGGAGTTCGACCTACTCGGCGCCGAGTTCGAGGGCCGCGGAGCTCGCGCAGACGACGCGCTGGCGGCATTACGGGCATCGTTGTCGCAATCGAATCCGGAGTATCACGGAACCCACTACGATTTCGAAAAACTCGTGGTCGAGCCCCATGCCGTCCAGACACGAGTGCCCCTGTGGATCGGCGGCCGGACCCCCCGCTCGCTTCGACGAGCCCGAACACAAGGCGACGGCTGGGTTCCGTTCGGCTTACCACTCAGCGACCTCGAACGCATGCTTGCAAAGGGTGAGCAGCAAGCCGATTTCGAAGTGGTCTTGAGTGCAGGCGCGCCGGTGGACCCACTCGGCAACAGAGCCGCAGTCGCCGACTCGCTCGAGCGCCGACGCCAGGCCGGTGCCACCATCGTGAGCGCCGCAATCCACGCGACGGGCGCCGATCACTACTGCGATCAACTGTCCGCCCTCCGCGACATCGGCGACGAGCTGGGCGTGGAGTTCCATTCGAACCAGATCGGGGCAACACCATGATAGACACCGACCAGCTGCTGCAGAACCTCGTCGATCGAGTCGAGGCCCTCGAGGACACGCTCGCGATCACGAAGTTGCTGGCCACCTATGGCCCCGCCGTCGACAGCGGCTCGGCCGAGGCCGTTGCACGCCTATGGACCGAAGACGGGGTGTACGACGTCGACACCGGCGTTCTGAATGGCCACGCCGAGATTTCGGCCATGGTTCGCTCCCGCGCGCATCAGGGCTACATCCATGGCGGCTGCGCCCACCTGCTCGAACCCGGACACGTGCAATTGGACGGACACCAGGCCGTCGTGACGTGCAAATCGCAGTTGATCCTGAACGACGGTGACACTTACCGAGTCGCTCGGATCACCGCGAACCGGTGGGAATTGTCCAAGATCGACGGACAGTGGAAGGTGACGCGACGTACGAACCGCCTGCTCGACGGCCGCGCGGAAGCTCGCGAACTGTTGGCCAAGGGCGTTCAGGACTGACCAGGACGGTTTCGGACCGACCAGGAGATTCCGAAGCTCGAATCACGTACCGAAAGCGTGCGTATTCCCGCTATATCCGCTAGAAATAGAATCAACTCTAATTTTGAAATGGAGGCATTTCGTGAACACAGCACTCGAATTGACCGGAAGAACAGCGATCGTGACCGGCGCAGGTGCCGGACTCGGCCGTGCAGAAGCAATGGCCCTCGGGGCTGCGGGTGCCGCAGTCGTCGTCAACGACATCGGCGACAATGCGCAATCCGTCGCCGACGAAATCATCGCCGCAGGCGGACAAGCGATCGCGGTCCTCGGGGACGTCTCCGACTGGTCTTTGGGCGAACGACTTGTGCAATCGGCGAACGAGAACTTCGGTTCGATGGACATTCTGGTCAACAACGCCGGGATCATTCGCGACAAGATGATCTTCAACCTGACCGAATCGGATTGGGACGATGTCATCCGGGTGCACCTCAAAGGGCATGCTGCCACCTCCCATGCCGCCGCAGTTCATTGGCGAGCACTCTCGAAGCAGGTCGGTGGCCCGGTCTACGGTCGGGTCGTCAACACCTCTTCGGAGGCCTTCCTCTTCGGCTCCGCCGGGCAACCGAACTACTCCGCAGCCAAGGCCGGGATCGTAGCCCTCACGCTCTCGACTTCTCAGGGACTTTCGCGCTACGGCGTTCGGGCGAACGCAATCTGCCCTCGTGCGCGGACTGCAATGACCGCTCAGGCATTCGGGGAGAACACCGATCCGGAAGCGATCGAGGATCCGCTTTCCCCCGACCGGGTCGCAACTTTAGTGCACTACCTCGCCAGCGAAGCTTCGAACGAAATCACCGGACAGGTCTTCGTCGTCTATGGCAGAATGGTAGCCCTGATGGCAGCACCCAAGGTCGAGAACACGTTCCAGACCACAGGTTCGAAATTCACCATCGATGAACTGTCGGACAATCTGACACCGTACTTCTCCGGTCGCGGACAATACGAGACCTACTCCGCATACAGCGTGGCAGAACTCGAGAAGACCGCATTGGCAGCCGTCGATTCGATGGACATCCGATGAGACTTCAAGGGAAAACGGCAATCATCACGGGCGGCGCAGGCGGCATCGGCCGCGCGATCACCACCGTCTTCGCCCGTGAAGGTGCCAATGTGTTCTTCGTCGACATCGACGAAGATAAGGGAGCCGCACTCAGTGCCGAACTGGGCCCGGGCGCCGAGTTCATGTGCATCGACATCTCGCTTCCCGACTCGGCACAAACGATCTGCGACGCTGCGGTCGCCGCCTTCGGATCCGTCGATGTGTTGGTCAACAACGCTCACGCGTCACGGCAAGCATTGCTCGTCGATACGACGAGTGAGATGTTCGATCTGTCGTTCAATACCGGCTTCTACCCCA
This sequence comes from Rhodococcus sp. PAMC28707, assembly GCF_004795915.1. Lineage (NCBI taxonomy): Bacteria > Bacillati > Actinomycetota > Actinomycetes > Mycobacteriales > Nocardiaceae > Rhodococcus > Rhodococcus sp. PAMC28707. The sequence continues at coordinate 1,294,859 of NZ_CP039253.1, forward strand.
CGGTGCACCTCATGCAGGCCTGCTACCCCCACCTGAAAGCGTCCTCCGGATCGGTGATCAACTTCGCCTCCGGTTCGGGCTTGGACGGAATGCCCACTCAGGCCTCCTATGCCGCAGCGAAAGAAGCAATTCGAGGGCTCAGTCGCGTTGCGGCCAACGAGTGGGCTGTGGACGGCATCAGGGTCAACGTGCTCTGCCCCTTCGCAGCAACCGAGGGTGTGCGCGCCTGGCAGGCTGCCCACCCGGAGCGCGCCGCAGCGAGTGCCGCCAAGGTCCCGCTACAGCGAATCGGAGATCCCGAAACCGATATCGCGCCGGTCGCAGTGTTCCTCGCCTCCGAAGATTCCAAGTACATGACCGGACAGACACTGATGGCCGACGGCGGAAGCAACAAACTGCGCTGACGTCGATCGACCACCGAGGTAGAAACCAACCAGGAGGAAAACGACACATGGAACGTTTCGACGGAAAAGTTGCCCTGATCACCGGTGCAGCACGAGGCCAAGGACGCTCTCACGCAATCGCTTTCGCTGAACAAGGCGCCGACGTGGTGCTGTGCGATCGTTGCGAGGACCGCGACGTCGTGCGGTATCCGCTTGCCACACAGGAGGATCTCGACGAGACGGTCCGGCTCGTGCAGGCAACTGGACGCAAGGCGATCAGTGCCACCTTCGACACCAACGACCGACAGGCGATGAACTCCCTAGTGGAGCGCGCCGAGTCCGAACTGGGCCGCATCGACATCGCTGTCGCGAATGCCGGTGTATCGGTCGCCGCGCCGGTGCAGTCGATGTCCGAGGCTCAGTGGGCAGAAACGATCGGCTCGAACCTGACCGGAGTCTTCAATACCATCGGTGCTGTCGCACCCGGAATGATCAGTCGTGGATATGGCCGCATCATCACCATCTCGTCGATGTTGGGCCGCGCCGGAAACACCAATATGGCCGCCTACGCAGCGTCGAAGTGGGGGGTCATCGGACTCAGCAAGAGTGCCGCACTGGATCTGGCACAACACGGAATCACAGTGAATACGATTGCACCCGGGAACATTTCGACTCCCATGATTCACAATGATTCCCTGTACGCGATGATGCGGCCGGACCTGGACAAGCCGACCGCAGACGACGTAGCGCCCATCTTCCAAACCCTGCATGCGCAGCCGGTGCCGTGGCTCGACGCGGAGGAGATCACCCGCGTCGTCCTGTTCTTCGCCGCAGAAGCAAGTGCACATATCAGCGGCACGGTGCTTCCGGTCGACGCCGGAAACGCCGCGCGCGTCACCGGCTGACGCACACCCGAGTCGGTGACGTCACGCAGTGAATACCGCTGTGACGTCACCGATTCCGGTAATGGATGCTAAGTAGGTCGAGCCTGCGGTCACCGAGACCATCGGGCCGAGGGCACCGGATAGAACGACTTCTCCCGCACGCAGCGGCGAACCGTAGGACAAGCTGGTGTTCGCCAACCACGCAAATGCTGCCCATGGGCTGCCGAGGCAATCGGATCCCTTGCCCGTCGAGACCTGCTCCCCATCGGCGTACAGCGTCATCTCGACCTCTTCGAGATTCGGGGCGTCAGTGCGGTCCAAGGAATCTCCGAGAACGTACAGACCAGAAGAAGCGTTGTCTGCCACTGTATCGGCCAAGCTGATGTCCCAGTCGACCACTCGGCTGTCGACGATTTCGAATGCCGCAAATACCTTGTTCACGTAATCCGGAGCAGTATCGGCATCGATGGCGACGTCGATGTCACGGGAAACAGTGAAGGCGATCTCGGCTTCGATCCGCGGCTGCAGTAGCCGGGTGAAGTCGACTGCGTCGTCCTGCGTGCAATCCATGTCGTCGAGAAGAACACCGAAATCAGGTTGATCGACACTCATCTGCTTTTGCACAGCGGGCGAAGTCAAACCGATTTTTCGTCCCACGACAGTGCGGCCGGATGCAACAAGCGCCTCGATGTTGCGTGTCTGGACCAGGTAGGCGGCGTCCACGTCCTCGCTGCCGATGAGGTCCCGGACGGGTGAACATGGGGTGGAAGTCGCAGTCGCGGTCGCAAGGCGGTCAGCAGCTTCGCTGATCGTATGAGGTTCGATCGTAGTCATGCCTGTGACGTTATGCGCAGAACTGCACAGGGCCCAGCTTCTGTCCCATCAGGCGGGACGGAACGGCTGGTGACTCAACTCCTCGATGACGAACTTGGCGAGACTGCCCAGCCGCGCGCGGTCCGGCATCCGCGTCGGGACACCGAGCACGTCGAGGGGGGCAGAGGTGACGGGGCCGACACAGATCGCCGCGACCGGGCCCTTCAGCGCCGCAAGGAACTGCTCGAGCATTCCGTTGTCCTTCGCCGTCGACAGCAGGGACGCGACTGCCGGGGCACTGGTGAAGGTAACGGCGTCCACGTCGTGATCGACGATCTTGCCCAACAAGTCCACCAGTGGGCGCTGATCCACCGGCCGGATCCAGCGGTAGACGGGAATGGGACGCACCCTCGCGCCGAGGCGGGCGAGCGATTCGCTCAGATGAATCGTAGGTTCCCATTCGGTGATGGTGCCGTGCAGTTGAACTGCGACATCGACACCGGCAATACCTTCGGCTTCGAGGTGGTCGGCCACCTCCTGCGAGGCTTCGGTGGTCGGCGACCATTCCTCACGTAGCCCGACGCCGCGGATCGCGCCCCGCGCCTTGGGGCCTCGCGCAATGATGCGCGAGGCCCTGAGTGCTTCGAGAAGCTCGTCTTCGGTGTTCCACCCCTTGGCCGCGTCGAGCCACCCACGAAAACCGACGGCCGTGCTGATCACCACCATTTCCGGTGGCTGCGCGATGATGCCCGACGTCACCTCACGCAGTTCGGAATCGTCGAGCAGTGGCAGCACGTGAATCGCGGGTACGTGCACTGTGGCCGCACCTCGACGCTCGAGCATCACCGCGAACTCTTCTGCCCGGCGCTCGGCCGTGAGGGCGATCGTCTTGCCTGCAAGCGGAAAGGCCATGGGGCCACCCTAGTGGCGAACTAGCTGCTGAACTTGTCCGGATCAGGGCCGGTACGCCCGTCGGCGGTATCGAGTGCATTGATCTGCGCAACCTCGTCGTTGGTCAACTCGAAGCCAAACACGTCGAAGTTGCTCGCGATCCGCTTCGGGGTCACCGACTTGGGGATCACCACGTTTCCGTGTTGGATGTGCCAACGAAGTACGACCTGAGCTGGGGTTACCCCGTGTGCTTCGGCGATCGGGGCGAGCGCCGGGTCGTCCAGGACGGTTCCGGAACCCAGCGGACTCCATGCCTCGGTAGCGATGCCCTTCTCGGTATGGAACGCGCGCAGTTCGGACTGCACGAAGTGCGGATGAACTTCGATCTGGTTCACCGACGGCGTCTCCCCGACCTCCTCGATCAGCTTCTCGAGCGTCGGGATGGTGAAGTTCGAGACGCCGATTGAGCCGATACGGCCGTCTGCCTTCAGCTTCTGGAAAGCCTTGAACGTCTCGATGTACTTGTTGCGATCGAGCTGCTGCCAATGGATGAGGTACAGGTCCAGGTAGTCGAGCCCGAGCCTGGCCATACTGGCGTCGAACGCCTTCAGCGTCGAGTCGTATCCCTGGTCGTCGTTCCACAGCTTGGTGGTGATGAACAGCTCGTCGCGGGAGATTCCCGACTCCGCGACAGCTTTACCGGTGCCGGTTTCGTTTTCGTACACCTTTGCGGTGTCGATGCTTCGGTAGCCGACCTCGAGGGCCTCGGCTACTGCAGCTTGGGCACCGTCGTCCGGAACCTGCCACACACCGAATCCGAGCTGCGGAATTGCATGCCCGTCGTTGAGCACGATTGTCGGGACGGTACTGGTCTCGGAAGAAAAGGTCATACGAGTGCCAACGGGTGACCGGACGAGTCTGTTCCCGAAGCTCTGGGAATGCCGGGAGTGGAGCCTGCGGAACGACCCGTTGGATACCGGGAGTGGAGCCTGCGGAACGACCCGTTGGATACCGGGAGTGGAGCCTGCGGAACGACCCGTTGGATACCGGGAGTGGAGCCTGCGGAACGACCCGTTGGATACCGGGAGTGGAGCCTGCGGAACGACCCGTTGGATACCGGGAGTGGAGCCTGCGGAACGACCCACGAGATACTTGCAGCGTGACTGCAACCTTGCGCGTGGATGATCTTGCCGCTTTCCATGGCGATCGAACGCTTTTCTCCGGCCTTTTCCTCACCGTCGCCGAGGGGGACGTCATCGGACTTGTCGGTGCCAACGGGGCCGGTAAGTCCACTTTGTTGACGCTGTTGGCAGGCGTCGGAACCGCAGATTTCGAGGGCGATATCTACACTTCTCCGCCCGATGCCACAGTCGGTTATCTCGCGCAGGAACCCGAGCGTGTTCCTGGTGAGAAGGTTGTCGAATTCCTCGGCCGCCGGACGGGCGTCAGTGTGGCCGAGGAGTCGATGAACGCTGCGGCGGAGGCACTCGGATCCGGCGATGGCGAGGATCTGTACACGCCGGCGCTGGAGCGGTGGCTCGCGCTCGGCGGTGCCGATCTGGCCGAGCGCGCCGAGAAGGTCTTGGCAGATTTGGGTCTCGACACCGGCGGAGAGGTCTTGATGACCTCGCTCTCCGGTGGGCAGGCGGCCCGAGCCGGGTTGGCAGCGATCCTGCTGGCGCGTTACGACATCCTGCTTCTCGACGAGCCGACGAACGATCTCGACCTCGCTGGGTTGGAGCAGTTGGAACGTTTCGTCGTCGACACCCGTGCGGCGATCGTCGTTGTCAGTCACGATCGTGAGTTCCTCGAGCGCACGGTCACCGGCATCGTCGAACTGGATCGGGCGCAGCACCGAATCGACGTCTACGACGGCAGCTATCAGTCGTATCTGGCCGAGCGTGAGATCGCTCGGCAGCATGCGCGCGAGAAGTACGACGAGTTCGCCGACACCAAGTCCTCGCTGGAATCTCGCGCGCAGATGCAGCGCAACTGGATGGAGTCCGGGGTTCGCAACGCTCGCCGTAAAGCGCCCGACAACGACAAGATCGCGCGTAAGACTCGTGCCGAATCGACCGAGAAGCAGGCGGCGAAGGCTCGGCAGACCCAACGCAGAATCGAGCGACTCGAGGTCGTCGAGGAACCGCGCAAGGAATGGGAACTGCGGATGGAGATCGCGAGCGCTCCGCGTAGCGGCACCGTCGTTTCGGTGCTGAGCGGTGCTGTGGTTACTCGGCCGGCGTTCACTTTCGGACCGATTACAACGCAGATCGAGTGGGGTGATCGCATTCTGATCACCGGCGAGAACGGGTCGGGTAAGACGACGTTGCTGTCGGTGTTGCTGGGCAAGCTGGTGCCGGACGAGGGCACCGCCTCACTGGGCTCGGGTGTCGCGATCGGCGAAATCGATCAGGCACGTGAGCTTTTCACCGGTGTCGCGACGGTGTCGGACTCGTTGAGTGCCGCAGTTCCCGATTGGCCCGACGCTGAAGTCCGCACTCTGTTGGCGAAATTCGGTCTCCGTGGGGACGACGCACTGAGGCCCGCGGGTTCATTGTCTCCGGGTGAACGAACCCGTGCCGCCCTGGCCTTGTTGCAGGCGCGGGGGGTCAATCTTCTGGTACTCGACGAGCCGACGAACCATCTGGACCTCCCGGCGATCGAGCAACTCGAGCGGGCGATGGAGAACTTCGAAGGAACATTGCTGCTGGTCACGCATGATCGACGGATGCTCTCCACGGTGCGTAGTACGCGACGCTGGGTGATGTCCGACGGGAAGTTGTCAGAAATGTAGGGTTGACGAATCGTTGGGTTTATACAACACTTTGATACATGAGCCCCATAAAGCGTGGGAACACGCTCCCGATTTACAACCGGGTGGGAGTCCTGCGGGCAGAACGAAAGATGAGCCGCGCGCAACTTGCCGAACTCGTCGAAGTGAACCCCCAGACTGTGGGCGCCCTCGAACGTGGTGACCACTACCCGAGTCTCGATCTCGCATTGCGAATCTGCGATGTCTTCCACCTGCCCGTGGAAGCAGTGTTCTCGCGAGAAGAACTTGGACCGCTCTCCGCAGAGTTGTATCGAAGGGAGAAGAACCCATGACCACACCCGACGCCGCGGACATCTTGACCCGCTACCAGACATTTCGAACCAGACGCTTTCTGGAGAACGATGCCAAGACGCGCAACTGGCTCCCGACGTGGCGCACCCAGCGTCGTCGACGCGTCCTCGGGGTTGCCGTCGTTGCGGTCCTCTTCACCCTGCTGGTGATCTCGATTCTTTCCCTGTTCTGGCAGTACGCCCCCATCGCCTGGCTACCGGCCACGGCGGCGTTCCTCGTCCTGTGGACGATGCTGCAAACGGTGTCCGGCCGACACAGCGACGCTCCTGTGGGCGCACTCGACGAGTGGGAAGTCCAGCAGCGCAACGAAGCTCGCTCGATCGGGCTGACGGTGACCCAGGGCCTGGTACTTGTGGCAGTCATGGCGTCGATCTTCCTCTCGACCTGGATCGAGAACGATCGTCTCGCCTACGCCGGAGCACTCTGGACGCTGACCGCATTGCTGACCGGAATCTGCTCTCCCGCTTTGATTCTCGCGTGGATAACCCCCGACCCCGATCCAGAAGACCTCTGACCGAAAGGGACCATGAGCACCCTCACGATCGACTCCATCTCCAAACGATACGGCGACACGATCGCCCTCGACGCACTGAGCTTCGACGTCCGCCCCGGCGAACTGTTCGGCTTCGTGGGCAGTAACGGTGCGGGTAAAACCACCACCATGCGCATCGCGCTCGGCGTACTGTCCGCCGACTCCGGACAGGTCTTGCTCGGCGGAAAGCCCGTGGACCTCGAAGTACGTCGCACGATCGGCTACATGCCCGAGGAACGTGGGCTCTATCCCAAGATGAAGGTCGGCCCCCAGCTGGCGTATCTAGCTGAGCTCCATGGCCTCTCGTCTTCTGCTGCCAAGGATGCGGTACAGCGCTGGACCGAGCGACTCGGAATATCCTCACGACTCGGCGATACCGTCGACGCACTGAGCCTGGGCAATCAACAACGCGTGCAGCTCGCCGCGGCCCTCGTACACGACCCCGCTGTTCTCGTTCTCGACGAACCGTTCTCCGGATTGGATCCAGTAGCCGTCGACGTCATGAGCGAGGTGTTACGCGAGAAAGCCGCTGCAGGAGTGCCCGTCATCTTCTCGAGCCATCAACTCGACTTGGTACAGCGATTGTGCGATCGGGTCGGCATCATCGCCGCCGGCTCGATGCGGGCTGTCGGAACCGTCGACGAACTCCGTGGATCCGGCGACGCACAGCTGCAGGTGCATGCGCCTGGCGCCACCGAAGGATGGGCCGACAGCATTGCCGGAGTCACCACCCTGAGTCACCGCGACGGACACTTCGTGCTCAGCCTGAAGCAGGGCGCCTCCGATCAGGACGTCCTGCATGCCGCACTGGCCACCGGCCCAGTACACGAATTCTCCGTCCACAAACCATCGCTCAGTGATCTGTTTCGAGAGGCGGTAGTGGCATGAGCGAAAAACTGACCTCGACCCGAGCTGTACGTTTGATCGCCAAGCGCGAGTTCGCGGTACAGGTGATGAAGAAGAGCTTCGTCATCAGCAACATCATCATCCTCGCCGCCATCGTCGGCGGCATCATCGCGTTCTCCATCTTCTCCGGCGGTGACGACGACCGGGACGTCATCGGCGTCGTCGGCGATCAGTCGATAGCGTCGGTACTGCAGGCCACCGGCGATGCCGTCGGCAATCCAGTCGAGGTCCGCGAACTCCCCGATGCCGCTGCCGCGCGGAGCGACGTCGAATCGGGTGACGTTGCCGTGGCACTCGTGCCCGAGAATGCAGGGGCCTACACCGCGATCACCGATTCCGAACTGACCGGGACACTGCGGGCCATCATCGAAAGCAGCGTCCAGAGCCAGGCGACCGACACCGCACTCGCAACGCAGGGCGCCGATCGCGCCGCATTGACCGCCGCCACCACGTCAGCGACCGTCACCGTCGACGCCATCGATCCGCCCGATCCCGAAGCGGGACAGCGCACCGCACTGGCACTGTCGGCAGTGTTCATCCTCTACGCGCAGATCATCGGCTTCGGTATGTACGTCGCAATGGGTGTCGTCGAAGAGAAGTCCTCGCGTGTCGTCGAATTGCTCCTGTCGACCGTGCGGCCGCTACAGCTGCTGTGGGGCAAGATAATCGGGATCGGCGCCGTCGGAATTCTTCAACTCGGCCTGTACGGAATCGCGGGAGTCGGCACCGGTCTCGCCACCGGAGTTCTGACCGTCACCGGCGCCGCGATCAGCGTGTTCGCCGGTACCCTCGGCTGGTTCATCCTCGGTTTCGCCTTCTTCGCAGTGCTCTATGCGGCGGGCGGGTCCATGGTCTCGCGACAGGAGGACGTCAACTCCACGACCATGCCACTGCTACTGCTGATCATGGCAATGTTCTTCTCCGCCTTCTATTCCGTCGGCGATCCGGAGAGCACCCTGAGCAGTGTGCTGAGTTGGATCCCACCGTTCTCCGCAGTCATGATGCCGCTACGCATCGCCGCCGGAGTCGCGCCGGTCTATCAGATTGTCGGAACCGCGCTGATCATGCTCGCGACCACCGCAGCTCTCGCCGTCGTCGCCGCGAAGATCTACCAACGGTCCATCCTGCGCATCGGCAAGACCGTCACGTGGAAAGAAGCGTTCGCTCGCTAAGCTTCTCACCATGAGCACACGAACGTCCGCCGCCGAGATACTCGATGCAGTTCTCGACGGCGGATCGTTCGTCTCCTGGGACACCACTCCCCTCGACGTCTCCCCCGGCCCCGCCTACGCGGCAGATCTCGAGGCAGCCCGGGACAAGACTGGCGTCGACGAATCGGTCCTGACCGGATCCGGCACGGTCGACGGCCGTCGAGTAGCGGTCATCGCGTGCGAATTCGGCTTCTTGGCGGGGTCCATCGGGGTGGCCGCTGCCGAACGAATAGTCGTTGCAATAGAACGTGCCACCGCCGAAAAGCTGCCACTGATCGCGTCGCCGACGTCCGGTGGCACCCGGATGCAGGAGGGCACTCTCGCCTTCGTGCAGATGGTCAAGATCGCAGCCGCCGTCACGATGCACAAGCAGGCGGGACTGCCCTACCTGGTTTATCTGCGAAACCCGACGACGGGTGGAGTATTCGCATCGTGGGGTTCATTGGCGCATGTGACGGTCGCCGAACCCGAAGCGCTCATCGGATTTCTCGGACCACGCGTATACCAGGCGCTCTACGACAAGGCTTTTCCCGAGGGCGTCCAGACGGCCGAGAACCTGTATCGGCACGGAGTCATCGACGGCGTGGTTCCGGTGGCGAGTCTGCGCCATCTGCTCGTGCGGATCCTGCGCGTAGTTGGAGGTGATGCCGCACCGGCGCTCACAGTCGAACCTGCGCCCCTCGTCGCGGACGTCGAAGAGCGCACAGCGTGGGAGTCGGTGATCGCCTCCCGTCGACCCGACCGCCCCGGAGTCCGCGAATTGCTGGAACATGCAGCCACCGAACAGGTCCCACTGAGCGGCACCGGTCAGGGCGAATCCGACGCCACGATTCTGTTGTCGCTCTGCCGATTCCGCGGAATCGCGTGTGTCGTCTTCGGCAACGATCGCAGCAGCCACAGCGTCACCGCCACGATGGGCCCGGGTGCGCTTCGCGAAGCCCGACGCGGCATGCGGCTCGCCGAAGAACTGTCGATTCCGCTGGTTCTGGTGATCGACACGTTCGGTGCAGCGTTATCGAGGGAGGCGGAGGAAGGTGGCCTTGCCCCCGAGATCGCCCGCTGCATATCCGATCTCGTCACCCTCGACACGCCCACGGTGTCGGTACTTCTGGGTCAAGGCACCGGTGGGGGCGCCCTGGCGTTGCTACCCGCGGACCGCACGCTGTGCGCGGAGAACGCCTGGCTTGCACCGCTGCCACCGGAAGGTGCAAGTGCCATCGTGCACCGCGACACCAGCCATGCCGCTGACATGGCCGAGTCGCAGGGCATCCGATCCGTCGATCTGCTTCGTGAGGGAATCGTGGACGCCATCGTCCTCGAAAGCCCCGATGCTGCCGCAGAACCGATCGACTTCTCGCTTCGCGTCGCCGGGGCCATCGCGCGCGAACTACAGGACCTGAGTCGGCAAGATCCGGGCACACGGTCGACCACCCGCCTGAGCCGCTATCGGACCTTAGGCCTTCGGAACCAGCGCTAGAACGTCACCTGCCCGAACGTCGGACGGTAGTTCGATCTTGGTGTCGCCGACGGCGAAGAACTCACGCCCTGCCACCGAATGCCTGCCGGCGATCTCGGCGTCGGCCACGTCGTCGATCGTGCCGTCGATCCGTACGATGCCTGCGATGACCGAGCGGACCCTCGTCACCAGAACACCGTCGAACACCGCAGGGGTGCCCATGCAGTCGGCGACATCCTCGGCGGCCATCCCGTCGAACGTCAAGCGACCGAGGTGGTAATGCGTCGCCACCGGCCACATGGTCGGGTCGAATCGGGGACGTGATGCACCGGAAAGCGAAGGAAGAAGTTCGAAGAGGGTCACGTCCTTCAGTCTTTCCTCACCCGACCGCCCGCTCGGGATACTTGACGGAAATCTAACGTCGGCGGCACCGACTATGACGCCGCCCTGACGGTCGGGGTCGAAGTAGCACTGTTGTGTGCACACTATCGGCCCGATTCGACGGGATTCGGGCGCCTCGGGTCGATAGTGTGCAATTTCCGGCGGCCACCGGAGAAGTACCCACATGCAACCGATGCCCAACTAGGGTTGCGCCATGAGCGGCGAATACCGGACAGCATTCGACAACAGCATCGACCGACGCGAGGAATTCTGGCTGGACGCCGCGCAGGCCGTCGACTGGGACAGCGCCCCGACGACGGCGTTCGACGGTGAGCGATGGTTCGCCGACGGCACCCTCAACACCTGCTACAACGCCCTCGACCGCCACGTTCACGCGGGCCACGGCGACCGGGCTGCGCTGATCTACGACTCGGCGATGATCGGTGTGCAGCGCACCTACAGCTATGCCGAACTACTCGGCGAAGTATCACGGTTCGCCGGCGTCCTACTAGTGCACGGCGTGCGGGTCGGCGATCGTGTCGTGATCTACATGCCGATGATCCCCGAGGCCGTGGTCGCGATGCTGGCGTGCGCACGTATCGGCGCCGTGCACTCGGTCGTCTTCGGCGGCTTCGCCGCCAAGGAGCTTGCCGCACGCATCGACGACGCGGAGCCCACCCTGCTGGTGACGGCGAGCGGCGGCTTCGAACCGGCCCGCGTCATCGAGTACCTCCCCCTCATCGCCAAGGCACTCGACATGTCCACGGCCGCAACGCCGAAGGTCATCGTCAAAGCTCGCGACGGGATACCGACCGAACACAGCTGGCTCGACTGGGACACCGAGATCGCCGGCGCCACCGCCGCCGATCCGATCCCGGTGCAGGCGACCGATCCGCTCTACATCCTCTACACCTCCGGCACCACCGGCAAACCTAAAGGCGTCGTCCGCGACAACGGTGGGCACGCCGTCGCCTTGACGTGGTCGATGAGCAACATTTACGACGTCGGTGCAGGCCAGGTCATGTGGACGGCCTCCGATGTCGGCTGGGTCGTCGGACACTCCTACATCGTCTACGGTCCTCTGTTCGCCGGCGCGACGACAGTTCTGTACGAGGGCAAACCCGTCGGGACGCCGGATGCCGGGGCGTTCTGGCGTGTCGTTGCCGACCATGGCGTTCGGGCGCTTTTCACTGCACCCACTGCCCTGCGCGCGATACGCAAGGTGGACCCGCAGGCAGCGGAGCTGAGCAAGTACGACATCTCTTCGCTGAAGATGTTGTTCGTCGCGGGTGAGCGGCTCGACCCGGACACCTACGAATGGGCCTGCCGCATCCTGAACATTCCGGTCGTGGACCATTGGTGGCAGACCGAGACCGGGTGGCCGATCTGCGCCAATCTGCTCGGCTTGGAACCACTTCCGATCAAGTCCGGTTCGCCGACAGTGCCGGTGCCGGGCTTTCGCGTCGGCATTCTCGATGCCGTCGGCAACCCTGTCTCGGCGGGCGAGGAAGGCAATATCGTCATCGAACTGCCATTGCCACCGGGCACCCTGGTCGGGTTGTGGAACGACGAATCACGTTTCCGCCGTTCGTATCTCGAAACGTTTGCGGGGTACTACCTGACCGGCGACTCCGGGTACATCGATTCCGACGGGTACGTCTACGTGCTCGGTCGCAGTGACGACGTCATCAACGTGGCCGGACATCGGTTGTCGACAGGCTCGATGGAGGCCGTCCTCGCAGGCCATCCGGCTGTCGCCGAGTGCGCGGTAATCGGCATTCACGACGACCTCAAAGGCCAACGCCCGAGCGGTTACGTGGTCCTCAAGGCGGGCGAGCAGATCACCGAGGACCAACTCCGCACCGAACTGGTAGCGATGGTGCGGGAGCAGATCGGGGCGCTCGCGACCTTCCGCGACGTCACCATCGTCGGCGCGCTCCCGAAGACACGGTCGGGAAAGATACTGCGTAAGACGATGCGCCAGATCGTCGCCGGGGACGAGTACGGCGTTCCCTCGACCATCGAGGATCCGGCGGTACTGGATGCGCTGGAGAAGCTCCTCCGACACTGACGGCGAGGTTCGCGCGCCCCGATCGACTCGGGCGCAGTAGCGTCCTCGTCATGAGCAAGCTCGGTATCTCACCGAAAGCAGACTGGCTCGCTGTCGCTGCCGTGATCACCACGGTGGTGGCATGGGCGTCGGCGTTCGTGGCGATCCGCGGTGTAGGGACCTCGTTCGGCGCCGGGCCACTCGCGCTGGGGCGGTTGCTGATCGGGAGCACGGTGTTGGGGTCGATTCTGCTGCTTCAGGGCAAGTGGGTCCGGCCGAACCGAACTCAGTGGTTACAGATTCTCAGCGTCGGGGTGTTCTGGTTCGCGATCTACAACGTCGCACTCAACGCAGCCGAGCAGCGCGTCGATGCCGGGACCACGTCGATGCTCATTCAGATCGGCCCGATTCTGGTCGCACTGTTCGCAGGCTTGCTCCTCGGCGAGGGCTTTCCCCGATGGCTCGTCATCGGTGCGGCCATTGCGTTCGCGGGTGCCGTCATGGTCGGGGTCACTACAGCTCTCACCACGAGTGATACGACGAAGACCGACGCCGGATTCTTCGGCATCGCATTGTGTCTGGTGTCCGCAGTGACGTATGCGATCGGTGTACTGAGCCAGAAGCCGGTACTGCGTTCCGTGCCTGGCCTGCAGGTGACGTGGATGGCATGCGCGATCGGAACTCTGTGCACACTCCCCTTCGCGCCGGCTCTGATCGGCGACCTCGCCGATGCGTCGGGAGCCGCTGTCGGTGGTCTGCTCTACCTCGGGTTGGTACCGACGGCATTGGCCTTCAGCACCTGGGCGTACGCGCTGACACGGATGGATGCCGGCCGACTCGGCGTCACCACGTACGCGGTACCACCGATCACCATCACGTTGGCGTGGCTTCTGCTCGGCGAGATTCCGCACTATCTCGCAGTGGTAGGTGGGGCAATCTGTCTCGTCGGGGTCGGTGTCTCGCGTCGACGCTAGAGCACCTCGATGCTAGAGCGCCTTGAACCGCGCGATGGCCACCTCACGTTCATGCTTGTGGTCGACGATCGGTTCGGGATAAGCCGCGGGCCGTCCGAACTTCAAGGTGTGCACCGCTTTTCCCTCCTCCCCGCGCAGTTCGGGCACCCAACGTCGCACGTAGTCTCCGGTCGGATCGAACTTCTCGCCTTGAGTGATCGGGTTGAACACCCGAAAGTACGGCGAGGCGTCGGTGCCCGATCCCGCGGTCCACTGCCACCCGTGCTGGTTGCTGGCGAGATCACCGTCGACCAAGGTGTTCATGAAGTAGCGTGCACCGCGCCACCACGGAAGATGAAGGTCCTTGACGAGGAACGACGCGACGATCATCCGTACGCGATTGTGCATCCACTTCTCCGAATTCAGCTGCCGCATACCGGCGTCGACGATCGGAAATCCGGTACGGCCCGCGCACCACGCCGCGAACACCTCGTCCGCCTGCTTCCCGGAATCGAGTTCGATCTTGTCGAACTTCTTCACATAGTTCTCACGCGCACTGTCAGGTCGCTGAAACAGTATGTCCGCATAGAAATCTCGCCACGCGATCTGCCGTCGATACGCGGCCGAGCCCTCACTTCGTAGCGCGCCCAGATCTTTCAGCATGGTCCGCGGATGGATGTTGCCGTACTTGAGGTAGACCGACATACGGCTCGTTGCATCGAGGTCGGGGCGGTTGCGCTCGTCGTCGTACCCCGCCACGCGGTCCAGGAACTCACTCCACTGGGTCGACGCGGCCTTCTCCCCGGCAGCGAAGTCCGAGCGGTCCCCTTCGGTGGGAATCTGCACCCGTCGCGGACCGGACACGTCGGCGGGGTCGATCCAGTCGAGCGTCGATGCCGAGGTATCGGCAGGTCCCCGCCAGCCATGGTCCAGCCATTGCCGAAAATAGGGCGTGAAGACCTTGTACGGCTCGCCGTCGCTCTTGACGACCCGCCCTGGTGCCACGGCATAGGGCGATCCCGTCGCCACCAAGGACACCTGCTTCCCGACGCGTTGGTCCCGCTCACGTCCGTAGGGACCGTAGTCGGCACTGACATGGACGCACTCGGCGTCGATTGCCCGGGCGACTTTCGGCACCACGGTCTCGGGATCGCCGTGGACGACGAGCAGTCGGCCGCCCATCTGCTCGTCGAGCGCTGCCAGGCTGCGGAACAGAAAGTCGCGACGCGGCCCGCCGGAGGCTTTCAACAACCGATCGTCCAAGACGAAGAGCCCGAGAACGGGATCGCCCGAGTCCGCTGCGGCCGTGATGGTCGGCAGGTCGCCCAGTCGAAGATCACGGCGGAACCACACGAGTGTCATAAGTTCAGTCTTACCCATCCCCACTCCGCACAATCCTGGATAGTGGAAGTATCTTAAAGTAACCGACCACCCGGTTCGTTGCGTGAGAATGGACTTTCGATCTTCATGCCAGTGAGACGCACCCCTGCCACCCCGATCGCACGGGCACGCGCAGAATCGGTTCGGATCTGGAAGACGGCGCACCGATACGACATGTTCACCGACTACCTCGTCGACCGCGGCCTCATTCGAAGCACCCGGGTCGCGGTGGTCGTCACGTTGCTCGTGCTCGGCATGCAACCCCTGCTGTTCCGGTTGGGGGAAAGTGCGTCCAGCGAGCCGCGTCTACTGGCGATGTCAGTTGTCGTCATCGTCGTCGACATCGGATGGGCCGTTCTGCTCTGGCGGGCGCAGCCCTGGCTCGACGTTCGGCTGTCCCTGTGTTTCGTCACCACCAGCTGCATCTTTCTGGGCGGGTCAGCGCTCACGATGTCTGGCCCGCTCCTCGGGTTGATGGCCTGCTCTTCGTACGCAGCCATCCTCGGCTACGTCGTGTTCTTTCATGGTTTCCGTGTCTTCGCACTCACCATGGCCTCGGCCGCCGCAATGGTGACGATCATCTCGGTCCGAGAGATCATCGACGGCACTCCGCTCATTCAAGTGATCACGATCGCCGCCACCATTCTGGCCGTGATCAGCACGGTACCGATCATGACTCTGATGTTGATGGGCATTCTGACCCTCGACGCCGAGGCCTCCGAATTCGATTCGTTGACCGGCACTCTCAACCGACGCGGCCTTCATCGCGAGATCCGACGGCCGGGATCGGAGGACGGCACGATCTTCGTCGTCTACCTTCTCGACCTCGACGGATTCAAGTCGGTCAACGACGCCCACGGCCACCAAGCCGGTGATGCCGTACTGGTGGCCGTGTCGAAGGCATTGGGCGAGGCTGTTCCCGACGCCGCGCTCGCCCGCGTGGGCGGCGAGGAGTTCGTGTTGATGGAACGTCGAGTCGCGGGCGAATCGGTGAACTTGTCCCACCGGGCCGAACTCCTTCGAACGGTCGTGCGGACCAGCTCGCAACCAGCGGTCACCGCGAGCGTCGGGATATCACTGTCGGCGCCGGTGCCGGGCACGCTCGCAGCCGACCCGACACTGTTGTTGAATCGGCTCATTGCCAGTGCTGACGAGGCGATGTACACAGCTAAGAATGCGGGAGGCGACCGAACCCACGTAGGCGATGTCGTCGACGTCACAGACCTCGGCGAACGATTCTCATAGAACTCCCACTCGACGTTCACAGTGGCCGTAGGAATGCCTCTTACCTTGGGAAACACCCCAGGAGAGGAACTCGACTTGCGAACTACACCGAAATTCCCCGGCGCACAGTCCTTGGTCAACAGCACGTGCACCTTCGAGAAGTACTACCAAGCCCTGTACGCGCAGGCGCCCGCCGTGGCATGGTCGCTCGACACCGACCTCAGCCGCCTGAGCGCGCTCGAGGCGTTCTTCGCGAAAACGCCCGAAGAACGCCAGTTGACCGTCGACAGCTGGGCAGCCTAGGCACAATGGGGCAGTGCCCGAATCTGCGACAGTGCTAGTAGTCGACGACGACGACGACGTCCTGTCCTCGCTCCAACGAGGACTTCAGCTCTCCGGATTCACGGTGATCACCGCCGCCGACGGCGCGGCCGCCCTGACCGTGGTCGCGAGTCGATCGCCGGACGTCGTCGTCCTGGATATCAACATGCCGATTCTCGACGGCGCGAGTGTCGTGAAGGCCTTGCGTGCAATGGGCAACGACGTGCCGATCTGCGTACTGAGTGCGCGCGCGTCGGTCGACGATCGAATCTCCGGTCTCGAATCCGGCGCCGATGACTATCTGACCAAACCTTTCGTCCTTGCCGAACTCGTCGCCCGGATCAACGCCATGTTGCGAAGACGAGCCAGTGCACCCCCGCCCGCCCCGACATCGACGTCGGAGATCTCGATCGGTGAACTGTCCGTCGATCTGCCCGGCTACCGCGCGCACAGTGGCGGCCGCGAACTCGACCTCACCAAAAGGGAATTCGAATTGCTGGCCATCCTTGCCCGCAACAAGGGCGTCGTGCTCACGCGCGAGCGGTTGCTCGAACTCGTGTGGGGCTACGACTTCGTAGCCGACACCAATGTGGTCGACGTCTTCGTCGGATACCTGCGTCGCAAGCTGGAAGTCGGGGGCGCGCCGCGGGTGTTGCACACGGTCCGAGGGGTCGGATTCGTTCTCCGGGTCCCCTCATGAGGTTCTCGTTGCGAGCGCGCGTCGCCGCAGCAACGGCACTGGGCGCCACCCTCGTCGTTGCAGCTCTCGCAGTGGTGACCTCGGTTGCCATCTCACGCAACAACGTCAATCAGCTCGACGAGCGGTTGACGACGGCGTCTCAGGCGCTCGTTCCCAATGCTGCGGTGCTCGAGACATTCCTCGATCAACTGTCCGCGGCGTTCGCCGTGACGATCCGTACCGGCGACACCGTCCGCGCCTCGACACCGATACAACTTCCCGATCTAGGCGAAGGCTCGGCCACCGTCGATGTGAACGGTCAGCGATTTCGGGTCTACACGACCAAAACTGTGTCCCTGGCGGATATCTCGATCGCTATCGGGGTCCCGGCCATCGAAGCACAGCAGGTCACCGACGAGCAGCAGAAGCAGGTCATCTTCGTCGGCCTCGGCGCGATTGCCGTTTCGACCGGACTCGGATGGCTGTTCGGCGGACGCGCGGTCCGACCGCTGGTCGAACTGACCCGCCAGGTGAGCGCCCGGCCGCCGATGCCACCCGACACGAAGACCGGGGTACGCGAAGCCGACGAACTCGCCGTTGCCATCGGCGGAATGCTCCAACGCGTCAACGACGCTCAGGACCGCACCAACGCCGCACTGTCCACTGCCCGCGACTTCGCCGCAGTATCCGCGCACGAGCTACGCACTCCGCTGACAGCAATGCGCACCGACATCGAGGTCCTCAGCACACTCGATCTCGGACCTGCTCAGCAACAGGAGATTCTGAACGACCTCGAGCGCACCCAGGGGCGAGTGGAAACTACACTCACTGCACTCGAAAGACTGGCCTCTGGCGAGTTGTCCAGCGACAGCGACCGCGTCCAGAGCGATGTGGTGGAGATCTGCGACATCGCCGCGCAAGACGCCATGCGGCAGTATCCGGGATTGGGGGTGCACATCGAGTCCGAACCGTCGGTGTCGATGCGCGCTCTCCCCACCGGACTTCGGCTGGCACTCGGCAACGCACTGACCAACGCAGTTCGCCACGGTGGAGCCGACGCGGTGACCATCACGATCGAACGGGACGGCACCCGCGTGACCGTCATCGTCGACGACAACGGAACGGGCCTGCCGGAAGAGGAGCGGAGTTCGGTCTTCGAACGCTTCTACCGCGGCGCCTCCGCAGCCAAGGGTGGTTCCGGACTCGGCCTGGCGCTCGTCGAGCAGCAGGCCGAGCTGCACGGTGGCCGCGCTTACTTCACCGACAGCCCGCCGGGAGGCGCCAGGTTGGTTCTCGAACTCGAAGACCAGACCCTGGCGTGAACGTCGACGGGCCCGAAGGGCCTATTTGACGTCGAGCAGGTCGATCACGAACAC
Source organism: Rhodococcus sp. PAMC28707 (assembly GCF_004795915.1). Classification (NCBI taxonomy): domain Bacteria; kingdom Bacillati; phylum Actinomycetota; class Actinomycetes; order Mycobacteriales; family Nocardiaceae; genus Rhodococcus; species Rhodococcus sp. PAMC28707. Next base: position 1,313,423 of record NZ_CP039253.1, read on the forward strand.
GAGGGTCTTGCCGGAGAGTCGGTGGCCTGCGCCTGCGGGACCGTATGCGAGCTCGGGTGGAATGGTCAGCTGACGTCTGCCGCCGATCTTCATGCCGGGGATTCCGTCCTGCCAGCCCTGGATCAGGCCGCGCAGCGGGAACTGAATCGACTCTCCACGACTCCACGAGGAGTCGAACTCTTCACCGGAGTCGAACTCGACGCCGATGTAGTGGACTTCCACATCGCCGCCTGCGACAGCCTCGGCACCGTCACCCTCGACCAGGTCCACCACGACCAGATCGGTGGGGGGAGGTCCAGCCTGAAACTCGATCACTGGTTTCGTCATTCGCTCGACTTTACGTTGTGCAGGTCAGCGGATCTGAGCAGGTATGAGATTTACTCTATTTTCGCAGGTCAGCGCATTGCCTTCGGATAGCTCTATCCGAAGAACACGATCGACGATCGCAGATCAGCTCACAACAGCAATTGCATACCATTGCGAACAGCACTCGATGAACGAGAATCAGGAGATCGAAGATGAGCAGAACGATCCGGATCAGCCTCGCGCAAGTCACCAGCGGTACCGAACCGGCCGACAATCTGAAGATCATCGAGTCATACACCCGTGCCGCTTACGCAGCCGGATCATCACTCGTCGTGTTCCCCGAGGCGATGATGCGATCCTTCTCGGGTCCGATTCGAGGCATCGCCGAACCCCTGGACGGCCCGTGGGCCGACGCGGTCCGCGAGATCGCGCAGCGGATCGGTATCACCGTCGTGGCAGGCATGTTCACCCCGGCCGACAGCGGCAGAGTTGGCAACACCTTGCTGATCACCGGCCCCACCACCGAAGCACACTACGACAAGATCCACCTGTTCGACGCCTTCGGCTTCGCCGAATCCGACACCGTCGCACCTGGGTCCGATCCACTGGTTCTCACGATCGACGACGTCACCGTCGGGTTCGCCACTTGCTACGACCTGCGGTTCCCGGCGCTGTTCCAGCGGCTCGGAGATCTGGGTGCGGAACTTATCGTCGTTCCTGCATCCTGGGGCTCCGGTCCCGGCAAGGTCGAACAGTGGTCACTGCTGGCACGAGCACGTGCGCTCGACTCCACGGCCTTCGTCGCCGCCTGTGATCAGGCCGAACCCGACAACACCGGGGGCACGGCCCCACTGGGCGTCGGCCACAGCGTCGTCAGCTCCCCGACCGGGGAAATTCTCGGTGAACTCGACGCCACACCTGGGCTACTCACCGTAGATATCGATGCCGCACTCGTAGCACCGATCCGCGCGAAACTACCGGTGCTGGCAAACCGTCGGCAGTTCTAGCCCTCGACACTTGCCCTCGACGGATACGACGAAAGCCGCCGACTCCTTCCGGAGGCGGCGGCTTTCGTAAGGGTTCTTCTACTAGCGGGAACCGAGATCCTTGTAGTCCCGCTCGGTGTAACCGGTGTAGATCTGACGCGGACGCCCGATCTTGGTGGTCGGGTCCTCGTGCATTTCGCGCCAGTGCGCAATCCAGCCGGGGAGCCGGCCCATGGCGAACAACACCGTGAACATCCGCGGCGGGAAGCCCATCGCGCGGTAGATCAGTCCGGTGTAGAAGTCCACGTTCGGGTAGAGCTTGCGCTCGACGAAGTAGTCGTCGGTCAACGCGGTCTCTTCCAACTTGAGTGCGATGTCGAGGAGTTCGTCTCCGTTGCCCAGCTTCGAGAGGATCGTGTGTGCAGTTTCCTTGACCAGCGTCGCGCGCGGATCGAAGCTCTTGTAGACGCGGTGCCCGAAGCCCATGAGCTTCACGCCGTCTTCCTTGTTCTTGACACGATTGACGAAGTCGGTTGCGTCGCCGCCCTCGGCCTTGATCTTGTCGAGCATCTCGAGGACTGCCTGGTTGGCGCCGCCGTGCAGCGGACCCCACAGTGCGTTGATGCCACCGGAGATAGACGTGAACAGGTTTGCATCCGAGGAACCGACGAGACGAACCGTCGACGTCGAACAGTTCTGCTCGTGATCGGCATGCAGGATGAGAAGCATGTCGAGTGCCTTGACGATTTCGGGATCGACCTCGTACGGCTCGGCTGGGAAGCCGAACGTCATACGCAGGAAGTTCTCCACGAGACTCTTCGAGTTGTCCGGGTACAGGAACGGCTGACCGACGGACTTCTTGTAGGCGTACGCGGCGATGGTCGGCAGCTTGGCCAGCAAGCGGATGGTCGACAACTCCACCTGCTCGGGGTCGTCCGGGTCCAGCGAATCCTGGTAGTACGCCGACAGTGCGTTGACGGCACTCGACAACACCGGCATCGGGTGCGCGTTGCGCGGGAAACCGTCGAAGAACCGCTTGAGGTCCTCGTGCAGCAGCGTGTGTCGACGGATCTTGTCGGTGAAGGTCTCGAGCTGATCATCCGTGGGCAGCTCGCCGTAGATCAGCAGGTAGCTGACCTCGATGAACGAAGACTTACCGGCAAGCTGTTCGATCGGGTACCCGCGATAACGCAGGATTCCCTTGTCACCATCGATGTAGGTGATGGCCGACTTCGTCGACGCAGTGTTGACGAAACCACCGTCGAGCGTCGTGTAGCCGGTGCTAGCCAGCAGCTTTCCCAGTTCGATACCGTCATTGCCTTCACTTGCCTTGGCAATGGACATGACGTGTTCGCCACCGGGATAGGTGAGGGTGGCTTTTGCTTCATTCTCAGCGGGCACGAATGGTCCCTCTCGAACTCTGGTAACGGACATGTACTTAGATCGGAAACAATCTTCAGTCGATAGAGAAATCTAGTCTCTCGGCGCCTCGGACGACCACGGAGGGTCTGCCCCCGGACGCGAAACCGTGATGGCTGCGGCCCGTGCGGCAAATCTCAGTGCTCGCTCCCACTCTTCCTTGATCATCTCGCTCAATGCTCCAGATGTGAGAATATTCTCCTCTTCCAAAAAGCGGAGTAAAGCGCCGTGAACAGTGTCACCTGCACCGATGGTGTCGACTACATCCACCGAGACTCCGGGCACGCCGATCTCGCCCTTCGCGGTGAACACCGATATGCCGTTTCCGCCGCGAGTCATCACCACCGCAGTGACACCGCTCGCGAGCCAATCGTCGACCGAAGTACCTTCCGGACCTGATCCCAGCCAGTGGGAATCGTCTTCCGAGACCTTCAAGATGTCGACGGCGGGCAGCCAGGTCTTGAATCTCGCTCGGAAACCGTCGGCGGTGATGTCCCCGCTCGGACTGTCGATGGCCGCAGGCCTGATGTTCGGGTCGAGCATCGTCAATTTCCCGGCGTCGTGGGCACGATGGAGCAGCGCGGCGTACACCGAAGCCCCCGGTTCGTAGAGCAGCGACAATGTGCCGAAAGACAGCGCGGTGATGTCTTCGGGGAGTTGGCGAGGATCGGATACGAGACGGTCGGCCGTGCCGTCGGCATAGAACGAGTACTGCGCGCTCCCGTCGTCGGCAAGCGTCGTCATCGCCAGCGTCGTCGGTTCCGCCCCTCGCTGCACCCAGGAAGTGTCGACACCGGCGTCGCGCAGGCTGTTGAGGATCTGCTCACCGAACGGATCCGTCGACACCCGTGACAGAAAGGCGACCGAGGAACCGAGCCGACCGAGAGTTACCGCGACATTGAACGGTCCCCCGCCGAGCTTCGGCGACAACAACGGGCCCTCGTGCACGGGTACGAGGTCGACGAGCGCTTCGCCGCAGACAAGAATCGTCACGCTGACCGGTGCCCCATTCCCCAAGACCCGGACCACGACTGTCCGGGTTGCATAACCAGTAGATCGATCTCGGAGTTCAACGCGTCGGGCGGGCACGTCATCGGCTCGATGGCCAACGCTCGACCCCGATCCGGATACGCCTGATCGTGCGCAGGATCGGCCGTGAAGACCTGCACCCAGTCGAATTCACGGTCGGTCCACAGCACCGTCGCGGTCCCGTCCGGTGCCCGGAGAATGTGCTGGGCATGGCCGTCGACGTCGGGCAATTCGGCGCTGAAGGGAGTATCCAGCCAGACCCCCTTCAACGACCTCGGCGTTCGGAAGTCGTATTCCGTACCGGCAGTCTCGACGGAAGGTCCGTTGGGCAGCATGCGCTTGGGATCCAGCTGCAACCTGGTGCCGGCCGAGAACTCGAGGGTGCATTCGTCCAACGGAACGTCCCCGACGCGAACGAACGTGTGAAAACCCATACCGAACGGCGCAGCGGTGCTTCCGACGTTCTCCGCGGTGGCTGTGACGACCAAGCCATCGCGTGTCAGCTCGTGCGCCACGGTCAACGTCAACGGATACGGCCATCCCTTCTGCTCACCGATGTCCACCGTTTGTACGACGCGGGCGTCCGCCCGATCGACGACAGTCCACTCGGCACCTCGCACGAATCCGTGACTGGCGTTGTTACGGATAGGCTCGGTGATCTCGAGCTGATGCTCGATACCGCCGAAAGTGAATCTGCCGTCGGCGACTCGGTTCGGCCAGGGCGCGAGGACCGAACCGGCCGACAGGGGCGGTTTCTCACCTGACTGAAACGTCTCGGTCAGCGGCGAGCCGTCGAACTCGAGCATCCGCAGGCCTGCACCCGTGGAAACGATCTCGGCTCGATACTTCCCACTGACCAACCGGTAGGTCTCGCTGGCGCTTCGTTCGTCAGGCATGAGTGTCATTGTCCACGCTGGGAGTCCTCTCAGGAGTCTCTATAGCGAATGCAGGCAGGTCACGGCTGTAGTCGCTCGACTACCGACGTCGCGACCGTGAAGCGAATTCGGTTGTGCAGACGGTTTGTTCGGCCCTGCCAGAACTCGACGGTGTCGGGCAGGACCCGAAACCCACCCCAGTGCGGAGGAACGGGCACCACCTGGCCGTCGAACTTTCGGTCCACATTCTCGAGTGCCTGCTCGAGCTCGGCCCTCGAACTCACCGGGCGCGATTGTTGCGATGCCCATGCACCCAACTGCGATCCCCGCGGCCGAGATGCGAAGTACTCGGCCGTGTTCTCGGCGGACACTCGCTCGACCGCGCCCCGAATGGTCAGCTGACGCCCGATACCGATCCACGGGAACGTCACGGACGCATACGGCGTGTGGGTGAGTTGCCTGCCTTTGTCGGAGTCGTAATTGGTGTAGAAGACGACGCCGTCCACGTCGAGGCCCTTGCAGAGGACCGTGCGCGTGGACGGATGTCCCGCGGCATCGACGGTGGCGAGGACCAGTGCGTTCGGTTCGGGAATGTCGGCCTCGATGGCCTCGGTCAACCACTCCTGCGCCACCGGCAGCCAACCGCTGTGCAGTCGGCCGACGTCGAGGTCGGTGTCCGTGCCGTAGTCGACACGCAAATCAGCAAGGTGTGGTTCTCGGTTCGGCACGAACCCAGACGCTACTCCCGAGTACGACCGGCTAAAGTTCTCCCTGAAGAGAAAGCCCGGACGCGGCCCGGACCGGGCACTACGGCTGGAGCCGGGCACTACGGTTACGAGGAGAGTCCAGGCAATGGCTGTTCAACAGGTCCCCGAAGATTTCGTCAGTGGCCTCGAGGGCGTCGTCGCCTTCACCACCGACATCGCCGAACCGGACAAAGACGGCGGCGCACTGCGTTATCGCGGCGTCGACATCGAAGACCTCGTATCCAAGCGTGTGACGTTCGGCAACGTGTGGGCACTGCTCGTCGACGGAAAATTCGGCTCGGGGCTGCCGCCCGCCGAGCCGTTTCCGCTCCCGGTCCACACCGGTGACGTCCGCGTCGACGTCCAGGCAGGTCTTGCGATGCTCGCACCGATCTGGGGTTACGAGCCGCTACTCGACATCGACGACGCCACCGCCCGCGACCAGCTCGCCCGCGCGTCCGTGATGGCACTGTCCTACGTCGCACAGTCCGCTCGCGGAATCCACCAGCCGGCGGTGCCGCAGAAGCAGATCGATCAGTGCGAAACCGTCACCGCCCGCTTCATGACTCGCTGGAAGGGTGACCCGGACCCGGCCCACACCGAGGCCATCGACGCCTACTGGGTCTCCGCGGCCGAGCACGGGATGAATGCTTCGACGTTCACCGCGAGAGTCATCGCCTCCACCGGAGCCGACGTCGCCGCGGCACTGTCCGGAGCGATCGGCGCCATGTCCGGCCCGTTGCACGGTGGCGCACCGGCTCGAGTACTGCCGATGATCGAAGAGGTCGAGAAGACCGACGATCCCCGCGGACTCGTCAAGGGAATTCTCGACCGCAAAGAAAAGCTCATGGGCTTCGGGCACCGTGTCTACCGCGCCCAGGATCCCCGTGCCCGGGTGCTGCGCGCGACCGCGAAGCGACTCGGTGCACCCCGCTACGAGGCCGCTGCCGCGCTCGAGCAGGCCGCGCTCACCGAACTGCGTGAACGTCGCCCGGACCGCGCAATCGAAACCAACGTCGAGTTCTGGGCCGCGGTGATCCTCGATTTCGCCGAGGTTCCCCCGCACATGATGCCCGCGATGTTCACCTGTGGCCGCACCGCCGGCTGGTGCGCGCACATCATGGAACAGAAACGACTCGGAAAGCTCGTACGCCCGGCAGCCATCTATACCGGGCCTGCGCCCCGCATCCCCGAATCCGTCGACGGGTGGGGCCAGATCGCCTGAGTACGGGTCCGACTACCCTGTAGGTGCCATATCCCCCACGACGCTAGGATGCGCTACTCAATGGCCGAATTGCCGATCATTCCCACCGAACTCCTGCCAGCCGACGGACGGTTCGGTTGCGGACCCTCCAAGGTTCGCCCTGAGCAGCTGCAGTCCTTGGTCGACGTCGGCGCATCCGTCTTCGGCACCAGCCACCGCCAGAAACCCGTCAAGGACGTCGTCGCACGGGTGCGCAGTGGCCTGCGCGACCTGTTCACGCTGCCCGACGGCTACGAGGTCGTTCTCGGCAACGGTGGCACCACCGCATTCTGGGATGCCGCGGCCTTCGGACTCATCCGCGAGAAGTCCCTCCATCTCACCAATGGCGAATTCAGCTCGAAATTCGCCTCGGTCGCCAAGAACAACCCATTCATCGGCGATCCGATCGTCGTCAAGGCAGAACCAGGCAGTGCTCCCGAGCCCACCTCGGATCCGTCGGTCGACCTGATCGGTTGGGCCCACAACGAGACGTCGACGGGCGTCGCAATCCCGGTGAGCCGGCCTGCCGGTTCCGAGAACGCACTCATCGCGATCGATGCGACGTCGGGGGCGGGCGGTCTGCCGGTCAACGTTGCCGACTCCGATGTCTACTACTTCGCTCCGCAGAAGTGCTTCGCTGCCGACGGTGGCCTGTGGGTTGCGTTGATGAGCCCGGCTGCACTCGAGCGCGTCAGTGAAATCCAGACTTCGGGCCGTTGGGTTCCGGACTTCCTGTCGTTGCCGATCGCGATCGACAACAGCAGCAAGGACCAGACCTACAACACCCCCGCAGTGGCGACGCTCCTGATGTTCGCCAATCAGATCGAGTGGCTCAACAGCCAGGGTGGTCTGGACTGGGCGACCAAGCGCACAGCGGACTCGTCTTCGCGCCTGTACGACTGGGCGGAGAAGAGCGACTTCGCTACTCCGTTCGTGTCGAACCCGGCACACCGAAGCCAGGTCGTGGGCACCATCGACTTCGACGAGAAGGTCGACGCTGCTCAGGTAGCCAAGGTTCTTCGCGCCAATGGCGTCGTCGACACCGAGCCTTACCGCAAGCTCGGGCGCAATCAGTTGCGCGTCGGGATGTTCCCGGCCATCGAACCGGACGACGTCACGGCACTGACCAAGAGCATCGATTGGGTCGTTTCCACACTGAGTTAGCAGAACGCTCACAGCTCGGGCGCTGCCGACGAGGCTTACACTTGCAGATACGTTCGCAAGCGCAACGACCTCGGAGGGAGCGCCCGATGACCGTTTCCGCGCTTCTGTCGAGGTTGCGTGTCACCATCGCGTATCTCGCGCTTGCCATCGCTTCGGCGATATTTCTGTCCCAGCTCCGCCCCCGCGCCCAGTGGCACGTACTCCGCGAGGCGAGCACCAATCTGCACAATCTTTCCGACGGCCATATCGCCACTCTCGTCGCCAGCGTGTTCTTGACCGACGGGGAAGTGAACTGGTTGTGGCTTGCCTCGGTTGCCGCCCTGTTCGCCGTGGCCGAATGGGTGTCCGGGTCGAGGCGATTTCTCTGTACCTTCCTGCTCGGACATGTCGGAGCGACGGCGTTGGTGGCGATCGGACTGTTCGTCGGCATCCACGCGGACTGGCTCGCCGACTCCCTCACCATGGCGATCGATGTCGGAGTGAGTTACGCCGCTGCTGCGGTTGCCGGGTCGTTGATTCGATATCTCCACCGCTCTTGGCGCATTGCCTGGGCGGTGGGATGGGCAGCGGTCGTGGCGGTCGCCGCGATCTCCGACCCGACCTTTACGGCATTCGGACACATCGCTGCGCTGACTATCGGGTTCACGCTCGGTGCCCACTACATCCGAGCGGACTCGATAGCCAAGGGCGCCAACACCTTTGATGCTGCCATCACCGAACAACCACAGCAGGACACTGCAATGACTACGCTCATGAGTCACGAGCATCGGTGATGCCGGATGCGTGTCGGATACACACCGTCGATCACGATTGGATTACTGTCGAGCAGGACGATATCGCGAGTCGGCGCGATGAGGAGGTCAAGGTGCGAGATCTACGTGTGGTCGGTCTCGAACCCGACGGTCAGCACGTCATTTGCGCAGATCCAACCACCGGCGACAAATTCCGGCTTCCAGCCGACGACAAGCTCCGCGCGGCCTCCCGCGGCGACATCGCTCGACTAGGACAGATTGAGATCCAAATGGACAGTGTGCTCAGGCCCAGGGAGATCCAGGCTCGTATCCGCGGCGGGGCCACCGTCGAACAGGTTGCAAACGAATCGGGAATGGCATTGAGCCGGGTCGAGGTCTTCGCCCATCCGGTACTTCTCGAACGGTCCCAGGCATCCAGTATGGCGCAAGCCGGCCACCCTCTTCGTCACGACGGGCCTGCCGTCCAGACTTTGGCCGAGATCGTCGCGCTTGCGTTTCGCGCTCGCGGCCACCATCTCGGCGAAGCAACGTGGGACGCGTGGCGCGACGAGGACAACAAGTGGGTAGCTCAGCTGAAGTGGCAGGCGGGCCGAACGACCAACAAGGCGCATTGGCAATACCTTCCCGACGGCCACGGTGGCACTATCACCGCACTCGACGATGCGGCAGCGGAGCTGATCGACCCGGACTTCGGGCGGCAGCTGCGAGGACTCGCTCCGGTGCGATCGCTCGCAATCGAAGAAGACACATCCGAGGAATCCTTCGACGAGTACTACGGCACCACCGCAGACAGTGAGATCGCGACCGCTGCACCGGAGAACCCCGCGCCGGAGATCGATTTACCGGAGCGCACCCCACCAGAGGTCGCCGAGCCCCCGGTGCCCGCTGTAGCCGAGACGAAGCGGCACGAGCCTCCTACACCGAAGAAGGACAAGAAGGGCAAGCCCGCAATGCCCTCGTGGGAGGACGTTCTGCTGGGCGTCCGCAGCAGTGGACACAATTGATCATGATGGGCTGACGTTCGATCGGGAAGGGTGCCAGGAGTGGGGGCCAAAGCATCGACTGTCTGGTACATAGATACCCCTGACCCGATCGCAGTCTTGAGATCCTCTACAACTTCGGACTGGGATACTGCGTCAGCGCTGGCCGGGCGCCTGTTCCCCGATCGAGTAGCCGTACCGAGCCAACTTTCCCCGGTGTCGGCCGTGGCTGGAGTCGGCCCCGACGAGATCTACATCGGGGCATATCCGGGCGTCACCGTGGTCTGTTCGGCCGATTTGACCGTCGCGACTCCGTCGACTTTGCCCGAGCCCTGGATTCATCCTTTGGCGGCCGAGCGCACGTATCTCGTAATGACGGATCCGGAGACGGCGTGGGGTGCTTTCGCGTATTGGGAACGCGGCACCCTGCGACGTTCGTTCAGCGCGACTCCGATCTACATCTACGAGGACTCCGGTCTGCCGCTGGTGTGGGAACGACGCTTCTGGGCCGGAGAGCACCCGTTGGTCTATCCGCACGGCGTCATGCCGGACCCACTCTCGCTTCCGTTCCACCCACAGGAATTTGCCGAAGCCGCCAACTCGGAATGGCTCGGCTATCGCTATACCGGCGCGCCACGCGGCGACGAGTTCGATCCGATCTCGTTGCCGGTGTGTGGTTTCATCATGTATGCGCCCGGTCAGGAACCCCGACGGGTCGAACAGGCCCCACCCGACCAGGCCCCACCCGAGCCGATGCCGGATCGCTCGATCATGCGGTGGTTGAGACGGAAATCCCCAGAACCACGAAGCTGAGGACGGCACCGACACAGGTTCCGTACACCAGCCACCGCCACAGCGGCGTGCGCCGAAAGCGCAGCACGGTCGGTGCAGCTCCACCGACGACGATCAAGTTGATCCCCACTGCCAGGAACACGTTGACGGCTGCGAGCTCGAGGCCGAACGCTGTCAGCGCGGCTCCGACGAGGACAGCTGCGAAGAGCGCGACCGGAATGCCGGTATAGGCGACGTGCTCGGTCACTGCACGCGCACCCGTTCGTAGAACGCCATCGCAGCCGCGGTGGCCACATTGAGCGAGTCGGTACCCGGCGCCATCGGAATTCGTGCGCGAACGTCGGTAGCGCGCATGGCATGTTCGGTCAGCCCCGGTCCCTCGGCGCCGAGCAGCAATGCGACCTTCTCCCCCGTCATCGCCTCGGCAAGAGAAATCGCCGACGGATTCGGCGTCAACGAGATGGTCTGAAAGCCGCTGTCACGGAGAATCTTCAAGCCCCGCGGCCAGTCGGGAACGCGCGCGAACGGAACCCGAAGTACGTGCCCCATCGACACTCGTACGACACGGCGATAGAGGGGGTCGGCGCATGCCGCCCCGAAAAGTACGGCGTCCACGCCGAGGCTTGCGGCGTTACGGAACATTGCTCCGAGATTCTCGTGATCGTTGACGCCCTCGAGCACGACGACCGTCCTGGCATCGCGGACGACGTCGGCGATGTCGAGTCCCGGGGACCGACTCGCCACAGAGAGCACGCCACGGTTCAGGTGAAATCCGACGACGTCGGCCATCACCTCGGCACTGGTCCGATAGAACGGAGCGTCCACCCCGTCGAGGCGTGAACCCAGTTCTACGAGCCTGCGGTCGACGCCGAGCAGGCTGATCGTCGGGAACCGCGAGGTCAACAACCGCTCGGTCACCAAAACGCCCTCGGCAATAACCAGCCCCTTCCCGTCGGGGAGGTCCGGTCTACGGTCGGAGGAGTTGAGGTCGCGAAAGTCGTCCAGTCGCGGATCGGCAGAGTCGTCGATGTCGATTACGTTTACCACGTGTCCATCTTGGCATCTGTATGGAAAGGTCGAGTGCGATGAATACCGAGGGCACGATCACTGTCAGGACTGCAACCGACGACGACTGGGATGCCGTCGCGCTTCTGGATGCGCATGCATTCGGTGAACACCAGAATGCCGAGGATCTTGCCGAGACGCAGATCCTCACCAGTTCGCGTCATGTCGTAATGGCGTGGGATGGAAGCACGCCCGTCGGGGTGGCGATGCACTTCCCCATGTCCGTGACGGTCCCGGGAGGCGCTCAGGTGGAGGCGTCGGGCGTGTCCTGGGTTTCGGTCGCACCGACACATCGCCGACGCGGAATCCTCCGGCGCATGTTCACCGAACAGCATCGCAATCTCGACGCAGCAGGCGCCCCCCTGTCGCTGCTGACGGCGAGCGAGGCCACGATCTACCGGCGCTTCGGCTACGGGCCTGCCACCGAGGAACACCGAGTGGTTCTCGATCGCCGCTTCGCCCAATTCCATCCGGACGTACCCGCAGTGACCGACGTCCGATTGGTGGAGTCCACCGAGGCGTCGGCGCTGCTTCCCGAGATCTACCATCGCTGGCAGCGCAAAACGGCAGGCGCACAACCGAAGCCGCCCATCCGTTGGGAGCGCTTCTTCGCCGACCGCGAAAACGTTCGAGAAGGATTGACCGCGCTCTTCTTCATGGTTCACCCGGACGGTTACGTCGCCTACCGCCGAAACATGTCCGGCGACACCAAGGTCGTCGTTCAGGAGTTCATCGCCGTCACCGACGACGCGTATGCCCAGATGTGGCAGGTGCTCGTCGGGATCGATCTCGTCGACACCATCGAGGTCAGTCAGGCCCCGGACGAGCCGTTGCCGTTCCTGCTGACGAACAATCGCCTGCCGAAGATCACCGGCCACCACGACGCACTGTGGAGCCGTGTCATGAATGTCGAAGCTGCCCTCGAAGCCCGTACCTACGCCGTCGACGCGCAGTTCGTGCTCGACGTCGAGGATCCGTTCCTCGAGGCCGGCGGAACCTTCGACGTCACGATCAGTGCCGGAAGTGCCACCGTGACTCGAACCGATGCTCCCGCCGACGCGTCGATGAAGCTCGATGTGCTGAGCAGTCTGTACTTCGGCACTCATCGTGCCAGTAGATTCGCGGCCTCGAATCGCCTGTGGAGCCGGGATTCGGACGCGTTGCACACGGTGGATCTCGCGTTCTCGACCGACCGTGCGTCGGTCATGGGCTGGGGGTTCTAGACCTCACGTCGCGGCGACTCTCGTTCGCCGCCAAGGATCGATCCGAAGATGCAGATTGTTGTGCTTCATCAGGTAGACGGCCGCCCCGACGCCCGAGATCAGCGACACTGCGCCACCGAACAGCAATGGAGCTCTCGGGTCGAGGACGTCGGCGAGCCAGCCCAGCACGGGGCTACCGACCGGTGTGCCGCCGAGGAAACACAGCATGTAGATGCCCATGACCCGTCCCCGCATCTCCGACGGCACCGACATCTGCAGAATGTTCATCGCCGAGGTGGTGAAGGTCAGAGTCAACGCTCCGGTCGGAACGAGCAGAATTGCAACGAGTGTGTAGTTCGGCATCAGTCCGACGAGTATTTCGAACACTCCGAAAGCGATGACGGCACCGATGAACAACCGCAGTCGGGGCGTGCCGGATCGACGGGCCGCAAGGGTCGCGCCTGCGAGCGTTCCGACGGCCAAAGTCGTCGACAGCAACCCGTATGCGTCGGCGCCGCTGCCGAAGGTGTTGCGAGCCAACACTGCCAGGCTGAGTGGAAAGTTCAATCCGAACGTCGACACCATGAACACCGTTGCCAGGAGAACGCGTAGATCGTCTCGGCCCCACACGTAGCGGAACCCTTCCCGTACCTGGCCTTTCGCGCGCGCGGCTCGTTCGACGTGGAAGAGGTCGGCAGATCGCATCGCGACCAGAGCGCCGAATACCGCCGCGAACGACGCAGCGTTGATCAAGAACACCCACCCGGTTCCGATGAACGTGATGAGTACACCCGACAGGGCCGGTCCGATGATGCGTGCCATGTTGAAGGTCATGGAGTTCAACGCAATTGCGTTTGCCAGCGTCTCTTTGCCGACCATCTCGATGGTGAACGACTGGCGTACCGGCGCGTCGATGGCGGAGGAACAGCCGAGAACGAACGCGATGACGTACACGTGCCACAGTTCGACGAGATTGCCGACGTCGAGGAGACCGAGCACGAGCCCGCAGACCGCCGCGAAGGCCTGGGTGATCATCAGCAGTTTTCGTTTGTCGTACCGATCTGCGAGCACCCCGCCCCACACCGACAGCAGCAGTGTCGGTCCGAACTGCAGGGCCATCACAATGCCGACAGCGACGCCGTTGCCGCCCGACAGTGTCAGCACGAGCCAGTCCTGCGCCACCCTCTGCATCCACGTTCCGACCAGAGAAACTATCTGCCCGGACGCCCACAACCTGTAGTTGCGGGTTCGCAATGCAGCGAACATCGGGGAAGCAGAGGGCACTCCACAAATACTAACCTCAGGTAACGAACTACCTATTCGGAGTCGTTGACCAGCGCACCGATGATATCGACTGCATCGCGGAGAACTACGAGTTGAGTCTCGTTCAAGCCGGCCAGTTGGGAGGTCATCCACGCCTCACGCGCACTGGCCTCGTCGGCGATAAGCGTGTTGCCGGACGGGGACAGCGACACGATCACCTGTCGACCGTCGGTCGGATGAGGAGTGCGATCCACGAGGCCGAGCTCCGCCAGCGACGCGATCACGCGTGTCATCGATGGTGGCTGCACTCGTTCACGGGCCGCCAGTGCCCCCGGCGTCATGTCGCCCTCACGGCTCAATGTCGCAAGAGCCGACAGCTGAGTGAGCGACACTTGCGAGTCGACACGTCTTCCCCTCAGGTGGCGAGTCAATCGCACCACGGCCAGTGATAGATCGCTTGCCAACTCACGGTTGTCTTTCACGCTGTTTCCCGACGTCACAGCGCAGAGACTACGCCCTGATGCGCGTTATGGCCTACGTAACCGCGTCAGTGATCGGTCCGACAACGAAATATAGGACGAACATCAAGGCCACGACCCAAAGCAGGGGATGAACCGTCTTCGCCTTGCCGCGCCCCACTGCGAGAACTACCCAGGTGATGAACCCGACTCCGATGCCGTTCGCGATCGAGTACGTGAACGGCATGACCACGATGGTCAGGAATGCCGGCAGCGCGAATTCGAACTTGGAGAAGTCGATGTCGCGAACCTGTCCGATCATCAATGCCCCGACGATGACCAGCGCCGGAGAGGCAGCCTCGATGGGGACGATGGCAGTGAGTGGCGTCAGGAACATGGCGGCCAGGAAGAGTAGACCGGTCACGACATTGGCCAAACCGGTCCGTGCGCCCTCGGCGATACCGGACGCCGATTCGACGAACACCGTGTTCGACGACGCCGACGCACCACCGCCTACGATCGCGCCGGTTCCTTCGATGACGAGCGCTTTGCCGATTCCGGGGAGCTGATCCTTGTCATCCATCAGCTCGCCTTCCTTGCCGAGCCCGGTCATCGTGCCCATCGCATCGAAGAAGTTCGCCAGCACGAGAGTGAACACCAGCAGGCTCGCTGCGAGGACGCCGATGCGAGTGAAAGCGCCGAAAAGATCCACGTCGCCGACCAAGGAAAGGTTGGGTGTCTGGATGAGCTGATCGGGCAGGATCGGAACGCTCAGATTCCAGCCTTTCGGATCCACTCCGTTCGACGGCCCGATATCGGTGAAGGCTTCGACGACGGCCGCGAGCACTGTGGTCACGACGATGCCGATCAGCAGCCCTCCACGTACCTTCCGCACCACGAGAACACCCATCAACAGCAGCCCGAACACGAAAATTGCCGTCGGCCACGAGGCGATGGAGCCGTCGATACCGAGGCCGACCGGGACCGAGGTGCCGGCGGCGTCGGGGATGCGTCGTACGAAACCAGCGTCGACGAGTCCGATGAAGGCGATGAACGTCCCGATACCTGCCGCGATGGCCGCTTTCAATTCGGACGGAATGGCGTTGAACACCGCAGTACGAAAGCCCGTCAGCGCGAGCAACACGATGATGATGCCGTCGATGACGACGAGCCCCATGGCCTCCGGCCACGTCACCTGGGGAGCGATGGTGACGGCGAGAAGGGTGTTGATCCCGAGTCCGGCGGCGATACCGAAGGGATAGTTGGCAACGATGCCGAACAAGATGCTCATGAAGCCGGCGACTAGCGCTGTCACCGCGGCGACCTGCGCGACGGGCAGGATATTGCCGAGCACATCGGTCTTGGCCGCGGCGTCGTCCGCCGAAAAGCTGCCGAGGATCAGCGGATTGAGGACGACGATGTACGCCATCGCCACGAACGTGACGACGCCGCCGCGCACTTCGGAACCGACCGTCGATCCACGTTCGGTGACTTTGAAGTAGTTGTCCAGGATTTTGGGCGACGCCATGGGAGTAACCTACATTTCGTGGATAGTAAGCCGGAAACCCCCGCGCTGAGCGTACGGCTCACAGATCCCGCGCCCGTCATCGCGGTCGGTATTCTCGCCTGGGTCGTTGCTACCGCAGTGGTCTTCTCGAGTGGCGATCGGTGGGCGGATGCGCTGCCGACCTGCTGGACAGGCGTAGCAGTCGGTGTCGTCGGCTTCACACTGTTTCTCATACAGAGAGCTGCCGCTCGTCGCGGCAGCAGGACCGCTCAACGCGGCCTCACGTAACCGTAGTCACGCATAGTGGCTCGACGTGCGGAAACTCACCTTTATTAGGGTTGAGTAACACAGGGTTTGCGGGGAGTATGGGTTATGTCAGTTGATTCATCCCATGAATTACCCGAAGGTCAGGTCATGAAGCTCGTCAGGCAGTACCGCAATCGTCGTACCCACGCTCGCTCGCTCCGCGCCCTCTACGCACGCGCCCACGCCGTCAGCAGCCCTTCGATGCGCGATGAACTCCTCGTCATCGCACAGCGAAGCGACTTCGCACGCTGAGCGCATAGATCCACAGCAACCCCCACGCGATACCGAAGCACCATCCTGCCAGGACGTCCGTCGTCCAATGCGCGCCGAGATAGATCCGCGAGAAGCCGATCGCCAGGGATGCAACCGCTGGTAACGCGAGAACCACCGGATTTCTGAGCCATAACGCGGTCGACCGCAGCAACACCGCGGTCACCGTCGTGGCCAGGATCGCCGACATCATCGCGTGCCCCGAAGGAAACGAGTGCGTCGAGATCTCGACGAGCCTTTCCGGTATCGGCGGCCGCTCGCGCCCGAAGATCAGCTTGAGAAGGGCCATCACCCCCCAGCCGGTGAGCATGGCGCCTGCAATCATGACTGCTTCCGGTCGACGACGTGCCCGCAGTAGGACTGCGCATCCGATGATCGAGAAGAGGAACATCGCGATCGTATTTCCGAGCGTGGTGATAATCCAGAAAAGTGTGGTCAGCCACACAACCCGGTGCTCGACCATCCACGCCAACACGTCACCGTCCACGGGGTCTCTCCCAACTCTGCGCGCAATGCGTAGTTCCGTCCTCGGTCACCCACCAGGCGAGGTGATGATCACCCTCGACGGCCCCGGTAAGTCTCACGACAAGTTCGCGGTGCACGACAACCTGCCCTACCGGCAGCTCCACACCCATTTCTGCGCATGCGAGTACCGCTCCGGGCTCGCGGTCCCACGAACTCACCCGGCCGATTCCCAACACTTCTGCGGAGATCGATTCCGAGGCGGTCCGCACGTCCAGGATCGACGCCAACGACGACGCGGTATCCATGGACGACAGGATCGCGACGTCGGCGGGGACCGCGGCCACACACCATGGACGGTCGAGCACGATCGCGTCGGCAGGATAGACGAGACTGCCGGAAACAGCACGCACTTTCGTCGGCGCATCCAACTCGTCGAGTTCCACTCGCCCCGAAGTGACAGCGTCTGCGACGAGTCGATGAGCTCGCGTGATGACCGCAGGAGTCGGCGATCGCGAAGGATCGGCCAATCTCGAAAGAATCAGGCCGGTGAACCACGCGCTGTCGCACGAACTGGGGGCAAGCGCCGCCGCCACATCGTCGGCATTCGGGTGATCGAGTGGGTCGAGCAGACCGGCGAACGTGAAGTCCGAGGGCGCTCGATAACTTCCCAGCCGCTCGCCGTCGACCCGGGCGTGCGTACGCAGCCACCACGCCGTGTACCCGTCCCGCGCCTGCACCGCTGCCCGGGTTGCCGGATCGGACATCAATTGCGTCAACGCATCCGGCCACCGCTGCTCATCGACCAGATCGAGGTCTCGCACGGCAGTGAGCACCGCCGGGTCCTCCGCCAACGAAGCCCACCACGAGTCCTCGTCGTCGAGATCATGATCCGGACCGGTCGGGAGGTCATCGGTCACGGTGCCGAATCCCCAGCCCACTCCGACCGCGCGAAGCGCTGCAGGCCCGTAGTGCGCGACGACAGAATCTGCGACCAGCCCGAAAGGCGAGTCCGCGACCAACAGGCCTGCAAGTGGGGCATCGGGCAACAGCAATTCATCGGCGGCACGAAGCTCCCCATCGGAGTCCTCTAGCGGCAGCGAACCTATCCAAGAAGGGAGCTCGCCCGCGGACGAGGCGAGCGCCAGCACCGAAGTCACGGTATCGACGACGGCGTCGGTCTCGTCCCAGTCGAGGTCCTCGAGTAACGCTTCCAGCGCCGAATCGGACAGCAGATCGGTTGCGGTTGCCTCCGCCGCGCCCAACCTCGACAACAGTGGGCTCACCGCGTCCGGATGCACCAGCCGGGCCCAATGCACCGACCCGACCCCACTGACGCCCGCTCCGAGAACGGCAGTACGAGGACCGGTTATCGTCCGGCCGTCCGACAGCGGAACCGGCAGCGCGGCAAGCTCTTCCGCCGCCACACCGTCGGTGACCAATGGAGTGAGCGCATCGTAGAGTCGCCCCCACCAGCGAGGCTCACGGTCGATACCCGTCAGCATCTCGGCAAGTCTTGCGAGGCCGATTCGGTGTACGTCGACCGCAGCAAGCGCGCTTGCGTTCCGCGGACCCGAGAGCGCAGCCCCGACCAGATCGGGAAACACATCTGCTAGAAGCTCACCGAGCTCTTCGGTGAGTCCCGGCAGCACCATCGCCCGCGAGGGGATCAGATTCTCACCGGTCACCGACGGAAGCCAACGGGCAGAGACGGATTCCCGAAGAATCTGCTCACGCAAGATCCCGTCGACCTCGCTACGCGGAAAGCCGGGGACCGGAACAAGTCGAGTTCTGAACCGGGCAGGAAAAGCAGCGATCATCTCCCCGTACCCCTCCGCGACGCGCAGCAGGTGCGCACCGGGAAGAACGCGCCGACGGTCCGGCTGCATCTGCACGTCCGCGACGACGAGCGCCGGCAGTGACAACTCCTCGTCCGAACGAGTCGGCGCACGAAGGACATCCGATGCCACCACTGTCGGCACACCGCCGGAAACAGGGACGAGCCATCTGGCGTGAGCGGTGCGGAATTGCCACCACTCGAGATCGCCGACCTTCACCGACTCGAGACCCTCCCCCTCGATCGTCCGGTCGAGCCGATCTTCGCCGATTTCGATCGAGACCAACGATTCCAATTCGAGCAACAGGTCGATCGCTTCGGCGCGCATGGCGTCGAGCAGCCCGGCCACCTCGACGTCCCGCAGGATGATCTCCGACGAAAACCCTACTGCTGGAGGTTCTTCGGCAGGCCAGACAAGTCGCAACACGGGAACCCCGGCATCGGGTACATTCAGGCCCGCATCGGTGAGAACACTACGGGTCCTCGCGCCACTGAAGCGCACTCCACCTGCAGTGGAACGAAATTCGATCTCGTCGCTGACCGAGCGGACCGCCGTGAAACCCACCCCGAAGCGACCCACACCGGATGTCTTCGCCGACACCCGCAAGGCCGTGAGCGCATGGACTCCGTCGCGATCGAGTGGTGCACCGGTATTGGCAACGTGCAGGTCGCGACCGGACACCCAGACCCGCACCTGTCCGGCAACTCCCGCTCGGGCTGCCGCATCGGCAGCATTCTGCGCGAGTTCCGTCAGCAGACGGTCGCGATAACCCCCGCGAACCAGGTCCGCTTCGGTGGCAGCGTCTTCGCGCAACCGGGTAGGCGAATCCGTCCAGGCAGACAAAGTCGAGGCGCGCAACGCCTCGGTGTCGTACGGATCTCTCAACTGTCCGATTGCGCATCCTGCAGTGGCTCGGACGCATGGTCCGACACGAAGGTGTTCTCGGTCTCGGAAGCCGGGGCAGTGACAGTCGGCGCTTGCGCGGTGACATCGAGGGCCGCATCGTCGAACGGATCGTAGGCGGGCGACCCGGCGCCGGTGGGAAGCTCGGTATCGGAATGCGCACCGCAGCCGTACTGGACGTGCACTACGTGGCCGTCGGCCGCATACTCGTTGCCGCAGACGCCGAACGCCGCCGACAACGATCCAGCGAGCGGGAGGTAGAACCCGCACAGTCCGCATGTCGACGGTGCAGCTTTCGCCATCTCACTGTCCGGACCGAACTCGCCGTCGTGCCAGCGCTCGGCCGCTTCGAGACGCCCTTCACGGCTGGGGACCTGCGGACGGCCCAGGCCGAGCTCGTACGCGACGTCGTCGACCTGGGGGTCACCGGTGGCGACGTATCCGGGGACGAGACGCGGATCGTGTGCTCGCGGTGGGAGCCGATCACCCGGCCCCAGATCGCCGGGGCGGATGCGCTCGTCCCACGGCAGCCAGGTCGGCGGCACCAGGGCATCGGGGCCCGGCAGCAGGACGAGTTCGCTGACGGTGGCACTGTCCGCGTCGGCGGGGGCTGCGACGACCACGGCCCATTGCCATCCGCGGTAGCCGGGTAGGTCGGCGATGAAGCGATGTGTCGCCGCACTGTCGTCCTCGGCGGTGACACCGAGATAATCGCCGACGCCGCCTTCACCCAGGTCGATCAGAGCACGGCGCGCCAACTCGGCGGCTTCCGCTAGGACAGGACGAATCTGGTCGAGCTCTGGGAAAGATGCGAAACTCACAGGTTCATTTTGCCGCATCACTTCCGGAGTGCCCAGTTCGGGCTGCCATGATGGTGCAGATGATCGCCTCGCTCCGCCGCGTGCTCGGCGTCCTCGCGGTGCCTATTCTGCTTGTCGGGTGCTCGACGGAACGCGAGGTCAGCGCAGATTTTCCGGCAATGAGGTCGACGGTCACCGTGGTCAGGACCCTCGAGCACGACCGTTCCGCATTCACCCAGGGTCTGCAGATCGACAACGGCGAGCTCTACGAGGGCACCGGCCGCAAGGGTTCGTCGTACGTGCGCGTGTCGTCGTTGGACACGGGCAAAGAACTGCGGCGTGTGTATCTGTCTGCCCAGTACTTCGGCGAGGGCCTGACCGTCGCCGGCGATACCGTGTGGCAGATCACCTGGCAGAACGGAATCGCGTTCGCCCGAGACAAGACCACTCTGGCCGGCGCGCGCGAGGTCGGCTACGACGGTGAAGGCTGGGGTCTTTGCGCGGCAGCGGACGGCCTGGTGATGAGCGACGGGTCCTCGATGCTGACTTTCCGTGATCCGGACACGTTCGAGGCCACCGGCACCGTCGAAGTAACGCTCGACGGAACGCCGCTCGAATCGTTGAACGAACTCGAATGCGCCGAAGACGGATCGGTCTACGCCAACATCTGGCGCACGTTCGATATTGCGAGGATCGACCCTGCCACCGGGACGGTGTCGGAGATCATCGATGCCGAACCGCTGTGGAACTCGATGTCCGAGCGCGAACGCGACGGCGCAGACGTGCTCAACGGGATCGCCCAAATACCCGACACCGACCGCTTTCTGGTGACGGGAAAGCTGTGGCCGAGCATGTTCGAGGTGGAGTTCACACCCGTGGAGTGAGTCGGTGTACTCACACCCTCCGGTTTTAGGACAGAATTGACGACGTGACAGATCCTCGAAACTCCGACACCCCGCCGGGAGAGGACCACCCGGGGTTCGAGAACTATCCGCCGGCTCCACGCACCGCCAGCCGCAGAACTCCGCTGCCTCCTCTTCACCCGTCGACTACCCCGCCGGGTGATCGTCCGCGTGGACCGAAGCCGCCGCCCATGCCCCGCAAGTTGACCGTCACTCGCGTCGCTGCGATGCGCAGCCGCGAGCTCACCAACAAGGGCATCGCGACTTTCCATCGAGCCGCGAAAGCAGACGGTGCCGACAAATCTGGACTCACCGCGCTGACGTACGCGACGATGGCCAACTTCGCCTCCGACGCCGCCACGGCTGTCGCGTTGGCCAACACACTCTTCTTCTCCGCCGCGACCGGTGAGGACAAGACGAAGGTTGCGCTGTATCTCGTCATCACCATCGCTCCGTTCGCTTTGATAGCGCCGCTGATCGGACCGATGCTCGATCGGCTGCAGCATGGTCGACGGCTCGCGCTCGCCGGTTCGTTCCTGCTACGGACCGTGCTGGCCGTTGTGCTGGTGTTCAACTTCGACAGCTGGATTCTCTATCCGGCTGCGCTCGGCATGCTGGTGTTCAGTAAATCCTTTGCAGTACTCAAGAGCGCCGTGACGCCGCGTGTACTTCCACCCGAGATCGACCTCGTTCGTGTCAATTCTCGCCTGACAGTGTTCGGCCTGATCGGCGGAACAATCGTCGCCGGCGGCATCGCGGGCGCTATCGCCTGGCTTTCCGGATCGCCGGGCGCACTGTGGTTCGTAGCTGCCGTCACCGTGCTGGGCGCCTACCTCAGCATGCGGATCCCGTCGTGGGTCGAAGTGACCGAAGGCGAAGTTCCAGCCACCTTGCGATACCACGGTGACGACGCCGAGACAGAGGTGATGCACCGTGCAAAGCCTGGGACCACACCACCGAAGAACCGCCGCCAACCGCTGGGCAAAGCCGTCATCGTCGGCCTGTGGGGCAACGGAACCGTACGCATTCTCACCGGATTTCTGACGCTCTACATAGCCTTCGTCGCCAAGGCTCAGACCGAACACGAACCGATCAAGCAGGCCGCGATGCTCGGACTTGTCGGTGCATGCGCAGCAATCGGCAATTTCTCCGGCAACGCCGCGGGCGCTCGGATCAAGCTCGGCCGCCCGTCCATCATGATCATCCGATGTACGTTCGCTGTCACCGTCGTTGCTATCGTCGCGGCCGTCACCGACAGCCTGCTGACCGCCGCATTGGCCGCGCTCGTCGCCTCCTGTGCGAGTGCGCTCGCCAAGGTCTCGCTCGATGCATCTCTGCAATCCGATCTCCCACCCGAATCCATTGCGTCCGGATTCGGGCGTTCGGAGACCGTCCTCCAGCTGTGCTGGGTACTTGGCGGAACGCTGGGAGTGCTGTTGCCCACCGAGTACTGGCTCGGCTTCACGGTCGTCTCGATTTTGCTTACGATCGGCCTGGTGCAGACCATCCTCACCTACCGCGGCAAGACTTTGCTTCCCGGACTCGGCGGAAACCGACCCGAGCACGCCGAGCAGCGCGGTCCCGACTATTCACCCCAAGAGAACGTGAGTTAAGTGAATCTTGCACCGAAGACAATGAAGCTACTGGCGATCGGAGCTGCCGGACTGATCGTCGTCGGCGTGGCATTCGTCGCCGTGCTCGCGCAACTCGTCTCCAACGCTCCAGCGCACCGACCGACCATCACGGCATTCGCAGACGGGAAAGCCGTCACCGTCGAGCCGTACCTGTACTGCCCCGTCGAGGCGCCACTGTGTGAGAACGATGGATCGAGCGCCAGCGTGCCGGTTCGGGAGGGCTATCCGCTGCAGCTGTCTTTGCCCTCCGAGATCACCTCGGCGCCGTGGATTCTCGCAGCTGTGTATTCCGACGATGCCGGGGCCGACGTCGTCGAAACAGACTCGCTGTACCTGCCCGATCAGAAACTGGGTCTGACCGTGCCACCCGTCGACGCCGACGGACGAGCACTGCTGGGCGTCGAAATCAGGTTGCCCTCCGGCATCATCGACACCGACACCCAGCAGGAAGAGATCATCAGCCACGCGATCTGGTCGATCGCGACGACACCGACCGGTTAGCTGTCGAGCTCGCGCGCAACCGCCCTGACCACTTCGGAGATCTTCTGAGCGGTCTTGCGATCGGGGTACTTACCCTTACGCAGTTCAGGCTGGATCGTTGCCTCGAGAAGCGTGATCATGTCCTCGACCATCCCGTGCAGCTCGTCGGGCGTGTGCTTACGCTCGACGGGCTCACGACGGTTGGCGGTGTTCTGACGCAGGGTGGGAGCCGGCTCGAGAACTTTCAGGCTCAGCGCCTGAGGCCCACGGCGTCCTGCGGCCATACCGAACTCGACGCGCTGACCTGCTTTGAGGCCCTCGACACCCGCTGGCAGCGCCGACGAGCGGACGTAGACGTCCTCTCCTTCTTCTTGCGAGAGGAAGCCGAATCCCTTGTCGACGTCGTACCACTTCACCTTGCCGGTAGGCACTGCGCTCACCCGTCCATTTGTCTCGGTAAATAGCCTGTTTTGCACAAATTTCGCGTCCAACAGCGGTGTTGGACGCGAATGACCCAGCATAGCGCGAAGGAGTGCTCGGCAGCACGCCGGTTTGTCGGGCTACCGTTACCGACGTGGCTGATCAAACACCCCGAAACGGCACGACCCTTCTTCGTATCTCGTTGGCGATATTTGCGATCGGGTTGATCGCGATAGTCGCCATCTTCGCGGTGCCTGCGCTTTCCGGCGACGACCCCCCACTGTGGCTTTATCTGACCGCAATGATCTTCTCGCCCCTGGGCTTCGTGCTGGCGATAGTGTTTGCATTGCTGTCCGGCCGGCGGGCGAGATAAACAGGGGGGGCACCACATGCGAGTCGTTCTCAACATCATCTGGTTGATCTTCGGCGGACTATGGCTGGCTATCGGCTACTTTGCGGCGGGCATAATCTGCTGCATCCTCATCATCACGATCCCGTTCGGTATCGCGTCGTTCCGCATCGGCGTCTACGCCCTGTGGCCGTTCGGCAAGACGATCGTCGACAAACCGACATCGGGGGTCGCGGCGGTCGTCGGCAACGTAATCTGGCTCATCGTTGCCGGCATCTGGCTCGCCATCGCGCATGTGGTGTCGGCGATTGCGATGGCGATCACGATCATCGGCATTCCACTCGCCGTCGCGAACCTCAAAATGGTCCCCATCTCACTCATGCCGCTCGGCAAGGACATCGTCGACTCCTGACACTCCAGCCCCATTCGCGGATGGGTGTGACTTCCATCACATAACAGCCAGGTAACGGACGCGCAACAAGCAGGGGTTCAACGAGCAGCAACGCCGCTAGCTGCACATTCGGCCGATGACGAAAACTGTGCTGGGCCGCACATCCGGACAACTCGAAAAACCAAGAGTTACCAAATAGTGACACTCCGCGGGAATTTCAGTACGGTCGTCCACGGCTGAGAAACTTCGGCTGAATCCGGACCCGCAGCGCCAAACCTCGTCCCGCGGGAACGGACCCCCACAAGAACACCCAGGGGACGAGGACGGGGGACCCACACGTCCTCTCGGATAACCGGAAATTCACTACCTCGGCAGAGAATTTCCTTGGGGTGAAGCCCACGCACTTCCACTTGGAAGCGCTGGGCCGGGCTACCTCTCAGCCCGAACCCGACAGCTGACCTCGCAGGCGCCTGTGGAGAGGATTTCAACTCGTATGAGCGGACGTCATCGCAAGCCGACCACCACCGGCCGGACCGTAGCCAAGGTCGCCGTCACCGGCGCCATCATGGGCACAGCAGGCATGGCCTTCACCGGCACCGCCAGTGCAGCCCCCGATTCCGATTGGGACCGCCTCGCACAGTGCGAAGCAGGCGGTAACTGGGGCATCAACACCGGAAACGGATTCCAGGGTGGCCTGCAGTTCTCGCCGAGCACCTGGAGTTCACATGGCGGCGGGCAGTATGCCGCCACCGCGAACCAGGCCAGCCGCGAAGAGCAGATTGTCGTCGCCGAGAAGGTTCTCGCCTCGCAGGGTTGGGGCGCATGGCCTTCCTGCTCGTCGAGCCTTGGCCTGAGCAGTTCGCCCAGCGAACGCAGCGCGCCTGCATCCCCACAGTCCGCTCCCGAGGCACCCAAGCTCCCCGACCTCACGAGCATCCCCACCATCGACGGCAGCGCCGAGGTAATCGACGGCATCACGAGCGCCGTTCAGACCGTCACGAACGATCCGGCGATCGCTTCGTTCATTCAGAACGCGACACAGGGCATCCAGCTCGACCCACAGGTCGTCAATTTCTACCAGGCAAACAAGGCATTCCTGCCTCAGTAGAAACCCCACACCATAGAAAAAGGCCCCCGATCACTCGGGGGCCTTTTTCTATGGTCGGAATTAACGGTTGATGACGGTCACTGGATGGGCGTACAGCAGTTGGTCCACGGGCAACGGAAACTCGGTTTCCTCGCCGAACGGCGACAAGCTTCCCGAGCGCGAGGACGCCAATTCACTGACCGCATGGTCGCCGCGAGCGGTTTCCGGCCAGCCTGGATCTACGTAGGGCTTCTTCGACTTGTTCACCATGGGACCATTTTGACACCTGCGCTGCACCCAAAGCCAGTCCAGGTCTCTAATCTGGTAGTCGATGACCGATACTGCAGTGCCTCCAGACCTCGCAGCGTGGCTTTCTTCACGGACCGATAACGAGCTCGTCAGCATCCTCACGCTGCGACCCGACCTCACCGTGCCACCACCGACGACCATCGGCGTACTCGCCGGACGGGCCGAACAGCGTGCCTCGATCCTGCGCTGCGCTGACGCACTCGACACGTTGGCGCTGACGATTCTGGAGATCCTTGCGCTCGAGGGCGCCCACGAAATGCCGGTCGACCGCGAGCGACTCGATGCTGCTGTCGGCAAGCGAGCCACGACCAAGGCCGTCGACAAAGCCCTCGGATTTCTGCGAGAACGAGCACTCATCTGGGGAACGGGCTCGATTCGGATGCCGCCGGCGGCGCGGGATGCGGTCCCGTGGCGAATCGGGCGACTACTCGACCCGACCGACGACCTCACCCCCGAGCGAATCACCGACGCGCTCGCTCGAATTGGGGAAGGTGAACGCACCCTGCTCATGACACTGGCTCGTTCATCACCGACTGGACGTACCAGGGATGCTGCACCGGGCACGTCCGAGGATCGTCCGGTGCAGAAGCTACTGCGCGCCGGGCTGCTGATCTGGCTCGACGAACAGACTGTAGAACTCCCTCAGCAGGTTGGCCAGGCCCTACGCGGCGAGCCGATTTTCGATCCGACGTCGCTGACGCCGCCGAAGCGCGCCAGCATCAAATACCCCCTCACCGACGTCAATGCTGCCGCAGCGGGTGAGGCCCTGGAACTGATTCGGCATTGTGCCCTCATCATCGAAGCACTGTCGATCACGCCCGCCCCCGCGCTCAAAGCCGGTGGCCTGGGCGTACGTGAAGTCAAGCGCATCACCAAGGCAACCGGGCTCGACGAACACCGCGTCAGCCTGCTTTTGGAAGTGCTGGCAGCTGCATCGCTCATCACCAGCGGAACCCCCGATCCGCTGCCACCCAACGATTCGGGCGAGGACTACTGGGGTCCGACCCCAGCCGTCGAACCGTGGACCACCGCGACTCCGGCATCCCGATGGCATACCCTCGCCGCGGCATGGCTGGATGTACAACGTGCGCCCTGGCTGATCGGGATGCGTGACCCCAACGACAAACCGGTTGCCGCGTTGTCCGAAGAAGTGCGCTCCCCTGCTGCTCCTCGCGACCGTCGAACGATTCTCGAGTTCCTTGCCGAACTGGGCCCGGGCAATGCCATCGCCGAAGGCGAGGTCTCGCGCGGCCTCGCCTGGCGTCGACCACGTGCAATGTCGCGATACGCGCTTCGGCCGGTATCGAAGATGATCGGCGAGGCGACGGCTATGGGCATCGTCGCCCGCGGAGCGCTGTCGACGCCGGGTAAGGCGCTCCTGCACGGCGGCGACGCCGAGGCCGCAATGCGTGCTGCGCTGCCCGAACCGATCGATTACGTCCTGATTCAGGCCGACCTCACGCTCGTCGCGCCCGGTCCCCTCGAGCCCGATCTCGAGCATAGGATCGAACTCGTCGCCGATGTCGAATCCGCGGGTGCTGCGACGGTCTATCGGATCACCGAGAACTCCCTTCGCCGGGCGCTCGACGTCGGAATGAGTGCGGCCGAGCTGCACGCATTGTTCGCCGCGCACTCCCGTA